>JAPSJV010000049.1 GCA_031178005.1 Pseudarthrobacter sp.
AGAACCAGGCAGCAGGCTGGATCGCTGACAACCCGGAGGCGCAGGTGGCGCTGATGGGCGACTGGAACATCGCGCCCACCGACGACGACGTCTGGGACATCGACCTGTTCCTCACCCAGGGCTACACTCACGTCAGCGAACCCGAGCGGGCCGCCTTCCACGCGTTCGAACAGGTCGGCTACACGGATGTGGTGCGCCCGCACACTCCGGGCCCGGGCGTATACACCTACTGGGACTACACACAGCTGCGCTTCCCCAAAAAGGAGGGCATGCGCATCGACTTCATCCTGGCTTCGCCGGCCCTCGCGTCACGGGTCACCGGCGCATCGATCGACCGTGAGGAACGCAAGGGCAAGGGCGCCTCTGACCATGCGCCCGTGGTTTTGGAGCTGGCCGGCTGATGGTGGCGGACTCGTGACAGGCAGGCATTCATGACCGGAAGCCTTTACCGGGGACAGGCGGGGCTGCCGTTCTCGTCCACCCTGCGCGTTTATGAGCCTCTGGAAGCTTTTCCCGAGGACCAGCGCGCAGCGCTCAAGGCTGCCGGCGACCGGGCAGCGTCACGGGCCGCCGTCGAAAATGCCGAACTGCTGGCCTCCCTCGGACGGATTACGCGGCCGGGCGGCGATCCCTTCCCTACCGGCCGGACCGACCTGGTCCGTGTTACGCGCGCCCCCGGGCTGCCTGTCGAGGACGAGTCCAAGGATGAAGAAGACGCTGCACAGGCGAACGGCGGCGGCCTCCTTTACTGCCCCAGCCAGCTCGTGCTGCGGGCCGGATTGGCCGCCAACGCGCTGATGGAGGGCATTCATGGGCCGCTGGCTGAACTCCTCATTCCGGAGGAACAGCGTGACCGGCACCAGGAGCGGATCGATCTGGTCAGTGCCCGCGAAGGCGCCACGCGGGTGCATACCCGGGCTTCCACATGGGGCATTCCCTTCAGCTGGTTCTCCCTGTTCCTTGAGTCAGATCCGCAGGATGTGGTGGAGGCCGGCGGCCGGATCCTCACCGTCCGAGTCTGGGCTCCAATCACCGAGGCACTCGATCGGGTGCGCTACGCCGTGGCCAACCTGGCGCTGGCAGCACCGGACCTCGACATGCTCGATGACCTGACCCAGCTCACCGAGTGGCTGGAGCTCTTCCATACGGAGTCCATGGTGGAGCTGGACTACGGTGCAGTGGCAGACAAGGTTTATCCGGACGACTCCCCCATGGATGTGCGCCTCGGCATCGAGTGCCTCGCGGAGGGCGACATGACAGGTGCCGCGGCGGCCTACCGGCGGTTGGCGTCACGCTGGATCCCGATCCGCCAGCTGGCACGGGCGTCCTAACCCACTGCCTCTGAACCGGGCCGCGACCCCCGCCGTTCCAGGCCAGGGCGCTGGCTTGGAACGGCGGGGGCATCAGAACAGACGGTTGCCCGTCAGCGGCAGGCGCCGGGACGGGGCGGCGCCGTTGTGCGCCTGACGATCAGCTCGTGGGGTGCGACGGCGGAGCGCACGGAGCCCGTGATGCCGAGCAGTTCGTCGAGAAGCATCTTGGTGCCAAGCTCGGCCTGCTCGTCGGGCCGCTGGCCAACCGTGGTGAGGCCGACGGCGTCTGAGAAGTCGTGGTCATCGATGCCAATGACAGAGAGGTCCTCGGGGACTCTGACGCCCAGCCTGTTGGCTTCGAAGATCACACCCATGGCCATCTCGTCAGAGGCACAGAAGATGGCGGTGGGCTTCGGCCCGGACTGTCCCCAGAGCCGCCGGAAAGCCTCCTGGCCGCTGCGTACGGTGAAGTCTCCCCACTCGTCCCATTCAGGGCGGACTTCCAGCCCTGCCGCCGTCATCACATCCTGGAACGCCAGGATCCGGACACGCGGGACATCGAAGTTCAGGTCGGTCTCATCGTCGCCGTGGAGCAGGGCGATATCACGGTGCCCCAGGCCGATCAAGTGCTTCACCGCTGTGGACGCGGCGGCATAGTCGTCTATGCCGATGTAGGCGCATTCCTCGACGTGCCCGCCCACCACCACCAACGGGATGTCGATTTTCTGCAGATGGTCAAGCTCCTCATGGGACAGCGCCATACATAGCACCAGGAGTGCATCGATCTGCTTGTAGACCATGGTCTTGCTGAACAGCCGCTCGCGATGGCTGCCGTGGCCCCCGAGGTTGAACAGGGACAGGTTGTACTGCCGCGCGTGAAGTTCGCGGTCGGCCCCTTCGATGGCTTTCGAGAAGAACCAGCGGCTGACGAATGGCGCGAGCACCCCAATGGTCTTGGTCCGGCCGGTCGCCAGGCCGGACGCGGAGGATGATGCAACGTAGCCCAAGGCGCCGGCAACTTCGAGGATCTTTTCGCGGGTGGCAGGCGACACCCGGGGGAGACCCCGGACGGCACGGGACACTGTGGCAGTAGATACCCCTGCGGCGGCAGCCACATCCTCGATGCTTACACCCGAGTGGCCGCCGCGCTGGGCACGGTCAGTTGAGCGCGCCACGGTTCCCCCTCACAGCCCCGAAGATTTCCGCCATGTCTTTCTCCCGGCGGCAAGAAATCATTTTAGTCTGACCAGGCGATTCAGCGCCGCCGGGTGGCAGTGCGCGCAGGAAGTCGTCGGCGGAGCCTGATCATCCCGTACAGTGCCAGCAGGATGGCGAGCAGGCCCAGTGCCGAGCCCAAGGCAGGCTGGGCTGTCAGCTCCATCCAGACGGTAACGACGAGCAGCACCACAGCCCAGAAGCCCAGGAATCCGATGATGATGTCGAAGTCCTCGCCGGACCGGACCCGTTTGTCGCCGGACCCGGTTGCCTGCTCCTTGCGCTGCGGTGCTGCCCCACGTATCACTTGACTGCACCCGCCGTAAGGCCGGCGACGATCTTGCGCTGGAACACGAGCACCAGGATCACCAGCGGAATGGTGACGATGGTGCCGGCCGCCATGATCGCCGTGTAGGGGATCTGCTGGGGCTGGGCGCCGGCAAAGTTTGCGATGGCCACCGTCACAGGCTGGGTGGCATCGCTGGAGAGCTGGCTGGCGATGAGGAACTCATTCCACGAGGAGATGAATGCCAGGATGGCCGTGGTGAAGATGGCCGGAGCCGCCAGCGGCATGATGACCTTCCGGAACGCCTGGCCCTGGGTGCAGCCGTCGACACGTGCCGACTCTTCCAGCTCCCACGGCATTTCGCGGAAGAAAGACGTCATCGTGTAGACGGTCAGCGGCAGGACGAACGAAATGTTCGGAATGATCAGCGCCTGGTAGGTGCCCATCCAGCCGATGTTGGTGAAGAGCTGGAACAGCGGGGTGATCAGTGCGACGCCCGGGAACATGGACGCCCCCAGAATGAAGCCCAGCACCAGGAACTTGCCACGGAAATTCAACCGCGCCAAGGCGTAGGCCGCGAAAACACCGATCAGCAGCGAGATGGCGGTCACCACGACGCCGATGAAAATGCTGTTCAGCAGTGCCTGGCCGAATCTGTTGCCGAAGGACGTGTCGAATGCGGTTATGAAGTTGTCCAGCGTGACGTGCGTCGGGAAAAAGGATGTGTCGTACGTGAAGCCGACCTCGCGGAACGCCACGACGACCATCCAGTAGGCGGGCGCCAGGCACCAGATGAGGATCACGGCCGCGCTGATGTACGTGCGGCCCTGCGCCCACTTCTCCTTGTTTTGGGCCATGCGGCGGCCTTTGTCCTGTTGTGCCCGGAGGGCTGTTCCGGTGCTCATTTCTTCCCCTTACCGGTGGCGCCGCTTTGTTCCACCACATTCGCCCCAAGGAAGCGGACAAAGATGAAAGCGACCAAAAAGATGATGATGAAGGTGATGGTGGACAGCGCCGCGGCTGAATTGAACCCTTGCCTGATCTGGTTAATGACGAGGATGGACAGCGTGGTGGTGTTGTTCGCACCGCCCGTAAGGATGTACGGCAGGTCGAACATGCGCAGTGCATCCAGCGTGCGGAAGAGGATGGCCACCATCAGCGCCGGCTTTACCAGCGGCAGGGTAATCATGCGGAACCGCTGCCAGGCCGAGGCTCCGTCAACTTTCGCCGCCTCATACACTTCGGCAGGGATCATCTGCAGGCCTGCCAGGATCAGCAGCGCCATAAACGGCGTGGTCTTCCAGGTGTCCGCGATGATGACAGCCCACTTGGCCGGCCACTCGCTTCCGGTCCAGAGGATGGAGGCGTTAAACAGCTTGTTGGCAATGCCCTGGAAATCGAAGATGAACAGCCACAGCTGGGCCGTCACGGCGGTGGGGATGGCCCACGGCACGAGCACAGCGGCGCGGACAAGGCTCCGGCCCTTAAAGGAGCGTGCCATGATCATGGCCATCCAGAAGCCAAGAATAGTCTCCAGGGTCACCGTGATGATGGTGAAGATGAAGGTGGTCTGCGTAGCTGACCAGAACTGGGATCCCAAAGTTCCCGGCGGGCAGGCGACGGTTCCGCCGGCAGGGGCGGCGCACTGCTGCGCGATCCAGTTCACATAGTTCTGGATGCCAGCCGGGCCGCCGGCCGTGAACAGCCCGGTGGCGGGGTCGAGCCCGGCGTCCTTCTGGAAGGACATCACAATGGCGCTGATGATCGGGTAAACGATCACCACGGCCAGCGCGATGATGGTGGGGGCCAGGAGCCAGGCGGCCCATTTACCCTGGCTGAGGATCTTGTTGTCCTCACCCACGCCCTTGGGCCCGTGGTGGATCGGGGTACCGCCCGACGCCGGTGACTTGACCGGCGTCGGGCCTACTTCAGTTGCCATGGCTGGACTACGATCCTGCACCGGCGGCTTCGATGGACTTTTGCATGTCAGACAACGCCGTGTCCACCGGCTTCTCGCCCTTCAGCGCAGCGTAAGCGTTGTCCTGGATGGCTTTGGTTACAGCCGGGTAGAACGGGGTGACCGGACGCGGCACGGCGTTCTCGATGGAGGTCTTCAGGACCGGCAGGTACGGAAGCTTCTTCACGAGTTCAGCGTCGTCATAGAGAGCAGTCAGCACCGGAGCGAGGGAACCCTGGGTGGCGAAGAACTTCTGCTGTTCTTCTTCGACCAGGAACTTCACGAAGTCAAGGGCGGTGGCCTTGTTCTTGGAGTACACGCTGATGGCCGCGCTGTGACCGCCCAGGGAAGATGCACCCGGGCCGTCCTTGCCCGGAAGCGGGGCCAAGCCCAGCTTGTCCTTTACCTTGGACGAGCCTTCGGTCGTGGCCAGGTTGTACACGTACGGCCAGTTGCGGTGGAAGAGCAGGTTGCCGGACTGGAAGGCCCGGCGGCTTTCCTCTTCCTGGTAAGTGATGGCCTCCTTAGGAATGTTGCCATTCTTGAAGGCTTCGACGAGGTTCCCCAGGCCTTCCTTGGCCTCCGGGGTGTTCAGGTTCGGCTTGCCGTCCTTATCCAGCACGGAGCCGCCCGCGGAGTTGATCGCCTCAGAGGCGTTGACCGTGAGGCCTTCGTACTGCTTGTACTGTCCGGAGAAGCAGCCGATCTTGTTCTCCTTGGCGATGGAGCACATCTGCATCATCTCGTCCCAGGTTTTGGGCGGGGTGGGCACCAGGTCCTTGCGGTAGTACAGCATGCCTCCGTCGGAGGATACGGGCGCTGCATATAGCGTGTCCTTGTAGGATGCGCTGTCAACCGTGGGCTTCAGCATTGCGGAGGTATCCAGCGCCATCTTGTCCTTCAGCGGCTGCAGCCAGCCCTTTGCAGCAAATTCCGCAGTCCAGACAACATCCACGCTCGCCACGTCATAGTTGGGGTCCTTGGCCTGGAAGTGCTGCACCAGGTCGTCGTGCTGCTGGTCGGCCTGGTCGGTCTGCTCCTTGAAGGTGACCTTCTCATCCGGGTGTGCGGCGTTCCACTTTTCGATTAGCGGTCGGACCACGTTGCTGTTGTCCTTGCCCTGCACGTAGGTGATGGGACCGCGGCCGTCGAGGCCGTTGGCTGCGTCACCGCCACCGGCGGTGGTGCCGCCGCCCCCGCCACCGCCGCCACAGGCGGAGAGCGTCAGGGCGAGAACGCCGGCAGTGGCTGCCGGCAGTAAGAACTTGCGCGTTTTCATTGGCAGGAGACTCCTCGCTGAGTGACAAGAAAAAGTCGTTGGTGCGGTTGTTGTGGTGACAGTCACACTAGTAACGTTGCCGATAGAAATGCAAGCGTTTACACATAATTGTTACCGGAGAGGCAACCATGACCCACACCCCGATTTCCACGCCCGGGTCCGAAATAGGAACGTGGTGGGCAGACGCTGTCGTCTACCAAATTTATCCCCGCTCCTTCGCTGACGCGAACGGGGATGGCATGGGCGACCTGCGCGGGGTTACCGGCCGGTTGCGCTACCTGAAGGAACTCGGCGTCGACGCCGTCTGGCTGTCGCCGTTCTACAAGTCGCCGCAGGCGGACGCAGGATACGACGTAGCCGACTACCGGCAGGTCGACCCGATGTTCGGCACTCTGGCTGACTTTGACGAGATGCTGCAGAAGGCTCACG
>JAPSJV010000032.1 GCA_031178005.1 Pseudarthrobacter sp.
TTGAACAGCGGGTTGCGGCCGGCCTTGACCTCGGCCTCGGAAGCAGCCAGCAGCGGCAGGACAAAGCCATCCAGCTTGTCCTTGGGGCAGTGGTCCGTGTGCAGCGCGATGTTGACGTTGTAGTTCCTGGCCACCTCGCGGGCAAATGCCGCGAAGCCCAGGGAACCGGCAACCATGTCCTTGGTGGACGCCCCGGACCAGTAAGCAGCGCCACCGGTGGAAACCTGGATGATGCCGTCGGACTCAGCCTCGGCGAAACCGCGGAGAGCAGCGTTCAACGTCTGCGAGGACGTCACGTTCACAGCCGGGAACGCGAAGCCACCGGCCTTTGCACGGTCGATCATCTCGGAGTAAATCTCTGGGGTTGCAATGGGCATGCTGACTCCTAAAGTGAATTTCGTCTGCGGGTGCGGTGACCCTGGAGTGAACCTCGTCGGCTAGCAACCATCCTAGTCATTTCCGGACGGGTTGCCGTGTTTCGGGTCACTCAGTGGTAACACTTGGCGGCGCTGGTGTCCGGCCCGTCGGAGTGGACGGACCGGACACCTTCAACGGAATCAGTGCCCGACGCGGCTGGAGTCAGCCCATCAGCCAGCAGTTACTGAGCGCCGTCCGGCCGGCAAAGGTGCGTTCCAGGAAGGCAAAGGCTGCCGGGAATGCTGCCGCGTAGCCGCCCACATGCGTGGGTGCGGCGTTGGTGTCGAGGTAGACGGACGATCCGGCGGCACACCAGCGCTCCGTCAGGCCCTTTCCTTGTGAGTACGGGATGACGTCGTCGAAGACGCTGTGGGAAAGGTAAACCGGCGCCTTGGGGGACCGGCCGTTGCCAATTTTTTGTTCATCCACTGCGGCTTTGAACTCCGGAACGGCCAGCATAGCGCTTGCCTTCCCGCCGTCTGCAGTGAGTGTGGCGGTGTCAAGGAAGGCGCTGGCGGCAATTGATTGAACAGTGCACTCTCCCTCTGTTGCGGCGAGCTTCGCCCGGCCTGCCTGATTCAGGTAGGCGCCCACGTCGACGCCGGCCGACTCGCTGATGCCACTGAGGGCGTACAGCAGGAATGCCGTGTACAAGCCACCGTCAAGGGAGCCTGCCATGGCGCCGAGGTCCGACGGTACGGCGCCGGCATATGCCCCTTTGAGTTTGAGCTCCGGTGCGTACGAAGGAGCCAGTTCGGCAGCAGACGCCGATGCGCCGCCACCCTGGGAGTATCCAGCCAGTCCAACAGGCGTGCTGGCCGTAATTTGTGGGTTGCCAAGGCGCTGGGCAGCACGAATACCATCGAGCACGGCGTGGCCTTGTGAAGCCCTAGCCATGTAGGTGTGCTTGGGCGCGGTCCCCAGCCCCTCGTAGTCCGTAACCACCACGGAGTATCCCCGGGCCAGGAGGCCCTTGATGAACACGCCCTCGTATTCCGTACCTGCCGCCAAGGCACGCGATGGCGCGCACTGGTCGCCCAGTCCCTGCGTGCCTACTGCATAGCCCAGGACGGGCCGCTGGCCCGGTCCGATCCATGGCGCGTACGGCACCAGGACGGTTCCGGTCACGGCAACCGGGGCACCAGTGCTGTTGGTGGACTTGTACATAATGCGTTCCACGCTGGCCGGTGCCCGAACGGCATGGAGCGGGTCGAGGAAAAAGACCGATGGTTCCGAGCGGATCAGATCCCCGTTGTTTGCCGGCAGAACTGCCGGCAGGTCGTAAAAGCCCGGCACAGGTGCTGCCTGTGCAGGGCCGGCACCAAAAACCAACAGTGCGCTGATGGCCAGCATGGATCCGGTTGTAACAAGAGAGCGCTTCATTGAACCTCCAGTTATTGGCATGCCCGCCTATGGACACACGTAGTGCAGAGGTTACCGCCCAGTAACATCGAGCGCCAGAGCAATACCCGGTTTGGCAGCAAACAGGCGTGGAAAGTATGTAATCCCGGCCCGGAAGGTCCGTATCAAGCGTCTGTTACGCGAACGGGCGTAATAGCTACACCGGCTGGTTGAACACGTGCCGACGGATCCAGGCGTGCATGGCGATCGCCGCGGCGGAAGCGGCGTTGATGGAACGGGTGGAGCCAAACTGCTCGATTGACAAGGTGGCCAGCGCCGCTTCATGGACCTCCGGCGTCAGTCCCGGGCCTTCCTGGCCGAACACCAGCACGCAGTCCTTGGGCAGCTCATAAGTCTCAAGCGGCACGGAATCGGGGAAGATGTCGATCCCGATGATGGCCAGGCCCTCCCCCTGTGCCCACTCGACGAACTCGTCAACCGTCGGGTGGTAGCGGACGTGCTGGTAACGGTCCGTGACCATGGCACCGCGGCGGTTCCAACGGCGCCGGCCGATGATGTGCACCTCCTTGGCCAGGAACGCGTTGGCGGTGCGCACCACGGTGCCGATGTTGAGATCGTGCTGCCAGTTCTCGATCGCGATGTGGAAGTTGTGCCGCTTCGAATCCAAGTCCGCCACGATGGAATCGTGCTTCCAGTAGCGGTATTTGTCCACCACGTTGCGCCGGTCCCCTGCTGCCAGCAGCTCCGGATCCCAGTGGTCGCCGTCGGGCAGTTCGCCTTCCCACGGCCCAACGCCGACTTCCGCCTGCGGCGCTTCCTCAATGCCTGATTGGGGGTCGATTGGGGTCCCGGGTGTCTGATTCACCCCTCAACACTAGACTGGGCCGAGGAATATCCGTCACCCGTGGAGGAAGTCATGGCAGAAGCTGACCAGGTAAAAGCATCGGCAGCGGTTTACCGCAGTGGCCAGGAGATCGAATGCTGGCTCACAGATATGGACGGCGTGCTGGTGCACGAGAACCAGCCAGTCCCTGGCGCGGCGGACCTGATCCAACGCTGGGTGGATACCTCCAGGCGTTTCCTGGTGCTCACCAACAACTCCATCTTCACGCCGCGGGACCTGGCCGCCAGGCTGCGTGCGTCCGGCCTGGAGATCCCGGAGGAGAACATCTGGACCTCCGCCCTGGCCACCGCACAGTTCCTCAAAGACCAGGTGCATGGTTCCGGTTCAGGGAACCGCGCCTACACCATCGGCGAAGCAGGACTCACGACGGCGTTGCATGAGGCGGGCTTTATCCTCACCGACCAAAACCCGGACTTCGTGGTTCTTGGCGAGACCCGCACCTATTCGTTTGAGGCCATCACCATGGCGATCCGGTTGATCCTTGCCGGCGCCAGGTTCATCGCCACCAATCCTGACGCCACCGGCCCTTCCAAGGACGGCCCCATGCCGGCCACCGGCGCCATTGCCGCGCTGATCACCAAGGCAACGGGCCGGGAACCCTACATTGTGGGCAAGCCCAACCCCATGATGTTCCGTTCGGCCATGAACCAGATCGACGCACACTCGGAAACCACTGCCATGATCGGTGACCGGATGGACACGGATATCGTGGCCGGCATGGAAGCGGGCCTGCACACGGTTCTTGTCCTGACCGGGATTACCCGCCGCGAGGACATCAACTCGTTCCCGTTCCGGCCCAACCAGGTGCTGGAATCGGTGGCCGACCTCAAGGACCAGATCTAGTAGATAGTCACCCGCGAGCCGCCGCGGGGCAGCGGGAACAGCCGGTCTTGCAGCTCCACCACCAGCGGACGGTAGACAAAAGGGTTCCAGCCCGGGCTGGCATGGGCCGGCCGGGCACCTTCTGTCTGCAACTCGGTGGACTCCATGTTGGCGGCGAACGTTGCCTGCCAACCGGCCTTGGCCGTTGTGTACCGCACCGTTTGATCCTGCGGGTTGCCGATGAACGCCATTCTGGAATTGCCGAGCTTCCCCGCAAACCGGGCCGGCGCAAAGTGGTAAATGTAGGCTGATTCGCTTTGGATCAACACGCTCGACGGCGCAATGGGCGTCAGCTGTGCCATGGCCTGGTCCAGGATCTGGCGCCAGGTGCGCTCATTTTTATGGACGATCCGTTCCCCCAGCTCGTAGCTTCCGCGGATCACGCTGGGCACCCGGAACCCGGACTCATAAAGGAACACCACGCCGTCGAACCAGCTTTGGTCCAGGACATCGGCACGGTTGTGCGGGGAAGAATCCAGCAGGATGAACGCCACTTCCACACCATGCAACTCCCGGAGGCGCGCAGCTACCTGCGTGGCTACCATGCCGCCGAAGCTGTGGCCATAGAAGTAGAGCGTGGTGAGTTTGTGCGCCCGGACATACTCGATCACAGCGATCACAACTTCATCGATGTCCAGGCCAAGGTTGGAATATCCGACGGCGGCAAGCCGGCCCCGGCGGTTAAGGGCGCCCCGGAGGGAGTTCAGGATCCACTGGGCTTCCTCCCAGCTGGTCTTGTAGCCGGGAAACAGGAACCAGCTCGCGTGGGGGTGGTATTTGTCAGCGAAATCGTCCGTGACCGGCAGGATCCGGCTGCTGCGGCGTTGCCCCTGCACCCGCTGAGTGAACAGCATGTCTGCGGCCAGGACTCCCGATGCCGCCGTGCCCACCAGGAACTTGCGCCGGGAGAATCTGTTGAGGTCGCCGGCCTGCCGGAGCAGCCTGGCGGCCCAATCGGTGTGTTCGGAACGGAAGTCCACGTCTCTACCGTAATAGAGCGTGGACTCCCAAGGTTTTGCCCCGGGTTACAGGACGGTACCGGTCAGGCGCAGGCCTAGAACCCGGCCATGCGAGTTTCGGTTGAAAAGCGACGTTCCATTTCGAGGCTGATAGCGCTGTAAATGGCGAGGTGCTCCCCGATGCGCGGATCGGCGTCGTTTTCCATGCGGGCATAAGCCTTGTCGCTGGCTTTGAGCAGCTCCGCTTCCGTCCAGGAGGACAGAGCGGCGGGATCCGGGTTACGGTGGAAACAGTCGAGGAAACGTGAGCGGGCCATAGGTACTCCAAAAACTGGGTTCAACTATGGCCGGTTGCTCAGCCTGTGCCCAGCCTATAGGCAGCCCTGCCGGGAAACAAGCTGGGGCAGTCTCGTTTTATCCCGCTTGGCTGTGGGACGGCTCGTCGAAGTGTGTGGCCACCTGCACGCCACCGACCTTCCCCACGAGGTTCTCTGCCAACGTCCGGAGCTTGGTGTTGCTGTTGCTGGCGGCATTGCTCAGGATGCAGAATGCCTCTTCCTGACTGCAGCGGTTTTGACCCATAACAATGCCGATTGCAAGATCGATTGCCGTCCGGGACTTCATGCTGGCCCGCAGGTTGCTGGCGTTGTCGTTATGCAGGGCAAACCGAACCGCCAGCCGCAGCGCCTGGGAGACTTCCCGGGTGTAGTCCCAGGCCCGCTCCCGGGCAACGTCAGCAAAGGCGTCCGGAGCAGTAGAGTAAAGGTTGAGGGCCGCCTTCGCCTCGCCCTGAAGGTCAAACGGCAGGGACAGCACAGACCTCAAGCCATGGCTGGCCACCGCCATGGCATAGTCCGGGCCCCAGCGTTCCTCGTCCAGGAGGTCCGGAACATAAACCTCTTTCTGCTCCTCGGCCGAGGTCAGGCACGGCCCCTGCGCCAGCGTGTACTGGATCTCGTCAACCTCGCGGGCTTCCTCGCTGCTCCAGCCAATGGTGGCTGCCTGCCGGTCACGCAACAGCGTGATTCCGCACAGCACTTCATTGCCAGCGGCCGCCGTTGCCTTGGCGGACAGCTGAGCCAACTCGTTGAGGAACTCCTCAAAATCGGCGCTTTCAAGGATCAGGTTCTGGATCCTGTCTACTGGCGAGAGCTCCGAATCAGGCGAAGTCATGCCGCCACCCCTCTTTAATTACTGTTTCAAGCACCTGCGAACGTAGGAAAAGAATAGGCCGTACTCCCCCGTTCCGTCGAGCCGCACACAGGCGGCTCGAATCAGTCCAGTCCGAGCTCGTCCTTGCCAAAGGCAAAGAGGTAGGGAACGCCGGTTTCGGCTTCGATCTTTTCCTTGGCTCCGGTGTCCCTGTCCACGATGACGGCCACCGCTACCACGTTGCCGCCGGCGTTGCGGACGCCCTCGACGGCGGTCAGGGCAGAGCCGCCCGTAGTGGACGTATCTTCCAGCACCAGCACGTTGCGGCCCACCACCGAAGGTCCCTCCACCTGGCGGCCCATGCCATAGGATTTCTGCGCCTTGCGGACCACAAAGGCGTCAACGGGACGTCCGGCGTCGGCAGCTGCGTGCATCACTGCGGTTCCCACGGGGTCCGCCCCCATAGTGAGACCACCGGCGCACTCAAAGCTGATGCCGGCGTCGTCAATCATGTTCAGCATGACCTGGCCCACCAGCTTGGAAGCCTCGTGGTGCAGGGTGATTCGGCGGAGATCGATGTAGTAGTCGGCCTCGGCACCGCTGGACAGGGTGACCTTGCCACGGACCACCGCCAGTTCCTTAATCAACTCAAGGAGGCGGGCACGGGCATCGGCAGGCGAAACGCTGGGGGAAGTCATGCTGACCAGTTTATCCGGCGCCATGGCCCTGCCCCGTCACCGGTTGAGCAGGGTTGACACTCGTGACTAGTGTGGATCACATGCGCGAACTCCAGGCCAGGATCATTGAGGAAATGGGCGTCCAGCCCCGGATCGACCCCGCCGGGGAGGTGCGCAAGCGTGTCGTTTTCCTGAAGGACTACCTCAAAGCCACCGGGACCAAGGGTTTTGTCCTGGGTATCTCCGGCGGGCTGGATTCCTCGCTGGCCGGAAAGCTGGCACAGCTGGCCGTGGAGGAACTTCAGTCCGAGGGTGTCGATGCCAGCTTCGTTGCCGTCCGGCTGCCGTACGGCGTCCAGCATGATGAGGAAGATGCCCAGGCCGCAATGGAGTTCATCCGGCCCAAAACCGAGTGGACCTACAACGTCTCCCACGCCGTCGACGGCTTTGAAGAGGAGTTCGAGAAGACCACCGGACGCCCTATCTCCGACTTCAACAGGGGCAACGTCAAGGCCCGCGCCCGGATGATCGCCCAATATGCACTGGCCGGCGAGCACAACTACCTGGTGATCGGCACGGACCACGGCGCAGAATCGGTCACGGGGTTCTTCACCAAGTTCGGCGACGGCGGAGCGGACATCCTGCCCCTGTTCGGCCTGAACAAACGGCAGAACCGGATGCTCCTGGCCGAGTTGGGTGCCCCCGCCCGGGTGTGGGAGAAGGTTCCGACGGCGGACCTCCTGAACGACAACCCCGGCCGGACCGACGAGGACGAGCTGGGCCTCAGCTACGACCAGATCGATGACTACCTTGAGGGCCGGGAAATTCCGGAAGCTGCTGCAACCTTGATCGAGGAAAAGTACTTGCGTACACGGCACAAGCGGACCGTGCCGGTCACCATCTTCGATACCTGGTGGAAGTAGCTACACAAACGCGGATTTTCCGGTGACTGCACGGCCCACAATGAGTGAGTTGATCTCGTAACTTCCCTCGTAGGTGTAGAGAATTTCAGCATCCCCGAACAGCTTGGCCATTTCAAAATCGGTACTGATGCCGTTGCCGCCCAGCAGGGACCGGCCCATTGCCACGGTCTCCCGCGCCAATCGGGTGGTGGTGGCCTTCGCCATGGCAGCCTGCGCCATCTCCAGCTTGCCGTCCTGCTGGATGGTGGCCAGCTGGCTCATCAGCGCCAGCGAGGCTGAGGCGTTGCCCACCATCTCGGAGAGCTGCTGCTGGATGAGCTGGAAGCGCGCCAGCTCCTTGCCGAACTGGGTGCGTTCCAGGGCATAAGCCCGGGCAACATCGAACGCGGCCAGCTGGATACCGGCAGCCTGCCAGCCCACCCAGGCCCGGGAGTCGCGCAGCAGTGAGTTGGCCGCGGAGAAGTCGGTGGCTCCCGGAAGCAGGTTGTCCCGGGGAATCCGCACCTGGTCCAACACAATGTCGGCATTCTGCATGATGCGCAGGCCGATCTTGTTGGCGATTTTGGTGGCCCGGTAGCCAGGCCTGTCCGTCTCCACGATGAAGCCCTTGATTCTGCCGTCGGCCTCATCGCGCGCCCAGACCAGGGCGAAGTCCGCGATGGTCCCGGCCCCGATCCAGCGCTTGGCGCCGTTGATCACCCATTCCGCCCCGTCCGGCCTGGCTGTGGTCGCCAGGCCACCGGCGATGTCCGAGCCGTGGTCTGGTTCCGTCAGGGCGAAGGCGCCCAGTTGGGTGAAGGCGGCCAGCCCGGGCAGCCAGCGCTGCTTCTGTTCCTCGGATCCGAGCTCATTGACCATGCCGAGGATGAGCTCGTTGTGTATGCCCACGAGGGCGCTTAAGGACACGTCGGCCCGCGCCACTTCCACGTACATCAGACCTTTGAACAACGCCGACGAGCCGTCCGTCTGGAGGCCGCCCAGCCCGCAGCCGGCCAGTAGCTTCAGCAGCTCGTAGGGGAATTCCTCACGGTTCCAGTACGGAATGGACGCGGCGCGGATCCGGGACTGCAGGAGCTCGCGCACCTCGGCGTAACGGTCCCGTTCAGCGGGCTGCAGCAGGTCCACAATGTGCATCAGGTCCGCATCGGGAAAAGGAACCGCAGCCTGGCTGGCCTGCAGCACTGGCACTCCCCCGGTGTCACTTCCTTGTGGCTTCACGGGACCCATCCCTTCTTCCAGACCATTGGATGTCCTAGTATATTCACAGAGTTCAGACGAAGTGATGGGGATCACCACGCGAAAGGCCTTTAATGTCAGTCACCGACGACTTCCGTTCCGCGCGCGACAGGTTGCTGGCCCTCCGCACGGATTACGGCCAGGCCCGCCAGGAGTTCAGCTGGCCCAGGTTCGAGCATTTCAACTTCGCGCTGGACTGGTTTGACCGGATTGCGGCCAACCCTGCGACCGGCGGCAACCCGGCGCTGGTGATCGTGGAGCAGGACGGTTCCGCCACCCGCCGCACCTTCGCCGGGCTCGCTGCCGATTCCAACCGGCTGGCCAACTGGCTGCGCAGCGTGGGCGTCCGCCGCGGCGACCACATGATCCTGATGCTGGGCAACCAGGTGGAGTTGTGGGAGTTTATACTGGCCGGGATCAAGCTGGGCATTGTCCTCATCCCCACCACCACGCTGATGGGACCTGCGGACCTGCGGGACCGGGTGGAGCGGGGCAGGGCTTCGTGGGCCGTGGCAGGCAGCGCCAATACTGCAAAGTTCGCTGAAGTTCCGGGCGACTACCGTTTGATTGAAGTGAACGACGGCGGTGCCCCGGGCAGCTCCGAAGCCCTCCAGTACAGCGATTCGCGGGACGCATCTGAAGAATTCGAGCCCGACGCCCCCACCCGCGCGGAAGACACGCTGCTGCTGTATTTCACCTCCGGCACCACGTCCAAGGCGAAGCTGGTAGAGCACACCCACACGTCGTACCCGGTAGGCCACCTGTCAACGCTCTACTGGATCGGGATCGAACCCGGGGACGTCCACCTCAACGTCGCTTCGCCGGGTTGGGCCAAGCACGCCTGGTCCAACGTGTTCACGCCGTGGATCGCAGAGGCCTGCGTGTTCGTCTACAACTACGAACGCTTTGATGCCAAGGCACTGATGGAACACATGGACCGCGAAGGCGTCACCAGTTTCTGTGCGCCGCCCACCGTCTGGCGGATGCTGATCCAGGCGGATCTGACACTCCTGAAGAACCCGCCCGCCAAGGTGGTCTCCGCCGGTGAGCCGCTCAACGCCGAGGTCATCGACCAGGTATCCAGGGCCTGGGGGCAGACCATCCGGGACGGCTTCGGACAGACCGAAAGCACGGTTCAGGTGGCCAACACTCCCGGCCAGCCCGTCACCGTCGGCGCCATGGGAAAGCCGCTGCCGGGTTACGACGTCGTACTGGTTGATCCGGTGACCGGGCAGGAAGGCGACGACGGCGAGCTCTGCCTGCGCCTGGACCCTCGGCCCGCGGGGCTGATGAAGGCCTACTACGGGGACCCGGAGCGGACGGCGGAAGTATTCCGCGGCGGCTATTACCATACAGGCGACATGGCCAGCCGGGATGGGAACGGCGTTATCACCTACGTCGGCCGGGATGACGACGTCTTCAAGTCCTCCGACTACCGGCTGTCCCCCTTTGAGCTGGAGAGCGTGCTGATCGAGCACCCTGCCGTGGCGGAGGCCGCCGTCGTTCCGTCCCCTGATGCGTTGCGTCTCTCGGTGCCCAAGGCCTTTGTGGTGCTGGTTGCCGGGATTGAACCGAGCGCGGAACTCGCGGAGGACATCCTCCGCTACTGCCGGGACCACCTGGCGCCGTTCAAACGCATCCGGCGCCTGGAATTCACGGCCCTGCCCAAGACCATCTCCGGCAAGATCCGCCGGGTGGAGCTCCGTCACAGCGAGGAACTGCGGCATGCTGCAGGTGGCGGAGCCGCCAATCCGGGTGCGGCTGGGATCGCGCAGATCGCTGGTGCGGGAGTGGGAGTTGAATATTCAGAGTCCGATTTTCCGGGGCTCAGGAGTACTTCCGGGAACGGGGACTGAACCGTGGCCACACCGCTGCCGAGGGACCCCATCGCGGACGCCCAGCGCAACTGGGAGGCACACGGCTGGGTTGAGGAAGCCGCGCCAATGGCGGCAATTACCGCCATCATGCGCACTCAGCAGATCCTACTGGCGCGCATCGAGACGGTATTGCGTCCCTTTGGCCTGACCTTCGCGCGCTACGAACTCCTGGCGCTGCTGAGCTTCGCCCGTGGCGGCGCGTTGCCCATGAACAAGGCGAGCGCACTGCTGCAGGTGCATCCGACGTCGGTCACCAATGCCGTGGACCGCCTTGCAGCGGCTGGCCTGGTGGTGCGCTCCCCGCACCCCAGTGATGGCCGGACCACCCTGGTGGAGCTGACGCCGGAGGGCCGGACCTTGGCCAAAAACGCGACGGCGGCACTCAACAGCGCGGTGTTCGTCCAGTCCGAGTTCGGTGACGACGACGTGACGCAGCTGATCCGGATTCTGGGCGATTTCCGCCGGAATGCCGGCGATTTCGAAGGCTGAACCGGATCCTGCCGGGTCCGGGGACCGCGGCCGTGTCACACTTCAGCCGCCTGATCCGACATCCCTGATGTAAAGCTCCATCTCGAAAGGGAATTCGGAAATGACACGAATCAACATCGGCCGGACGAACAAACTTGGCTATGCAGCCGTGATCGGGCTGGAAGGCTACGCCCGCAAGAGCGTCGATCCGGAACTGCTTGATCTGATCAAGTTGAGGGCGTCCGTCCTGAACGGCTGCGGATTCTGCGTGGACATGCATGCAACCGCCGGCTCGAAGCAGGGAATGTCCTCCCGCAAGCTCCATGCCGTGGCTGCCTGGCAGCACGCCACGGTTCTCTTTGACGAGAGGGAGCAGGCGGTACTGGCCCTCACGGATGCCATCACCAACTTGGGCCCCGACACGGTGACGGACGACATCTGGGACGCGGCGGCAAAGCATTTCGACGACGGCGGGATGGGCGCCCTTGTCCTGGCCATCGCCACCATCAACGTCTGGAACCGGATTGCGGTCAGCACCCGGATGCAGCCTCCGGTGGATGCGCTGAATCCCGTCGCCTGACGGGTAGCGTGGGCTCCATGAATGCTCCGATGGTCGCTGCTGCGGCGTGGCAGCACGAACGGAACCGCCTCCTTGGAATCGCCTACCGGATGTTGGGCGACTTCGGCCACGCAGAAGATGTGGTTTCCGAGGTGGCGGTGGACGCAGTGCGCCAGGAACAAAGCGGCAGCAACAGCCCGGTGGAATCCTGGCCGGCCTGGCTGACCACTGTGTGCGTGCGCCGGTCCGTGGACCGCGTCCGGCAGCTGGCAGCGGTCCGGGAGGATTACACCGGGCCTTGGCTTCCGGAGCCCGTGGATACGGACCGGCTTCCGGAAGAAACGGTGGCCAACAGGGAGCTATTGTCCTTGACGCTATTGCATCTCGCCGAACAGTTGACCCCGGAGTCCCGCGCCGCCCTGATCCTGCACCGTGCCTTCGAAATGACTGCGCCGGAAATCGCCGCGATCCTGGAGAAAACGCCCGCAGCCGTGCGCCAGATGGTCTCGCGGGCCGAGCGTCGCCTCGACATTGACCCTGAAGCCCCCGCTCCACGCGCCCGGGACCGGGCGGCCTTGGAGAAGCTGGTGAACGCAATTGAACAAGGCGACATAGATGCCGTGCTGGCCATGCTGGAGCGGGACGCCGTCTTGTGGGCCGACGGCGGCGGGAAGGTCCAGAGCGCCAGGAACCCGATCTTCGGTGCCGAAAGGATTGCCCGGTTCTTTGCCGGCATCCTGGGCAAGGCCCTCGCCGTTGATCCTGCACGTCCGGTGAGTACCGGGATTGTCCAAGTCAACGGCGAATCTGCCCTCCTCCTACGGCATCAGGGCAGGCGCGATGTGCTGCTCATTGACGCATCCCCTGATGGGTCCATCCGCGGTATCCGGCAGGTTTCAAACCCTGACAAGCTGAGGCGGCTTCGGTTGGCCGGTGCCTCAGAACCCGAATGCGTCCCACCAGCCGCTGTTGTGCACCTGGAGCAGCACCAGGAAGAGCACGAAGTCGAACAGCAGATGGACGCTCACAATGTATGACAGCGACTTGGTTATGGTGAAGAGCCGTGCCTGAAGGAGCGCAAACGGGAAAATGAACAGCGGGCCCCAGGCCTCGAATCCCAGCTCCCAGAGGAACGAGGTAAACAGCACGGCCTGCAGCAGGTTTGCCTGCCACTCCGGCAGGTGCCGGCGCAGCAGCGTGAAGGCAGTGCAGATGAAGAAGAGTTCATCCCAGATGCCCAGGCCATTGGTGCCGATGAACAACCGGATGATGCCTTCCGGGTCGCTGACCGCCGGCCAGTTCCGGTACACGCCCGTGCTCACCATGTAGTAGCCCAGCATGACGTATCCCAGCGGCGGGACAACCCACAGGTACATCTTCTCCGCGCGGGTCCAACGCTGGCCGGTCAGCACGGGGAAACGGACGGCATGATCGCGGTAGACCCAGCGGGAGACGGCGTAGGGAACCGCGACGGCGGCAATCATCGCCGCCCCCATCTCCAGCATGTGCCCGGTACTGATGTCCGTGGTGACGGGAATCAGGCTCATCACCGTCAGGCCGAAGGCCACCAGGGCAAGGTCCTTCGCCAGACCCCGGCTGACCAACAACGCGCCCAATATGGCGGCGATCAGCATGCTGAATCCAAGCAGCCGGTTTTCCAGGGCGAACAGGACAAAACCGGAAGCGGACAACAGCGTGGCCGGAAGAAGGAACAGCGAGCTTCCGCGCGAAACGCTCACTGTTGTTTCAGCCAACGGTCTTCGCCTTCAGGTGGACGCGTTCTCCCTGCCGGCCGAAGAGGCTGAGGAATTCTACGGCATCGTCATTTGCCTGGCCGAACCAGTGCGGCACGCGGGTATCGAACTCGGCAGCTTCCCCCGGACCCATCACAAACTCGCGGTCACCCAACACCACCTGGAGCGTGCCGTTGAGGACATACAGCCATTCGTAGCCCTCGTGTACCTGCGGGTCAGGCTGGCCGCTGCGTCCACCATCCAGGATGCACTTGTAGGCCTGGATTCCGCCGGGTTTGCGGGTCAGCGGGATCACCGTCATCCGGGGGCCCACCACGGGGCGCAGGTGAACCCGCGGATCCCCGGTGTCCGGCGCCCCCACCAGCTCATCCAGCGGTACCTGATGGGCCCTGGCCAGTGGCAGGAGCAGTTCCAGGTTGGGCTTGCGCTGCCCGGATTCGAGCCTGGACAGCGTGCTCACCGAGATCCCGGTGGTGGCTGAAAGTTCGGCCAGCGTCACATCGCTGTCCACACGCAGCGCCCGCAGCCTGGGGCCCACGGCGGCCAGGACGCCGTCGAACTGTTCCTCATCCGCCACCGGATCCGCCTTCCAGGAATTATTCTTGTTGCCAATTCAGCAAGAATAATTGCCATACTGGAGGATGGCAAGCACGCTTGATACATGAGCAAAAACAGTGAATTCCTGTACGACGCCGTGATCATCGGAGGCGGGGCCGCGGGCCTCAGTGCCGCCCAGACTTTGGCCCGGGCACGCCGGTCAGTCGCCGTGATCGACTCCGGCGAACCGCGCAACGCGCCCGCTGAGGGAGTGCACGCCTTCATCACCCGGGACGGCATGAACCCCCTCGAGCTGCTGCGGATCGCCCGCGACGAGGCCGAAGGGTACGGCGCCGTTATGGTCCCCGGCAGGGTTACCGAGGCGTCCGGTAGCCAGGGCGCCTTCAGCCTGACCCTCGACGACGGCACCCGGGTCTCCGGCCGCCGGGCCCTGGTTGCCACCGGGCTCCGAGACGACCTTCCAGCGATCCCCGGGCTCCAGGAGCTGTGGGGCAAGGACGTGCTGCACTGCCCGTTCTGCCACGGCTGGGAGGTGCGTGACCAAGCGATCGGCATCATCGGCGCTGGCCCGGTCTCCGTGCACCAGGCCCTGATGTTCCGGCAGTGGAGCGGCAACATCACCCTGTTCCTCAACGATCTGGCCAATCCTGCCGCTGAGGAGCTGGAGCAGCTGGCCGCCCGCGGGATCCGGATCGTGGAAGGTGCCATCCAGAAGCTCCGCGTCCAGGACGGGCGGTTGAAGGGTGTCGCGCTGGCATCCGGCGAAGTGTCCATCGACGCACTGGTGGTGGGGCCGAAGGTCCACGCCCGGCTGGAGGGTTTGGCAGGGCTGGGCCTGGCCGCGGCCCCGCACCCGTCAGGCATGGGCGATTACCTCGTGGCGGATGAAAGCGGAGCCACGCCGGTGCCGGGCATCTGGGCAGCCGGCAACATCACCGACCTTAAGGCACAGGTCCTGCCCGCCGCAGCCGGCGGCACCTGGGCGGCCGTCAACCTCAACAACAGCCTGATGGCCGAAGAACTGGCGCGGGACGTGGCGGCATACCGGGAGTCAGCGGGGGCGCGGGTGTAGCCAGGCGGCCAGCAGGCCCCCTTCCCCGTTGCGCGTGCAGTTCAGTTGGCTCGGGAAGCCGCTGACTGAATGACCTTGGCGAGGTCGCGGGGACGGCTCCACATAGGCCAATGTCCCGTCGGGAGGTCAACGACGTCGAGGTGTTCGATGTTGGCTACTTCCGCAAACATGGCATGGCCTGCGCGGGCCAGCTCCAGCACCTGCGCGCCAGGGATCGAGCAGCACACCAGGGTGGTCCGGATCTTGCGGCGGGCATCGTTTGCGAGCTCGACGGGCTGCCGGAGCACGGGGCCGGGCACAGGGACGGCCCGGGACTGAAAACGCTCAAGGACCTCTGCGCTCAAGCCTTCGAGGCTCGCCTGCTGTGCGAGGACGTCGAGGGACGGCAGCGGAAGCTCCTCCAATCCCTCCGGGAGGTCTGGGGCGAAGGCGCTTCCCGTCGCCAAGGGACCGGAGTCCACCCAGACCACCCGGTCAACAAGCTCAGGGTGCTGGTCAAGGACAAGGCTGACGGGGGCGTTTGCTCCACTGTGAGCAACGATAGTGGCGGGCCGATCCCTGGAGACCCCGAGTTGAGCGAAGATGTCCAGGATCGCTGCGGCTTGATCGTCCAGAGTCTTCACTGCACGCTTGGGATCACCTTCATCGAGACCAGGCTGCGTGATCGGGATTGGACGGGAGTGGCCGGTTTCCAGGTGTTCAAGGACTTCATCCCACGCCCAAGCGCCCAACCAGTGGCCGGCGATGAGAATGATGGTCGGACTGTCCGTAGTTGTTGTCATGTCACTACCCTCGCAGGCGGTGCGGACAAGGGTATGTCACTATTTGTGTCATGAATTTGATGCGGGCGGGCTGAACGGTGAAGCGAGCAGAACGGCTCCATGCCCTGTCCGAGATGTTGCGACGCAGCGGATCACGGGGTTGCTCATCCGAGCGGTTGGCCAGAGAGTTCGAGGTATCCGTGCGCACAATCAAGAGAGACCTCGATGCCTTAGAGAACAGTGGTGCGCCCATATGGTCGCGCCCGGGTCCCGGCGGTGGTTACGGATTGGCAACAGGCGCGTCCCTGCCGCCTGTCAGCCTGTCCCCAGCGCAGGCCGTGGCGCTCATGGCGGCCGTGTCCGCCGCACCTGATGCCCCCTACGCCGATCTGGCGGCAGCCGGGATCCAAAAGATTCTGGACGTCCTCGATCCCCGAACCCGGGCAAGAGCCGACGAGCTGGCCGGCCGCGTCTGGGTCAACGCGATTCCCGTATCCTCGCGCAAAATCAGGTCGGCACTGGAGGAAGGGATGGCCGAGCAGCGAGTAATCCGGCTTCGCTACACATCCAAAGATGGGAGCACGACCGTCCGCGACGTCGAACCCGTGCTGTTCGCCTCTACCAACGGCCAGTGGTACCTGATTGGGTGGTGCCGGGTACGCAACGCAATGCGATGGTTCACCGTGTCGCGCATCGGGCGGGCCAACGTAACCAAGACGGTTTGCAGCGGCCATACCATCCACGAGGTCGGAATACCCCCAGCGAACGCCAGGCCGGTACACGGCCGGGGGTGAGTCACTCAGTCAGCCACTCCGGGCCGGTACACCTACCGGTGCCTGAAGTCCGGTTGCCGCTTCTGGCTGAACGCCGCCATGCCTTCCTTCTGGTCCTCGCTGGCAAACAGTGAGTGGAAGAGGCGGCGTTCAAACACCACGCCCTGGGCCAGGCCGGTTTCGAAAGCCGCGTTCACGGCTTCCTTCGCCATCATGGCCACCGGCTTGGACTTGGAGGCGATGACCTCGGCGGCTTTTACCGCTTCATCCATCACATCCTCGGCCAGGACAACGCGGGAGACCAGCCCGCAGCGTTCGGCTTCCTCTGCACCAATAAAACGTCCGGTCAGGATCAGGTCCATGGCCTTGGCCTTGCCCACCGCCCGGGTGAGCCGCTGGGAGCCGCCCATCCCCGGAATGACGCCGAGGTTGATTTCCGGCTGACCAAACTTGGCATTGTCCCCGGCAATGATGAGGTCGCACATCATGGCCAGCTCGCAGCCGCCGCCCAGGGCAAAGCCGGACACACCGGCAACAATCGGAATTCGCAGACGGGTCAGGTCCTCCCATGCGCGGAACCAGTCCAGCGCGTACATTTCCAGGTAGCTTTTGTCCGCCATCTCCTTGATGTCCGCGCCCGCAGCGAAGGCCTTGGCAGAACCTGTGATCACCACGGCCCCGGTCCCGGGATCCGCATCCATGGCACTGACGGCAGCAACGACGTCGTCCAGGGTTGCCTTGTTAAGCGCATTGAGTGCCTCCGGACGGTTCAGGGTCACGATGCCCACGCGCCCACGGTGCTCCACCAGGATGTTGGCGTACTGCCCTGCCGTTGCGGTGGATGGTTCGGTGCCCTGCTGAGTCATGGATTCCCTCACGTATCTGTACCGGCCGATTCTGTGCTGTCTGATTTAGCCCTGATCTCCGTAATAATGCCCGAAAAGTCCCGGCCGGCTCCGCCTTCCGCGGCGAACGCCTCGTAAATTTCGGTAGCCAGCGGTCCCAAACGGGCAGCCACCCCGTTGCTTTCCAGTGCGTTCAAGGCCAGCCGGAGGTCCTTGGCCATGAGGGCGCCGGCGAATCCGGGCTGGTAGTCGCGGTTGGCCGGGCTGGTGGGAACGGGGCCCGGCACCGGACAGTTGGTGGTCAGGGCCCAACATTGGCCGGAGGCGTTGGAGGCAACGTCAAACAGCGCCTGATGCGTGAGCCCCAGCTTCTCCCCCAGCACAAAGGCCTCGCTGACCGCGATCATGGAGATCCCCAGGATCAGGTTGTTGCAGACCTTTGCCGCCTGGCCCAGTCCGTGATCGCCGCAGTGCACGATCCGCTTGCCCATCACCTCCAGCATCGGCCGGACGGCGTCGAAGTCCTCGGCGGTGCCGCCCACCATAAACGTCAAGGTTCCGGCTTCAGCGCCCACAACACCACCGGATACCGGCGCGTCCACCGAGCGGTGGCCGGCGTCCAACGCCAACCGGGCAGCTTCGCGGGCCTCGTCCACGTTGATGGTGGAGCAGTCCAGGAACAGCGTGCCGGGCGCAGCCTCGGCCAGCAGGCCAGGCATCCCATCGGTCCCGCGATAGGCGTCCAACAGGTGCCGTCCGCTGGGCAGCATGGTGAGGACTACGGAGGCTCCGCGGACGGCGTCGACGACGTTCTCCACCGTGGGCACGCCGTTCCGGCCGGCTTCCTCGATGGCCGCCGGGACCACATCGAACCCGGCCACGGGGTATCCGGCCTTGACGAGGTTCACGGCCATCGGACCGCCCATGTGGCCCAGGCCCAGGAACGCTATGGTGCCGTGCGGGGCATCCTGTGAAGCGGCATCAGACATGATCGGACTCCTTCTCCTGCAGTTCCAGTCCAGCATCCAGTTCCAGCTCACCGTCAGCCAGCGGCTGGAAGTACCTCTCGACGTCGGCCTCCGTCACCTGGTGCAGCGACGGCGGATTCCACCGCGGATTGCGGTCCTTATCCACCACCTGCGCCCTGATTCCCTCGCGGAAATCCGCCCCGGCCAGGCAGTGAAGGCCAACCCGGTATTCCTGCGCCAGCGCCTGTTCCAGGCTGAGGTTCCGCGCCCGGCGGATGCTGGCGAGCGCCACCTTCACGGACGTCGGGGATTTCGCCACGATCGTGGCCGCGGCTTCGGCTGCCCCGCCTCCCGCAGAGTCGAGGCTGTGCACGATCTCCTCGGCGCTCTCACCCGAGTAGCAGCCATCAATCCAGTCCCGCTGCGCTTCCAGGGTGCTGGGCGGTGCCGGCGAACTGAAGCGCCCGACGGCGGCCTCCGGGCTTTCGCTCTCCAGCGCCTCTGCGAGCGCCGGCAGTTTGTCCGACTCGACAAAGTGGTCAGCCAGCCCCAGGAAGATGGCATCCGCACCGGTGCAGTGCGCACCTGTAAGGGCGGCATGGGTTCCCGCCTCCCCCGGGGAGCGGGCCAGCAAATAGGTGCCGCCGACGTCGGGCACAAATCCAATGGTGGTTTCCGGCATGCCCGTGCGGGTCCGCTCGGTAACCACGCGGAAGGAGCCATGGGCCGAAATGCCAACCCCGCCACCCAGTACCAGGCCGTCCATCAACGCCACGTACGGCTTGGGGTAACCGGCGATCAGCGCGTTCAACCGGTACTCCACCTGCCAGAACCTGGCCGTCCGGTCCCCTCCGGTCAGCATGTCCCGGTAGATGGCGACGATGTCCCCACCGGCACACAACCCGCGGTCGCCGGCGCCCCGGACCAGGACCGTGGCCACGGCGTCATCTGTGGCCCATGCCGTCAGCTGCTCCAGCATGGCGGCCACCATGCCTTCAGTGAGTGCGTTAACGGCCTTGGGCCGGTTCAGGGTGATCACGCCCAACCGGCCGCGACGCTCGAACAGCACTTCCGGAGCCGCGGCGACCTCCGCCATCAGCTTCCCTCCGGCATGATGAAGCTGGCGCCTGAGCGGATACCGGACGGCCAGCGGGTGGTGATGGTTTTGGTCTTGGTGTAGAAACGGAACGCATCCGGGCCGTGCTGGTTGAGGTCACCGAAGCCCGATGCCTTCCAGCCGCCAAAGGTGTAATAGGCAATGGGTACCGGGATGGGCACGTTTACTCCCACCATCCCCACCTGGACCCGGTTGGCGAAGTCGCGGGCGGCGTCGCCGTCGCGGGTGAAGATGGCCACGCCATTGCCGTACTCGTGGTCCGTGCAGAGCCGCAGCGCTTCCTCATAATCAGGCGCCCGCAGGACGCTGAGCACCGGCCCGAAGATCTCTTCCCGGTAGATGGCCATGTCTTTGGTGACGTGGTCAAAGAGTGTCGGGCCTACCCAGAAACCGCCCTCGTGACCGTCCACTTCGAGGCCACGGCCGTCCGCAAGGAGGGTGGCGCCGTCGTCGATCCCGGACTGGATGTACCCCTCAATCCGTTCCTTGGCCGCGGCGGTGACCACGGGGCCGAAGTCGCTGTCCGGCTCCAGGCTGGGACCCACTTTGAGAGCTTTTACCCGTTCCTGCAGGGTGGCCACCAGCTTGTTCGCAGTTTCCTCGCCCACCGGCACGGCAACCGAAATGGCCATGCAGCGTTCGCCGGCCGAACCATAGCCGGAACCAATCAGGGCGTCGGCAGCCATCTCCAGATCGGCGTCGGGCATGATCACCATGTGGTTCTTGGCGCCGCCGAAGCACTGGGCACGCTTGCCGTGGGCTGCCGCCGTTGAGTAGATGTACTGGGCGATCGGCGTGGATCCGACGAAGCCGACGGCCTTGACCCGGGGGTCTTCCAGCAGCGCATCCACCGCTTCCTTGTCCCCGTTGACCACGTTGAACACGCCGTCCGGGACGCCCGCCTCGGTGAACAGTTCCGCCAGCCGCAGCGGTACCGACGGGTCCCGCTCTGAGGGCTTGAGGATAAAGGCGTTGCCTGCTGCGAGCGCCGGGCCCGACTTCCACAACGGGATCATGGCCGGGAAGTTGAAGGGGGTGATCCCGGCGACGACGCCCAGCGGCTGCCGTACCGAGTGCACGTCGATCCCGCCGGCGTCGGAGAATTCGCCCTTGAGCAGGTGCGGTGCGCCGGCGGCGAACTCCACTACCTCGATACCGCGCTGGATGTCTCCCTTGGAGTCCGCGAACGTTTTGCCGTGTTCCTTGGACAGCAGGGTGGCCAGCTCGTCCATGTTGGCGTTGACCAGCTCCACGAACTTGAGCAGGATCCGGCCGCGCCGCTGGGGATTCATGGCACCCCATGCCACTTGGGCCTTCTCCGCGTTGGCTACAGCGTTGGCCACCTCGTCGCGGCCGGCCAACGGAACCCGGGCCTGCACCTGGCCGGAACAGGGATCAAAGACGTCCCCAAACCGCCCCGAGGTGCCATCAACCCGCTGTCCGTCTACATAGTGGGAAAGCTCGCGCACCATAGTGGAATGCTCCTTCGCATGTGATCCAGGCCATCTTTGCAGCCGAATATACTCGGACTTCCTACTAAATTCCAGAGGTGCGGTCCGATGATCGAGCTTGTCGAGATCCCCGGACGAGGGTTTCGACAGGCTCAACCACCGGGCCTGGCGACCGGGTCTGTCAAGGTGCGGGCTCTGAATGGTCAGCGCCCCGGATCAAGGCGGCGATCTCCGCGAAACCGAGCCGCTCGGCATTGTCCAACGCGGTACGCCCCTGGGGGTCACGGATGCCCGGGTTGGCGCCGGCTGCCAGCAACTGGCGGATCACTTCCTGCTGGTTGGGTCCACCGTTGTTGAGCAGGATGGCTTCCTGCATGGCGGTCCAGCCCAGGCTGTTGACGTGGTCCACGGGAACACCGGCGGCTATGAGGATGCGCACCGTTTCCACGTGGCCGTGCTCGCTGGCAGGGATGAGCGCTGTACCGCCGTAACGGTTGGTGCTGCGGACATCCACTCCGGCCGCGAGGGTCAGCTCCAGTACCTCGTTGAAGCCTTCCGCGCCGGCGTAAAGGAACGCGGAATCCTGGATCGAATCCTTGGCGTTGACGTCCCCGCCGGCGTCAATCAGTTCCTTGACGCGGACCAGATCGTTGGCTTTAGCCGCACGGATGAGCTGCTGGTCAAGTTCCATTTGTGCCTCCGGGCCCAGTGCTGCCCTGCGTTCTGCCGCCGTAACCGGAGCAGCGGACGACGGCGGTGCCGCCTCCGCGGTGGCAGGTGCCGGCGTCGTGGTTTCCGCAGCCGTGGCCGGGGATGTGGTGACCGGCGCCGTAGTGGCTGACGGCGCCGGCTGCGGGGCAGCCGGGCCGCAACCGGCCAGCAGCCCGGCCGCCGCCATCCCGGCCACAACGGCCAGGATGCGGCGCCGGGCTGCTTTCCTGAATCTCTTCATTGAACCCGAGCCTACTGGCCGGCTGCCACAATGGCCTCGGCCCCGGCGGTGGCGCAGGCCTCGTCAAGCATGCCGTCCGGAGCGCCGCCAACGCCGATGCCGGCCACGGAGACACCGTTGACCTTCAGCGGCACGCCGCCGGCCAGGAACAGGGTGCCGGGCAGATCCGCGATGGAGGGCTTGCCGTTGCCGCTGATCCGGCCTGACAGTTCGCTGGTGGGAGCACCGAACGCCGCGGCCGTATAGGCCTTCTGCTTGGCGGCCTCGATGGTGTGCTCAGCGGCATTGTCACCACGCAGCAGTGCCTGGACGGTACCAAAACGGTCAACCAGCGCAACGGTCACAAACGGCAGGTTGTCTGCCTGGCACTTCGCAAGCGCAGCCTTCACGGCGTCAGCGGAAGCACCCACACTGATGCGGTTCTGCTGGACGGTGGTGTTCGGTGCGGCCGGAACATCAACGGCGGGGACAGCTATGGGAGCCGACTGGGGCACGGATACGGCATTGGCGACGGCAGTGATGCCCCCGGTGAGGACCAGGGCGCTGACGGCTGCGCTGCTGAACAGCATGGTGGACTTCTTCATGGTTTCTCCCGTTGGTTGGCTTTCCCGGCGTTCTCACCGGGGCTCTGTTCAAGCTTCGCTGGAGGGCCAGGTCCGGGGCATCGCCCAAGGGGTTGCGGCCTGCTCATCCTTTCCGCGGGCCTTATCAGCCAAATGGTTGAGAGACCAGCAACCACAAGGGAATTAGCATGGAAGGTAGCGTCTTCAAGCGAACGGAACCCCATGCCAGTGAACAGGATCGACGGCCGGATCGACGCCGTGGTCCACGTCAGCTTTGCCCTGCTGATGGTGGCATCCGGCGTACGGTATGTGATGCGGCATTCGCCGGCGGATAATCTCTGGACGCTGGCGCTGGCCGCAACCGTATGTGCCCTTTACGGGATGGTTGCTGTCCTGTCCATGCGCGGCCAGCCCTGGCTGCCGTGGATGTTCGCGCTGGTGGCGGCCTGGTCTGCGCTGGTCATCGCCGCCCCCAGTTTCGCGTGGGGCTCGTTTGCACTGTTCTTCCTTGCCCGTTCGGCGTTCAGTGGCCGGGCCGCGTATGTGGCCTCCGGAATCACGGCGGCCGCCACCGCCGTCGGCCTGTTCTGGATGAGCCGTGGCACGGACGTCGCCGCGCTCCTTGGGCCGCTGGCCGCGGCGCTGCTGCTCACCTTGATCTACGAACGCATGGAGCGTGACGCCAGGACCCAGAAACGGCTGCTCGACGACGTCACCGAGGCCCAGGAACGGCTCGCCGCCAGTGAACGGGAGGCCGGCGTGGCCACCGAGCGTGAACGGGTTTCCCGGGAAATCCACGACACCGTAACCCAGGGGCTGGCCAGCAGCCTGTTGCTGCTCGAGGCAGCCCAGCGCTCGTGGCCGGCCGCTGAATCCCGCACGGAAATGCAAAAGGCTGCGGGCCTGCTGCGCCGGAACCTTGCCGAGACGCGGAGCCTGGTGCATGAGCTGTCCACACCGGGCCTGGAAAGCAGCCCGCTCCCCGAGGCCCTGGAACAGGCTGCCGGGCAGTACGTTGACCGGGTCCGGTTCCAGGTGACCGGCGAGCCTGTTCCCGTTCCCGGCGAGCTCCGGCACGCCTTGTTGCGGGTCACCCAAAGTGCCGCTGCCAACATCCAGCGCCACGCCGCGGCGGAGAACGTGACCATCACGCTCGGGTACCTGCCGGGCGCGGTGACCCTGGACGTGTTCGACGACGGCCGCGGCTTTGATCCTTCAGCGGTACCCGAGCCGTCTGATGCCGGTGGTTACGGCCTGCGGGCCATGCGGCAGCGGGTGGAACAGCTGGGCGGTATGTTGTCAGTGGAAAGCAGCCCGGGCGAGGGAACCGTCGTTGCCGCCCAGCTGCCGCTGCCCCACTCAGCTGCACCCGCCGGGCAGGCAAATACCGAACAGGCCGCTGCCGCGCCGGGCATAACCAGGGAGACCCCATGACCAGCATTACCGTGCTTCTGGTGGATGACCACGTGGTGGTCCGGAGCGGGCTCAAGGCGCTGTTGGGCACCCAACCCGATATCGACGTCGTAGGCGAAGCCGCCTCAGGTGAGGATGCCCTCTCCGCTGCAGAATCCTGCTCACCGGATGTGATCCTGATGGACCTCGCCATGGGGCCCGGGATGGACGGCATTGAAGCGATCAAGCGGCTACGGCAGCGGAACAGCAAACAGGCCGTCATCGTCTTCACCACCTATGATTCCGACGCGGACATTGTGCGCGCAGTCGACGCCGGAGCCATGGGCTACCTGCTCAAGGACGCCGCACCCGAGGAGATCTTCGCCGGTGTCCGCGCAGCTGTGCAGGGCAAAAGCGTGATGAGTCCCCCGGTCGCGTCGCGCCTCTTCCAGCAGATGCGCAACCCCGACGAAATCCTCACTGCCCGCGAGGCCGAACTGCTGAGCCTCCTCACCCAGGGCCTGAGCAACCGCGAGCTGGGCAAGCAGCTCTTCATCTCAGAGGCCACCGTCAAAACCCACCTGGCCCACATCTACGCCAAACTGGGAGTGGAAACCCGGGCCGCCGCGATCGCCACGGCAATCCGGCGGGAAGGGATGCGCTGAGGGTCGGTGTTTGTTGCGGGCAGGACGGGCGTCAGGCAGGCCGGCAACAAGTTCGGTAAGTTAGAACTGTGAAGATTGCTACGTGGAACGTTAACTCCCTCCGGGCCCGGGCCGACCGTGTCGAAGCCTGGCTGCAGCGCAGTGACTGTGATGTCCTGGCCATCCAGGAAACCAAGTGCAAGGACGACAACTTCCCCTGGGAGCTGTTCGAACGGATGGGCTACGAGGTAGCACACTTCGGGCACAGCCAGTGGAACGGTGTGGCGATCGCCTCCCGTGTGGGCCTGGACGACGTCGAACGCACCTTCGTTGACCAGCCCGCGTTCGGCAAGGCCGGCAAGGACCCCGTCCAGGAAGCCCGCGCCATCGGCGCCACCTGCAACGGCGTCCGGGTCTGGAGCCTGTACGTTCCCAACGGCCGCGCCCTCAATGACGAGCACATGCCGTACAAGCTGAAATGGCTGGACCTGCTCAACGCCCATGCCCAAGGCGAACTGGCAGCCAACCCGGACCTGCAGCTCGCCCTCATGGGTGACTGGAACATCGCCCCGCGCGACGAGGACGTCTGGGACATCGACCTCTTCCTCACCCAGGGCTATACGCACGTCAGCGAACCCGAACGCGAGGCCTTCCGCGCGTTCGAAGCAGCCGGGTTCACCGACGTCGTCCGCCCTTACACTCCGGGCCCGGGCGTCTACACCTACTGGGACTACACCCAGCTCCGCTTCCCCAAAAAGGAAGGCATGCGAATCGACTTTGTGCTGGCCTCGCCTGCGCTGGCCGGCCGCGTCACCGGGGCCTCGATCGATCGCGAAGAACGTAAAGGCAAGGGCGCATCGGACCACGCACCGGTGATTGTGGACCTGGCTGACTGATGCCACAGCAAGGGAGGCGGACATGACCGGCAGCATCTACCGGGGGCAGGCAGGCCTGCCCTTCTCCTCCGCCCTCCGGGTTTACGAACCCCTGCACGCGTTCCCGGATGAGCAGCGCGAAGCCCTCCGTAAGGCCGGGCAGACAGCGTCGTCCCGCGACGCCGTCGAAAATGCCGAACTGCTGGCATCGCTGGGCCGGATCACCCGTGAAGGCGGGGACCCGTTCCCCACCGGACGGACGGATCTGGTGCGGGTACGTTCAGCAAGGAATGACGTCGACCCCGCCGCCACATCTCCCAAGGACACTGCCGCTGCCGACGGCGGGGACCTCCTGTACTGCCCCAGCCAGCTGGTGTTGCGGGCCGGGCTGGCTGCGAATGCGCTGATGGAGGGCATCCACGGCCCGCTGGCCCAGTTGCTGATCCCAGAGGAACAACTGGACAAACACCAGGAACGGATCAACCTGGTCAAGGCCGGCGGTGATTCGCCGCGGGTCCATACCAGGGCTTCGACCTGGGGCATCCCCTTCAGCTGGTTTTCTCTGTTTATGGAGGGTGACAGGCAGGAAGTGGTTGAGTCGCAGGGAAAGATTGCCACCGTCCGGGTGTGGACCACGCTCCTGGAGGCACTCGAGAGGGCGCGTTACGCCGTCGCACATCTTGCCTTGGCCGCCCCGGACCTGGACATGCTGGAGGAACTCGCCCAGCTGACCGCCTGGCTGGAACGGTTCGATTCCGCATCCATTGTGGAACTGGACTATGGGGCCGTTGCGGACAAAGTCCATCCCGATGAATCGCCGCTGGATATCCGGTTGGGCATCGAGTGCCTGGCAGAGGGCGATATGACCGGCGCGGCCGCAGCCTACCGTCGACTGGCCTCACGCTGGATCCCCATCCGGCAACTGGCCCGCGCTTCCTGACCCCGGCCCCCAAGTAGGTCGCAGTTGTTGCCGTTTAGAGGCCTGTAAAGGGCAACAACTGCGACCTAGTTGTATTGACCACGGACATTGGTGACGTTCGGCGTGGCGGGGTGACACGAAAAAGACCTCCGAGTGGAGTGGGGCTTGTCTAGAGTCCAATTCCACAAACGGAGGTCTTCGTGTCCCACCCTAACGCG
>JAPSJV010000011.1 GCA_031178005.1 Pseudarthrobacter sp.
TCCCGGATCGATCTGATCCGGGAGGCCTCCCCATGTGCCGGGAGCGGGTCTGCGCTGGCTTCCACCTTTGGCGCCGACTTCACGCCTGCGCCAATGATCGTGGCCTTCCCAGGCAGCAAAGAGCCCCCGCCCGGTGGACACCGGACGGGGGCTCTACAGCGTCAGAACCCGGTATTACAGCTTGCCGAACTCTTCCTTGACGGGCTTGTAGGTGTTGTCTTCCTGGTACTCGTAGATACCGATGAAGGCTTCCGTGGGGTCGCCTGCATCCGAGAAGGTGATGGGACCGGACTGTCCGTCGTAGTCAATGTCCTCACCGTTGCGCAGCAGTGTCACGCAGGAGGCGAAGTTGTTGCACTTCTCGCCGCCTTCCGAGACTTCCTTGAGCTTGCCGGCAATGTCTACACCGTTGGTGCTTCCCGCGGCCTCAGAGGCCAGCGCGATCAGGTTGACCGCGTCGTAGGACTCACCCGCGTAGCTGTAGTCCTTCAGTGCCGGGTCAAGCGTCAGCAGTTGCTGTTTGAAGGCATCCTTGGCGAACGTACCGGGAATGGTTCCCTGTGCACCCTTCAGGGTTCCGGGATCGAAGTCCTTGCTGTAGTCCGACGTGTTGCCGTCAACAAGGAACAGCTGCGTGGGGTCCACGCCCTTGCCTGTCAGCAGCGGGACGATGCTCTTGGCCTGGTCGAAGGTGATCAGGGCAATGGCATCCGGCTGGGCGGCGATGACTTTATCCACCTGGCTGCTGAACTGCGAGTCGCCTTCGTTGAAGAGCTCCTCGGCAACAACCTTGCCGCCGGCTGCCTCAAGCGCGGACTTCACGTTCGTGGCAAGGCCCGTGCCGTATGCGTCGTTAAGGACAATCATGCCAACGGTCTGCGCACCACAGGTTGCCATGTAGTTGCCCAGGACCTTGCCCTGCAGGACGTCGGAGGGTGCCGTGCGCCAGTACAGGCCCTTGTCATCCCACGTGGTGAAGTCCGGGGACGTGTTGGCCGGCGAGAACTGGATGACTCCTGCGCCCGTGATCTGGTTGATCACGGTCTTGGAAACACCCGAAGATGCGGCACCGATAATGGCGCTGACACCGGAGCCAAGGAGGGCAGTGGTGGACTGTGTGGCGATGTCCGTTTTGGTATCTCCGGAGTCCCGGTGGATTACCTCTACCGGGTGGCCAAGGACGCCGCCGGCGGCATTGACTTCCTGGATGCCGAGGTTAACGCCCGCAATTTCAGGCGGGCCGAGGAATGCCAGGGAACCGGTGGTGGGCAGGAGCGAACCGAGCTTCAACGGAGTCGGAGCGGTGGTGGCTGACGGCGGAACTTCACCCGTGCCACCGGCCGTTGCAGTAGCTGTGCCACCCGAAGTACCCGACGGCGCCGGACACGAAATTCCTGAAGCGGGCGGTGGCGTGGTGGTTTCCGTGGCACCTGGGGTGGTGGTGCCACCACAGGCAGTAGCCAAAAGGGCGACGCCGATGCCAAGCGCTGTGAGCTTGGCGGCTCGGGGTGCCCCCGGGGTGAGTGAAATCATTGAGAATCTCCTCGATCGAAAGGTGCGAACGGCCTTTGATGCGGTGGGTCAGGTGTTCCTGATTCAACTCAAGCTAATGCAATTTCACGCCGAACATAAGTGACTAGGGTCACATCCTTATAACAGTAGTTGCCTATCGGAAACCACGGTGTGACGCGTACGGGGAGAATTTTGTACCCCAGGTGGGACTCGAACCCACAACACGCAGATTTTAAGTCTGCTGCCTCTGCCAATTGGGCTACTGGGGCGCCGGATCAATGGTATCCCGTCAGAGCTCCTTAAATGGCAGGGCGTATCTGAAAGTCCCTTGGACTCCGCCTGGCCAAAGGGCCAGCGGCAGGAACTGGAAGTACCGGCCCCACGCCTCCTCCGGAGCAGCAATGCCGAACGAGTCCGCTGCCACAAAGCCGAACCGTGAGTAATAGTCAGGGCTGCCCAGCAAAGCGATGCCGCGCTCCCCCGCCGCATTCGCCCGCCTGATGGTTTCTGCCATAAGCGCCGATCCGATGCCGTGCTGCTGCAACCTGGGCGTCACGCCAATAGGGCCCAGACCCAGCAACTCCAGATCATTCACCCAGGCACGGGTACTGATCGCGTACCCTACGATTTCACGATCTGATTCGGCAACGATGCTCAGTTCCGGGAGATACTCGTCAGCATCGAAGAGCTGCCGCAGCAGGCCCACTTCCACGGGCGTGCCCTCAACCGCCAGCCCGGTTGCCGGCGATACCGCAAAGGCCTGGGCAACGAGCTCGAGAATGGCAGGACGGTCCGCCGGTGTTTCAGCGCGGATGGTCAATGCCGCTGGACCCGGTTCCCGGCCTTGATGCTCTGCAGAGAGTTCACGCAGGATCTCCATGGCCCGGGCAGCCTCGCCGGCCGGCACCAGGAGGTGGTCGTGATGGAGGCCGGCGAGCACGTTGCAGCTGATGTGGGCCGCCGTCAGGGCGCTGCTGACAGCAGCAGTCAGGCCCACGGCATCGAGTGCTGACTGCACTTCCAGGGTGATCCAGGCAGCAACAAACGAATAGTCCAGGCCCAGTTCATCGGCACGCTCCCGGGTGAGGACCGCCGTCGTGCCTTCTTCTTCACGGATGACGGCAGCGACGCCATCGTCCACGGCTGTTCCCGCGGGCCAGGCGGCATATACATAGTCTCCGCTGCGAAGCGCAGGTTGGAGCGAGGACAGCAAGGAGGCCAGCTGGTTCTCAACAATCATGAGGCCCAGTCTAGGCAAAAGCGGCGCCGGACCTGCGCAGGCCAACAACGGGGCAGCATGTACAAGACAAAAGCGATGCAACGAAAAACGGCGGCCACTCCCCGAGGGGAGTGGCCGCCGTCGAAATCAGCGCCTGATGCTATTTGGCGTTGGCCGATACAGCCTGCTGCGGGTCCACCTTGGTGGCCTCGGCGGAACCGGGGGCTCCTGCTGCAGGCGCTTCGCTTGGCGCCGGAGCTGCCGCGGCCGGCTTGGGAGCCGGGGTGGCTGCGGAAACGAAGGAAGCCCGCGGACGGTCCAGATCGATCAGCTGGGTGAGATCGCGACCTGCGAAGAAGCGAATGATCCAGTTGAAAACAACGCGGAACTTGCGCTCAAACGTGGGCATGGCCATTCCGTGGTATCCGCGGTGTGCCAGCCACGCCAGTGGTCCCTTGAGCCCAATGCGGCCCAGCAGGTTGATGTTGGCTACGCCCTTCCACTCACCAAAGCCTGCGACAGCGCCGAGGTTCTTGTGCTTGTAGTCGTGGAGCGGCTTCTCCCAGCGCGAGGCCCACAGGTTCTTCGCGAGGAGCTTGGCCTGGCGCAGCGCGTGCTGGGCGTTGGGAACGCAGGTCCCGTCCGGCAGGCCGCTGCCCGTGAGGTCCGGGACAGCGGCGATGTCGCCGGCGGCCCAGGCGTTGTCGACAATCCCTTCGTCGCCACCGATGCGGAGGTCAGGCAAAGTGCGGACGCGGCCACGCGGTTCCAGCGGGAAGTCGGTGGAGCGGACCATCGGGTTGGCCTGTACGCCGGCAGCCCAGATGAGGGTGTCAGCTTCGAATTCCTGGGCCGGCGACTTGTCCGCCATGTTGATGAGCTTGATGGAGGTCTCGGCGTTGTCCAGCGAGGTGTTCAACAGGACTTCGATGCCGCGGCTGCGGAGGTGCTCCACAACCCATTCGGCCTGCGTCGCGGTGACCTCGGGCATGATCCGGCCCATGGCCTCAACCAGGACGAAGCGGATTTCCTCCTGCTTAACGCGCGGGTTGTTCTTGACGGCGGCGCGCGCCAGGTCCTCAAGCTCGGTGATGCATTCGATACCGGCAAAGCCACCGCCGACGACGACGAACGTCAACGCCTTGGCGCGTTCTGCCGGATCGGTCATAACGGAGGCGACCTCAATGCGGTCAAGCACCTTGTTGCGCAGCGCTACGGCTTCCTCGATGGTCTTCAGGCCGATGCCCTTCTCCGCAAGGCCCTTGATCGGGAAGGTACGGGTGATGGCACCCGCAGCCAGTACGACGTCGAAATACGGGATCTCGAAGTTGTCGCTACCATCTGCCGGGGCGATCACGGCAGTACGGTTGGCGTGATCGATGGACGTAACACGGCCCTGGATCAGTTCCGTCTGCTTGAGGTGCTGGCGGTGTGAGACCACAGCGTGGCGGGCCTCGATGTTGCCACCGGCCACCTCGGGGAGGAAGGGCTGGTAAGTCATGTAGGGCAGTGGATCCACGAGGGTGACGATGCCACCGGCATTCGCGATCTTCTTCTGCAGTTTGAGTGCTACGTACAGGCCGACGTATCCGCCGCCGACGACGAGTACCCGGGGACGGTCCTGGAGCTCTGGGGTGGTTGCCATGATTTAAGAGTACAGCACTTTGTGAAAATCTTCACTAACTACGTTTGTCCTCGACATCTATCCTCTGTACCACGCCGGTGTCCGCTTCCTCACGCAGCAGGGCGGGGTTTTTGTACGCCCGCCGCAGCTGGATTGCCGCAAGTACGATCATCACCACAAAAAGGACAGCAAACCCGATGACGACGCCGCCCGCCACCATGGAATCGCGGGCGGAAGGCGGCACCACTGCCGGCACCGTAGCCGGAGGCAGTGTGGGCTGCGCCGGGAGCGCATCGGCCGTGGGCTGGGGCGCCGACGTGGGAGCCTGGCCACGGCGGTGCACCTGGATCCACTGGGCAATAGTGCCCAAGGGGTTCTGGCTGACCCTGGGCACGTCCGCCTTTAGCGCCGCTTCAGCGTCGAGGACGCCGAAGCCATACAACGGATCCTTGCCCGGGGCCCCGGCATCCTTTGCGGTTGTGACGATCCTGTTGATGACATCGCGGGCCGGCATGTCAGGCCATTCGGACCGGATCAGCGCAGCTACCCCCGCAACGATCGGGGTGGCCCCGGACGTACCTTCCCATTCGGCATACTGGCCGCCGGGCAGCCCGCCCAGCAGGTCCTCTGCCGGTGCTGCCACGCCAATCGCAATGCCCTGGGATGACGAATCCACGCTGGCCACGCCCGCCCTGTCCAGGCCGGCCACTGTCAGCACACCCGGAATTGTTGCCGGGGCACCCACCTGCACGTTGCCACCTACCCGGTTCCCGGCTGCGGCGACGACCACAACGTCTTTTTGTTCGGCGTAAAGGAAGGCCGCGTCCCAGCTTTGAGGCCACTGCGGCGATGTGCTGCCCAGTGAAATATTGATAACGTCCGCACCATTGTCCACGGCCCAGCGGACGGCCTCGGGAATCTGGTCCAGATCGCTTTTGCCGCCAGGGTTGGGGGAACCCAGCCAGGTGGAGACCGAGAGTATTTCGGCTTCGGGCGCGACGCCAATAACACCGTCCGGCCCGCCGGGTTCGGGCGAGGATTCGGGCGACTTGGTGGGGCTGGGGCTGGCAGTGCTGGGAGCGGCATGCCCTCGGCCGGCGAGCATGGTGGCCACCAGGGTGCCGTGCTCGGGCTTGGCGCCGATGCTCTTGAGGCCATCGGGGCTGCCTGCGCCCGAGGCGTCATGACCGCCAACAACAGCGCCTTTGAGATCCGGGTGGGAAGCGTCCACGCCGCTGTCAATCACGGCGATCTTGACACCTGCGCCTTTGGAAACACCCCACGCCTTGGTGATGCCTGAACCGGCCAGCCAGTGTTGCTTGTCGCGCATTTCGTCTGCGGCGGCAGGTACAGCGCCGCCAATGAGCAATGCGCCGCCTGCCAGGACTGCCGACAGCAGTGACGCGGTTGTCCGTCGAAGCCGGCCAGGTGTTTTGGTCATTGCGTTCCAATGCTCGTGCGGTGAACCCGGCCGGTTGACAGGCAGTTAGCCGATGCTCAGGGCAATTCCGTCCAGAATATCGTGCTCGCTCGCGGTCGCTGAATCGATGCGTCCCTGGGTCAGCCCGGCAAGCCGTTCGAGGATGCGCCGCCAGACAAGGGCTCCGGCGCCTATGACGTCGACCCGCCCCGGATGCATGTAAGGCAGCGAGGCTCTCTCCGGGCGGGTACGGGCAAGCAAGTCATCTGCCGCCGCGCGCAGCTCGTTGATGCTCAGTTCCGCTCCGTGAATGGCAGACGGGTCATACTCAGGGAGCTTCAGCGCGTGCGCGGTAATGGTGGTGATGGAGCCTGCTACGCCTACGACGGCGGTCGCGTCCGCCAGCGGAACAACCTGCAGCGCGGCATCGATGGCAGCGTCCACATCGGCTTCGGCTGCGGCGATCTCTTCCTGCGTCGGCGGATCGCTGCGCAGGTGCCGTTCGGTCATCCGGACGCAGCCGACGTCGACAGACAGTGCGGCGGTGACGCCGGCAGCGGTGCCAAGCACGAACTCGGTGCTGCCGCCGCCGAGGTCAACCACCAGGACCTGGTCGCCGGCCGCGATGGGAAGGACGCTGCTGGCACCGGCGAAGGACAGTGCGGCCTCCTCGTCCCCGGAGATCACCTCAGGCTCCACGCCAAGGAGTTCGCGGACGCCATCGATAAAGATGTTGCGGTTGCGGGCATCCCGGGTAGCGGACGTGGCTACGAAACGGATCGCCGTGGCTCCGTGCTGACGGATCTGTTCGGCATAGTCCGCCGTGGCAGCGAGTGTGCGCTCCAAGGCATCAGCAGCGAACTCGCCCGTGGCGTCCACGCCCTGGCCCAGGCGGACCACGCGCATTTCACGGACGATATCGGTCAGGACCGGTGACCCGGCTCCATCTGACCGCTCGATGTCAGCGATCAGGAGGCGGATGGAGTTGGTGCCACAATCGATGGCTGCGACGCGTGTCACTGTGCAGTCCCCCCGGTGGCGGACTTCCGTACCGGAGCAGGGCGCCCCACAATGTCAGGGAGTCCCTGCGGACCATGCCGGCTCAAATCGCGGTCCGGGGCTTGGCCCGTGGTGTCCCAGGCTCCAGCGCAGTAGCAGCGGTCCGCCGTCCACCAATCGCTGATCAGCTCCAGGGCTTCGTCGCCAAGAGGGTTGACGCCCGGTCCGGCCGCGAGGGAGTGGCCTACCAGGACGTGCAGGCACTTGACGCGGGTGGGCATACCGCCTGCCGAAATGCCATCGATCTCCGGGACGGCACCAATGCCGCAGCGTTCCCCGATGGCCGCCCTGGCCGCCAGGTACGCCTCATGGGCGGACCGGTACTCCCCCGCCAGCGGTTCGTCGCCTTCAAGGCGATCGTTCATGGTGTTCATGGTGCCGCCTGCTTCCAGCCTGGATACTGCGGCTGTAATGACAGGATGCGTCAGGTAAAAGGTGGTGGGAAACGGCGTGCCGTTACTGAGCCGGGGCGCCGTAGCGGCCACAAGCGGGTTTCCGCAGACACAGCGCGCGGGGATCTCGACGACGTCCCGCACCGGACGCCCCAACTGGCGGCTGAGCACGTCAAGATCGTGCGGCGTAGGGCGGCGCGACTCCTCCGCTGCTTCTGCCTGGTTCGCTTCCATGGCTGTCCTTCCTGCCCGGGATAGTCCGGCGGTTGCCGCAGGACGCGCAGCGGGCGCCGCGCAATGATGATGGTAGTGCAGTGCTGTACCGGCATTTCAGCCGGTACGGAGCGTTGCCCGGGGACGTCAGGCAGCTCGTTGGCCTGGGGTCAGTCAGTGCCGGAGCGCTTGACCGAGTCCCACAAAGCGTCCACCCACGGGACGTCCGTGGCGCCTCCGGCAGCTGCCCCGTTGGGCGTCGCCGGAAGGTTTTCTGCCGGAAGGTCACTGCCAAAAACCCAGTAACTGGTTTCACCGGGCATAACCATGTTAATGCGATCGCGGGCCTGCTGTTTCACGTAGTTCGGATCCTGCCACCGTGAAATCTGCTGGTTGAGCTCTGCCTGTTCGGCTTGCTTGCTGGCAATGTCCGCGTTCAGTGCGGAAATCTCAGCACGCTTATCGATGAAAATCTTGACGGTGGGGGCCAGCATCACGGTAATGGCGATCATCACCACAGCCAATGCCAGCATCCTCCCCGAAAACGCCTTCGCCGGAACTGGGTCCAGGTTCTCCGGTTCGGGAACTTCGGCGGCGTTCGGCTCTTTGGCGGCACCGGCCGGCTTTTCAGGGCCAGGTTTGGCTGCAGGCTTTCCGGCATCGACGTCTGTAGGCGCCTGGTTACCGGCAGCAGCGCGTGCCGCGGCGCCAAAATCGGCGCGGATGACCTCAGCCCCGTGGCCGCAATCCTGGTCGGCTTCCGGTGCCCGGGCTGCGTGGGAAACCCTGGGAACGTTGGGTCGGCGGGTAGCCATGACACTCCTGTTACGTGGTCCAGCCGGCGGCCGGGAAGTCGAAACAACAACAAGGCCGGCAGCCATGGTCATTCCACCATAGCTACCGGCCTGCCGATTGAGCGGGTATTAGCCCTTGAAACGCGGGAACGCGCTGCGGCCTGCGTAGCGTGCGGCGTCGTCCAGTTCCTCTTCGATGCGAAGCAGCTGGTTGTACTTGGCTACGCGCTCGGAACGGGCCGGGGCGCCGGTCTTGATCTGCCCGGCATTGGTGGCCACCGCGATGTCGGCGATGGTGGTGTCCTCGGTCTCGCCGGAGCGGTGCGAGGTGATCGTGGTGAATCCGGCACGCTGGGCCAGGCTCACGGCGTCGAGCGTTTCGGTCAGGGAACCGATCTGGTTCACCTTCACCAGCAGCGAGTTGGCAGTCTTGGTGTCGATGCCACGCTGCAGGATGGCCGGGTTGGTGACGAAGAGGTCGTCGCCCACCAGCTGGACCTTGTCGCCGATGGCATCCGTGAGGGTCTTCCAGCCGTCCCAGTCGTTCTCATCCAGCGGGTCCTCAATGGAGACCAACGGGTAGTCGGCGACGAGCTCGGCGTAGTAGGCGCTCATGTCGTTGGCGGTCAGCGCCTTGCCCTCGAACTGGTAAGCACCGTCCTTGAAGAACTCGGAGGAGGCAACGTCCAGGGCCAGGGCAATGTCCTTGCCCGGGGTGTAGCCGGCGTTCTTGATGGCTTCCTGGATCAGGTCCAGTGCTGCGCGGTTGGACGGCAGGTTCGGCGCGAAGCCGCCTTCGTCGCCCAGGCCGGTGGACAGGCCCTTGGCCTGGAGCACTGCCTTGAGGGCGTGGTAGACCTCAACGCCCCAGCGCAGGCCCTCTGAGAACGTCTCCGCACCAATCGGGACAACCATGAATTCCTGGATGTCGACGTCGGAATCGGCATGTGAGCCACCGTTGAGGATGTTCATCAGCGGCACGGGCAGGACGTGGGCGTTGGGGCCGCCCAGGTACTTGTAGAGCGGCAGGTCTGCCGAAGCGGCTGCGGCGTTGGCGACGGCCAGCGAAACGCCGAGGATGGCGTTGGCGCCCAGCTTGCCCTTGTTCGGGGTGCCGTCGAGGTCGATCATGGCCTGGTCGATGCTGCGCTGATCCGTAGCGTCAAAGCCGGTCAAGGCAGGTGCGATCTGATCGATGATCGCGTCAACGGCCTTCTGCACACCCTTGCCCAGGTAACGTCCTTTGTCCCCATCACGGAGCTCAACGGCCTCGTGCTCGCCGGTGGAGGCGCCGGAAGGAACCGCTGCACGGCCGATCTGGCCATCGGAAAGCAGTACTTCAACTTCTACGGTCGGGTTGCCGCGGGAATCGAGGATCTCGCGTGCGTGGATGGCATCGATAAGCGCCATGAATTTGCTCCTTATGGTGAAGCGATCTACTGGGAATGTGGGGAGAGGTGGACCACCTCGTCAGGACCTAGCCTAGTCCAGAGTGTCCAGCGTTACGCCAAGTGATCCTGCGTTACACGCCTGATGGCGCCACGCAGGGCGCGCTCAGCATCCAGGCCTTTGGCCCTGGCAGAACGTACGACGGCGAGGAGATAGTCGCCCAGCTCGTCCTCGGTCCCTGCGGTGGGCACCTCAGGGATATCGGGTGCGATGCCGGCCCGTTCCGCCCGGTCCAGCACTTTTTGCGCTCTGGCCAGGGCGGGAAGTGATTCGGGGATGCCCTCGACGGCACTGACCCGGCCGGGGTTCTCGGCCTTCTTCACGGCGTCCCATCTGAGTTCGATCTCCTCCATCGTGGCGGGAAAGGAATCCTGCAGCGTGCCGTCCGGCCGGAAGACATGCGGGTTCCTTCGGACCATTTTCGCCGTCAGGCCCCGGACCACGTCCGGAAGTGCAAACGCGCCACGTTCCTCCGCCAGCCGGGAGTGGAGGACCACCTGCAAGAGGACGTCACCCAGCTCATCGCGCAGCTCGCCATCAGCGGCGCCACTTTCGATGGTTTCGGCCGTTTCGTGGGCTTCCTCAATCAGGTACTCCACCAGTGACGCGTGGGTGAGAGCTCCCATCCAGGGGCAGTACTCGCGCAAGGCCGCGATGACTTCTACCAGATCTGCCAGTCCGGCCGCGGCCTCCCCCGATGGAGAGGCCGCAACCGACGGGGACTCTTGACGATGGTTAGCCAAGGCTGCCGTAGGCGTCGTTGATGTACTCCACCAGGGCTTCCTTTTCCTCGAGGGGCAGGAAGGCGGCCTCGGCGGCATTGAGGGTCAGCTCAAGCAGGTCATCCAGATCGTAGTCAAAGGTCTCTACGAGGAGCTCGAACTCATCGGTCAGGGTGACACCGCTCATCAGCCGGTTGTCCGTGTTGATGGTGACGTTGAAGCCCAGCTGGTAGAGCATGTCCAACGGGTGGCTGTCGATGCCTTCGCCGAATCCGGCAATGGCACCGGTCTGCAGGTTTGAAGAGGGGCAGATTTCCAGGGCAATGCCGCGGTCGCGGACCCAGCTGGACAGATCACCCAGGGTGACCAGGCCGATGCTTTGGTCGTCTTCGCCGCCAAATCCTGATGCGTCATCGCCAGCGTCAGCGTCGTCGTCGAACTCCACCAGGATGTCCTCGGCGATCCGGACGCCATGCCCCAGGCGCAGCGCACGGCCATCAACCAGGGCGGACTGGATGCTCTCCAGCCCCGCGGCCTCGCCTGCGTGCACCGTGGCGGGGAAATTGTTCTGTGCCAGGTAGGTGAAGGCTTCGCGGTACCGGGAGGGCAGGAACCCGTCTTCGGCACCGGCGATGTCAAAACCAACCGCCCCCCTGTTCCGGTGCCGGACCGCCAGTTCGGCGATCTCCTGGCCGCGGTCAGCGTGCCGCATAGCGGTGATGAGCTGGCCAACCTGGATCTCGCGGCCCGTTTCGGCCACGGCATCGGTACCGGCTTCAAGGCCTGCCTGGACCGCTTCTACTGCCTCGTCAAGGGTGAGTCCGTTCTGGAGGTGCTGCTCAGGCGCCCAGCGCACTTCACCATAGACAACGCCGTCGTCAGCCAGGTCCTCGACGAACTCCTTGGCAACCCGGAAGAGGCCTTCCTTGGTCTGCATCACCGCCACGGTGTGGTCAAACGTCTCGAGGTAACGGACCAGCGAACCGGAATTTGCGGACTCGCGGAACCACTCACCGAGTGCAACCGGATCCGTGGAGGGCAACTGGTGCCCGGCGGCGTCCGCAAGTTCAATAATGGTGGCGGGACGGAGCCCACCATCCAGGTGATCATGGAGTGAGACCTTGGGAAGGCTCTTCAGGTCGAAATCGATGGCAGGGGCAGCGTCGGCAATTGGCTCAGTCACGTTCCAACCTTAGGGTTGGCAGGCAACTAACGCCAGCCGCTACTTTCCGCCGGGCTCGGGCTCGACAGTGACGGGAAGCAGGGCAGGAGTAACAGAAGCGGCAGGTGTTGCCCCGGAATGCCCGCCGTCCAGCCATTCGTCCACAACCTCTGCGTCCTTGCGCGCCAGGTGCTTGTGCCACCAACGCAGGGCGTGGTCCAACACGATGCCCAGGACGATCGCGAAAACGACGGCGATGCCCGCACTCAGCAGCGGATTGTGGTGGAGCCAGGGGAAGGAGCTCGCCAGCAGCCCGATGCCAATGGAGTAGGCCACCCAGGTAATGCAGGCGAAGGCGTCCAGCAGGAAGAACCGGCGGTGCGAAAATCCGGTACTGCCGGCTACATAGTTCACGGCCACACGGCCCCACGGGATATAGCGTGCGGTGAAAATCAGGACTGCTCCGCGCTTGTCCAGTTCGTACCGGGCCCAGCCCAGTACCTTCCGGACCTTGGGACGGCGCATCCATTTCCATCGTTCCAGGCCAATCTTCCGGCCAAGCATAAAGGCCATGTTGTCTCCGGCAATGGCACCGATCAGCGCAGTGGTTCCGAGGATCCACAAATTAGGTTCACCACTGACCCGGGCGAAGGCCGCGAGGGCAACAATGAGTGTTTCGCTGGGCACCACCATGGCGAAGCCGTCAACGAAGAAAAACAGCAGGAGGATGGGATAAATCCACCATTGTCCTGCTGCATGGAGCACTGCCTCATTAATAAACTCCACGCGGGTCTCGCTCCTAGCGAAAAATGATGCTGTAACAGGTACTGAACGGGTTATTCAGTGTCCCACGGCCGGGGCGTCGTTCGCTACGCTCCGGCCGTGGGAACCTGCTTCAAAACTACCGGTTCAGGGTTGTTGGATCGTCGCCCCGAAGGCTGACTTTCCGGGGCTGCAGGCTCCTCCCTGGGGTGGACAAGCCGCGCCAACGGGCGATTCGCGAGCCGGCAAAACCAGGGTCCGGGTCAGGGCAGCTTCAGGGGCGGGCCAGGGGCAAGACGAACAGCGGTTCAGGGACCCGTATCCCGGATGCGCTCGACTACGGGTTCCTTGCCCCGGATCTTGTTGATCACCACGTCCACCACGATGCCCAACGCAACGGCACAGATAATGGCAATCACGGCCGCCAGAAGGTGATTGTCCTTAAACCAGTTGCCGAAGAACAGCCCGATGGATACCGAGTAGGCCGCCCACAGCACTGCCGACACGAGGGTCAGCACAACGAACCTCAGATGCGCGTACCTCGTTGCCCCCGCGGTGAGGTTCACCGCCACCCTGCCGATGGGAATGAACCGCGCCACGAGGATCAGCGAGGCCGGCCGTTTCCGCAACTCGCCGCCGGCCCACCGGAACGCGGCCTGCATCCTTGGCCCGCGCATCCAGTGCCAGCGTCGGATACCCACCTTCCGACCAATCAGGTAGGCGATGTTATCGCCGGCGAAAGCCCCCACCGCAGCCACCAGGATCAGCAGCCCGGCATGGGGCTCGCCGGCACTGGCTGATACGGCGGCCAGGCCCACAACCACCGATTCACTGGGAACCGGTGGGAAGAAGCCGTCGATGATGCAGCAGGCCAGAACCAACAGCAGGACCCATGGTTGGGAAGCTCCTGCCAGGATGAAATCGTTGATAGCCTGCACTGGACTTAAGCGATCCGGTCGATAATGAGCTGCTGGGCGGGCCTGGCACCTTCCGGGGCAATGACAACGGCGCTTTCCAGGGCTTCCTTGGCGCGGGCAAACCGTTCAGGGGTGTCCGTCAACAGGGTCAACAGTGGCTCGCCTGCCCGGACGGTGGCACCGGGCTTGGCATGCATCCTTACTCCGGCCCCAGCCTGGACCGCGTCTTCCTTGCGTGCCCGGCCCGCACCAAGACGCCAAGCCGCTACGCCCACAGCCATGGCGTCGAGCCCCACCAGTACCCCGTCAGCCGGGGCATAAATGGTCTCGGATTCCCTGGCGACAGGAAGCGCCGCACGGGGGTCGCCGCCCTGGGCCTCGATCATCCGGTTCCACACGTCCATGGCACGGCCGTCCTTGAGCGCCGCGGCCGGATCGGCGTTGTGCACGCCCGCGCAGGCCAGCATTTCCTCGGCCAGCCGGACAGTCAGTTCGACGACGTCTTCCGGACCGCCGCCGGCCAGCACCTCCACCGACTCTTCTACTTCGATGGCATTTCCTGCCGTCAGGCCAAGCGGGGTGTTCATGTTGGTGAGCAGCGCAACGGTATTGACGCCTGCGTCCTTGCCCAGCTCCACCATGGTCCGGGCGAGCTCGCGGGCCATTGCTTCGTCCTTCATAAACGCCCCGGACCCCACCTTCACGTCCAGGACCAGGGAGCCGGTACCTTCCGCGATCTTTTTGCTCATGATGGACGAAGCGATCAGCGGGATGGCCTCCACCGTTCCGGTGACGTCGCGGAGCGCGTAGAGCTTCTTGTCAGCCGGGGCCAGACCTGCACCGGCCGCACAAATGACTGCGCCAACATCCTGGAGCTGGGCCAGCATCTCCTCGTTGCGCAGCGTTGCCCGCCAGCCCGGGATCGCTTCAAGCTTGTCCAGGGTCCCTCCGGTGTGCCCCAGGCCGCGTCCGGAAAGCTGCGGGACGGCCACGCCAAAAACGGCGACGAGCGGCGCCAGCGGCAGGGTGATCTTGTCCCCCACCCCGCCGGTGCTGTGCTTGTCGCTGGTGGCCTTGAGGCCGCCGTCGGGCGTCCGAAGGCTGGAGAAGTCCATCCGCTCCCCCGAGGCGATCATCGCCTTGGTCCAGCGAGCAATCTCGCTGCGGTCCATGCCGTTGAGCAGGATGGCCATGTTCAAGGCAGCCATCTGTTCATCCGCGATGGCGCCCCGGGTGTACGCATCGATGGTCCAGTCGATCTGCTCCGGGCTCAGGATGCCTTTGTCCCGCTTGATGCGGATGATGTCGACGGCGTCGAAAGCCTCGCGCGCGGGAGCAGGGTTGGGATGGTTCACCGGGGATCCTCCAGGTGTTCGGGACCAAAGGCGTCAGGTAGCACCTGGTCCATGGATTTAATGCCTTGGGTCGTCATAAGTTCCATGTCGGGGGCCCGGAACTCGTAGAGCAGCTGGCGGCACCGCCCGCAGGGCATCAGCACGTTGCCTGCGCCGTCCACGCAGTAGAACGCCCTGAGCCGGCCGCCGCCGGTCATGTGCAGGTTGCCCACCAGCGCACACTCGGCGCAAAGCGTCAGGCCGTAGCTGGCGTTTTCCACGTTGCAGCCGCTGACGATCCTGCCGTCGACGGTGAGTGCTGCTGCCCCGACCGGAAATTTCGAGTAGGGCACGTAGGCGTTCTGCATGGCACTTTTGGCAGCTGACTCCAATGCTGCCCAGTCAACGGCGGTGGTCGAGCCTGACGGGACTTCGTTCTCCATGGCCGTCAACCCTTCACATAGGGAATACCGCTGGCCGCGGGTCCCCTCGACTTGCCTACTAGGCCTGCCACAGCCAGTACCGTGACCACGTACGGCAGCATGGCCATGAACTGGCTGGGTACCGGCGTTCCGATGATGGTGACGATGCTCTGCAGGTTATCCGCAAAGCCAAACAGCAGGGCCGCAAAGAAGGCGCCGATCGGGTTCCACCGGCCGAAGATCAGGGCAGCCAGGGCAATGAAGCCACGGCCGCCGGAGATCTCCTTGGTGAAGCTGTCGATTGCCACCAGGGTGAAGAAGGAGCCGCCGATTCCGGCAATTGCGCCGCCCAGGGTGACGTTCCAGAACCGGGTGGCGTTGACCTTGATGCCCATGGTGTCGGCTGCCTGCGGGTGTTCACCGACGGCACGCACGCGCAGGCCCCACTTGGTTTTGAAGAGTCCTACCCAAACCACTGCCACCGCGATGTACATCAGGTAGCCCACCAGGGACTGCTTGAACAGGATGGGCCCGATGATCGGGATGCTGGAAAGCAGCGGGATGTCGATGATGCCCAAGCCCGGCGGCGAGTTGAAGCGTGCCGAATCTTCCTGCATCACGGTGCTGAACAGGAACCCGGTAACACCGGAGACCAGGACGTTCAGCACCACGCCCACAATGATCTGGTTAACCAGGTACTTGATGCTGAACAACGCCAGCACCATGGACACCAGGGCGCCTGCAAGGGCGGCTGCCAGAAGGCCAACAAAGGCGTTCTGGGTGATGCTGGCAACGATGGCTGCGGTAAAGGCCCCGCCCAGGAGCTGGCCTTCGATGGCGATGTTAACCACGCCAACACGCTCACACAGCACACCCGAAAGGGAACCGAACACCAGCGGAACCGCCAGGGTGACGGATCCTGCGATCAGCCCGGCCAGCGAAATGCTGGGGGTGCGGGCGCCGCCCACAACCCAGACCAGGAAGGCTGCGGCGAAGAGCACGATGAAGGCGACAACCACCCAGGCAGGCGTTGGCCGGTCCTTGGTCTTCAGGTACACCGAGTATGCCGCGAGCCCCAGCATCAGGACGGACAGCACAATGCCGCCGGCCAGCGCGTTGATCTGCAGGGCAGGCAGCTGGAAGAAGTCGCTGCCGGTGGAAATCCCGAAGGTGGCCGCCTGGTTGGGCGCCATCAGCCCGAAGAACACCAGAGCCACGATGCCCAGGGCACCCAGGAGAACGGGTATTTTCCAGGTCACGGGCTTGGCCGAGGTGGCCTGAAGCTCCAAGGCCTCAGTTGGTTCCTGCGGTGTTCCCGGCAGGGGCGACGTTGCTGTTGTGCTCATGCTGCACCTCCGGCGGCTGCCTGCGCGGTTTCACGGGACCCGGTTTTGGAGCCCTTCTTGGGGGTGGACTTCTTCTTGCGCGGGTTCAGTCCGAACACTGCCCGCACCAGCGGCGGGGCCGCGATAAACAGCACGATCAGCGACTGCACCACCAGGACAATGTCAATCGGGGTACCGGTCTGGATCTGCATCTGGACTGCTCCGGCGCGGAAGGCGCCAAACAGCAGGCCGGCAGCAAAAGTCCCCCACGGCGTCGAACGCCCCAGCAGCGCAACGGTGATGGCGTCGAAGCCATAGGTTGCGGCAACACCATCAGTGAGCACCTTCTCGGTGCCCGCTACCTGCGCGACGCCCGCCATGCCCGCCAATCCACCTGCAAGGGCCATCACCAGGATGGTGGACCGGGAAACGTTGATGCCGGCCGTCTGCGCCGCCTTGGGATTGGCGCCCACGGCACGGAATTCGAAGCCGACTGTGGACCGGTTCAGGAGCCACCACACCAGGACCGTGGCGGCAATGGCCAGCACGAAGCCCAAGTGCAGGCGGTACTGGGTACCCAAAATCTGCGGGTACACGGCGGTTGGATCCAGTATGGGCGAGATCGGATTGCTCTCCCCCGGCCTCTGGAACGCAGGAGTGTTCAGCAGGTAGCGCAGGAAGTACAGCGCGATGTAGTTGAACATGATGGTCAGGATCACCTCGTGGGCACCTGTGCGCGCTTTGATCAGGCCCACGAGCCCGCCCCACACGGCTCCGCCGATGATGCCGGCAACAAGGACCAGCAGCAGGTGCAGGCCCACGGGAAGATCCAGTGCAAAGCCCACCCACGCGGCCACGATGCCGGCCATGATGATCTGGCCCTGGCCACCGATGTTGAACAGGCCGGCCCGGAAGGCAAGCGCCACGCCCAGGCCCGCCGTGATCAGCGGCGTGGCGATGGTCAGTGTTTCCATCAGCGGCGCAAACTGCAGCGCCAGGCCGTTGCCACGCGGGTTGAAGACCGAGCCCTGGAAAAGCGCGATGTAGGAACGTGTTGCCGCGTTCCAGACGGCGCCGAGGAAGTCGGTGGGCCGGGCAAACAGGTAGCCGGCGGTGGTGGAGACGCGTTCATCCGTGCTGGCGATCAGGAGTCCGCCGATGATGAGGGCCAGGAGCACGGCCAACACGGACACCATGCCGCTGCCCGTGAAAATCTTCCGCATCAGGGTGTCAGGACCGCCGGGCAGCTGTCCGCTCTGGGCCGTGGCCGGGACTGCCGATGGTTCCATGGCACCGCCGGCAGTATCAACGCTGACGACGGCGGCAGTTTCCTCCGCGGGCGCGTTGGCGTTCTGTGCGTTGTCGGGTTTGTCCGCGACGTGTTTGTGCTTCTCAGGCATGGTCGCCTCCTTCGGCAGTGGCAGTGGAGGTGGCGGAGCCCGATGGTGCTGCTCCGGTCCTGGTGTTGTCGGCATGGGCAGCATCTTCAGGGGAAATGCCGGCCATCATGAGGCCCAGCACGTCCCGGCCGGTACCGGCGGGAACAATGCCCACCAGCTTGCCCTTGTAAAGGACTGCAATCCGGTCAGCCAGTTCCATCACTTCATCCAGCTCGGTGGAGATGATCATGACGGGCGTGCCCTGGTCCCGTTCGGCGACGATCCGCCGGTGCAGGAACTCAATCGAGCCAACATCCACCCCGCGGGTGGGCTGGGATGCGATAAAAAGGCGCAAGGGCCGCGAGAGCTCGCGGGCCATGACCACCTTTTGCTGGTTGCCACCGGAGAGTGTGCCGGCGGCAGCGCCTGCAGCAGGGGTCCTGACGTCGAATTCCTTGATGCGCGAGTTCGCGTTCTCCAGCACCTTTGCCGGGCTCATGCTGATTCCCTTGGCAAACGGCGCCTTGTCGTAAAGGTCCAGCACCAGGTTCTCGGCCACGGAGAAGGTGCCCACCAGGCCGTCCACCTTGCGGTCCTCGGGAACAAACCCGACACCGGCGTGCAGCACCTCTTTAACGGAGCGGCCCAGCAGTTCTTTGCCGTCCAATGTGACGGAACCTGCCACCCTGTCCTGGAGGCCAAGGATGGCCTCGGTCAGTTCGGTCTGGCCATTGCCCTGGACACCGGCAATCGCGAGGATCTCGCCCCGCGCGATGTCGAAGCTGATGCCGTCCACGGTGTGGGTGCCATTGGGAGCAATCACCGTGAGGTCCCGGACCTGGAACGTGGTTTCCTGCGGCTGGGCGGGTGCCTTGTCCAACGTGAGGTTGACCGCGCGGCCCACCATCATGGAGGCGAGTTCCGTAGTGGCAGCGGAAGGATCCGCGGTGCCCACCACCTTGCCGCGCCGGATGACGGTGATGGTGTCCGAGACAGCCTTGACCTCACGCAGCTTGTGCGAAATGAAGACAATGGACGTCCCGTTGGATTTGAGCTGCCGCATGATGTCCAGTAGTTCGTCGGTTTCCTGCGGCGTGAGTACAGCCGTGGGCTCATCCAGGATCAGGACCTTGGCGTTGCGCACCAGCGCCTTGATGATTTCCACCCGCTGCTGGACACCAACAGGGAGGTCTTCCACCAAAGCGTCAGGATCGACGTCGAACCCGTATTTGTCCGAAATCTCACGGATTTTCCGTCGGGTGTCCTCAAGGTTGAGGAAGCCCCCGGCCTTGGTGGATTCGGCGCCAAGCGCCACGTTTTCCGCCACGGTGAAGACGGGTACCAGCATAAAGTGCTGGTGGACCATGCCGATTCCGGCGGCCATGGCGTCTCCGGGACCCCGGAAGGAAACCGGGGCGTCGTCGATGAGGATCTGCCCCTCGGTGGGATCGTAAAGCCCGTACAGCACATTCATCAGGGTGGACTTGCCGGCCCCGTTCTCGCCCAGCAGACAGTGGATCTGTCCGGGTTCAACCACCACATCTATGTGATCGTTGGCGAGCAGGGAGCCGAAGCGTTTGGTGATCCCTCTGAGTTCAAGTTTCAAAACTCTGACCATTCTCGAAGCGTCCGCGATCCGGACGGGATATGTGGCTGCAGCACCAGCCTAGTGGACATGTACCCAACGAAAAGCGCCACCGCCCGGCAGTCAATGACCAACCGGGGGTGGCGCCTTGCGCAGGGGAATCAGGCCTTGGGGCTCGCGGCAGATTCAACCTTGAGCTTGCCGTCGATGATGTCCTTCTTGATCTGCTCAAGTTCGGTCTTCAGCTCGGCCGGAACTTCGGCGTCGAAGCCGTGGAACGGAGCCAGGCTGACGCCGTCGTTCTCCAGGGTGCCGACGTAGGGATCGTTGTTGAAGTTGCCGTCCTTGTCTTCCTTCACGACGTCCTCCACAGCCTCGCCCATCTTCTTCATGACGGAGGAGAGCATGATGTCCTTGTATTCAGGAGCGGTGAGGAAGCCGTCGGAGTCGACCCAGATGAGCTTGACGTCCTTGCCCGCGGCCTTGGCCTCGGTCAGTGCAGCGCCTGCGCCCTTGCCTACCGGACCGGCTACGGGCATCACGATGTCCGCGCCCTGGTCCAGGAAGTTCTGGGTCAGTTGCTTGCCGACGTCCTGCTTCTCGAAGTCGCCCGTGAAGCTGCCGTCCTGGGCTTCCTTGTTCCAGCCAAGGAGCTTAACGTCCTTGCCCTTCTGTTCGTTGAAGTACTTCACGCCATCGGCGTAGCCGTCCATGAAGATGGTGACGGTGGGAATCTTGATGCCGCCGAAGGTGGCAACGGTGCCGGTCTTCGTGGTTCCGGCAGCCAGGTAGCCGGCCATAAACGCAGCCTGGGCCGTGTCGTAGATGATCGGCTTGACATTCTCGATGGGAGTCTCGTAGGCGAAGTCCACAATGGCGAAGTGGCTGTCCGGGTTGGCCTCGGCCTGGGTCTTGGTGGCGTCGCCCAGGAGGAAGCCCACCGTAACGGTGAGGTCGCAGCCGGCGGTGACCATGGCGCGCAGGTTGGGCTCGAAGTCGTTGTTGGTCTTGGATTCAACCTGGTTGACCTTGATGCCAAGATCCTTCTCTGCCTTCTTCAGGCCCTCGTAGGAGGACTGGTTGAAGGACTGGTCATCGAATCCACCGGAGTCGGAGACGATGCAGCCGGTATAGTCGGTGGCAGCTTCTGTGGACCCGCCGGTTTCCGGAGCTGCGCCACAGGCAGTGAGAAGGAGCGCGGTGGCGCCCACAGTGGCCATTCCGGCCATGGAACCGCGCTTTAGGGTGGCACGCAGTGATGTCTTCAATTTTCCTCCAGGATGAAGAGAGTGGCGCTACGACCTGAATTCAATGAGTGTCCGTTTCTGCACTGAAATTCTGTTTTCACTGAGGCTTCGCAGCACTGCGCCGAGGCGCACTGATGAAGCCACTGTAGTGGGCTGCGCCACGTGCGCTATCACACATCGCCGCGAATCCTCAGATTGTTGAGAATTTGTTACCAAGCAGTAGGGCGCCGGCCAAACGGCCGACGCCCTGCTTGCTTATAAACCGGAGACTTGCTGTCAGAGACGGACCAGCATCTTGCCGGTATTGGCTCCTTCAAGCAGGTCCATAAATGCCTGCGGGGCATTCTCCAGTCCATCCACCACCGTCTCGTCATACCTGAGCGTTCCGTCGGCCAGCCAGCCGGCCATCCGTTCGGCAAACTCGGCGCCGTGCTGGCGTTGGCCGCCCACCAGGAAACCCCGGAGGGTCAATTGCTTGCCGATGGCCAGCATCAGGTTCCGTGGACCCGGAGTGGGTTCGGTCGAGTTGTACTGCGAGATGGCCCCGCACATGGCCACCCGGCCGCCCACGTTCAGGGTGCTCAGCGCCGCTTCGAGGTGATCGCCGCCTACGTTGTCGAAGTAGACGTCGATGCCGCCCTCCCCTGCCGCTGCTTTCAGCTGGTCAAGGACCGGGGCATCGCGGTAGTTGAAGGCCTCGTCGAATCCCAGCTCCAGGAGCCTGGCGACCTTCTCCGGGGTTCCCGCGCTGCCAATGACCTTGGCAGCGCCCATGGCCTTGGCGATCTGGCCCACCAGCGAGCCAACGGCACCTGCGGCCCCGGAGACAAACACAACATCGCCGGGCTTGAACTCAGCCACCTTCAACAGTCCCGCGTAGGCGGTCAGCCCGGTCATGCCGAGTGCGCCAAGGAACGCTGAGGCAGGAGCCAGATCCGTCCGCGCGACGGTGGTGCCGGCGGCATCGAGGACTGCATATTCGCGCCAACCCAGCTGATGGACGACGACGTCACCCACCTTGCGCGCCTCGGACCGGGACGCGATGACCTCACCCACGGCACCGCCGTCGAGCGCTGCACCCACCGCAAACGGTGCCGAGTAGGACTTGACGTCGTTCATGCGGCCGCGCATGTACGGATCCACGGAGATATAGAGGTTGCGGACCAGGATCTGGCCCTCGTCCAGTTGAGGGACCGTAGCTTCGGCCAGCTCAAAGTTTTCCGGAACGGGCCGGCCTACCGGACGGGAAGCCAGCCGGATTTCGGGGGACGTCGCGGGCAGTACTGTTACGTTGCTCATGCTGCGAATTCCAGGATCTTGATGTCCACCGTGATGTTGCCGCGGGTGGCATTGGAGTAGGGGCACACCTGGTGGGCCTTGGCTACGAGTTCTTCAGCCGTTGCCAGGTCAAGGGCGGGCAGGGCAATCTCCAGCTCGGCAGCAAGGCCAAAGCCGTCGCCGCCTTCGAGGGATCCCAGGTGGACGCGGGCGGCCACTGCCGAATCGGTGAGGTCGGCTTTTGCCTGGCGGCCCACGAGGCGCAGGGCCGAGTGGAAGCAGGCAGCATAGCCGGCCGCGAACAACTGCTCCGGGTTGGTTCCCTGGCCGTTTCCGCCAAGTTCCACGGGACTGGCCAGGGCCACATCGAGTTTGCCGTCATTGCTGCGCGCGTTGCCGTCGCGCCCTTCGCCCGAGGCGAGGGCATGGGCAGTGTAAAGAGTCTTCAAGGGAATCCATTCTCTATTGGGTGGGCAGAGGTATGGCCGTGGCTGCCGGTAGGCAGTCCTGGCATGGTTGGGTCCTAGCGCGATTGGTGGAGGGCTGACGTAAGCCGTTCCAGGGTGCTGTGCAGTTGGTCCAGTTCTTCCGCAGAGAGCCCGGCGGCCTCCGCAAGGCGCTGCGGGATGCCCCCGGCCTTGCTGCTGAGCGCGCTGCCGGCAGGGGTGAGGTGGATGGCGACCCGGCGCTCGTCCTCTCCGGACCGCCGCCTTTCCACCAGCCCCAGTGATTCCAGCCGCTTCAGCAATGGTGAAAGAGTGCCCGAGTCCAGCCCCAGTTCCCCACCGAGTTCCTTAACGCCCCGGGGTTCGTCTTCCCACAGCACCAGCATCACGAGGTACTGCGGGTACGTCAGGCCCAGTTCATCCAGGAGTGGCCGGTAAAGCGCCGTAGCCGCACGGGATGCCGAATACAGCGCGAAACATACCTGGCGGTCAAGGCGGGGAGCATCGGTCATAAAAAGATGCTACTGCACAATTCAATTGTGCACAACTTATACACGCCTGCGGCAGGTCCGGGAAGGTCTTGTTGTTTATGCCGCCCCGGCTACAGGTCCCGGATGGTGCGGAGGGCCGCAGCCGTCAGCACCTGGATTCCGAAGCCCAACGCCCGCTCATCCACGATGAAGTCGCCGCGGTGCAGGTCGAACTCCTCGCCGCCGGGAGTCATGGTTCCCAGGCGCATCATGGCACCGGGCCGCTCGGCCAGGAACCAGGCGAAGTCCTCCCCGCCCATGGACTGCGGCGTAAGAACCACGGCACCTTCGCCCAGCTCGGCACGGGCGGCGGCCTCGATCAGCGCGGTTTCATGCTCGGAGTTAACAACCGGGGGCACTCCCCTGGTGTGTTCCAGCCGCACCTCTACGCCGTAGGGAGCGGCAACCTGCTGCACAACCTCGTCAAGGAGTTCGCCGGCTGCATGCCAGGCATCCCTGTCCAGGCAGCGCATGGTGCCCGCCATGTATCCGGTGCCGGGTATGGCGTTCGGTGCGGATCCGGCGTTGATCTGGCCCCACACCACTGAGACCCCACTGCGTACGTCCACCCGGCGCGAAAGCACCGCGGGCACGTTGACAGCGATCTGGGCGAGGGCAAAGACCAGGTCCTCGGTGAGGTGGGGTCGCGATGTGTGGCCGCCGCGGCCGCTGAGCTCGATCTTGATGGTGTCCGAGGCCGACGTGATGGCACCGATTCGCGTACCGATCCTTCCGACGTCGATCCTGGGATCGCAGTGCAGCGCCAGGATGCGCGGCACGCCGTCCAGGACTCCCTGCTCGATGCAGCTCAGCGCACCGCCCGGCATGGTTTCCTCGGCTGGCTGGAAAATAATCCGCACGCGGCCGCGCAATGGTTTTTCACGGTGCATGCTCTGCAGCACCAGGGCGACGCCGAGCATGGTGGTGGTGTGGATGTCGTGCCCGCAGGCATGGGTAACGCCGTGGTTGCGCGAAGCGAACGGAAGCCCGGTCTCCTCGATGATGGGGAGTGCATCAATGTCGCCCCGAAGTGCCGTGGCGATGGGCCCTTCGCCGATGTCCACGGTAACCCCGGTGCCTTCGAGCCGGCGCGGCTTCAGGCCCGCAGCCGCGAGCCGGGCCACCAGCTTGTCAGTAGTGCGGAATTCCTTGAAGGAAAGCTCTGGGTGCGCATGCAGGTCCCTGCGGAAATCGATCATCTCGGGCAGCAGGGGTTCCAGCCACGGGCCCACCAGGACGGTGGGTTCGGCTTCGGTAGTGTAGTTGCGCACTAAAACACTCTAGCGATCCGCCCGCCAATAACGGCATCACCCTGCGGTGCGTTACGGCTTACTAACCCAGGGGCCAGTTGGCGGACGGAAATCTAGAGTACGTCGGTGTCGCCGCTGGCTTTGAGCGCAGCCACTGCAGCCTTCACCCGCTGGGAATTCGCCATGGTGGTCACCAGGAGGGCATCCGGGGTATCCACGATCACCACGTCCTCGATCCCGATCAGGGCAATAACGCGCTTTGTATCCGAAACCACTACACCGCTGGAGTTCTCCGTGAAGACTCGTGCACCGGCACCCAGAACCGTGACGTCGTCGACTTCACGGGCACTGTTGAGACGGCCTACCGAAGCGAAATCCCCGACGTCGTCCCACCGGAAGGTGCCCGGCACAACGGCGACGTCACCGGCGGCCGCAGCAGGCTCGGCCACCGCGTAGTCGATCGCAATCTTGGGAAGCTCGGGCCACACGCGGGCGGTCACTTCATCCCGGGCCGGGGTATCCCAGGCCTGGGCTATCTCCTGAAGGCCGCTGAACAGCTCAGGCTGGTTGGCCTCAAGGTGTTTCAGCATCAGGGATACGGGAGCTACGAACATGCCGGCGTTCCAGACATACTCGCCGCTCTCCACATACTGACGGGCAACGTCCTCATCCGGCTTTTCAACAAACTCCACGACGGCCTGTGCGCTGGGCGCTGACGGCACGTTGAGGTTGGCACCCGAACGGATGTAGCCAAATCCCGTGGACGGATGCGTCGGCATAATGCCGATGGTCACGATCTTGCCCGTGGCAGCTGTGTGGATCGCCTCCTGTACGGCTTCCTGGAACAGCTCGTCCGGGCTGATGACATGGTCCGCGGCGAACGAACCCATAATCGTGTCCGGGTCCCGCTGATGCAGGATCGCAGCAGCCAGGCCGATGGCGGCGCCCGAGTCCTTCGGTTCGCTCTCCAGCACCAGATCGGCGTCGCTGACCTCAGGCAACTGGCGGCAGACAGCGTCCCGGTGGGCCGCACCCGTGACCACGAGCATACGACTGCCGGCCAAGGGTTCCAGCCTGTCGTAGGTGGCCCGCAGCAATGTGCTGCCGGAACCGGTCAGGTCGTGAAGGAATTTGGGAGCTGCTGCACGCGATAGCGGCCAAAGCCGGGTCCCCACCCCGCCCGCCGGAATTACCGCGATAAAGCGGTCCAACGGTGATGCCTGGCCTGTCGTTTTCTCTGTACTCATCACGCCTTACTGTAGCGGACCTGGCACCAGCGGAACCGGACGCGACCGGATGCCGGACGCATCGTGCGTCCCTAACCCATGAATGCGAGTGGACCAAACGTGTCTTTGGTCTCAATCGGCCCGAAAACGGCCTGCCGGCACTTCACCAAGGGGTCCCTAAATTGAATAAGCTGTGAGCGAAGCCTAGATTTAGGCCTGAGCTATGAGTGCTCTCGCAGCAGGCGTTTCCCCGCGTGGATCCCATGCCAGCGCCGCTGTGTTGCAGGGAGGTTTATTCAGTGCCGACGAAACCAGCTGGCACCTTGTACCGCGGCCGTGAAGGCATGTGGTCCTGGGTTGGACACCGGATTACGGGTGTCGTGATCTTTTTCTTCTTGTTGGTCCATGTGCTCGACACATCATTGGTCCGGGTTTCCCCGGAGGCCTACAACGCCGTGATCGGCACCTACCAGAACCCGCTGATGGCGCTGGGCGAAACCGGTCTGGTGGCCGCAATCGTCTTCCACGCGTTCAACGGCCTGCGGATCATCGCAGTCGACTTCTGGAAGCAGGGCGCCAAGTACCAGCGCCAGATGCTGTGGGTTGTCCTTGGACTCTGGATCGTCACCGTCGCCGCTTTCGCGATCCGTCACCTGTCCCTCGCATTCGGAGGTCACTAAGCAATGACTGCAACGATTCCCAGCCCACGCAGTGGACAGCCCGGCAGCGGCCGGATTGATCCCAAGTACCGCCGGACCGGTTCCTCGAAGGGCAACTTCGAGATGTTTGCCTGGTTGTTCATGCGGCTCTCCGGCGTTGTGCTGGTTGTCCTCATCTTCGGCCACCTGTTCGTCAACCTGCTGGTAGGCGAAGGCATCCATGCCATCGACTTCGGTTTTGTTGCCGGCAAGTGGGCAGATCCGTTCTGGCAGATCTGGGACCTTGCCATGCTGTGGCTGGCCATGCTGCACGGTACCAACGGCGTACGCACCATCATCAACGACTACGCCGAGAAGGACGCCACCCGTATGTGGCTCAAGATTGTCCTCTACGCGGCCACCATTGTCATTGTGGTCCTTGGCACTCTGGTGATCTTCACCTTCAACCCGTGCCCAGTAGTCAACGGAGTGCCGCTGCCGGGCAGCTTCTGCCCCGCCTAGGCCATCGTCTGCTGCTCCAAGGCAGCAATCGTTCCGGGGATTTTGCGGTGCAGGCAACGCCTGCCCGTGGTTTTATAGCGAATTTTGAGAGAAAGAGCGTCTGGTATGCAGGTCCATAAGTACGACGTCGTGATCGTCGGTGCCGGTGGCGCTGGCATGCGTGCAGCGATTGAATCCGGTCAGCGGGCACGAACAGCAGTACTGACCAAGCTTTACCCCACCCGCTCGCACACAGGTGCAGCACAGGGTGGCATGTGCGCGGCTCTGGCCAATGTCGAGGAAGACAACTGGGAGTGGCACACCTTCGACACCGTCAAGGGCGGTGACTACCTGGTGGACCAGGATGCAGCTGAGGTTATGGCCAAGGAAGCCATCGACGCCGTGCTTGACCTGGAAAAGATGGGCCTGCCGTTCAACCGCACGCCCGAAGGCCGCATTGACCAGCGCCGCTTCGGCGGCCACACACGCGACCACGGCAAGGCACCCGTACGCCGGGCCTGCTACGCCGCGGACCGTACCGGCCACATGATCCTGCAGACCCTGTACCAAAACTGCGTCAAGCACAACGTTGAGTTCTACAACGAGTACTACGTCCTGGACCTGCTGACCGTCGAAGAAGACGCTGTCCGCGAAGACGGCACGCCGTACAAGCAGAAGCGTGTTGCCGGCGTGGTCTCCTACGACCTCGCCAGCGGCGAGCTCCACGTCTTCCAGGCGAAGTCAGTGGTGTTCGCTTCCGGTGGCGCGGGCAAGGTCTTCAAGACCACGTCCAACGCACATACGCTTACCGGCGACGGCATGGGAATCGCGTTTCGCCGCGGCATCCCCTTGGAAGACATGGAGTTCTTCCAGTTCCACCCGACCGGCTTGGCCGGCCTGGGCATCCTCCTCTCCGAGGCAGCCCGTGGTGAAGGTGCCATCCTTCGCAACTCCGAGGGTGAGCGCTTTATGGAGCGCTACGCCCCCACCATCAAGGACCTGGCACCCCGTGACATCGTGGCCCGCTCCATGGCCAACGAGGTCCGCGAAGGCCGCGGCTGCGGTCCGAACAAGGACTACGTCCTCCTGGACCTGACCCACCTGGAACCAGCCCACATCGATGCCAAGCTCCCGGACATCACCGAGTTCGCCCGTACCTATCTGGGCGTGGAGCCGTACACCGAGCCCGTTCCCGTGTTCCCCACGGCGCACTACGCCATGGGCGGCATTCCCACCAACATCACCACCGAGGTACTGCAGGACAACAACACGGTTGTTCCTGGCCTGTACGCCGCTGGTGAAGTCGCCTGCGTTTCCGTCCACGGTTCCAACCGCCTGGGCACCAACTCCCTGCTGGACATCAACGTCTTCGGCAAGCGGGCCGGTATTGCCGCCGCCGAATACGCCAAGACGGCGGAGTACGTGGACCTTCCGGAAGACCCGGAAGCTTACACAATCGATCTGTTGAACATTGCGCGCAACGGCACCGGCACCGAGAAGGTGGCTGTAATCCGCAAGGACCTGCAGGACACCATGGATGCCAACATGCAGGTGTTCCGGACGGCGGACACCCTCAACAAGGTACTTAAGGACATCGAGTCCTTCGAGGAGCGCTACCGGAACATCAGCGTCCAGGACAAGGGCAAGCGCTTCAACCTTGACCTGCTCGAAGCCGTGGAACTGGGGTTCCTCCTGGAACTGGCCAAGGTCATGACCGTGGCAGCCCTGCACCGCGAAGAATCCCGCGGCGGACACTTCCGCGAGGACTTCCCGGACCGCGACGACGAGAAATTCATGAAGCACTCCATGGCGTACAAGGACGACCACGCTCCGGAAGACGGATCAGCTGAGGCAATCGCCGGCATCCGCCTGGGCACGAAGCCCGTTGTCTTTACCCGCTACGAGCCGATGGTGAGGAAGTACTAAGATGACCGCTGAACTCGCTGAGCCAGCCTCCAAGATCGAACTGCCCGCCGGCGTTGGCGGCGGCGGGGAAATCCCTACGTTCAACATCACGCTCCGGGTGCGCCGGTACAACCCTGAGGTTTCCGAGGAAGCCAGCTGGGATGACTTCGAGCTCACCATGTACGGCACGGACCGCGTGCTGGACGCCCTCCACAAGGTCAAGTGGGAGCACGACGGCAGCGTTTCCTTCCGCCGCTCCTGCGCCCACGGCGTCTGTGGTTCCGATGCCATGCGCATCAACGGCCGCAACCGCCTGGCCTGCAAGACCCTCCTGAAGGACCTGGATACGTCCAAGCCCATCACGGTTGAGCCCATCAAGGGCCTGCCGGTGGAGAAGGACCTCATTGTGGACATGGAACCGTTCTTCCAGTCCTTCCGTGAAGTGATGCCCTTCCTCATCAACCGCGGCCACGAGCCCACCAAGGAACGCCTGCAGTCCGCCGAGGACCGTGAGCGGTTCGACGACACCACCAAGTGCATCCTTTGCGCCGCGTGTACGTCGTCCTGCCCGGTGTTCTGGACCGACGGCCAATACTTCGGCCCGGCTGCGATCGTCAACGCACACCGCTTCATCTTCGATTCCCGCGATGATGCCGGCGACATGCGCCTGGAAATCCTGAACGACAAGGAAGGCGTATGGCGCTGCCGTACCACCTTCAACTGCTCGGAAGCATGCCCCCGCGGCATCCAGGTCACGCAGGCCATTGCCGAGGTCAAGCAGGCAATCCTGTCCCGCAAGATCTAGGTTCCCAACACACTGTTGGAACACCACGACGGCGGCGCCGCTCACCACGGATGGTGTGGGGCGCCGCCGTCGTTAATTCTGCCGTCCCTAATTCCGTCCCGTCCTAGCCGGCGCATCCGGCCATTGCACTGCAAGGAGAACAGCGTGTCACGCTCAGAGAAGATCAGCTTCACGGGAAGTACCGGCCATGCACTTGCCGGCATAGTGGACGTCCCCGAAGGGCCTGTACGGGGCTGGGGCCTCTTTTCCCACGGGCTCACCCTAGGCAAGGACAGCCCTGCCGCGGCCCGTATCTGCAAGGGGCTGGCAGAACAGGGCATTGGGATGCTGCGCTTCGACAACCTGGGGCTGGGCGGCTCCGAGGGCGACTGGTCCGCGGGATCATTCAGCGTCAAGGTGGCGGACACCGTCCTCGCCGCTGAATTCCTCCAGGGTCAGGGCCGGCCGGTCTCACTGCTGGTGGGCCACTCCTTCGGCGGCGCGGCAGTGCTCTCGGCCGCCCGCAACATACCGGGGCTCGGCGCCATCGTCACGATCGCCGCCCCGTACGAACCCAAGCACGTTGAGCACATGTTCGACTCCGAGATCGATGCCATCCTCCGCGACGGCAGTGCTGTGGTGAACCTGGGAGGCCGGCCCATGGAAGTCCGCCGGCACTTCGTCGAGGATGTGGAGCGTGCCGATCTTCGCGACTGCATCCGGACGCTCCACACACCTCTGATGGTGATGCACTCCCCTACCGATAATGTGGTGGGGATCGACAATGCCAGCGAGATTTTCCTGACCGCGCGCCATCCCAAGAGTTTCGTCTCCTTGGAAGGCAGCGAGCACCTCCTGACCGGTAAAGGCCAGGCGGCCAGGGCTGCACGGATTGTAGGCGCGTGGGCCGACCCCTACCTTGTGGGACAGGACGCCGGCTAGGGACGGGACCGCCGGCGTTTATTTGCCGATGGCAGCCTTGCTTTCATTGAGCCACTGCTCAGCGGCTTTCTCCGGGCTCAGCCGCTTGAAGAGGACCTCGGTGTTGATCCGCTCGGTGATTTCTTTGACCGCGGTGGAGCCGGTAGGCCCGATGAATGTGGGGGCAAAGTCCTTCTTGCCCACCTGGTCAATGTAGGCGGCTTCCACCTTGCCCTGGGGCGTGAGCAGCTCCTGGATGGCGGCACGCATTTCCGGGTTGCTGGGTACACCCCGGTCGCTCTGGATGATGGTGGCCGCGGCTTCATGGTTGACCAGGAAGTCCACCAGCTTTGCCGCCGCTTCCGTATGCTTGCTGCGGGCCGAGATGGTGTAGAACTGCGAGGACTGAAGCCAGATACCCGGCGTGGGCGATTCGCCCGGCAGATTCAGCAGGACCAGGTCGGATCCGGAAGCCTTGCTCAGCGCGGTCAGCGAGTTGCTCCAGGTGAGCATCATGCCGGCTTGTCCCATGCCCATCAGGGTCTGTTCAGTGCTGGCGTCGAGCTTTTCCACGGTTTCGGAGGCGCCGGGCGCCGCTCCCGATTCGCTGAGTTGTGCAGAGAGCTCGAAGTAGTCACGTACCGTCTCCTTGCCCAGGCCCAGTGCACCGTCCTGCGTGTACAGCGCCTCACCCCGCTGGCGCGCGTAGGCGTCCAGCGAATCGTGGGTTAGGACAGTGGCGGTGCCGTAGGTTCCGGCGGGGCTTTTGGCAGTTACTTCCGCCGCGATCCGGGAGAAATCGTCCCAAGACCAGCTGCCGTCCTCCGGCAGTGGCACGCCTGCCGCCTGGAAGACGGCAGGGTTCGCCACAACGGCCAGAGCGTTGGCTCCGGTGGAGACGCCATACTGCGTGCCCTGGACCTGCCCATTTTCCAGGGCACCCTGGTCCGTGTCGGAAAGATCCAGCACGCCGCTCACCTTTGCGAGATCAAGGAGTGCACCACGGTTGGCGTATTCGGCCGGGTAGGCACCGCCCATGGTGATCACGTCAGGGGCGTCGTTTGCGGCCACCTGGGTGGCCAACTTGTCGAAATAACCACCGATGTCGCCGTATTCGGGCTTGACCTTGATGGTTGGATTGGCCGACTCGAACTCGTTGATGGCCTTGCTGGTGATCTCGGCCCGGGTGGCGTTGCCCCACCAGGCAAACCTGATCTCCACGGGTCCGTCTTCGGGCTGGCCGGAGGGGGAATTGGAACATCCAACCGATAGGGCCAACATGCTCACGACAGAGGCAATGGCAATGGTTTTTCGGAGGCTTCGGGCAATTTTACGCGTCATCGGGCAAATTTTTCCTTCGATCAGAAATCGGTTCCTGAAACGTATCAACAGGGTTCCCGGGCGTCAAGGGTTCTGCCATGAGGGCCGGATGCTTGACATCCCCCGCCCACAGGACAAGGATTGAATCGTTTCGGAAATCGGTTTCTGCGGTATGGGCATTTGTCCCGCCACCCGGCGAAACCGCCACCCATTTGACCGGATTGTCCCCAGCAGCAGTCAAAGCAGACAGCACCAGGAGGGCGTGCCCCGTGCACAGCCAACACAGCAATTCGCAATTACCCGCTCGAATCGATCGCCAGGAGTTGGTCCGGCGGCACAATGTCCACCAGCGGTCCCTTGACCGCTGCAGCCCGGTGTCCGTGGGCAATGGCGAATTCGCGTTCACCATGGACCTCACCGGGCTGCAGTCACTGCCCGGGTCCTACCCGGTGGGAGCCCGGAGCGACTTGCCTCCGGGCACGCTGTTGGGCACCCAGGCCCAGTGGGGCTGGCACTCCGTGCCGCCTGCCCAGCCATATGACCTGGCCGGGTCAACGGTGGTCTACGACTCGCCCCGCGGACCTGTCCCCTACGTGGACATGGTGGGAGGCATCGTCAATGACCGCGAGACGGGCACATCCCAAGGCGAGACCTGGCTGCGGGCCAATCCGCACCGCCTGGACCTGGGCCGGATCGGCTTCCGCCTGCTGGAGGACGGCGTCGTCAGGGACCTGACTGAGTCGGATATCGAGGACACCGCACAAACGCTGGACTTGTGGTCCGGAGTGGTCATCAGCGAATTCACCATCGCCGAATTCCCGGCCAAAGTCATAACGGCGTGCCACCCGGACCGTGACGAACTGGGGTTCCGCGTGGAATCGGCCGCGCTGGCTGCGGGACTGGAGGTGGCCATCAGCTTCCCGTACGGTTCCGAAGCCTGGCACGACGCCGCGGACTGGGACACCCCGGATGCCCACACCACCACCTTGGGCGCAGCGTCCCCGTCCTTTACCGGGGCGGGCATGTCGGCGTGGACGGCTTCCCGCGAGCTGGACGACTCCCGCTACCAGGTGGTAATCACGGGCAAGGACATCCACGTTGCCCAAAGTGGCCAGCACTGCCTCCGAATCACGGCTGCACCCTCAGAAACGGGAGATTCCGTACCCGTGCTGGACTTCTCGGTGGCGTTCCTTTCCGCTGGAGACGGTGACTGCATTCCGCGCGGCAACAACAGGCTGTCCCGGGAGGCACCCGGGGCAGGACAGGGCGGCGAAGGCGGAACCGGCGTCGTTCATTCTCCAGGGGCCAGCGTTGCAGCGGCATCCGAGGCATATTGGCCGGAGTTTTGGGCTTCCGGTGGAGCGATCGACCTCAGCGTCACCAGCGATCCCCGGGCCAAGGAACTGGAGCGCAGGATCGTCCTGTCCCAATACCTCACGGCCATCAACTGCTCTGGCTCCTTGCCGCCGCAGGAAACCGGGCTGGTATGCAATTCGTGGCGGGGCCGGTTCCATCTTGAGATGCATTGGTGGCATGCTGCCCACTTCGCGCATTGGAACCGGCCGGAACTCCTGCTGCCCTCGCTGCGGTGGTACTCCACGGTGCTGGAAACATCGCGGCAGACCGCCAAGGCCCAGGGATTCGACGGCGTCCGCTGGCCCAAGCAGGTAGGTCCGGACGGGCGCGAGAGCCCCAGCCCGATCGGCACCTTCCTGATCTGGCAGCAACCCCACCCCATCCACCTGGCCGAGCTGGTTTACCGGGCCAACCCGAACAAAGAGGTGTTGGAGGAGTTTGCGGAGATCGTCTTCGAGTCCGCAGCGTTCATGGCGAGCTTTGCCCACCCCACGGAGCGCGGATACGAACTGGGCTCACCGCTGATCCCGGCCCAGGAAAGCTACGGCTCCATCCGGTCAAGAGTCACCAACCCCACATTCGAGCTGGCCTACTGGCAGTGGGGCCTTCGGATCGCGGCGGCGTGGCGGAACCGCCTGGGTTTGGAGCCCGTACAGGAATGGCTGGACGTAGCAGAGGGAATGGTGCCGCCACGAGTGATCGACGGCGTCTACGCGGCGATCGACGTCGAGCCGTTCACGATCCGCACGGACCACCCCTCCATGTTGTGCGCCCTGGGCGTCCTTCCGCAGACGGACCTGATTGATCCGGACATCATGCGCGCCACCCTCAAGGACGTGCTTGCCGATTGGGACTGGGCCACAACTTGGGGATGGGACTATCCGGTGATGGCCATGACGGCGGCGCGGCTCGAGGACCCGGAAGCCGCGGTGGACGCCCTCCTGCTGGGCGCCGGGAAGAACACCGTCCTGGCCAATGGGCACAACCGGCAGACCGAATCCCTGCCGCTGTACCTGCCCGGCAACGGCGGGCTCCTGTCCGCCGTCGCGCTGATGGCCGCGGGGTGGGACGGCGGCCCGGACCGGCACGCTCCCGGCTTCCCGTCGGATTGGGCAGTCTCCTGGGAAGGGCTGGTGCAATCGCCCTGAGCACTTTCCCGGCAGGAGTACAGCTTCAGGTGCGGGGCACTACGCGCCGCGAGCCAAGGACCGGCTTGTGGGGAGCCTCCCCCGAACTCAGGTCAACCTCCCGGATGGCGGCCCAGGAACCGGCCACCAGGTACACCTGGCTGATCAGGTTGAACCAGATGAGCAGGCCGATGATGATCGCAAATGGTGCAAGCAGCGGGTTTCGTCCCGCACCGGCCAGTAGTTCGGTGCTGAAAATCTGCAGGACGCTGGTTCCCACGGCGGCCAGGACAGTGCCCTCCAGCATGGCGCGGCGGCCCAGCTCCAGACCGGCGGCGAGCCGGAACATAATCAGGGCGGTAGCCCAGCTCAGGACCAGGGGCACCCCGATCTTGATCGTCGTCGTCAGCGGCCCGGCTACCGCGTCATCCAAGGACAGGAAGTCAGCAACCCAGCCGGCCGCTGTGCCGAAGATCAGCGAGGCGCCCGAACTGACCACCAACGCGATGCCCAACAACACCAGGATGCCGGCGTCGCGCAGTTTCAGGAGCACGGGGTTGATGGTCAACGGAGGCAGTTGCTGCACCCCGCGCAGGCCCTCACGCAGCCCGTTCAGCCAGCCCAGCGACGTGACCACCGTTACCACGGCGGCGATCACGGCGGTCCAGCCGAGCCCCACCGGATTGAGGAGGTCCTGCGGGTCCACCAGGCCCTCGCCGCCGTTCACCTTCAGGAGTCCCGGGGCGGCTTCAGCAACACTGGCCACCACACTGTCGAGCAACGCGGGCTGGTCCCTGAGGACCAGCCCGGCAATCGAAAAGCCGGTGGTCAGGAGGCCCGTGATGGAGAAAAACATGGTGAAGCCGATCCCGGCGCTCATCAGCGGACCGTGCTGGCGGCTGTAGTGCTGCCAGGCACGCATGGGCCGGAACGCATTCAGGGAGGCAAGCAGCCACTGCAGCATAGCCAGGAGCTGAGGACCAAGTCCCGCCTTTGACCTCCGGGTACGTCCCCAGTCCATCCTGCGGTGGATGACCGCCAGCTTCAGCCGCGCGCGCTCAGTGGGTAGGGGCGGCTTCGTCGTTCCCTGCGAGCCATGGTTCGTCGTCGCTGTCTGTTTCGGTCCCAAAGTCCAGCTCTTCCCGTAGCTGCCAAATTCCATCCGCGCCGTGCTCGTAAAGTCCCATGCTAACCACAGGGAAGGTGGCGCTGTAGTCACGCAGCGCTGTCTCGGCCTCGTCCAGGCTCTCCGGGGCGACGTCGTGGGCGATTGTGACATGGGGGTGGTACGGGAACGGCAACTCGCGTTCCAAGGGACCGGACTGGAGTTTCTCGTGCAATGCCACGCATTCCCCGAAGCCGTCTTCAACGTTCAGGAACACCACCGGGGACACCGGCCGGAATGAACCCGTCCCGGAAATTGTGACCGTAAACCGCTCCTGCCTGCGGGCGACTTCGCGGACGTGGCTGTGGGTGGCTTCCCAGTCCTCGGTCATCGTGGTGGTGACCAACGTGATGTGCGCCGGGATGATGTGGGCCATGGGATCGCCGAACGAAGCCCGCCACCGTTGCAGTTCCTCGGCGATGGCAGGCGGGAAGCCCAGAATGACTCCTACATTCGCTCCTTCGCGGGCACCGCTGGTGGACGTCATGGGACTAGCGGGCTCCCAGGGTGCCGCCGTAGGGAAGGAACCCTACCTTGGCGTAGACGTCGCGAAGCGTTGCTGAGGCGATTTCACGGGCTTTGTCCGCGCCGAGGGCCAGGAGCCGGTCCAGTTCGGCCGGGTCTGCCAGCAGCTCGTTGGCCCGCTCGCGGATGGGCGCAAGGTGGCCGGAGACCAGCTCAGCAAGATCAACCTTCAGGTGGCCGTACATCTTGCCCTCATACTCCGCCACAATCTGCTCCACCGGGCGCTGGGCGATTGCAGAGTAGATGCTCAGCAGGTTGGAGACGCCTGGCTTGGCCTCACGGTCGAACCGGATTTCGGTCTCCGTGTCAGTCACGGCGGATTTGATCCGCTTGGCCGTGACTTTGGGATCGTCCAGGAGGTTGATCAGGCCGGCAGGAGATTCGGCAGACTTGGACATCTTTGCCGTGGGGTTCTGCAGGTCATAGATCTTGGCGGATTCCTTCTGGATGAAGGGGGCCGGAACCTGGAATGTCTCGCCGAACCTGCTGTTGAACCGGGTAGCAAGATCGCGGCTGAGCTCCACGTGCTGGCGCTGGTCCTCGCCCACCGGAACGCCATGGGGCTGGTAAAGCAGAATGTCGGCAGCCTGCAGGATGGGGTAGGTGAAAAGCCCGACGCTGGCATGGTCCGAGCCCTGCTTCTGCGCCTTGTCCTTGAACTGGGTCATCCGGGAGGCCTCGCCCATGCCGGTGATGCAGTTCAGGACCCAGGCCAGTTGGGCGTGCTCCGGCACTTGGGACTGGACGAACAAGGTGCATTTGTCCACGTCCACGCCGCCGGCAATGTACTGCGCGGCGGTAATCCGGGTGCGGCGCGCCAATTCCACAGGATCCTGCGGGACGGTGATGGCGTGAAGGTCCGGAATGAAGAAGATGGCATCGTACTCGTCCTGCATGCGGACCCAGTTGACCAAGGCCCCCAAGTAGTTGCCCAGGTGCAGGGAGTCGGCGGACGGCTGCATCCCGGAAAGGACGCGGTGCTTCTGGCCGGCCGCAAGCTTGGTGGAGGTGGCAGCCGCAGGGACTGCGGCTGCTTCTGTGGTGGGGATCGTCATAAGAAGGCCTTAAAGACTAGAGCTGGTAATCCACTACCAGCGGAGCATGGTCAGAGAAGCGGGTGTCCCACGACGGCGCCCGGTCAACCACCGCGGAAACAGCCGCGGCAGCAAGCCCGGGGGTGGCCATGTGGTAGTCGATGCGCCAGCCGGTGTCCGTATCGAACGCCTTGCCGCGCTGGGACCACCAGGTGTAGGGGCCGTTGACGTTACCCGCCAGGCCCCGGTGGACATCCTTCCAGCCGATCTCTTCCCCAAAGAAGCGGTCAAAGTAGGCGCGCTCTTCCGGCAGGAAGCCGGCCTTCTTGACGTTGCCCTTCCAGTTCTTGATATCCAGTTCCGTGTGGCCCACGTTGAGGTCCCCCACCACCAGGGCGTGGTCGCTGTGCTTGGCAAGCTCCGGCAGCCGGGTGCTCATGACATCCAGGAAACGGAACTTATCGTCCTGCTTGGGCGTGCCAACCTCGCCGGAATGCACGTAGGCACTGGCGACGGTCAACTGGGCAGGAGTTCCTGAGGCGGTGCGGACGGAGAAGTCGGCCTCCACCCAGCGGCCTGCGGTGGCGAAGTAGTCGTCCCCGATGCCGTTGCGGGTAAAGACGGGTTCCTGCCGGGAGGCAATCGCTACGCCGGCGCGGCCCTTGGCCTCGGCTTCAGCGTGCAGGATGAACCAGCCGTCGCCCAGCAGTTGATGGACGATTGCGTCAGGGGCGCGGACCTCCTGGAGGCAGAGGATGTCTACTTCGCGCGGTTCCAGCCACGCCGCCATTCCGTTCTTGTAGGCAGCCCTCAGGCCGTTGACGTTGACTGATGCGATACGAAGGTAATCCTTCTCCAATGCCGAGCTCACCCGCACTACTCTAGTCGATGATGGTGCCGCTGACCGGCTCGTCAGTGCCGGATGACTTGATCATGTCCCTGGCGTTCGTGGCCGTGATCTCGATGGTTTCCAGGGCCCGGTAGATGGTGTCCTGGTTCGCGGCAGCGCCCTTGGCCTGCTCGTCGTTAATGACCCGGACCTGCACCTGCACGATCTTGAACGAGTGGTCCAGCTTCAGGTCGCGGACGCCGTCAGCGCGGGACTCCGACACCACCCGGGTGCCGCCATGGTCGGAGGAATCCGACGACGGCGCGCGGCCGGCAGCGCTGTTGAAGGCGTTCTGGGCCTCGGTGAACTTCGCTCCGGCCTTCCGGGCGGCCTTCTGGATGCTGAAAACCACGAACGTTGCCAGCAGCAGCCAGAACAGCGCGATGATGGCCACGATCCAGCCCACGACGTCGTTCTGGTTGGCGGCAAAGATGACCGCTACCAGGAAGGCGACGATGAAGACCGTCATACCCAGCCCGCCGATGCGGAACATCCCGCCCTTGGCGGAACCGGACGAAAACTTTGAGGTGCCCACAGATTGCATGGCTACATTGTCTCAAACCCGCCAACCGCCCTTGCCACCTTCCACCGCTGGCGAACAGGAGGTATTGTGCCCCGCCGGCGTGCGGCGTACCGTAATTCCCGCCGGGGGACGCCGAACGCAGGTTCCAGCTAAGGACGGATCATGGAAAGTCACGGATTACGAACAGTTGCAGTTGCCGGGGCGATTGTTGCTCTGATGGCAGTGGGTACGCCGGCAGGCGCCGCACCGGGAGGCGGACCGGCGATCCCCTTGAACACTGAGCAGGAAACCACCGGTTCCAATACCGGGGCCAGCGGTTTCTTCAGCTACACGATTGATGGCAATGAGCTTTGCTACACCATTACTGCCCGCAATCTCTCAGTCCCGGCGCACGCGGCCCACATGCATCTTGGTGACCGCAACGAGGCCGGCCCGGTGGTCATCCCCCTGCCCATCCCCCAGGACGGCACCACCACATGGACCCACTCCACCTGCTTGCTCGTCACGGTTCCTGCCCAGGTGGAAGCCCTGGAGGGTGTCGAGTCGAATCCCCGTGACTACTACGTCAACGTCCACACGGAGACGTTCCCTGGCGGGGAAATCCGGGGTCAGCTGAAATAGCGCCCTCCCCGAACGACGGCGGCACCGCACCTTCCAGATGAAAGGTGCGGTGCCGCCGTCGTACTTTATTTGCTAGCCCTGTTCTGCGACCAGCCGCTCTGCGGCTTCCACCACGTTGGTCATCAGCAGCGCCACGGTCATGGGGCCGACTCCGCCCGGGTTCGGGGAGATGTAGCCGGCAACCTCGGCAGCCGCCGGATCAATGTCGCCGTAGACCTTGTACTTACCGGTCTCCGGATCCTCTTCGCGGGTAACGCCAACGTCCAGCAGTGCCGCACCGGGCTTGACGTCTTCCGCCTTGACGATCCCGCGTACGCCGGCTGCACCGACGATCACGTCGGCCTGGCGCAACAGCCCGGAAAGGTTCTCCGTGCCGGTGTGCGTCAGCGTCACCGTCGCGTTGACGGCACGGCGGGTGAGCAGCAGGCCGATGGAACGGCCGATCGTCACGCCACGTCCCACCACCACTACATGCTTGCCCTTGAGGCTGTAGCCGTTACGCTCCAGCAGCTCGATGACACCACGCGGGGTGCAGGGCAGCGGCGAGGTGATCTCACCGTTGACGTTGAGCACCAGCCGGCCCAGGTTAGTGGGGTGCAGGCCGTCAGCATCCTTGTCCGGATCAATCCGTTCCAGGATGGCGTCCGTGTCCAGATGCTTGGGCAGCGGCAGCTGCACAATGTACCCGTGGCAAGCAGGATCGGCGTTGAGTTCGTCGATCAGCGCTTCGACGTCCGCCTGCGTGGCGTCTGCCGGCAGCTCGCGCTGGATCGAGTTCATGCCGATCTTCGCGCTCTCGCGGTGCTTCATGGACACGTAAAGCTGGGAAGCCGGATCAGCGCCCACCAGGACGGTAGCGATGCCGGGCGTTACTCCCTTGGCTTTCAGCGCGGCGATCCGATCCGCAAGCTCGGCCCTGATTTCCGCAGAGGCAGCCTTGCCGTCAAGGATCGTTGCGCCGCCCACTACGGGGTTTACCACTGCTCGTGCTGCGGGTACAGCGGGAAATCGGCAGCAAGCTTGTCCACGCGGGCCTGGAGGGACTCGACGTCGGCAGCCTGGCCGGCCTTCAGCGCGCTGGCGATGATCTCTGCCACCTCGGTGAACTCGGCGGCACCGAAGCCACGGGTGGCCAGCGCGGGGGTACCGATGCGCAGGCCGGAGGTGACCATCGGGGGGCGGGGATCGAACGGAACGGCATTCCGGTTCACTGTGATGCCCACAGAGTGCAGGAGGTCCTCGGCCTGCTGGCCGTCCAGCTGCGAGTTGCGCAGGTCCACCAGGACCAGGTGGACGTCGGTTCCACCCGTGAGGACGGAGACGCCGGCGTCGGCGAGGTCCTGCTGGTTCAGGCGGTCGGCGATGATCTTGGCACCTTCCAGGACGCGCTCCTGGCGCTCCTTGAACTCCTCGCTGCCGGCGATCTTGAAGGCCACGGCCTTGGCTGCGATGACGTGCATCAGCGGGCCGCCCTGCTGGCCCGGGAACACGTTGGAGTTCAGCTTCTTGGCCCACTCCTGCTTGGCCAGGATCACGCCGGACCGGGGACCGGAAAGGGTCTTGTGGACGGTGGAAGTGACGACGTCGGAGTACGGTACCGGGCTGGGGTGCAGTCCGGCGGCCACCAGGCCGGCGAAGTGCGCCATGTCAGTCCAGAGCAGTGCGCCCACTTCATCGGCGATCGAACGGAAGGCTTCGAAGTCCAGGTGGCGGGGGTAGGCGGACCAGCCTGCGATGATGACCTGCGGCTTCTCCGCGATGGCCTGCTCGCGCAGCTTGTCCATGTCGATGCGGAAGTTGTCTTCTTCAACCTGGTAGGCAGCCACGTTGTAGAGCTTGCCGGAGAAGTTCAGCTTCATGCCGTGGGTGAGGTGCCCGCCGTGGGCCAGGGAAAGGCCCAGGATCTTGTCGCCGGGGGTGATCATGGCCGAAAGGGCCGCGGCGTTGGCCTGCGCACCGGAGTGCGGCTGGACGTTGGCGTATTCGGCGCCGAAGAGTTCCTTGACGCGGTCGATGGCCAGCTGCTCGGCAACGTCGACGTACTCGCAGCCGCCGTAGTAGCGGCGGCCCGGGTAACCCTCGGCGTACTTGTTGGTCAGGACGGAGCCTTGGGCTTCCATCACGGCGCGCGGGGCGAAGTTTTCAGAGGCAATCATTTCCAGGGTGCCGCGCTGGCGGCCAAGCTCCTGGTTGAGGACTGCCGCGATCTCTGGATCCAGTTCGGCAAGCGACTGGTTGCTGACGGACGCGGACGTGGCGATAGTGGTCACGAATAACTCCTGGCTGGGGTACGGGCACTGCTTAGGTCAGGCTACCGGTTGGCGCGAATCGCCGCCCGCTTTGATGACGAGGATGGCGTAAACAAGGACCCGCTGCGGTTGCAGCAGGTTCCACCGGCAAAACATGACCCTCGGCCCAGGCGTACGATCCGTGGTCTTCGTGAGTGCCGCTCCCTGGTGGTAAGCCACCCAACGCCAGTTGCGACGCCACCAGAGTACCAAAAAGCGTACCCGCGCGCGGGTACGCTGGTACGTGTGAGCAACGAGCAATTGACTGAAGCATATGTACTGACCCTGTCCTGCCCCGACCGTCCCGGAATCGTCCATGCAGTGGCCGGCGCCCTGCTGGTTGCCGGCTGCAACATCGCGGACTCCCAGCAGTACGGCAGCACCGCCACCGGCAATTTCTTCATGAGGGTGGAAGCAACCACCGCAGCCTCGCGCGCAGAGCTGCATGCCGCCGTCGAACCCGTTGCCCAGGCCTTCGGGATGCAGTGGAGCCTGAATCCCGTCGGGCAGAAAGTCCGGACACTGCTGATGGCCAGCACCTCGGCACACTGCCTCAACGACATCCTCTTCCAGCAGCGCTCCGGAACCCTGCCCATCGAGATCCCGGCAATCGTGGCCAACCACCAGGATCTTGCCGGCCTGGCCGAGTTCTATGGCATCCCCTTCCACTACATCCCGGTGACCCCGGATACCAAGGTGCAGGCGGAGGACAAGCTGCGGGCCATCATGGCTGAGCACGACGTCGAGCTCACCGTCCTGGCGCGCTACATGCAGATCCTGTCGGATGACCTGTGCAACGAGCTCGCCGGCAAGGCCATTAACATCCACCACTCGTTCCTGCCGTCATTCAAGGGCGCCAAGCCCTACCACCAGGCGCATGCCCGCGGCGTGAAGCTGATCGGCGCCACCGCACACTATGTGACTGCGGCGCTGGACGAAGGGCCCATCATCGAGCAGGAAGTCATCCGGGTGGACCACGCGCGCACGCCGGAGCAGTTTGTGCAGATGGGCCGCGATGTCGAAGGCCGCACGCTGACGCAGGCTGTCCAGTGGCATGCCGAGCACCGCGTCCTGCTCGACGGCAACCGGACAGTGGTCTTCAACTAGGTCCCTCCCCGGGATTAGGGTGGGGGAATGGCTCCCCTGTACCCCTTTGCCGGCCACACACCGGACATCCACGAATCAGCGTTCATCGCGCCCACCGCCTCGATCATCGGCAATGCCACCCTCGCGGAAGACTCCAGCGCCTTCTACGGCGTCTCGGTCCGCGCAGACACCGCCGCCATCACGGTGGGCCCCGGCACCAATCTGCAGGACAACGTAGTACTGCACGCGGACCCGGGCTTCCCCTGCAGCGTGGGCGCGCGCGTCAGTGTGGGGCACGCCGCCGTCGTGCATGGCTGCACCGTGGAGGACGACTGCCTCATCGGCATGAGCGCCACCATCCTCAACGGCGCGGTGATCGGCACGGGGTCCCTGGTGGCCGCTGGCGCCGTGGTCCTCGAAGGCACCATCATCCCGCCGCGCTCCCTGGTGGCCGGAGTGCCCGGCAAGGTACGCCGCGAACTCACCGATGAAGAGTACGACGGCGTACGCAGCAATGCGGCGCACTACCGCGAGCTGGCACTCGCCCACCGGGAAATGCACGCCGACGGTTGAGCTCGCGGGTTTCGACAGGCTCGGTTTCGACAGGCTCAACCACCGACCGCTAGTCGAGGCTGATCGGGCCAATCTCGTCGAGGAGCTCGCCCGGGCCCGGGTTGCCGGGTGCTGAAGTGCCGCCCAAGTGGTTCACCACACCCCACACGGCGTTCAGGCCCGTGGTCACGGCGCCTTCGGCCCAGCCCGCGGTGAAGGAAACATCATCGCCGGCCAGGAAGATCCCGCGCTGGGATTCGGGCAGCTTGTCCTGCTTGAAGTGCGTGAAAAGCCGTTGCTGGTAGCGGTAATGCCCCGGCAGGTTGGCCTTGAAGGCGCCCATGAAGTTTGGATCGGCCTCCCACGAGACCGTGATGGGCTGGCCCACAATGTGGCTGGCGATATCCACGCCCGGGTAGATCTGTTCCAGCGAGTGCAGCATCAGCTCCACGCGCTCGTCAGCATCCAGGGCAAGCCACTTCAGCGCGTCGTCGTTCCAGGTGTAGGAGAGGAGGATGACGGCAGGCTTGTCCGGGCCTTCGTCGAGCAGGTACGTTGCACGGTTGAGGCGGTCCGTGAGGGTCATGGACAGGACCTCGCGGCCGGTGTCGGGATCGATGTCCTTCCAGAACGGCCGGTCCACCATCACGAACGTCTTGGACGACTGCATGTAGTGCGACCGTTCAATGGCCGTCCACAGCTCTGCGGGGAACAGCGCTTCCTCGGTGTGGATCCGGGTGGACAGCAGCCAGGACTGGCAGGTGGTCACAACGGCCGGGTAGCTGGCCTCGCGGCCCCAGCGCTCGGCAACCACAAGGTCGCCGTTGGCGTCACGGTGGATCTTGCCCACCGCGCCGCGGGGTGCTCCCGAGTGCAGTGAGGCGAGGGACGTGCCTTCCGGCCAGTGGACCATGTCCGACGGCGAATGCTCCCACAGTGCCTCGGGGAGCCGCTGCGCTCCCCCGCTGATCAGCCGGTGCTGGTCGTCTGCGTCGGTATAGACAACGCGGAGGATTTCGAGGATGGAGTTGGGGAAGTCCGTGTCCCAGCCGCCGGTGCCGAAGCCCACCTGGCCGAAGGCTTCACGGTGCGCGAAGCCGGCTTCCTTGAAGGACTCGCTGCCGGCGATGAAGCCGTAGAAGGTCTGCTCGTCCATCAGCGGCAGGAGCTCGTTCCACAGCTCCTTGATCCTGGCGGTGTCGCGGGAACGGATGGCCTGCTGCATTTCCTGGAACTTGGCGCCGTCGTTGACGGCGGCCTTCCAGGCGTCCGCCACTTCGCGGAAGAACGGCGGCAGCTCATCGGAGGTTTCCGCATAGTGCTTCTGGCCGGCCAGTTCGATCACCGTGCTGGACGTTACCGGCGCCAGCGGATTGGGGAAGTCCTGGGTATCAAGGCCCAGCAGGTCCACGTAGTGGTAGAACGCCTTGCCGGAGACGGGGAACCGCATCCCGCCGAGGTCCGCAACAACACCCGGGGCGGAAGGGAAGCTCGCGGTCCGCAGCCGGCCGCCGATCTGATCCGCCTCGTACACAACCGGCCGCAGCCCCAGCTTCATCAGTTCGTAGGCCGTGACCAGCCCGGAAAGCCCGGCACCAACCACCGCAACTTCGGTACCGTACAGGGCGGGCGGGACGCTGCCCAGGCCGTCCGGGTGCGCCAGGTAGTGGTCATAGCTGAACGGAAAATCCGGGTTCAGCATGGTGATGGGCGCAGCTTCAGCATCGGTGGTCGGCGCGGGTCCCGGAACTGTTAACGTGCTGGACGGATCGGGAGCCGGCAGTTCAGTGGCGGTGGTCATGATGTTTATGCCTTTACGGAGTCGGCGGTGGACGGTGTTGAAACTGCTTGGCTGCTGAGCTCACGGTATTCGGTGGAGGTCAGCGCCGCTACTCGCGAGTTCCGGCGGCCGTAGCTGAAGTAGGCTGCTGCACCCACCAACATCCAAAGACCGAAGACGGCCCAGGTCTCGGCACCGAGGTTGAGCATCAGGTAGCCGCACATGATGGCACCGAGGATCGGAGTCAGCGGGAAGAACGGCACGCGGAAGGTACGCTCCAGCTCCGGGCGGCTGCGCCGCAGGTAGATGACTGCCACGTTGACCAGGCCGAAGGCGAACAGGGTGCCGATGCTGGTGGCGTCGGCAAGGGAGCCCAGCGGAACCAGGCCGGCGGTCAGTGCGACGGCGGTGCCCACCAGGAGCGTGCCGGCAACGGGGGTGCCGGTACGGCGGGAGACGCGGCCGAAGATCTTGGGGATGAGCCCGTCCCGGGACATGGACAGCAGGATCCGGGTTTGGCCGTAAAGGACTGTCAGCACGATGCTGGCGATGGCCAGGACGGCGCCGACGGCGAAAACGAGGGCAATCCAGGGCTGCCCGGTCGTTTCTTCAAGGATCTTGACCAGGGCGGCTTCGGTGCCGTCGAACCAGCCCCAGGGCCGGGCGCCGATGGCGGCTACGGCCACCAGCACGTAGATGGTCGTGACGATCAGCATGGACAGCATGATGGCCCGGGGCAGGTCGCGCTTCGGGTTGCGGGCTTCCTCGCCGGCAGTGGAGGCGGCGTCGAAGCCGATGTAGGAGAAGAAAACGCGGGAGGCTGCAGCGGAGACACCGGCAGCACCCATGGGAAGCAGCGGTTCAAAGTTGCCGGCGTTGAAGGCCGTGAAGGCTACAGCACAGAAGAAGAGCAGGATCCCGACCTTGACGACGACGATCGAGGTGTTGATCCAGGCGCTTTCCTTGGCGCCGCGGACCAGCAGGATGGTTGCCAGCAGGACAATCACGACGGCGGGAAGGTTGAAGATGCCGCCGTCGCCCGGGGGCTGGGACATGGCGTCCGGCAGGACCTGGCCGAACACGGCAAGGCTCTCATTGACGTATTGCCCGGCACCCACGGCCACGGCTGCGACGGAGACCGCGTATTCCAGGACCAGGCACCAGCCACAGATCCAGGCCATGCCTTCGCCCATGGTGGCGTACGTGTAGGAGTAGCTGGAGCCGGAAACCGGGACCATGCCGGCCATTTCGGCGTAGGACACCGCTGAGAGCAAAGCTGCCAGTCCCGCTATGGCGAAGGAGATCCAGATGGCCGGCCCGGCCAGCGGAACGGATTCGCCCAGGATTACCAGGATCCCGGTACCAAGGGTGGCGCCAACGCTGATCATGGTCAGCTGCAGGACTCCGAAGCTGCGCACCAGCTTGGGGCCGCCGTCGTTGTTTTCCGCTTCGCTGACCATCTGGGCAATCGGCTTGCGGCGCAGCAGCTGCGCGCCCAGTCCGGGACGGCCGGCTGGCCGGGCCGCCGACGGGCCGGAGAGTGTTGGCACAGTCATCGTTGACGTCCGTTCATAAGTAGTTGATCGGTTTCCCCTCATCAACAGTAGGGTGTGAGCGGGATCTCAATGTTGTGCAAAGTGACCTATAGTGGTCAGTCATGAGACAGAATGCACCAAATCCAAGTGTACTTGGCGGCGGCCCCGCGGCTGCAGCCGAGCCACATGCCCCAGACCCCGAACGGTTGGATGCCGTGACTCTGGGTCAGTTTCTGGACGCCCTGCCGCGGGACCTGTCGGTGATTTACGACGCCGGCAACGGTGCGGTTCCGCTGCGCTGGGTGGAGCCGAGCGAGCTGGAGGACCCCACGCCATACCTGCTGGATGGCGAGTTTGTGCTCACCGCAGGGCTGCCCTTCCTGGACACCGGCTCCGAGCCGGGTGCGCTGGCGGACATCGCCGACGCCTACGTACGCAGGCTGGTGGGAGCCGGCGTGGCAGCCCTGGGATTTGGCCTTGAGCCGTATTTCGACGGCGTGCCGGAGCCTCTCGCCGCTGCCTGCCGGAGGCATGGCCTCACCCTGGTGGGAATCCCCAGCAGTGTGCCGTTCGCAGCGCTGGGCTTGGCCTTCTCCCAGCTGCTGGAGTCCGGGAACGCCCGCGTCTTCCGGCAACTGGCAGACACCAACCGGCACCTGATGCGGGCAGTATTGTCCGCCAGGCCCGAGCACGAGTTGCTGTCCGCCCTCGCCGCGCGGGTTCCCGTTTGGGCTCTGCTGATCGGCGCAGACGGACGCATCCGCGCCCGGGCGGCTGCCGGCGTCGAGCTTTCCGCCTTGCAGCCCCTGATTAAGCGGCTACTGGCAGGCACGGGCCCCCGGGTGGAAACCGAATCCTTTGACCTTCCAGGATCCGCGCTGGTGTATGGCCACCCGCTGCGCAGCACCAAGGACGCCACACTGGGCGGCCTTGTCCTGGGCACGGACAGGCCCCTGACGCCGGCGCAGAACAGCGTGGTCTCCTCAGTGGTGGGCCTGTTGGAATTGCTGGTGCGCCAACGGACCAGCGGTTCGCTGGCACCCAGCCAACTGGCCACGGCCTTGCTCCTCCATCCGGAGCGCCTCACGTCCGGAGGCACCAAAGAAATCAACAGTCTCAAAGACTTGCTGGCCCAGAGCGTCTCCGGCACCAGGTCCGGTGCCCTCCGGATCGTGCAGGGCGTCAGGGCAGCGGAACCGCCCTTGGCCGCAGCGGATGGGCCGGTTCGGGAGCTCCTCCAGTGGCGCCGGCTCTTCGAAACAAAAATGGTGGAACTGACTGACTACGGCTTTGCGGCAGTCACGCGCTTCAAGGTTGACGATGCCCTGCTCCAAGAGGTGGAGCGGCTGGGCTGGCGGCTGGTGATTGGCGAACCCACGGAGCTCGCCGGGTTGCCGGAGGCCTACAAACGCGGGGCGTCGCTGCGGCCCAGGGTGCAGGCCAGCGGGAAGAGCCTCCGGGTGGACGAGGTCACCTGGTCCGTAACCGGATTGCTGGGCCGGGAAGCAGGCACCATGCTGGCCGGCCGGCTGCTGGAGCCCGTGCTGGAGCAGGAGCCGGAACGCCGGGCGGCCCAGCTCACCGTGCTGCAGTCCTGGCTCCGTGAAAACGGGAACTGGGATGCCACTGCCAAGGCCCTGGGCCTGCACCGGAACAGCGTCCGCCGCCAGATCACCGCGTTGGCTGAACTCCTGGAGCTGGACCTTTCCCAGGCGCAGGTACGCGCCGAGCTTTGGATCGCACTGCAGTACGTTGACGGCCTACAACGGCAGGAGCCGGAGTCCTAGAACTCCCAGCTCCGATATAGGTCAGGGCGGCGTTCAGCGAGGTATGGAACAGCGCCACGTGCCCGGGCCGCCGCCTCGACATCCACCTCTGCGAGCAGGAGCTGTGAATCCTCGCCGGCTGCTGCCAGCAGGTCACCATCCGGTCCGGCAATAACGCTGCCGCCCAGGAAGCGGCAGCCATCCTCCATCCCGGAATGGTTGGCATAGGCAATGGTCAACTGGCTCTCCAGCGCCCGGGCCCGTAGCAGGACCTGCGGAACCGACTCAAAGCCATGCGCCAACGCCGTGGGAACCAGGAGCAGTTCCGCGCCGGCGGCTGCTGCGGCCCGGACGGCTTCCGGGAACTCAACGTCGTAGCAGATCACCATAGACGTCGGGATGCCGTTGAAATCCACGACGGCGGGACGCTCCGTACCGGGGACAAACGCTGCGCGCTCATCCTCACCGAAGAGGTGGACCTTGGCGTAGTCGAGCAGCGTCCTGCCATCAGCGTCCACGAGGGTTGATGTGATGTTCCAGTTGGCAGCATTGGCCGGTCCTCCACCGGGAACAACGCCGGGAAGGCTGTAGACCAATCCGATGTGGTGCCGGCGGGCGATGCCGGACAGTGCTGCCTTGATGCCCGGAAGCCGGGCCACATCCAGCTGGGCCCGGACCTGCCGGGGAGCATAGCCAACCGGAAAGAGCTCCGGCGTTACCAGCACGGCGGCACCGGCGGCGGCAGCTTCTGCAGCGGCAGCCTCCACGGCAGCACAGTTGGCTTCAACATCCAGTACGGCAGAGTTTGCCTGCATCAGCGCCAGCAGCACCGTTACCACCTCACAACGTTGGGGCGGACGCACCACAGGCGCCCGTTGCAGCCAGCCTAGCCATTCGAGGGCCGGTTTGAGTGGGTCCTTTTGCACCGGATCCGGCGTGATACGGGTCTATTTACCCGGTTTGGTTGTGAGCGCTCCATCCACCATGCGTTAACTTCTTGACTACAAGGCGTCAGATAGGGCACGCTTCTTTTCATGTCGGCCACATCCCGCCCAACGAGGGGCAAGAGCAGGAATCCCGGATCGCAGTCCGCCCTGCGACATCTCAACCAGCAGCGGATCATCGAAACGCTGATGGCCGGACCGGCTACCCAGGCCGAGCTCTCCCGCCAAACCGGGTTGTCCACGGCGACGGTCTCCAACATCGTCAAGATCATGCAGGAATCCGGGCTCGCTTCCACAGAACCGACCACAAGCTCCGGGCGGCGGGCGCTGAACGTCAGGCTCAACAGCAACGGGGCCGTGGCGGTCGGAATCGACTTTGGGCGGCGGCACCTGAGGGTGGTCCTGGCATCCATGAGCTACCGCGTCCTGGCCGAGGGCTCCGTCGAACTTCCCCTGGGGCACCAGGCGAAGGAGGGCATCAGCGCCGCCGTCCAGCTGCTCTCGCGCCTGCTCGCCGAAAGCGGAGTTGAGCGGGACGCATTGGTGGGTGCCGGCGTCGGAATTCCCGGCCCTATCGACAGGCGCACCAGTACCGTGGCCCAAGGTGCCATCCTGCCGGAGTGGGTGGGAATCAACATCCTTGACCACCTCGAGGAAACCCTTGGCATGCCTGTGTTCCTGGACAACGACGCCAATCTTGGCGCGCTGTCGGAGGTCACCTGGGGGCAGCACGGTTCCGTCGCGAACCTGCTGTTCATCAAGATCGGATCCGGCATTGGCTCCGGGCTGATCATCAACGGCGCACCCTACTACGGCACCGTGGGAATCACCGGCGAAATCGGCCATGCCACCATCCACGAACTGGGGCTCATCTGCCGCTGCGGGAACCGGGGCTGCCTGGAAACCATCGCCTCAACCACCACCATGATCGAACTGCTGAGCCGCGGCTCCAATGAGCAGCTCACCCCTGCGGACATCGTTGCCCGCGCCCTGGCACGGGACCCCGCCACACTGCGGGTCATCGACGACGCCGGACTGGCCGTGGGCCGCGCCCTGGGCAATGTGGCGAACCTGATCAACCCCGAGGTCATCGTGGTGGGCGGGCCGCTGGCCGAACTGGGCGACCTGCTGCTGGATCCCATCCGGCGTGGCCTGATGCGGCACGCCGTGCCGGTTGTGGGCGAGTCCACGGCACTGACCGTGTCCTCGCTGGGCGACCGGGCTGAAGCCTTGGGCGCCACCGCTTTGGTGTTCACAAACGCGAAATTCAGCAGGCCCTGACACCAGATCGTTACCTACGCATTGCGTTCAATACTTGACGGCAACGATTCCGATCCAGTTTACTTTTTCCTCAGGCGGCCTTTGCGATATGCGGGGCGACAACGAAGTCATACATTGGAGGCGCAACGGCAATGTCGTCGCAAGTTACCCACGGAGACCCCGTCATCCTGGAGATGCGTTCCATCACCAAGGAGTTCCCCGGCGTGAAAGCCCTCGCGGACGTGAACCTGCGAGTGAAGGCAGGCGAAGTCCACGCCATCTGCGGCGAGAACGGTGCCGGCAAGTCGACGCTGATGAAGGTCCTTTCCGGCGTGTATCCCTACGGCACGTACTCCGGGGACATCGTGTACCAGCACGAAGTCCAGCAGTTCCGGGACATCCGAGCCAGTGAGGCTGCCGGCATCGTGATCATCCACCAGGAACTGGCGCTGATTCCCGAGCTGTCCATCACCGAGAACATCTTCCTGGGCAACGAACCCACCAAGCGAGGCGTCATTGACTGGGCCGCGGCCCGGCGCAGTGCCCTGGACCTGTTGGCCCGTGTGGGTCTCCGCGATGATCCGGACACGCCCATCAAGGAGATCGGCGTTGGCAAGCAGCAACTGGTGGAAATTGCCAAAGCCCTGAACAAGTCCGTCAAGATCCTGATTCTGGATGAGCCTACGGCGGCACTGAACGAGTCTGATTCCCAGCACCTGCTGGACCTGATCCTTGGCTTGAAGGCCAAGGGCATCACTTCGATCATCATTTCCCACAAGCTCAACGAGATCGAGCAGATCGCCGATTCCATCACGATAATCCGTGACGGCAAGTCGATCGAGACGCTGGATGTCAAGGCTGACGGGGTGGACGAGGACCGGATTATCAAGGGCATGGTTGGCAGGACCCTGGAGTCCAGATTCCCGGACCACACCCCCAGCATCGGTGAGGTGTTCTTCGAGGTCAAAGACTGGACCGTGGCACACCCGCAGATTCAGGACCGCCTGGTCTGCAAAGGATCAAACTTCTTCGTTCGCAGGGGCGAGATCGTCGGATTCGCCGGGCTGATGGGCGCGGGCCGTACTGAGCTGGCCCGTTCCATCTTCGGCCGCTCCTATGGCCGGTTCGTCTCCGGAAACATCTACCTGCATGGCAAGCAAGTCCAGCTCAAGAACGTCAGGCAGGCCATTGACGCCGGCCTGGGCTACGTGACGGAGGACCGCAAGACCCTGGGGCTGAACCTGCTGGATGACATCAAGACCACCACGGTAGCGGCCAACCTCAAGAAGATCACCAAAGGCCTCGTAGTGGACCGGAACCAGGAATTCACTGTTGCCGAGAACTACCGCAAATCCCTCCGTACCAAGACCCCTTCCGTAGAAGAAGGCGTGGCCAAGCTTTCCGGCGGCAACCAGCAGAAGGTGGTGCTCGCCAAATGGATGTTCACCGACCCCGAGCTGTTGATCCTGGACGAACCCACACGGGGCATCGATGTGGGCGCAAAGTACGAGATTTACGGCATCATCCAGAAGCTGGCCAACCAGGGGAAGGGTGTGATCGTCATTTCCTCGGAGCTGCCTGAGCTGCTTGGACTTTCCGACCGCATTTACACCATCTTCGAAGGTGCCATCACCGGTGTCTTGAACAAGGACGAAGCCAATCAGGAAAACCTGATGAAACTCATGACTTCCAACCGCAAAGCCGCCTGAGCCTGGCCAACGCCAGCACGGACATAAGGACTAAACAATGAACGCGCTCAAGAAGCTGTTTGGCGGCGATACCCGTCAGTTCGGCATGATTTTTGCCTTGGTGGCACTGATTCTGTTCTTCCAATGGATGACGGACGGCCGGACGCTCACCCCGGGCAACGTCATCAACCTTTTCAATGGCAACTCCTACATTCTGATCCTGGCGATTGGCATGGTGCTGGTGATCATCGCCGGGCACATTGATCTTTCCGTCGGTTCAGTGGCCGCGTTCGTTGGTGTGACCGTTGCCCTGGCCATCCGGGATTGGGGCATCCCCTGGTACCTGGGCATTCTGCTGGGCCTTGGCCTGGGCGTCCTGATCGGAGCGTGGCAAGGGTTCTGGACGGCTTATGTCGGCATACCGGCCTTCATCGTCACCCTTGCGGGCATGCTCTTATTCCGAGGGTTCAACCAGTTTGTCGGCAAGTCCAACACCATCCCCGTTCCGTCCGATTTTCAGTACATCGGCTCGGGATACCTTCCTGAGATTGGCCCCGATACCGGGTACAACAACCTGACTCTGCTGATCGGATTGGTTGCCGTGGCATTTGTGGTCTGGGGTGAGATCCGGTCCCGCAACACGGCAAAGGCCCTGGGCGCCGAGGTTCCCGAAGCTTGGGTCACTATCACAAAGCTCGTCCTGATCTCCGCGGCCATTCTCTATGCCACGTACCTGTTCGCCACCGGCCGGCCCGGCACTTCGTTCCCTGTCCCCGGTATGATCCTGGCCGTACTGGTCCTGATTTACGGGTTTATCTCGTCCAAGACCGTTGTTGGCCGTCATGTCTACGCAGTAGGTGGCAACCGGCACGCGGCGGAACTGTCCGGTGTCCAGTCCAAGAAGGTCAACTTTCTGGTCATGATGAACATGTCCGTACTTGCCGGCCTTGCCGGCATGATCTTCGTGGCACGATCCACGGCTTCCGGCCCGTTCGACGGCGTGGGCTGGGAACTTGACGCCATCGCCGCCGTCTTCATCGGCGGTGCGGCTGTCACCGGTGGCGTGGGAACCGTCATCGGATCGATTGTTGGCGGCCTGGTGATGGCTGTCCTGAACAACGGCCTCCAGTTGCTCGGCATCGGCGCTGACCTCACCCAGATCATCAAAGGCCTGGTACTCCTGATCGCCGTCGCCTTCGACGTCTACAACAAGTCACAGGGCAAGAAATCGATCATCGGCCTGATGATGCGTAGCTTCCAGCGCGGCTCGGGCAGCCCCCTTCAACCGGATGAAACAACCTCAACCAAGGAAACCATCTCCCGCGAATCCTGAAACCACAGGCTTCCGGACGACCCCAAATAGAAAGCGAACCGAGGAAATGCGAATTTTTGGTAAAGCAGGAAAGGCTGCAGCCGTTACGGCGATTGCGGCACTTGCGCTGACCGGCTGCGGTCGCGATTCGGGAACCACCGACGGCGCAACCGAGTCCGGCTTCGCGCAGGACTCACTGATCGGCGTCGCACTCCCCCAGAAGACCAGCGAAAACTGGGTACTGGCGGAGAAGCTCTTCAATGACGGCCTCACCGAGGCCGGGTTCAAGGCTGACGTGCAGTTCGCCAATGGCGGCGTGTCCGAACAGCAGAACCAGATCAGCGCCATGGTGACCAAGGGCGCCAAGGTCATCATCGTCGGTGCCATCGACGGCGCCCAGTTGGGTACCCAACTCAAGCAGGCCAAGGATTCCGGCGCGACAGTCATCGCGTACGACCGTCTCCTGTTGAACACCGAGAACGTCGACTACTACGTGGCCTACGACAACTTCAAGGTGGGCGAGCTTCAGGGACAGGCCCTCCTTGAAGGCCTGGCCAAGAAAAAGCCCAGCGGTCCGTACAACATCGAACTGTTTGCAGGCTCCCCCGATGACGCCAATGCGAAGGTCTTCTTCGATGGCGCCATGAGCATCCTGAAGCCGAAGATCGACGACGGCACGCTCAAGGTTGTTTCCGGCCAGACCAACTTCGAGCAGGCTGTCACCCAAGGTTGGAAGGCAGAAAACGCCCAGCGTCGCGCCGACACACTGCTCTCGGGCAGCTACGGCACGGAAGCCCTTGACGGGGTCCTCTCCCCCAACGACACCCTGGCCCGCGCGGTCCTGACCTCGGTCAAGGCTGCAGGAAAGCCCCTCCCGGTAGTCACCGGCCAGGATTCCGAGGTTGAGTCGGTCAAGTCGATCCTTGCAGGCGAGCAGTACTCCACCATCAACAAGGACACCCGTGCCCTGGTTGAGCACGCCATCACCATGGCAAAGGGCCTGCAGGCCGGCGAGGAACTGGAAGTCAACGACACCAAGTCCTACAACAACGGTGTGAAGACCGTTCCGGCGTACCTGCTGGAGCCGGTGATCGTCACGTCGGAGAACGTCAAGACCGCGTACAAGGAAGATCCAGTGCTGGGCCCGCTGACCCAGTAGGTCTCCTGGTGCAATAAGCAGCGCACAGAAGGGCCCGGCATTCTTTAAGGGAGGCCGGGCTCTTCTGCGCCAGCGTGACTCTTACAGTCCCGCTGGTGCCTTGACCTTGAGCACGCCCGCGCCAGTGAATTTGAGGGCGTGGTTCCGCACCGAGTCATAGTCGATGAAAGCCTTGTAGTCATACATGGAAGCCGGGTCCCAGCCCACGTCCGTGCTGAAGTCCCGTGCGGTCCAGTCCGGCGCCTCGGAACCGTCTTCGGCAGCTTCCGCGAGGGCTTCGGCCTTGTTGGCCTCAAACGATGCCTCTGCAATGGCGTTCAGGTCCACGCTGGAACCGTTGTACCACGAGCCCTCGTCAAAGAATCGGTCGCCGTTGTAGCTGCTGACAGCCACGGACGGATCCGCGCCGGGCCCGGTGTAGTCGAACGCATTGTTTTCGGAGAAGATCCGGGAGGCGTATCCGGCGCCGAGGAAGTAGCTGCTGCCGCCCTGCGCCTCGCTGATCATCGGGTAGTCCGGGTGGTCTGTGCTGCCCACAAAGTAGTTGTTGAGCACGTGGACCTGCCCAAAGCGGACCCTTGGGCCGCGCTGCTGCAGGTTCTCCATCAGGTTGCCGATGTAGCTGACCCGGAGTTTTCCGCCGTCCTTGTCCACGTGCTCGTCGCCGGAGCCCAGCAGCATGGTTTTGTCATGGTTCATGATCCGGCTGTTGGAGATGGTGACGTAATCCGTCCCGTCCTTCAGGTCCAGGAGTCCGTCGTGGCGGTTGGCAGGCTTCCCGTGGAACCCAACCGGCGCTTCGCTGTCCGGATACCGCCCGTCGCTCAAGGTGACGTGGTCGATCCACAGGTGGTTGGAGGTTACCGAGGAGAGCGCATCAAATCGGGCGTTCCAGGCGCCCAAGTCGCCATCGTCGGGTGACCAGCTGGTGAAGAAGTCCACCGGCGCCTCCACGCTGACGTTGCGGAGCACCACGTTGGTGGCGCTCAGGATCACGATGTTGGCACCGACAAATCCAGCATCGCCGTCGAGCCCGATCACCGAGGTATTGGACGGCAGGCTGACCTCGATCTGCCGCTTCATGTTGTTGCTGCCGGTTTGGCGGAGCTGGCGCTGCGACTTGCAATAGTCAAACGTCTGGTCGCTCCAGGTCTTGCCCTCCGGGCCGAAGCAGGACATGTATTTGTGGATGTCGTAGCCGGGCGCATAGTCCTCCTCGCCCATCACACGGCCGTCCGGCCGCTGGTTTCCGTCGATGGTGCCACGGATGTAAATGACCTTGGGTGCGGTGGGTTCACCATGGTTTGCCAGTGCTGCTTTGAGTTCGGCGAGGTCGTCCACCACATACCGGTTTGCGGCCGGGGCGCCGGCGCCGCCGTTGGTAGTGCCGTCGACGGCGGCCCAACCGGTAGGAGCCGCCTCGTCGGGGCTGATGATGCCTCCGCCGGGCCAAGCATTGGCTGGTGCTGCCAGTGCCAGACCTGCGGCAAGAGCCAGGGCGGTGCAGGCGGCTCCCCAGACAGCAGCTTTGCGGGATCCTGGCAGGGCCTTGGGCAGCCGGGGGCGTGGATTTTTTCGGATCAGGGACGTCATTGGCCTTTTTTCCGGCATGCCAAACAGACCACATGCCTTGAGGGGTGCGGATGGTTCGATAAAAAATTTGATGGCGAGAAAACGCTTTCTCACACCATCGCTTCATTTCTACGTCTGCCGCCTCCACCCTGTCAAGACCCTTCCATCCGGCTGTAGGCATGAACCGTGCAGTGAGAGGATAGGCCCATGACTTCACCCATCGCAGTGCCTTGGCTTTCGGGCCAGCCGGACCAAGATCCTCGATCCGCCACTGGACGCACCCTCCGCTGGGGCGTCATCGCCACCGGGAGCATCGCAGGCGCCGTGGCAACGGACCTGACGCTGCTGGCCGACGCTGAACTCTACGCCGTCAGCTCCCGCAGCCAGGAGAAGGCTGACGAGTTTGCCGCCAAGTTCGGCTTCGCCAAGGCCTACGGGAACGACGGCGGCCTCCACGGTTACGACCGGCTGCTTGCCGATCCTGCCGTGGACGTGGTCTATGTGGCCTCCCCACATGCCCAGCACTACGACATTGTCCAGGCAGCACTGAATGCCGGCAAGCATGTGCTCTGCGAGAAGGCCTTCACCATCAACGGCAGGGAGGCCGGCGAGCTGATTGACCTGGCCAGGGCCAGGAACCTGTTCCTGATGGAGGCCGTGTGGAGCCGCTTCCTGCCCTCCATGCAGCGCGCCTTCCAGATTGCGGCCTCCGGCGAACTGGGCGACGTGCACTGGGTCAGCGCAGACCTCGGCTTTCCGGCACCTTACTCCCCCACGGCCCGGCTTTGGGCCCGCGAAGACGGCGGCGGCGCCCTCCTGGACATCACGGTGTACCCGCTGCTCTGGGCCCTTGGGACCATGGGATTCCCACAGACCGTCAGCGCTTCCGGTTTTGTCAACGACGACGGCGTGGATGCCCAGAATGCGTTGACACTTGGCTACAACCACGGCGGCCAGGCCCAGCTGACGTCCTCACTGCTGGCGCTCGGGCCCAGGACGGCAACGGTGGCCGGCAGCGCCGGCTACCTGCAGGCGACCGGCTCCATCAACAACCCTCGCGAGCTCCATGTGGCCATCGGCTGGGACGGCGAGCGGCGGACCGAGACGTTCGAGGTAGCGGGCAAGGGCTACACGTACGAGCTTCGCGAGGTAACCCGGTGCATCCAGCAGGGCCTCATGGAAAGCCCGGTCATGCCACTTGAGGACACGTTGGCCACCATGCGGCTCTTCGACGGCGTGCGCGCCCAGCTGGGTACGAGTTACCCCAACGACCAGCACTAGTTTCGGCGCGCAAAGCAGCCCGCGACGCACAAAAGCGCTGGCGACACCGGAATTCCAGTGTCGCCAGCGCTTTTGTGTGTCGCGGAGAATTATCCGCGTCGAAAATGCCTAGCTCAGCGTTGCGATGACCTTGTTCAGGGTCTCCGACGGACGCATCACGGCAGCCGCCTTGGCGGCGTCCGGGTGGTAGTAGCCGCCGATGTCCACGGGTGACCCCTGGACAGCTGCCAGCTCGCCCACAATCGCGTCTTCATTGGTTCCCAGGGCGTCGGCGACCGACGCGAACGCGGCGGCCAGGCCGGCGTCGTCCGCCTGCTTTGCCAGCTCTTCCGCCCAGTAGCGGGCCAGGAAGTAGTGGCTGCCACGGTTGTCCAGCTCGCCGGCGCGGCGGCTCGGGGACTTGTTCTCCAGCAGGAACGTGCCCGTGGCCTTGTCCAGGGTGTCCGCGAGGATCTGCGCGCGGGCGTTGCTGGTGGTGACGGCGAGGTGCTCGAAGCTGACGGCCAGGGCCAGGAACTCGCCCAGGCTGTCCCAGCGCAGGTGGTTTTCCTTCAGCAGCTGCTGAACGTGCTTCGGCGCGGAGCCGCCGGCGCCGGTCTCGAACAGTCCGCCACCGTCCATCAGCGGAACAACCGACAGCATTTTGGCGCTGGTGCCCAGTTCCAGGATGGGGAACAGGTCCGTGAGGTAGTCGCGGAGCACGTTGCCGGTGACCGAGATGGTGTCCTGGCCCTTGCGGATGCGCTCAATGGTGAAGGCCGTGGCGTCCACCGGGGACATGATCTCGATCCGCAGGCCCTCGGTGTCGTGGTCCTTCAGGTACTCACGGACCTTGGCGATCAGGCGGGAATCGTGCGCGCGGGTCTCATCCAGCCAGAACACGGCCGGCGTCTGCGATGCGCGGGCCCGGGTAACGGCCAGCTTGACCCAGTCACGGATGGGGGCATCCTTGGTCTGGCAGGCGCGCCAGATGTCGCCCTCGGAAACCTCGTGTTCCACCAGGACGTTTCCAGCGCCGTCCAGGATCTGGACCTTGCCCGCTTCCTGGATCTCGAAGGTTTTGTCGTGGCTGCCGTATTCCTCTGCAGCCTGGGCCATCAGGCCGACGTTGGGGACGGTGCCCATGGTGGTGGGATCGAAGGCGCCGTTGGCACGGCAGTCGTCAATGACAACCTGGTAGATGCCGGCGTAGGAGCTGTCCGGCAGGACTGCCAGGGTGTCGGCTTCCTCGCCGTCCGGGCCCCACATGTGGCCGGAGGTGCGGATCATGGCGGGCATGGAGGCGTCCACGATGATGTCACTGGGGACGTTGAGGCTGGTGATGCCCTTGTCCGAATCAACCATGGCCAGCGCGGGCCCTTCTTCCAGGCCCTTCGTGATGAGGTTCTGGACGCCTGCGCGGACGTCTTCCGGAAGCTCCTCGAGGCCGCTGAGGATGGCGGCAAGGCCGTTGTTGGGGCTCAGGCCCGCAGCAGAGAGCTGCTTGCCGTAGGTCTCGAAGAGCTCGGAGAAGTACGCCTTCACAACGTGCCCGAAGATGATGGGGTCGGAGACCTTCATCATGGTGGCCTTCAGGTGGGCGGAGAAGAGCACACCCTCTTCCTTGGCGCGGACAACCTGGGCCTTCAGGAATTCGTCCAGGGCAGCGGCGCGCATCACGGTGCCGTCGATGACCTCGCCCTCGAGGACCCGGAAGTCCTTCTTGAGGACCTTGACGCTGCCGTCTTCGCGGACCAGCCGGATGGAGATGGTGCCTTCAGCGGGGATGACTACCGACTGCTCGTTGGTGCGGAAGTCGCCGTCGTTCATAGTGGCAACGTTGGTCTTGGAGTCTGCGGACCAGGCGCCCATGGAGTGCGGGTTCTGGCGCGCGTAGTTCTTGACGGACAGCGGCGCACGGCGGTCCGAGTTGCCTTCGCGCAGGACCGGGTTCACGGCCGAGCCCTTGATCTTGTCATAGCGTGAGCGGACGGCAGTTTCTTCATCCGACGACGGGCTGTCAGGGTAGTCCGGCAGCGCATAACCCTGCGACTGGAGCTCAGCGATTGCTGCCTTGAGCTGCGGGATGGAAGCGCTGATGTTGGGCAGCTTGATGATGTTGGCTTCGGGCTTCTTCGCCAGCTCGCCCAGTTCACCCAGGGCGTCACCCAGCTGCTGCTCAGGAGTGAGGTAGTCACCGAAGACGGCAATGATGCGTCCAGCCAGGGAAATGTCCCGGGTCTCCACCGCCACACCCGCAGTGGAAGCGAAGGCCTCGATGATCGGAAGGAATGAATACGTGGCGAGCATCGGCGCTTCGTCGGTGTGGGTGTAGATGATCTTGGACATGCGCGGGCGTCTCCCTGGAGGTCGGCAGTAGATGGAAATCAGGTCTTAATGCACCACGTCTAACTTACCTGAGCACCCCCTGCCGACGCCCGTCGAATGGCCTTAATCACGCACGATGGCCGCCTTTTTGACGGCACTGCCCGCGTCAGCCCGGCCACGCCGCTCGCATTACACGAGATGTAACTACTATTTACAGTTTTGTCACACTGGGATAGATTCTCTCCATCACGCTGCGGTCCCACCCCAATCAGCGGCCGCCGCACCCAACAGTCAGGAAACCCCTATGACTTCCAAAACGCTGGCCAACAGCCTGCTCACCCTCTCTGCAGCCGCGGTCCTTGCGCTCTGTTCAGCAGGCGGTGCCACAGCCGCACCTGCTGCCCAGGACAAGCAGCCCTCCGTCACCGGCATCACCGTGGAAAGCACGACGGCGGCGGACTACTGGACGCCCGAGCGGATGAAATCTGCCGTTCCCGGCGATGTCCTGGCATCCAAGGCAGTAGAGCGCAGCCGCGGTGCCGCAGGCGGAACCGCGTCCGGAAAGGCAGTTGAGAAGGGCGCAGAGACCAAGGTCAAGGGCAGCGCCGCCCGTGGCAAGCCGGTACTGCACGCCAGCGAAACCCCGGTCTCGCACATCGGCAAGGTGTTCTTCACCCTGGGCGGCCAGAACTATGTGTGCTCCGGCAACTCAGTGGTCTCCACCAACGAGAGCACCGTGTCCACTGCCGGGCACTGCCTCAACGAAGGCCCCGGCGCCTTTGCCACCAACTTTGTCTTCGTCCCCGCTTACCTGGACGGCGCAGCCCCGTACGGAAAGTGGGCGGCCCGCGGTCTCTACACAACTACGGCGTGGAGCTCCAACGGTGACATCCAGTACGACACCGGGTTCGCCGTCGTCGCACCCCTCAACGGACAGACGCTGTCCGATACCGTTGGCGCCTCAGGTGTTCAGTTCAACGCGGCGCGCGGCCTGACGTACAAGGCATACGGCTACCCGGCTGCCACCCCGTTCGATGGCCAGTCGCTGAAGAGCTGCACCGGCAAGGCAATCAATGACACCGTCAACCCCGGCGGCACCACCCAGGGCATTCCGTGCGACATGACCGGCGGTTCCTCAGGCGGCCCGTGGTTCATCGGGACCAACTCCTCCGGCTACCAGAACTCCGTGAACAGCTACGGCTACGGCAGCCGGTCCACCACCATGTATGGCCCCTATTGGGGGACGGCCATCCAGCAGGTCTACGCCAATGCGGCCGCAGCCTGAGCATCCACGTCCTAAGCCGTTCCAGCGGAAGGACCCGGCGGCTTCCGGCGGAGTGAGTTCCGCCAAAACGGATTCCGAAGGTGCCCAGGCATACTGGACACCGGAACGGATGGCTGATGCGGTACCCCGCGAGGTCCGGCCCGAAACCCGGGACCGGCCCCGCACGGAAAGCGATGAGGACTCCACCGGAGACTGACCGCTTCCCTTAAAGCCCGACGGCGGCTGTCCCCTTAACGGGGCAGCCGCCGTCGACGTTTTCCTCTCCATCGACTGCTCCAATAGCGTCGTTTTCAAGGCTCAAAACGACGTTATTGGAGCAATCGATGAAGGTCTCACGCTAGTGGAAGAAGTGCCGCGCTCCGGTGAAGTACATGGTGACGCCGGCGGCGTTGGCTGCGGCGATGACTTCGTCGTCGCGGACCGAACCACCGGGCTGGACCACCGCGCGGACGCCGGCGTCGATCAGGATCTGCAGGCCGTCAGCGAACGGGAAGAACGCGTCGGATGCGGCAACGGCACCGCGGGCACGCTGAGGTGCGTTGGCACCGGAGGTGTTGGAGGCACCGCCAGCACCTTCGACGTCGGACTCCACTTCCACGCCGAGGGTGTTGGCCCGCTCCACGGCGAGCCGGCAGGAATCCAGGCGGTTGACCTGGCCCATGCCGATACCGACGGCTGCGCCGTTGTTGGCCAGCAGGATGGCGTTGGACTTGGCGGCACGGCAGGCGGTCCAGGCGAAGGCGAGGTCCGCGAGGGTCTTCTCGTCGGCTGCTTCGCCCGCTGCGAGGGTCCAATTGGCGGGGTTGTCGCCGTCGGCGTCCACTTTGTCCGTCATCTGTACCAGGACGCCGCCGGAAACCTGGCGCATCTCCGACGGGTAGCGGCCGTAGCCCTCGGGCAGGGCCAGGAGCCGGATGTTCTTCTTCTTGGACAGGATTTCCACGGCTTCGGGCTCGAAGTCCGGAGCAATGACAACCTCGGTGAAGATGTCGGCCACGGTGCGGGCCATTCCTGCGGTAACGGTGCTGTTCGCCGCAATGACGCCGCCGAATGCGGACACGGGATCGCAGGCATGGGCCTTTGCGTGGGCGTCGGCGATGGGATCCACGGCGTCCGGGGAACCAACAGCCACACCGCACGGGTTGGCGTGCTTGATGATCGCGACGGCCGGCTCGGAGAAGTCGAACGCCGCGCGGAGGGCGGCATCGGCGTCGACGAAGTTGTTGTAGCTCATGGCCTTGCCGTGCAGCTGCTCGGCCTGGGCAATGCCCACGGGAGCGGCCTTGTCCACGTACAGTGCCGCCTGCTGGTGCGGGTTTTCGCCGTAGCGGAGCACCTCGGAGCGCTCCAGGGACAAGCCGGCGTAGGCGGGCCAGTCGATGACGCCGTCGCCGTCTTCATCCAGGAACTGGGTGGCGGTCCAGGTGGCGACGGCGGTGTCGTACGCGGCGGTGTGCGCGAACGCCTTCGCTGCCAGCCGGCGTCGGGTCTTCAGGTCGAAGCCGCCTTCCTGCGCGGCTGCCACTACGGCGCCGTAGAAGGTGGGGTCCACAACAATGGCGACGGCGGCGTGGTTCTTCGCGGCCGAACGCACCATAGCGGGGCCTCCGATGTCGATCTGCTCGACGACGTCGTCCTGCGCGGCTCCGGACTTGACGGTTTCCACGAACGGGTAGAGGTTCACCACCACCAGGTCGAAGGTTTCAATCTCCATGCCGGCCAGCGTTTCCATGTGGGCCGGGACGCGGCGGTCCGCCAGGATACCGCCATGGACGCGCGGGTGCAGCGTCTTGACGCGGCCGTCGAGCATCTCCGGGGAGCCGGTGACTTCTTCGACTTCTTGCACCGGGATGCCCGCTGCGGCGATCTTTTTGGCCGTGGAACCGGTGGAGACAATCGTGACGCCGGCCGCGTGCAGGCCCTGCGCGAGCTCCTCCAGACCGGTCTTATCGAATACCGAGATCAAGGCCCGGCGGATGGGAACACGGTCAAGCTGCGTGAAGCTCACAAAAGTCTCCGTCTTTTTACGCGGTTGCGGCCGCGGGTGGTGGGGATACGCCCAGTTTATCGTGTTGCCGGGTTCCTCCAACCCACACCGCCTAAGGTGGGGTCATGACGAGCGAACCCATGGTGCTGGTGGCCGATATAGGCAAGAGCCGCTGCCGCGTGGAACTGCGCGGTGCCGGTTCTGCGGGCTCCGGTCCTGCCGGCCCGGCTTCGGTCCTGGGCAGCGCCGGGGCCGAGGGATTCGCCGGGCTGGGAATTACCGGCGGCGCCCAGGCCGCCTTCCGGCTCATTGCCGATGCCGCAGGGCAGCTGGACGGCTCAGGCTCCTTGGCCGGCCGGCTGATGGGAGTGGGTGCCGCGGTGGCGGGCGTTGAAGCCAGCACACCGCAGTCACGCGAACTTGCCGGGCTGCTGGCCTTGCATTTCCAGGCCCCTGCCGCCGTGCTGTCCGATGCGACTGCCGCCCACCTTGGTGCGCTCGACGGCGGACCGGGCACCATCCTGATCGTCGGCACCGGCGCCGTGGCGTTCCGCTTCGAACGTGATCCGCAGCAAGGTGGTGCCGGCGTCCTGCACCGCGGCGACGGCTGGGGCCCGCTCCTGGGTGACCGCGGGAGCGGCCGCTGGATTGGCCAGCAGGGGCTGGCCGCAGCCTTGGAAGCGTACGACGGCGGACCGGCCACCTCGCTCGAAAAGCTCGCCGGGGAGTATCTCGGGGCCGCCACGGAAGGGTTTGCCGGGCCGCAACCGGCTGCAGAATCTGCCGGACTTGGCCCGCTGATTACCCCGCTTCCGGGCTGGCTGGCCAGCCAGGCAAACCCCTATCGGGCAATGGCCGGCTTCGCACCTTTTGTTCTTGCCGAAGCCGAAGCCGGCGATGCAGCTGCCGTCGGGATCGTGGCTGCTGCCTGCAGGCAGCTGACTGAAACCGTCAGCCGGGCTATTGGCCCAAGTACCCTGCGGCACGTGGCGCTGCTCGGCGGCGTCGTGGATTCCCCCTACTTTGCCCGGCGGCTGGTGACGGACCTTGCTGACGCGGGTATCGACGTCGTACCTGCCCTGGGTGACGGTTTGGCGGGAGCATTCTTGGCCGCGACCCACAATGAACTTCTCCAGGAAAGGTACATACACCGTGACGGAAAACCCTAGAACCTCCGGCTCCGCTGAGGTTCCGGCTGACGGGCTGGCAGCGTTGCGCGCCGAGCTGGCCGGGCTTCAGACCGAGGCCGCAAACCCGGAGCTGAGCCTGCTGGACACCATGGACACTGCCCAGCTCGTGGCCGCGATGAATGCACAGGATGCCGGGGTTCCCACCGCCGTCGGGCTGGCGGGACCGGACATCATCCGCACCGTGGATGCCGTCGCTGCGAAACTCGCGGCCGGCGGCAGGCTCTTCTACATCGGCGCCGGGACGGCCGGCCGGATGGGAATCCTGGACGCCAGCGAATGCCCGCCCACGTTCGGAACCCCGCCCGAGATAGTGGTGGGCATCATTGCCGGGGGCCGGAAGGCCGTTGAACAGGCGGTGGAAAACGCGGAAGACGACGCCGACGCCGGCGCGGCGGACATTGCTGCCGCGGACGTCGGAGCCGGGGACGCCGTCGTCGGAATCTCCGCTTCCGGAAGGACCCCCTACGTGATCGGGGCACTCAAGGCAGCAAACGCGCGCGGCGCCTTCACGGCAGGTCTGGCCTGCAATCCCGGCTCGGCAATCGGGCAGGAGGCGGATGTGGCGATCGAAGTGGCGGTGGGTCCGGAATTCGTGGCAGGTTCCACGCGGCTGAAATCCGGCACGGCGCAGAAGCTGGTGCTGAACATGATCAGCACGCTCTCCATGGTGAAACTCGGCAAGACTTACGGCAACCTCATGGTGGACCTGCAGGCCACCAACGCCAAGCTGCGGGCACGGTCCCAGCGCACCGTCCAGGCCGCCACCGGCGTTGGCCCGAAGGCTGCGGCTCAGGCGCTGGACGCCGTCGGAGGTTCCGTGAAGGCGGCCATCCTGGTCCTGCTGACGGACGTGGAACCGGGCCGGGCAGGAGCAGCGCTGGAGCAGGCAGGCGGGTTCCTGCGGCAGGCAATCCAGCAGCACACCCGGGGCTAGCGGCAACACGTTAGAGTTTTCCCAGGAGGGCTCAGATGAACACATACACCGCCGTTCCCAGTGGGGAACAGGTTGTCCAGGAATTGCCGTGGCGCTGGAAGGTTCAGGGGCGGATTTTCCTGATTGGCGGGCTCGGCTTTATGTTCGACGCCTGGGACGTCACGCTCAACGGCATCCTCATTCCGCTGCTGTCCAGCCACTGGTCGCTGACACCTGGCGAGGCCGGCTGGATCGGCACCGCGAACCTGATCGGCATGGCCCTGGGCGCGTTCGTCTGGGGCACCATCGCGGACACCATCGGCCGGAAAAAGGCGTTCACCGCAACCCTGCTGATCTTCTCCCTGTTTACCGTACTGGGTGCCTTCTCTCCCGACTTTGTCTGGTTCTGCATCTTCCGGTTTATGGCCGGCGTCGGGCTCGGCGGCTGCATTCCCGTAGACTACGCGCTGGTTGGCGAGTTCACGCCGCGGAAGCAACGTGGCCGGGTCCTGACTGCGATGGACGGGTGGTGGCCTATCGGGGCTGCCCTCTGCGGCTTTGTCTCTGCCGGGCTGGTGGCTGTGTTCGCCGACTGGCGGTTCACCATGCTGGTGATGGTGCTGCCGGCGCTCCTGGTCTTTTGGGTCCGGCGCAGCGTCCCGGAGTCCCCGCTCTTCCTGATCCGCAAGGGCCGCCGGGACGAAGCAGCCAAGGTGATCGACGGGCTTGTCCGTGCCACGGGCGCCACGCCGCGCGCCTACAGCCTGCCGGACGCTCAGGCCGTTCCCCGGCTCTCGGCGGGCAGTGCGTGGCAGCAACTGCGCGCCATCTGGACGTTCAACTGGAAGATCACCGCTGCCTCCTGGGCGCTGTTCTTCAGCATCCTTCTCGTTTATTACCTGTCCCTGACCTGGATGCCCCGGATCCTGATCGGTGCCGGGTTCGCCGAGTACAAGGCGTTCGTCACCACGGCGTCCATGGCCGCCGTCGGACTTCTGGGCGTGGTGGTGGCCGCCCTGCTGGTGGAACGCGTGGGACGCAAATGGATCCTGGCCATCACCGGTCCGCTGTCCGCGCTGACGCTGGTGATCGTCGCCTTTGTGGTGGACATCCCCTCGGCCGCAGTGTTCTGGTTGCTGGTGTTCGGCTTTGTGGTCCAGATTGCCATCCCGGTGCTGTACACCTACGTGTCCGAGCTCTATCCAACCGAGCTGCGCGGCTCCGGCTTTGGCTGGGCGTCCACATTCTCCCGCGTGGGCGCCGGCATTGGGCCGCTGGTGTTTGCCCACTACTTCTGGCCGGAGCTGGGCCTGGCCACGTCCTTCGCGCTTGCTGGCGGCCTGGTGCTGATTGCGGTGCTGTGGATGGCGTTCTTCGCGCCGGAGACGAAGCAGCGGCGGCTGGAGTAACTGCCCCCTCTCCCCAACTAAGTAGCAGTAGGTGCCCTTTACAGGCCTGTAAAAGGCACCTACTGCTACCTACTTGGGCGCCCAACCACGGTTGAGCAGCGCCGAGCGGACTTTTGCGACGGCGGCACGGGCGTCGTTGGCCATATGCCGCTTGGAGATGCGGACCAAAGCCCAGCCCGCTTTCGCGAAGTCTTCTTCCCGCTCGATATCGCGGACGATCTGCGCTGGTTCGGAATGCACCTCCCCGTCGTACTCCACTGCTACTTTGAAGTCGCGGTAGGCCAGATCGGGTTGACGTACGACGCCGGCATGCAGTTCCACAGGATGGTTTACCTCAGGTGCAGGTAAGCCGGCCCTGCCCAACGAAAGCCGAAGCCGGGTCTCGGGTGCCGAATCGGCTCCCACCCGCGCGTCTTCAAGCGCGAGCCTGGCTTTCTGGATTCCCGGGGTTCCCTTATGCCGGTCCAGCATGTCAGCAAGGTCGTCGAGCGTGGCATAAGGCTCTGTGCGGGCTTCGAGCTCTGGTCTGGGGATCCGGATCAGGTGGTCTGCCACCACGGTGATTTCATCAATGGACATCTTCCGTGCGCAGTCCAACCATGTGCGAGTCCTGGAGGTGATAAAAAGTCCATCCACGGTGGTGATTTCGTCTTCGAAAAACTACCCCCCTGTGACCCCGAACCCCCATACGGCGAGGAATCGCCATGTGGTCGGGACGGGAAATATGGATTACCTGCTCATCAAAACCGCCCAGAAGGCCCGGAAACTTCCATACCCGGAATGCTGTCGCGTGTGACGCAGCAGAGAATTGTGTGACCAGGGTATATGGCCTGATTTCAGAGCAAACGTCGGGTCCGGCAGCGTGGTTGACTCCCGTCGTATTCGGCACCCGGATACCGCGGCTCGGTGCTGGGATACTCCGGCGCCGTATTCGCCCGGGGCTGATGCCGGCGTCGAGCGCTTCAGCGTAGGTGAACGGAACTTCAGCGAAGGTCGAGGGCAACGCCTGCGGGACTCTCATACGCCCATGGTGGCAGGACGCGAGCCCTCCCGCAGAAGTTATCCACAACCAGGCCCTACCTGCCCAAACTAAGTAGCAGTACTTGCCGTTTACAGTGCTCTAAAGGGCAACAAATGCGACCTAGTTGGGGAGGGCCGGGGCCAAGGCGAGCTGCCGCAGCGTCGCAACCAGCAGCCTGCGCTCAACCACCTTGATGCGTTCGTGCAGGGTGTCCTCGGTGTCCTCGGGCTCAATGTCCACGGCTTCCTGGGCAATGATAGGCCCGGTGTCCACGCCGGCATCGGCCCAGTGCACCGTGCAGCCCGTGACCTTCACACCGTACGCCAGCGCATCGTGGACGCCGTGCGCCCCCGGGAACGCCGGCAGCAGGGCGGGGTGTGTGTTGAGGTACCGGCCCCGGAAGGCGTCGATGAACGCGGGGCTGACGATCCGCATAAAACCTGAAGACACGACGACGTCCGGTGAGTAAGCGGCCACGGCTTCCGTCAGCGCGGCATTCCATTCGGCCCGGTCCGGGTAGTCCTTGAAGTCCACCTCAAACGTGGGGATCCCGGCGGCCGCGGAGCGTTCCACACCGTAGGTACCGGGCCGGTCCGCGCCCACGGCGGCGATCTCCACGGGCAGCTCCCCCGACTGGACGGCGTCGATGACGGCCTGGAGGTTGGAGCCGGTTCCGGAGACGAGGACTACGATGCGCATTGGTCAAGCTTAAGGGCAGGCTCGCGTAGGCTGGAAAACATGAACAACACCCCGGGTCCGGCCGGTTCCCCGCGAACCAGCGAACCGCTCAGCGAAGCAGCCAAGTCGTCCCGGATGACCACCCACACCCTGTTCCGGATCTTCATCCTGACGGTCCTGGGATCGTTCTTCATCTTCCAGCTGGACGTCAACTACCTTTGGCTGTCCGGGCTCCTGACGGCGGCGAGCATCGCGCTGGGAATCGTCCTACTGGTGCGCTCGGCCAAGGCAAAGGAATCCCGGCTGGTGCTGTTCGGGACCATCTCCGGCTTGGTGGTTTCCCTGGTGATGACGCTTCTGGTGCTGGTGTCCGCCGTATTCTTCACGGCCATCCGGGAGTACCAGGACTGCTCGCGTTCGGCACTCACCCAACAGGCCGCGTCAACGTGCCGCATCCAGTTGGAAGACGCGCTGCCGACGCAGATCCGCTAAGCGCAAACCCTTTACGACGCCGGATCACGCCTTAATCAGGCCGGCCTCCTGCGCCAGTTGCCGGCGCTCCAGCCAAGGCCCGACAGCGTATCCAATCACGACGCCGATCCCCACCTCGGCCGCGATCCAGACGGCCGTCCATAGCGGATCCGGGCCTATCTGCGTGAGCCTGCCGATTCCTGCCGAGCCGCCTGCGATCCAGGCCAGCAGCCCGGCCAGGACACCGGCCACTGTGCCGATTATCGCGCCGAGCACCGCTGTGGACGCGGACGCCGTAAACCAGCGGGCATCCACCTTGATGGCCAGCCACTCGTCAAAATGGTTTTCACCTTCACGCAGGAACCACCAGCCACCCAGCACACCGGCCAGGACGGGAACCACCAGCGCCACGAAGCCGTACTCCAAGCTCCCGGCGGGAATGGCGGCCAGCACCGGAATGGACGGAAGCGGTCCCACTGCGGTTCCGAGCGCCCCCACCTGCGAGCCCGCACCGAGGGCAAACCCGGAACCGGACACCCACGCCAGCGCATACACGGCCAGGTTGGGGAGGAAGCCCAGTTGCGCGATGGTGAGCGCCGCGCCTCCGGCGGCTCCGGCGTCGAGCGCTTCGTAAACCGCGATGATCAGGTTCCAGTGGATGAAGAGGTCCACCGTCAGCAGTGCCGCGGACAGGGCCACTGCGGCCATGAGGGCTACGAACCCGGCCTTCGCCGAGGATGCCAGGTAGGAGCCGGCCCACCGGGAGTGCTGGCTGGTGGCGGCGATCCAGTCCACGGCGTCAACGCCGATCAGGCGGCTCCATGAACCGGCCTCGCGTCGTGCACCCACCACCATCCCCAGGGCGAACGGGACGAGCGGCATCAGCATGGCGAACCAGAGGTTAATAACGACGTCGGGCGTGCGGCAGATAAACCCGGTGGCGGCTCCGAAGGCTGAATAGACAGCCCAGGAACCCAACAGCGCCTGCCATAGCTGGTCCGTGTAGGAAGCACGGGCCAGCCGGCGGCCGGCGCGCCAAGCCAGGAGGAAAGGAATGAGGGTCAGGCCCAGCGGAACCAGCGCCAGTGTTCCAACTGTCCCTTCGGCTGCGGCCGTGGTTTCGGAGGCAGTCAGTTCCATGGGGACGGCGTGGATCAGGAGCCAGGACTGGCCGGCCAGCCTTGCCGCTGCGTCCCACTGCTGGTTCGCGAAGCCTCCGGTCAGCCAGACCAGGGCGATCGGGGCGATCACCAGGAGGGCAGAAATAATGGCCGCCTGCGCGGATTCGAGGACACCCTGCAGCCACAAGGGCATGGGCAGGCCACGGTCTCCGGTTTGATCAGCACGCAGTTTCATCGGTCTCCATGGTGTCACGGAAGACGCCGCCGCCAGGGCTTCAACCCACCCTTTGGCCGGGCTCTTGGGTACCTCACAGGAAAGCCCGCCGGATAGGAAAGGATCTACCACAACTCGTAGTCGGAGCTGCTGATCATGAACCCCTGGCCGGTCCGCAGGTGTGCGCATTTCATCGACTGCGGAGCACGTTCACACACCATGTTGCCGATCCTGACGGTCTGGCCGTCCTCGATCATGGGCCCGGCGAATGCATCCCCCGCCGACTCTTCGCGTTCCATGGGCGAAACCCCGTGCCCGCAGGTGCCGTACTGCGACCCCGCACGCCCGGTCACCACTGCATATCCGCCGTAGTACTGCTCCGAACCGGTGCAGAGTCCCTTGAGATCTGCCGGCCGGGGCGGAACCTCCGTCAGCAAATAACACGCCGCGCCATCCCGGTCGATGGAGCACTGCATGTCCTTGGCCGGCGACTGCACCACCACCGGCAGGCTTCCCGCCCACGGCTTGACGTTCACCTGCGGCAGCATCTGTTCGGCGCGGTTCAACGGACGCGACGGCGGTGCGGGTTCTCCGGAGGCGGCGGAACCCTCTCCGGAGGAACTGCCGGAAGGAACGCCCGACGGCGGGATGGCACCCGGGTCTCCTGCCGCCGTCGCGCCTTCCGCTGTTGTGGCACCGAATGCGTCCCCTCCCCCTGCGTCCGCGGACTCCGGTGCCGGAACCGCGGCCCGCTGGTCGCTGAGCTGGAGCATTCCGACGGAACCGTTGGCCGGCATAGGTACCTCGACGCTGCAGCCGCCGGCGAACAGCGCAAGCGCTGGCACCAGCAGGAGGCGGAGCATTCGACGGCATTTCATGATCGCCCCAGTCCATCAGAAAAGGGCTGGTTTGTCGGTGGGGAGAACTCCCCATGGGTGCAGCCGGAAGCGGCTTCCGGGGACATCGTGACGGCCCCTGAGTTCCCCGGAATCCCGGCGCTTTTTGAGCACTCCGGACGTAAAATTGGATTGTCCGAAAATCAGTGGTTGGAGGTACAACATGGCAACCGCATCACCACACGCACACTCCCATTTTGGCCGCGCGGACGTCCAGAATGTGGGTATGGGTGCTGGTCTTCTTTTGGTAGTAGTGGGCATCCTGGGCTTCATCCCGGGCATCACCACCCGTTACGGCGAACTGATGTTCCTGGGCCCCGATTCGCATGCCCTGTTCCTTAACCTGTTCCAGGTGTCCATGCTGCTGAATCTGGTGCAACTGGCCATCGGTGTCACAGGCTGGAGCATGTCCCGCAGCGAGCACGGCGCACGGAACTTCCTGATGGGCGCCGGCGTCCTGTACATCCTGCTCGCGATTTTTGGCCTGAGCGTAGGGGTTGAGTCCACCGCCAACTTCCTGGCCCTGAATACCCCTGACAACTGGGCCCATCTGGTGCTTGGCATCCTGATGATCGCGGCCGGGTGGCTGTTCGCTGAGCGTTCAACGCGCCGTCGGAGGTAGCCGAGGGTAGTTTACCGGGACCTGCCGGACCGCGGGCGATCCGCCCGCCAAAGGAGGGCGGCGCCGGTTGTCGATTGACGACGGCGCCGCCCTTCCGCGTGCCCGGGTGCTGTTTGGCCTCCTGTTCACCCAAGCTTTTCCTCGGCGTCACGCCCTTTCCCCCGCCGCGTCAGCCCCGGATCGCACCGTAGAGGGGTGAGGATCGCAATTGTTGCCGAATCATTCCTGCCGCTGATGAACGGGGTTACGCACTCCATCCTGCGGGTGCTGGACCATCTGCAGGAGCGGGGCGACGACGTCCTGGTTATTGCACCATCCACCCAGGACTCAGCCGCTTCCGACGTCGTGACCGGAGCATTCATCCACCGGGTACCGGCTGTGCCGCTGGCCGGATATACAAATGTGCGCGTGGCGATGGGCGGTGTGAGCCGGGTCAAGCGAATCCTTGCCGACTACGCACCTGATGTCGTCCACCTCGCGTCACCGTTTGTGTTGGGTTGGCGGGCTGTCCAGGCGGCACATCAGCTGGGCATCCCCACTGTTGCCATCTACCAGACTGAGGTCCCCAGCTACGCGGCGCGCTATGGCGTCCCATTCCTGGAAAACTGGGCCTGGAACCGCGTGGAGAACATCCACCTGATGGCCACCCGTACTTTGGTTCCCTCGACGTTCGCGCTGAACCAGTTGCGTGGCCGCGGGATCCTTCGGGTGGGAATGTGGCGGCGCGGGGTTGATACGGAGCGGTTCAACCCGGAAAAGCGCGACGACGACTGGCGGGCTTCGGTGGCACCTCACGGCGAGCGGATCATCGGCTATGTGGGCCGGCTTGCCGTCGAGAAGCAGGTGGAGGACCTTGCCGCACTTGCCGGAATTCCCGGCACCAGGCTGGTGATCGTGGGCGACGGACCGCAGCGGCCGGCCCTCGAGGAAGCCCTGCCGGGGGCTGTGTTCACTGGCTTCCTGAGCGGCGATGCGCTGGCCAGGACCGTGGCGTCCTTTGACCTCTTTGTCCATCCCGGCGAGTTCGAGACGTTCTGCCAGACCATCCAGGAAGCCATGGCATCGGGTGTGCCGGTGGTGGCGACCGGACGCGGCGGACCTTTGGACCTCGTGGAAAACTCGCGTACGGGCTGGTTGTACGAACCGGGGAACCTGGCTGCCATGCGGGGCCATGTGGAGGACCTGATTGGCGACGACGCCAAACGCCGGGCCTTCGCAGCCGCCGCCCACGCATCGGTGCAGGGCCGGACCTGGCCCGCCCTGAGCGCTTCGTTGGTGGAGCACTACCAGGATGTGATCGCCGGACGGGTCCTGGTTGAGGCTGTCGGAACCCGGCCCCACCGCCACCCGGTGGTTGAGCCTGTCGAAACCCGAAGCGGAGTGGCCCTGTGAGAATTTCCGTAATTGGCTGCGGCTACCTGGGCGCTGTCCATGCTGCAACCCTCGCCTCGATGGGCCACACAGTGGTGGGCATCGACGTCGATGCCGGCAAGGTAGACCACCTGGGCCGGGGCTTCGCTCCGTTCTTTGAACCGGGCCTGGACGAACTGCTCCAAGAGGGCCGGGCGACGGGCCGCCTGCGGTTCTCCACGGACTTCGCCGACGCCGCCACCGCCCAGGTGCACTTCCTCTGTGTGGGGACTCCGCAGTCCAAAACCTCCGACGGCGCCGACCTCGGCTATCTGTTCTCGGCCACCGAGGCGCTGCTGCCGCACCTGGCCGCGGGCGCCGTCGTCGTCGGTAAATCAACGGTGCCGGTGGGCACAGTGGAGCGTCTGCGCGAAGTACTGGCGCCGCGCCCGGACGTCCGCTTGGGCTGGAACCCGGAATTCCTGCGGCAGGGAACGGCGGTGAAGGACTCGCTGGTCCCGGACCGGCTGGTGTACGGCGTCGACGGCGGAAAGGCTGCCGAGCTGGATCCCGTGAGCGGCGCCCCACGTGGCGTAACCGCGGCACTGGATGCTGTGTACGAGCCGCTGCTGCAGGCCGGGATTCCGCGGCTGGTTTGCAATTTTTCGACTGCCGAGCTGATCAAGTCGGCAGCGAACGCGTACCTGGCAACGAAGGTCAGCTTCATTAACGCGATGGCGGAACTGTGCGACGCGTCCGGGGCCGATGTCACAGAGCTGAGTGAGGCGATGGGCATGGACCCGCGGATCGGCGGCCGGTATCTGCATGCCGGGCTGGGCTTCGGCGGCGGTTGCCTGCCCAAGGACATCCGCAGTTTCCGGACCCAGGCTGTTGAGCTGGGTGTTGCCTCGGTGGAGGAATGGATGGGTGTGGTGGATTCCATCAACCTGGGCCAGCGTTCGCGGACTGCTTCGCTGGCCGCCACGCTGTGCGGCGGCTCGGTGGCCGGCCGGACCATCACCGTGCTGGGCGCCGCATTCAAACCGGACACGGACGACATCCGCGACTCCCCCGCCCTGGACGTGGCACTGCAGCTGGCCGCGGCCGGTGCACACGTGACCGTGACGGACCCGAAGGCCATCAACCATGCGTGGATTCGTTTCCCGCAATTGCGCTTTGAGCATTCCACGAAGCGTGCGTTGGAAGGTGCCGAGCTGGTGCTCCTGCTGACCGAGTGGGACGAGTACCGGACACTCTCCCCCGCAGCTACCGGTGGCCTTGTACGGCGACGGACCATCCTGGATGCGCGGAACGTCCTGGACGCGGATGCCTGGCGGGACGCTGGATGGACGGTGCGGGGTCTGGGTACCGGGGCTGTGATTCATTCGGCACCTGCTCATGCTCCGGTTCCGGCCCACGTTCCTGCCCCTGCTGCGGTTCCGGCGCCTGCTGCCGGCCAAACTGCGTAGCTTTTGAGCCCGGCTACTCCCGACTCCCGCTACATTCCGCGGAGTCAGCCTGGCCAGCTGCCTAAAAGTCACGCATTTTGGTCGGGACCTTCCGCTGCGGCCGCGGTCAGGCCTAGGGTGAAGCTTGTTGCTGGTCCCGTCAATGGAGGAATTTCATGCGCAAACTGACTGCTGGCTTGTTTCACTCGATAGACGGTGTGGTGTCTGATCCCTTCCTTTGGCAGTTCGACTCCTTCGACCAGGAGCTGGGCAACGGAATGGACGAGATGATGCGCCGCGTGGACACGGTGGTCCTGGGCCGGGTGAGCTACCAGGAATAGGCCGGCTACTGGCCAACGGCTCCCGTGGACCAGGACTTCGCCGGCTTCATCAACCCGGTTCCCAAATATGTGGCATCCCGGAGCCTGTCCGGTCCGCTCGAGTGGGAGAACTCGCACCTGATGGATGCTCCGTTGGAGGAGTTCGTGGCCAGGTTGAAGGAGACCGACGGCCGCGAAATCGCAGTGTGCGGAAGCGTTTCCGTTACGCGCCAGCTCCTGTTCGCCGGACTGCTGGATTCCCTGACGCTCATGACACATCCGGTGGTGGCAGGCAGCGGACGGCGGCTGTTTGAACCCGGTGATCCGTTGACACGGTTGGCCTTGCATGACGAATACCGGACCAGCAACGGCAACGTAATCAGCACGTACGGGTTGATGGCCCCCTAGACCCAAGTGACTAGCAGTTGATGTCGTCAAAACGCGAGATGACGACATTAATTGCTAGTCAGTTGGGCGGGGATGAGCCGGGTTTCGGTCAGGCGCCGACCAGTTCGGCGCTGCGGTCCCAAAGCCGGCGCGCCAGATCGGCGTCGTAGGCCTGCTTGTTGGCCTTGGCCAGTGCACGCTTGGCGTAGTAGGCGCCCGAAACCCAGTCCTTTCCTGCCGTTCCGTTTGCCAGCCACACCAGAGTGTCGGCACCCTGATCCGGGCTGAGCATAAAACGGTTCAGCAGCGTGGTGTAGGCGTGCCGCATGGTGCTTGAAGACTCGCTGGCGAAGTTGGTGCGGACCACGCCCGGGTGGAATGCCGCCGTCGTGATTCCTTGGTCTCCATACCGCCGGTGGAGTTCAGACGTGAACAGGATGTTAGCCAGTTTGGCGGTTCCGTAGGCCCGGTTGGTGGCATATTTGCTGTCCGAGTTGACGTCGGCCAGGTCCAGGCGGCCGAACCCGTTGGCCGCGCTCGAGGTGTTGATGACCTTGGCGGAGCTGGCCGTGAGGACGTCCATCAGTGCCGTAGTGAGCAGAAACGGCGCCAGGTGGTTGATCTGAAACGTGCTCTCATAGCCGTCGATGGTGAGTTGGTGTTTGCCCATGATGCCGCCGGCGTTGTTGGCCAGGACGTCGATGCGCGGGTAGGCATCACGGAGCTGCGCGGCCAGGGTGCGGACCTGGTCGAGCTCTGAGAAGTCGGCCAGGAAGTAGTCGGCATTGAGCTCGGTGGCGATGGCCTTGGTCTTGGCCCCGGAACGGCCGACGATCACCACGTTGTCTCCCGCCGCTGAAAAAGTGTGGGCGGCGGCGGCGCCGATCCCATCGCTGGCTCCGGTGATGACAATCGTTCGTTGGCTCATGGGCTGTACAACGCGGCGTGCACTGCCGATGTTCCGCCGGGCCCTGATCAGCCCGGGGCGATCGTCACGGTGTCCAGGCCACAGGTCAACAGCAGCAGCTCTTCCTTGGCCTCGAGATGGCAGTTTCGGTCGCGGACCCGTGGGAAGCCGGTGAGATCTGCGCCCGCCTGGTTATACGCGTATTGAAAATCGTCGTATCTGGTGTAGATACTGACGCTGTCTGCGTCAAAGGTGCTTTCGACCAGGAGCACAGACCGCCCGTCGGCAGCCTCAAACCGAGTGTGGTGGCTGTTGTCAGTGAGCACAAAAGCGAAGATAAACAACAGTGCCAGGTAGGCAGCCGCGGGCAGTGCTACAGCGGCTGACAGGCAGATGACGCTGATCCGGAGCCATCCCCGGCGAATGCGCCCGATGAGCGAGGGGACCAGCAGGAAGGCTCCAATCACTCCCGTGATGACACTGAGCACCACGGCCCAGCCGGTAACCGAGCTTTCGGTAATCCCATGGAAGTGGAAGACAAGCCGGCGGCCGGCCGCGTCTGACCCGGGCTGCTCCCAGACCTCCGTGCCCCACCAATAGATCACCGCGGCCACAACGATGAGCGCCGTTCCCCATATTTCACGTCGCTTCACCGATGACCGCCGGCATCCAGCGCACGTAGAAACAGATCCATGACTCCCCCAAGGTATGCAGCTACGCTCTTTGGCGCACTGCTACCTAAGGATATTTCAGCCGGGGCGGACCTACGGCAAAGCCACAGGGTCTGGACGGTGTCCGCCACCTGCCGCCCGGGGGGCAACTTCGAATCAGCGCTCCGGTGTGAGCGCCTTGCCCCACAACACTGCGCCTGTGGCGTCCCGGAGCGTGATGGTGAAAACGTCGTCCTGGTCCAGGTCCACGTGTCCGAAGTACTGGCTGGTGCCCGTTCGAGGCGACTGGTTTGGGTAGGCGCCAGCCTTGAAAAACGCCACCTCGGGACCGAATGTGTTGTCCAGGCCGGAGGGGCCGAAGGTGCCGGCGTTGATGGGTCCGGCCACGAACTCCCAGAACGGATCGAAGTCCCGGAAGGCGGCGCGCTCGGGCGAGTAGTGGTGGGCGGCGCAGTAGTGGACATCTGCGGTGAGCCAAACGATGTTCTTGACCCGGTTGCGTTTGAAGGCGGAGAGCACCCGGGCGATCTCCAGTTCCTTACCCAGCGGCGCGCCGTCGTCCCCGTTGGAGAGCGATTCCTGCGCGGCGCCGTCAGGCACGATCAAGCCGAGCGGAAGGTCCGCGGAGATCACCTTCCAGGTTGCCTTGGAGTGGCTGACTTCCTTGATGAGCCAGTCGGCTTGCTCCTGGCCCAGGATGGCCCGCAGGTCCGTTTCCTTACCGTCGGTGTTGGGATCTTTGAAGGTGCGCATGTCCAGGCAGAAGATGTCCAGCTGCGGGCCGCGGGAGATCTTCCGGTAGATGCGGGCCGGTTCGAACCCGCTGCTGCCGTCGCTGAGCTGGGCGATCGGCTGGTACTCCTGCCAGGCCTGCCGGCCGCGGGCGGCGAGGACGTCCACGCGGCGTTCCGTGTAGCGGGCGTCGGCGATGATCTCGCCCGGGTACCAGTTGTTGTGGGTCTCGTGGTCATCCCACTGTGCGATCACTGGCACTTCTGCGTACATCGCACGAACGTTGGCATCCATCATGTTGTAGCGGTGCCGGCCGCGGAACTCCTCGAGCGACTCCGCCACCTTGGACACTTCCTCGGTGACCAGGTTGTGCCAGATTTGCCCGTCCGGCTCGGCGACCTGGGCCGAGATGGGGCCGTCCGCGTAGATGGTGTCGCCCGAGTGGATGAAGAAGTCTGGGCGGGTGGCGTGCATGGCAGCGTAGCCGCGCATGCCGCCGATGGATTCGTTGATGCCCCAGCCCTGGCCCGCGGTATCGCCCGACCAGACGAAGCTCTGGTGCCGCGGCGTGCCGTCCCGCTTCATCATTGCGGCGGTGTCTGGGGCGGTGCTGAACATGCCTTTTACAGATTCACCCGCGTAGCCGTCCATGTCTTCGAAGGACAGGGTCAGGTCGAACCGGGTGCCGCCGGGGAGCCGCTCGGCCAGGATCTTGGAGGTGAAGTCCGTCGCTCCGGTGGCGGTGGTCCCGCGAAGTACCCGGTGGAAGGCGCGGCCGCCGCGCAGGGGCGTGCCGCCGTCGTCAACGGCCAGAAGGTTCGCAACCAGGCGCCCCGGACCCGACGCTCGCGACCACAGCACCCCGGAACTCGTGGTCACATCGCCGGTAGCAATTCCCGAAGGCAGGGTCAGCCGGTTGCGCACCAAAGGGATGGCCGACGGACGGTTCACCGCGGACGCGGCGGTAGCAGGAACGACGACGACGGTACCGGCGGCTGCCAGGGCCCCCTTCAGGACGGTGCGGCGAGTGAAAGCAGTCATGCACCTATCGTCGTCGGGTCCAGTGAACCTGTGGCGACGGTGGGATGAATTGTGGCGGGAGTTGTTGGGGTTATCTGGTGCGGCAGCCTTCGCCGAGGGGGTTCACGTTGCAATCGTCCGCGTAGTTCCGGGTCACCGAGCGCCAGACCTGAAGTGTCTGGGGCGCCGATGTGAACTCTCCGGTGCCATTGATGGGCAGGGCAGGGCCGTTGTTTACCGAGTACGTGCCAGTGAAGGACGTGGTCACCGTGACGTTGAAGTTGCCGGTATTGCCGTAAACGTGGCTGGTTCGGGTCTTGCTCCCCCACTCCGCTTCTGGGATGGGGCCGCCATAGGTTCCGCTGGGACCTAATGTGGCACCGTCGCCGTAGTTGAAGGAGTACTGCGAGGGCGTTGCCGTCAGGTGGACCCTCTGGCCCAGTATGGTCACGTCGAACTGCTGTTCGGCGGCGCTGGCGTAGACATTGGTCTCGGCACCGACGAGGGTATGCGGCGACGGCTGGGCGGAGACGGAGCCTGCTGTGATGGGCAGGTTCCGGAAATCCTCAAGGATGCGGGCGGCGATGCGCGGGAGGACATCTTCGGGCTTGGAGTCGTAGAGGCAAGTTGGGCCGCCCATAGGCGTCCACTCGGTCCACGTGGGATTGGCGATGGCCCGTGGTGCAGAGCGCCATATAACCAACGTGCCTTCGGTTCCGTCTGCACGTGGTGGGCAGAGCCGCTGGCTATCAGGGCAAGCGGCATGCAGGCTCTGCTCATCAACTTGGCAAGCAAAAATGTAGTCGTAGCGGTTGGGATCTTGGGTTACTGTTCCAGCAGGTTTTTGGACCATGTCGCCGGTACCGTCCGGGGTCCAAATTGAAGCACCGATGTCGATAAGTTTGTCCTGAAAGCTGCCCTCAAACTTTGGCTCATCAGCAAATACCGGAGGAGCCGCCTGAAGCACCAGTATGAGTACACACAACCCCAAAATGCGTCGTAGCATGGCGTTACCTAATCAGGCCCATCTCGTCTACTTGCCAGCGAGAGTCGATGAATGCCGCCACAAGCTGACTGCCGTTGTTCTGCAGCGGAGTCGGGTCTTGGTAAAGGCTTCCGTCAGCACTGTGAATGCGCATTTCCTGTTGAATGACCTGCAGGGTGACTTCCTGCGTGCTCCCGGCCGGATCGAAGTGGGCCTCGACAGACGGCGTACTTATAGTAGCCCCCGAAAGCCAGCGACCTTCCTCCCACATCTGGTCAATAACATCGTGCAATCCGACACACACCACACAGTTTGAGGAACTCAACGTTCTAATTTCTGCAGTCTCCCCCGTCTCGTATCCGTAGCTGAGCAACTCGAACCAGTACTTTGTGAACGCCTCCAGCCCTTCCTTCGAATTCTCGTCGGCCAAGGCGGGCTTCACCGGAACTGGTACATTCTGCGCCTTGCCGGAAGCATCAGCCGGCTTGTAGGTGGCGGTCGGAGTCGTCGTCGGTGTCGGAGTTACCGTCGGAGCAGCAGATGTGGACGTCGGTTCCGTCACCGGATCCCCGCCACCCTGGCAACCAGTCAGCACCAGGGCACCGCCAAGGATGAGGGCCACAAGAAGGCCGCTTGGCCGGGTGGAAAGCGCGGTTCGGATATTCATGGACGTCCCTAGAAATTTTTAGACAACCGCCAAGTCGCGGACGACCGAAAGACGGAGAACAGAGTAAAACCGTGGCTGTAAGCATAACCGGGCACAACTTTAGCCCTTCAAAGTTATCCACAGCCTTCCCGTTACCCGCAAGTCATACGCGACATACGAGAGGTGCCCGGCGTCGCGGTTTGGCCCAGATCGGGAACCCGTGGCCACTCCCGGAACCCGCTTTAAACGCAAAAAAAAGCAGGGCCGGTTCGCAATGAACCGGCCCTGCTTAGAAACCTTACGGTTCCAGAATATCTAGGAAATTAGATAGCCTGGATGTTCGTGGCCTGAGGACCCTTGGGGCCCTGCTCGGTTTCGAAGGAGACCTTCTGGTTCTCTTCGAGGGAGCGGAAGCCGGAGGAGTTGATCGCGGAGTAGTGCGCGAAAACGTCCTGTGAGGAGTCATCGGGGGAAATGAAGCCGAAGCCCTTTTCAGCGTTAAACCATTTGACGGTGCCAGTAGCCATTATTTTTGTCCTTCTTGAAGGTGGAGGGAAAATCCCGACTTTCGGGCCCTCCGGCGTGGGGTGTTCAAAACCGCTTCTTCAGAAGAACGCGGACTTTCGACCGCGCTTACTGCCTGAATTACTAACTGCATAAACACAACAACAAGTACGACTATACAGGACTCTGCTCCGTAAGCCATAGCCAGGAAGGTTAACTTTGGGTGTCGCACCTCGCCGGCCGCGGGGCGGTTCGGCCCGGCCCGCTTCAATCTGGGCGCGCTATTCCCGAAGCCCGGCAAGCCACATATGCTGCTGCAAGGCCTGCGATTCCGCGTGAAGGAGCTTCCTATGGACATGCCCAAACCGTCAGATGCGGACAAGCAACGCTTCCGGAAGGCCATGCCTGACCATCCGGATGTCGTCGTGAAGCCGATGTTCGGGAACCTCGGCGGTTTCGTGAATGGCAACATGTTCGCCGGCTTGTTCGGCCCGGTGCTCGGAATCAAGCTGGCGCCGGCGGATAAGGCGGAATTGGAAAATGCCGAAGCCACCGTCCCCTTCGGGCCCGCAGAACGTCCCATGGGTGGCTATACCGGATTACCGGAATCTTGGCCGGACGGAAATCACAACGAAGAGACGGCCGCTTGGGTTGGGAAGGCCTTTGAATACATCGCCACGTTGCCGCCCAAAGCACCGAAGTCACCAAAAGTACCCAGGAACGCCGGCTAGGACTACGCGCGGCCCACCGCGCGACCCAAAAACCACCAACCTGCGCCAACCCGATGCTGGCCGTTCGTTCACTCCCTTTTCACTCTGAGGTCGGCAAGCGTCCAGTCGCCGTGAATACGTTCGAGTGCATGGAAAACATTTCACGTAGATCCCTGCTCTCTGTTGGCCTCGGTGCCGGCATCGTTGCCGCTGTCCCAAGTGCCGCCGTCGCGGTTTCCACCGCTGAAGGTGCTGGCCTGAAGACTGACCCGTTTATGCTCGGCATCGCATCCGGGGAGCCGTGGGCTGACGGTTTTGTCCTCTGGACTCGCCTGGCGGTGAACCCGCTGGCGGAGGATGGCCTGGGCGGCATGCCCAACCGCAGCGTCCCCGTCGCCTGGGAAGTCGCTGAGGATGAAGGCATGCGCAAGGTTGTGGCCCGCGGCGTCGAACACGCCCGGACGGAGAACGCCCACTCGGTGCACGTTGAGCTGAAGGGCCTGAAACCCGGCCGCGAGTACTACTACCGCTTCCGCTCCGGCCGGTACGTCAGCGCCGTCGGCCGGACCATGACCAGCCCAGCACTCCACGAAACCCCCTCGGCCTTGGCAATGGCCTTCGCCAGTTGCTCGCAGTACGAGCACGGCTATTTCACCGCCTACCGCCGCCTGGCAGAGGATCACCCGGACCTCGTGCTGCACCTGGGCGACTACATCTACGAATACAAGAAGGACAGCTACGTGATCGGCGGCGGCAACCCGCGCGACCACGAAGGTCCGGAGACGTCGTCATTGGCCGGGTATCGCCAGCGTCACGCACAGTACAAGTCCGACGTCGATCTGCAGGCTGCACATGCTGTGGCGCCGTGGCTGGTGATTTGGGATGACCACGAAGTGGACAACAACTGGGCAGACGAGGTCCCGGAGAACAGTGACGCGAACCAGCTCAACGACACCACCGAGCGCTTCCGTCAGCGCCGCGCTGCAGCGTTCCAGGCGTACTACGAGAACATGCCGCTGCGCGCGTCCTCCGTTCCGGCAGGTTTTGACATGAAGATCTACCGCACCCTGCAGTGGGGGCAGCTGGCCAACTTCCACATGATGGACACCCGCCAGTACCGCGACGACCAGCTGGCGGGCGACGGTTGGAAGAAGAACATTGCAGAGCGCCTCGCGGAGAACCGCACCATCACCGGCGCCGAGCAGGAACAGTGGCTGCTGGACGGGTTCCGGAACTCCACCCAGCGCTGGGACATTCTGGGCCAGCAGGTGTTCTTCACCGAACGCGACCGCAACGTGGCGCCGGACATCGACGACGTCTCCATGGACGGCTGGGATGGCTACGCGTCGTCCCGCCGGCGCATCACCCAGGGTTGGGTGGACGCGGACGTGCGCAACGCCGTCGTACTCACCGGCGATGTGCACCGCAACTGGGCTGCCGACGTCAAGGTCGACTACAAGGACCCCGCCTCTCCCGTGGTCGGTTCGGAACTGGTGTGCACCTCCATCACCTCAACCGGTGACGGAACGGGGTCCACGGTTGACCCCATCATGGCCTGGAACCCGCACCTGAAGTTCTACAACGACAACCGCGGCTACGTAAACACCCGCATCACCAAGGACTCCATACAGGCGGACTTCCGGGTCCTGGATTACGTCACGACACCGGGCGCGCCCGTCTCAACGAAGGTCTCCTACGAGATCCTCGACGGTGTGCCGGGGCTGCAGGCGAAGGCCTAAGGGAAAGCACGACGGCGGGCGGCTGGTTTTCGAACCGGCCGCCCGTTTCGTCGTTAAGGACTTGGCCCGCTGCCGCGGGTTCTCCAAGTCCAAATTTGGATTTGGAGAAAACTTGGAGAACCCCGAGCCGCTACGCCCTGCTGAGGACCTCCAGCAGGAACTTCACACCGCCGTCGGACAGCCGCGATTGTTCCGGCAGCGCCCACGGAAGCCTTGCTTCCTGTCCCGCTACAGCCAAGTTGACCGCCGCAAGGTTCCACCTCACCGTTTGGTCAATATCCACTGCCCAGGCGAGTGGAATGGGGTCCCCTGATCGGGTGACGAATCCAGCAGCTGCCAAGGCATCCTGAACCACCTCCGCGGTGCGCAGCTGGGGAGGGCCTGCCGGACTGAGATACCAGTGAACATATAAGTGGGTGGCCATCCGCACGGCGTCGTGGTCCGGCTTGCCAACGAGCTCCAGCAGCCAATCCCACAACTCCTCCGGCCGTTGCAATACACGTTTCCCGCGTACCGTGAGCACCAGCCGGCCCTTGAGTTTACGGAGCAACTTCCAATCCATCAGCCGTTGCCGGAGTTCCGCCACGGGCCGCGCGTGATTCTCGCGGTTCCCCTTGCCCATGATGGGATCGCTCCAGCCAAGCTCATCCATCGCCCGTTTCACCAGTGCAGGCTTGAGATAGCCGGCGCTGGTCAGTTCGATACCATCCGGCTCCGCCATTTCCAGGAACCAGCGGATCGGGCGAACCACGGCTTCGCGTTCCTCATCAGTAAGCGGCTCCGGCCACCATTGGAGGCCCAGAAGATGCAGGTTGGCATTGGCGGCATCCTGGTCAAATAGGGTCGGGTCGAATCTTCCGGAACGAAAGCCCAGAACGTCGAACAACCACATTCTTGCGTCCTGGTACGTCGGGTGGCTGGGGTCCGCAAGAACCTGAAGCAACTCCTTGTACTCGCGGGCTCCACCGGAATCCTCCACCGGGCCGCGGTTGTCCCCCTCGAGGCACAGCATGTCGCCAACGGGCACTTCCGTAAAGCCCAGCAGTTCGACATGGTGCGTCCAGGAATCACCGAAGTCATATTCATATTCCAAAGTCGCGCCGGCTTCCCTGCCGCGCAGCAGCTCCGAAAGCACGACGCCGGAGGCCGGCTCGGCTTCGAGGTCTTCCGTTGCGTCGTCCGGTCCGACGATCTGCCGGCGTTTACCGGTGCTGTCCACGCACGTGATGGCGTAGAGGTGCCGGTCTTCCCAGCCGAACGCAGCCTGCAGTGCCATATGGAACTGCGGAATGCTGAGTGTTTCCGGGACCCGCAACGTACGCCAGACGGGCGGAACGGTGTCCTCGATGCTGATACGGAGGTCGTAAGCGGGGACGGTGCTGGCTGCGGGCATGCTCGCCATTGTGCCAGACCGTACAGGCCGCGCGTACTCCCCCAAGTAACTCGCAATTAACGCACCGAAAACGCGGGGGACTGCGTTAATTGCCAGTCAGTTGGGTGACCCGCCGCAGCTCCCGGAGTAGCCTCGAAAGTGACCCTGTTTGAACGACTCCATGTGCAATCCGAACAAGGAGTAGGACGATGAACCAGGTTGCTGGAATCAAGGAAAGTGCCCTCCCGCTGCAGGATGAGGCTGATCTGGATCCGCTGATGGACCGCATCGGCGACGCACGCTATGTGCTGATCGGCGAAGCGTCCCACGGCACCCACGAGTACTACGCCTGGCGGGCCACCCTCAGCCGGCGGCTCATCCGGGAACGGGGCTTTTCCTTTGTGGGCGTCGAGGGCGACTGGCCGGACTGCTACGCGGTGGACAGGTCGGTGAAACACTTGCCCGGAGTGCCCGAGGATCCTGGGGAGGTGCTGCACGGCTTTGAGCGCTGGCCCACGTGGATGTGGGCGAACCGGGACGTCGCCGGCTTCACCCGCTGGCTGCGCGAGTTCAACGGTTCGCGGCCAGCAGACGAACGGGTCGGATTTTACGGGCTGGATGTCTACAGCCTCTGGGATTCCCTCCGCGAAACCCTGGGCTACCTGAAGAAGTACCACCCTGGACATGTTGAAACCGCGCTGGACGCATTTCGCTGCTTCGAGCCTTTTGTGGAAGATCCGCAGTCCTACGCCCTGTCCACCCGCCTGGTTCCCTCCGGGTGCGAAGCGGAGGTGGTGGAACTGCTGGGCAAAGTGCGGGCATCAGCTGTCATCGACAACGTCCCGCCACGGGATGAACGCTTCAACGCCGAGCAGAACGCCCTGTCGGCGGCCGGCGCGGAGTCCTATTACCGGGCCATGGTTGGCGGCGGCGACCAGTCCTGGAACGTCCGTGACCACCACATGGTCTCCACGCTGGAACGCCTGATGAACCATCATGGCGACGACGCGAAAGCCATCGTCTGGGAACACAACACCCATATCGGCGATGCCCGCTGGACGGACATGAGTCGCGGCGGCCTGGTCAATGTTGGCCAACTGGTCCGCGAACGCCACGGCGACGAGGGCGTGGTGCTCGTGGGTTTCGGCGGTTACCGCGGCAGCGTTATTGCCGCTGACCAGTGGGGCGGCCAAACCCAGGCGATGGAGCTTCCACCTGCCCGGGGGGACAGCACCGAAGAACAGATGCATTCTGCGCTGGAGGGAACGCCGTCGGCCCTCTTTGTCTTTGACGGCCAGCCACCCGCGTGGGCGGACGCGGCGCAGGGCCACCGGGCCGTCGGCGTCGTCTATGACCCCCGCGCCGAAAGGTGGGGAAATTACGTTCCCACCATCCTGGGCCGCAGGTACGACGCTTTTATGTTCTTCGACCGGACCCGCGCGCTGGAGCCGCTGCACGGAGTTCCTGCCGACACCACGGAGCTGGAGACCTGGCCCAGCGGAGAATGAGAGACAAGTCCCCGCAGGGTTGCTACGATTGCTACAGAGGCTTCAATGACAACGATTCCGCACCGCGAACTGCGTAACCAAAGCAGCAAAATCCTGGACCGCGTGAAGAACGGCGAAACGATCGATGTCACCAACAACGGCGTGGTGGCAGCCACGCTGATTCCGCCGTCGTCCTCGCCATTCGAGAAACTCCTTATGGCCGGGCAGGTTCGTCCGGCCCAGCCCGGTCCCGTCGATTTCCAGGCCATCCCGCGGGTCGTCATTGCCGAACCAACTCAGGAAATACTGGCTGACCTTCGCGGTGACCGTTGATCGTTTATGTGGATACCTCAGCCGCGCTCAAACTGGCGGTCGAGGAAAAGGAGTCCCACCACCTCGCCGGGTACCTCCAGGGTTTGGCCGCTGAAGGCCACCACCTGGTGGGCTCAATGCTCCTCTACACTGAACTGCACTGTGCCGGGCACCGTCACGGCATCCCCAGCGGGCTTATTACGGCCGTCCTGGGAGGGCTCAATCTTGTGGATCTGGCGCGGTCTGACCTGATGTATGCCGCCGCCCTCCCCGGCGGACTCCGCAGCGCAGATGCAATTCACCTGGCTACAGCCATCCGGCTGCAGTCGGGTCTGCTGGTGGCGTACGACGGCGGGTTGCTGGCTGCCGCCGTCGACGCGGGACTGTCGGTCATCGCCCCGAGCGCTGGAGACTAGGCAGGCTTGGCGTACGAGGCCGCACTCATGATTTCGTACCCCACGAATGTTTCGTCATTTTCAACCCAGGCATCGTGGCCCGGCGGGATGGCATACGCGTCACCGGCGTGGATCGTCGTGACGGTCCCGTCCTCCAATTGAACCGTGAGCGTGCCGGCGGTGCAGACGCCCAAATGGTTGTTCTGGCAGCTGTCGGTGTGGACCACGGTCTTGACCGTCTCAGACCATCTCCATCCCGGCTCGAAAGTGAATCTCCCCAGAGTAGTGCCACCAATATTGATGACGTCGACCTCCGTTTTTGGTGGACGACGCTGTTCATCAGGATCATTGAAGGACTTTGACTCAAGGGTTGTGACTGTTGGTGCGGGCATTTCAGTTCTCCTCAACAGGGAGCGCTTAACAACTGTTCTTCCGGAGGCGCGTTGGTGCTCCAGGAATGCAGGGCCGGTGTTGCCCGGGACGGCGCGATGAATGGGCAGAATCGAAGGTGCGGCTAGGATTCTCAGATTGCTCTCGGCGTCAGGCGCTGTCAATAGATTTTTGGATCTCGACAGGCTCGATCACCAGCCGGGCTCGATCACCAGACGAGCTCGATCACCAGACAGCCTCGATCACCGGCAGCGATCGACACTGTTAGGTGTGTTCGGTCCAGCACGCCAGGATGATCGTCGCGACCTGGTAGGCGAATGCGGTGGGTGTCACCTTGTCGGGACCGAACGCGGCGGGAAGGTCCGAGGCGTCCACGTGCAGGATCATGCTGTCCTTTTGGAAGACTACTGAACCGCTAGGGGTTTCGTAGGCCGGAAACCCCAGGCTGGCCAGGCCCTTGATCGGCGTCGCGTCCACCGCAAGTGCCTGCATCGCGTCAAAGTACTTCAGCGCCGATGCCTGGTCCGCGGCCTCCTGGACGCTGACCGCCAGGTCTCCGTCTTCAAGTTGGTACGTGCAGTCATAGGTACTGTTTGCCCAGTTGTCGCTGGTGGATGGCTCGGCGTCCAGCTTGAGGATCTTCACCAGGTTGCCTTTGACCTGACCGCCACAAACCATCAACGATGCCTCGCTGGGAGCGTTGGCCGAGGCGGGCCCGGGGGACGAATGACTGGATCCTTCGGACGAACCATGACCTGCGCCGTGCGATCCGTGTCCACCAGCGCCTGCGGCCGATCCGCAGCCTGCCAGCAGCAGCGACGCGACGGCCAGGAGGGCCAGGGGGGCCGCTTTACGGTTCCGGTTGTTCATGGGAATGTCCGTCCTGTCAGGCTTTCAGCTTGGCATAGATCACGTAGTTGTCGTCGAAGAGCCCGGTGGCTGCATCGTATCCATCGCAGGTAATCAGCCGCAGTTCCGCACCGGGCGTATTGCCGTACACCTCGAAGGTGGGAAAGTCGTTTTTGCTGTACATGGCGCCGCGGTCCACGGTGAAGACAGCCACACTGCCGTCGGCCCGGGATACGTTGATCTCCGCGCCCGGCGTGAGCTGGCGGAGGCCGGCGAACACACCCTTGGCGCCGCCCAGGGCGTTCACGTGGCCCAGCATGACTGAGGGCCCGCGCTCCCCCGGTGTTGGTGATCCGGTGTACCAGCTGGCGGGTGCGCCGCTGCCGGTATCCTCCGGGACTTCGAGCGACCGGTTTTCGCGCAGCCCCAGGTGCAGAAGGTCGCTGCGGACATCGATCGAGGGAATGGTCAGCGTCACCGGTTCGGAAGCGGCGAGGACTGCCGGAAGGCCGGCGGTAGGAACGGAAGCGTCCGACGGCGGAGCAACAGTTGCGGGGGCAATCGGACGAGGGGCGGTAGAGCCGCCGGGAGCAGGAACAGCAGCCGTCGCCGCAGGTGCCTCCGGCGCGGCCGGTGAGGTCCCGCCGTCGGACATTCCGCCGCAGCCGGCAAGGGTCAGCAGGAGCAGAGCCCCTGCCGCCGCGGAAGCAACAAGGCCTCCGCGGCGGCCGGGAATCTTAGTCACAGTAATCAGTCCGGGATCCGCTTAGGCTGCGGAACCGACGGACCGGCGACGGATGACGTAAGCTCCGCCGGCGAGTGCCACCAGAGCCAGGCCGCCACCGAGTGCCAGGGCACCGGCGTCGGGAGCAGCGGAGGTGGCAGCAACGCCGGTGTCAGCGCCGCCTACCGGCATTGCCATACCCTCGGCCAGCGTTCCGCACAGTGCGGGCGACGTTGCGGCGAGCGGCAGTTCCGGAACCAGGTCGCTCTTGGCCTCGGCACCTGCCTTCGTCAGGGTGGCCGGATCCAGGCCGTGCACAACGACGACGGCGGTGCCGGCTTCGAGGGCTGCCTTGGTTTCGGCGTTCAGTTCGAAGGTCCGGTCCACGGTGTAGCTGCCGCCCTGTCCGGCGACCTTGAGGTCAAGGCCGGCTGCGGGGCTGGTGTCGCCGCTGGTGGAGAGGGTGGTAACGATGCCGCCGTAGGACGGTGCGCCCTCGGTGGTGGAGATGACGCCGTCGCCATTGGCATCGACGGACGGGTCGGGGCAGGTGCCCTGGGCTCCGCCGTGGATGTGCTGGACGTGCGGGTACGGCGCGTCCATAAAGGTCTCAGCCAGACCGGAGACCTTCAGCACTGCGTGGGCTTCATTGCCGTTGACATCCACCGTGATGGTGCCTGATGCGGAGCTGCCGTTGATCTGGCCCAGTGTGGACTGGTAGGAATGGGGGCCGTCGTGTGCCATGGCCGGAGCCGTGGAAAGGGCGAGTGCGCCGAGTGCCAGGGTGGGGACTGCCATAAAGCGAAGTGTCTTGTTCATGTCGAAAATCTCCTCATACACGTCCATGTGATGGTGCCGTCCCGGAAAGGGGACACGGGTACTTCGGAGCGCTCCTCCGGGCGGATGGGTGAAGATGCAAAAGAATTTTGGTAGGAATCCGGACCCGTCCAAACACAGAACGGCGCCGAATCCCTTCCAGATACCAATGCAGACACGGGACGGGAGGAGGAATGTGTGACGACGATGCAGGTGCGCGACTTATGCTGGAGAGTAATGGAAACTCCCAACGCCCCCAACACTGCGAACCCGCCTGCCGGCGTTCCGGCGCGTACCGGCGTGAACAGTACCGGCACGGACCTGAACAGGCAGCTGGGCGCCCTCCTCGAGCAAATTGCCGACGGCGACAGGGGCGCCTTTGCGGAGTTCTACCGTCTCACCTCACGCCGGGTGTTCGGCATGGCGCGGCGGGTCCTGATCGACCTGGAACTCAGCGAGGACGCCACCCAGGAGGTCTACCTGCAGGTTTGGCAGAACGCCGGAAGCTTCAACGCCGCCACCGGAAGCCCGCTGGCCTGGTTGATGACTATCGCCCACCGCCGCGCCGTGGACAAGGTCCGGTCGGCGCAGGCTGCCACGGACCGCGAGGCGAAATACGGGGCCAACAGCCAGGAGATCGATCACGATTCCGTGTCCGACGAGGTAGGCAGCCGGCTGGAGGCCGATGCCGTGATCCGCTGCTTGGGCACCCTGACGGAGACCCAGCAGGAATCGGTCCGGCTCGCGTACTACGGCGGCCTGACCTACCGGGAGGTTGCCGAACGATTGAATTCGGCAATCCCCACCATCAAATCCCGGATCCGGGATGGCCTGATACGACTAAAGACCTGTTTGGAGGTGAGTTGAGATGAACAGCATGAACACGAACGACGGCGGCACGGGCCCCCGCGGTTTCGCCACCGATATTGCCACAGACCTTAGTGCCGGACGCGTTGTGGAGCTGGCGGAAATCTATGCCCTGGACGCCGTTACCGATGACGAGCGCGATGCGATCGACGCCTACATCTCAGCCGCACCGCAGGCCGAACGCGACGCTTTTAATGAGCGGGTCCGCCAGGCACGGGAAGCCCTGGCGCTGACCTTTGCTGTGGAGGAGGAGCCGCCCGCCGGGTTGTTCGAGCGCACGCTGGCGCAGCTCCCCGAATCACACCCGGAATCCGCAGCCCAGGTAGCCGCGGGTTTTCCGGCGTCGGGCGATGAACTGGCCGCCGCACGGGAACGACGCGAGGAACGACGTCGGCCTTCCGCCGCACGGAAATGGCTGATCAGTGCAGCGGCTGCTACTGCCCTGGCATTGGGTGGCATTGGAATTGGCTCCTACGTGGCGACGCAGAACGATCCGGTGAACCAGGTGCTACAGGCGCAGGATGTCCGTGAGGCAACCGTGGACGTAACCGGCGGCGGCACCGCAACCGTGGCAATCAGTGCGTCCAAGGATGCCGTGGTGGTGCGGATGAAGGACGTACCACCACCGCCCGCCGGCAAGGTCTACCAGATGTGGCTGATCCCGGAAGACGGTTCCGCGCCGGTCTCACAGGGGCTGATGGACGCCGAGGCGCTGTCCAAGCCGGCCGTGGTGAGCGGTATCAGCACCGCCGCGGCGCTGGGTATCACCGTGGAACCGGCCGGTGGATCCACGTCACCCACCATGCCCACGGTTGCTGCTGCCCCGCTGGATACGTAGGTCCGGCGGGGCAAGCGCCGCCGTCGGTTCAGTCCGCGAGAACGCCCACGGTGAGGACCACGTTGCCGAATCGACGGGTGTCTCCGCTGACTATGCACAGTGCCAGATCGGCGGAGCGCCCTATGTCGTAGAGCTCCCATCTGGACACCGTGCTGATTGGCACGTCGGCCAGGACGGTGGCGAGCTGGTCCTGCACTTCGGACGGGCGCAGTTCGTCGGGAACAGCTGGTAGCTGCGCCGATTCGACGGGGATGGCGGCCACCACTTTTCCGGCAATGAAGGGTACCGTCGGCTGGTTCGTGGTGAAGCCCAGGCGGACCACTGGCGCACCCCGCCGGACCGCTGTTGAGACTGGGAAGTGCGCGTCAGTGATCAGGATCTTGGCGCCATGCCCTGCCCCGGCCAGCGCGGCCAGGACGTCGGGGTGCTTGATGTCTCCGCGGATCATCGCTCAGCCGAAGTACTGGGCGCCGTTGACGTCCAGGATCGCGCCGGAGACAAAGGACGCAGAGTCGCTGGCCAGCCAAAGGACCGCACTGGCCACATCTTCCGGCGTCCCCGCCCGGCCTGCCGGAATGCCACGAAGCGTCTCCGCTTTGGAATCTGCCGTGGTGAACGTGTTGTGGAACGGTGTGGCGTCAATAAAGCCCGGGGCAATGGCGTTCACGGTGATGCCGTCCTGGGTTACTTCCTTTGCCAGCCCGCGGGTGAATCCAAACAGGGCAGCCTTGCTGGTGGCGTAGGCGGTGGCGCCGGAGTGGCCACCGTTGCGGCCGGCCAACGAGGCAATGTTGATGATCCGGCCGCCCGGGCGTGTAAGCAGGGGCAGTGCGTAGTGGGTGGCCAGGAATGCGCTGTCCGTATTGACGGCCTGGACCCGCTTCCAGAGCGAGAATTTCATGTCTTGGATCGAGGAGCGCTCCACAAGGCCGCCGGCGTTGTTGACCAGGATGTCCAGCGACCCGAACTCCTTCTCAAGAATGCTCAGGAGCTGCTGCACGGAATCCTCATCGGTGGCGTCCGATGCAATAGCCAGTGGGCTGCGGCCGTCGGCGGTAGTCAGCCGGGACAATTGCTCTAATGTCGGTTCGTGCGTCCTGTAGGTGACCGCCACCCGGGTGCCGGCGGCGGCTAATGCGGCCGCTATTTCAAACCCGATTCCCACGCCCCCGCCTGTGACCAGTGCATGTTTGTTGTCCAAAGAATGGGCAGCCATCGTTCCTCCTGTGTGTGCTTCGATTCGAGATGTGATGAGTGTGCAACATTTGCACCTTATGTGCAAGATCTCGCAGCTCTAGCATCGATATTTCATCTCCGGGCAACTTTTTCGTTGACATGAGCCGCATTGCTCCCTACTCTTTTTGCACAGAGGGTGCATATATTGCACCGCAATGGGGAGATGATCGAGGAGGATCACATGATGAACCGGAGAAGCTTTCTAGTTCTGGCGACAGGCTCGCTGTCCATCGCGGCGTTGGGCGCCTGTGGCCAGCCAGCACCTGCAGGTGCCAGGGAAGCAGTATTGAAGGTCTGGAACCCCCAGGACAACTGGCGCAAAACCACCAAGTTCTACGATTCGAAGGTCCAGGCATTCAAGGACAAGTTCCCCAAGGTCACGGTGGAATATGTTGACATTCCCTACGGCCAGTACGAAGCCCGCTACACGGCTGGGTTCAGCAGCTCCTCAGACGCTCCGGACATCTTCATGGGGCAGGTGTCCTACTACGGCGGCGCCCTGGGTGTTGCCTCGGAAGCGCCGGATGACTTGCAGACGTCCTGGGACGAAAACCTTTCACCGCTGACCAGCGGCAACTTCAAAGTTGAAGACAAGTGGGCCGGCTACCCCGTCAGCACGGATCTGGGGATGCAGCTCTACTACAACATGGACCACTTCGTGGAGGCAGGCCTGGACCCGGACGCTCCGCCCACCACGTTCGAGGGACTGCGCGCCATGGCCGGCAAACTGGCCAGGCTGGAGGGCGGGAAGGTTGTCCGCAACGGCATGGCCCTGCGCTACTCCGGAAACCCCACCGGCATCGCGGACAAGGCACTGCCTTACATCCACGGATTCGGCGGCCGCCTCTACAGCGAGGACCATTCAACGGCGGATGGATTCATCAACGGAGCGGGCACCGTCGCCGGAATCCAGTTCATGCAGGACCTGGCCAAGAAGGACAACGTGGCCAGCCTGGAACTGGGCAGCCCGGACGACACTTTCGCCCAGGGCCTGTCCTCCATGACCTTCCGTGAGGGCTGGTATGAGGGCTGGTTGGTGAAGAACGCACCCACGGTACGGTTCGGCGTCGTGCCTTATCCAGAGGGCCCGGAGGGCTACCCGAAGGTGTCTCTGCTCTTCAACTGGGCGTGGATGGTCAATGACCGTTCCCCCAATAAGGACCTGGCGTGGGAGTGGATGCGCACCGTCGCAAACCCCGCAACGGACCTGGAGCTCGCGGAGCTGGAAGGCTATCTGCCGGTCTGGAAGGAGAACTTCTCGACGCCGTATGTCACCGGACGCAAGGACCACACGGCTGTGGAAAAGCAGACCTCGGAGGGTCCCGGTCCCGTCTATGACGCTCCGTACACCAATCAGATCGCCCTTTCAGTAGGCAGCGCCATCGAGGCATGCCTCCAGGGTGCGGATGTCCAGGAAACGCTCGACGGCGTGGTGCGGCAGGTCGATGAACTCCTGGAACGTGGGCGGTAGGCCGTGAGCGCTGCAACCAAGTCTTCAGCCAAGGTGGGCAGCCGGATCGAGACGCGCAGGGCATTTATATTCCTGGCACCTGCGCTGTTCTTCGTACTCGTCCTGTTCATCATTCCGCTGGCCTACAACGTCCTGATCAGCTTCTTCGATTGGTCCGCCATCGGCCGCAAGGAGTTCAACGGCCTTGAAAACTACCTCAAGGTCCTCACCAGCGAACGCTTCACGAATGCAGCGGGCAACACCATCTATTTCACGGTGCTGGCTGTTCCCATCGGCGTCGTTCTGTCACTGATTGTGGCGCTGGGCTTTAACACGCTGCTGATCACCAGGGTCACCGGATTTATTCGGGCACTGTATTTTGCACCCGTCGTGGCCTCACTGACCGCTGTCGCTTTTGTGTGGTTGTGGATCTTCAATCCGGCGTACGGGCTGGCCAATGGCGTCCTGGGGATCTTCGGAGTGGATCCGCAGCCCTGGCTCACCGACGAGTCCCAGGCCATCCCCTCGCTGGCCATCATGTACATCTGGGCGCGGCTTGGATTCAACGTGATCATCTTGCTGGCCGGACTGCAGGCCATTGACCGCTCCTATTACGAGGCGGCAAGGATCGACGGCGCCGGACCGTTCCGGATGTTCTGGTCCATTACGCTGCCGCTGCTGAACAGGCAGCTGGTACTGGTGATCAGCGTTGAGGTCATGAACGCCATCAAGCTGTTCGAGCTGCCCTTCGTGGCCACCAAGGGCGGTCCTGTGGGATCCACCCGTTCGATCGTTATGGAAATCTACGAGCTGGCCTTCCGGGCCGACAGATGGGGTGAAGCCGCGGTGTACGTCATCTTCCTCTTCGTCTTCCTGCTCGTTGTCACCGGACTTATTCGCAAACTCTTCACTAGGGACATCGCGGAATGACTACCACCACACCCCAGACCCCTGTTACATCCACGCCTGCTCCAGCCCAGGCCGTCCCGCTTCGCCGGGACCGGACTCCGCTGGGTCCGCTGCTGATCAAGGTTGCCCTGATCCTGGGCGGCTGCCTCCTTCTGGTGCCGCTGGTGTGGGTGATCCTGTCCTCGCTGAAGCGCCCGGATGAGATCCTGCAACTGCCGGTCAAATGGCTGCCGGAGAACTTCTTCAACTTCAGCAACTACGTCCAACTGTTCTCGCAGTACAACTTTGGCCAGTACATGGCCAACTCGTTCCTGGTGACCGGACTGGGCATCCTGACCTCGCTGGTCATTGCCCTGTTCGCCGCGTACGCGTTTGCGTTTTACCGCTTTCCATTCAAGGAGCCTATTTTCCTGCTGGTCCTGGCACTGTTCATGGTGCCCCAGGAGGCACTGGTCATCCCCATGTTCCTTATGGTCTCCGGTGCGGGCCTGAATAATACGTACATTGGCATGGCATTTCCGGACCTCTTCACCGTGCTGGGCGTGTACCTGCTGCGCCAGTTTATGGAGGGCATCCCGTTCAGCTACGTGGAGGCGGCCCGGATGGACGGCGCCAGCGAGTTCCGGATCCTCACCCGGGTGATCACGCCCATGGTGGCACCGGCGATCGTGGTGTTCGTCATCATCAAGTTCATGTTCACCTGGAACACATTCCTCTGGCCCATGCTGATCGCCCAGGACGAGCGGATGTACACGGTGACAGTGGGCTTGGTGAATTTTGCGGGATCTGAATTCAACCAATGGAACCTGATCAATGCCGCGACCGTCATCAGCATGATCCCCACGATCATCCTGTTCGTTACCCTGCAGCGTTATCTGGTGCGGGGCGTGGCCATGAGCGGCATGAAATAAAGCTGCCGGGCTCCTTCCGCCATCATCCCCATCAGAAAGGGCAGCGATGTCGCAATCGGTAGGCCGGGCCATCCAGATTCTGGAGTACTGCAGCGAACACCCCCGGTCCCTGAAGGACATCGCACAGGACCTGGGCGTGCACCGCACCACGGCGTCCAGGATCCTGCAAACCCTGATCGACGC
>JAPSJV010000050.1 GCA_031178005.1 Pseudarthrobacter sp.
GCGGACTACCCAGTTCGCGGCGGCCGACGCCGGGCATCCCCTGCGCGGGTTGCCCGCCGGGCCGCGCATTGTGAGTAATGTGATGGATTGATCATGCCACCAGTTCGCGCCACAGACCGGCATGGACAGGAACGGCAGGTCACGTTGATTTCCGCAGCCCAGGCACCCTTGAACGAAATCAAGGCGAACCTCTTCAAGGCACTAGCTCATCCGGCGCGGATCCGGATCCTCGAGCTGCTGTCGGCCGCCCCGGTCACCGCTGCCCCTGTGAGCACGCCAAGATCGCCGAGCTTCTGGCGATTGCCCGGGCATTCCTGCTGGACACGCTCAGGGATTCGAACGAGCAGCTCCTGCTGGCGCAGGAGTTGCCCAGCACACACCTTTCCGCGGATACCCGGCTGGCACCCCGGCATGAGCGCCGCTCCGGAAGCGGCGGCAAGGCAAAGCTGCATCGCCGTTGTAGCCGCGCGGCATCACCTCTTCACGGTCCTGCTGTCGGCGGTAACGCGCCCACTCCATGTCCGAAGGAGCACCGGCTACCTCTTGTAGCTCTTCCTGATGTGCTGGCCACGGACCACCAGCGCGACGACGTGCAGCACGAGACCAAGGCCGATCACGGGCAGCGACGCCACCATGAGCCCTTGGTTGTGGGCGGCATTTCCCGCGAGGTTGAGGATGATGCCTGCGGCGATCAGACCCATCGCGCTGAAAACCAGGACTTTGTATGAGGCGGGCGCTGTAGCCCAGAATTCGTTCAGCACCGTGCCAGTTTACCGAGTTCCGAAGAGCTGGCCCGTCCGTAGGCCCGGCGAAAGCTGCTGAAGGCGGCAAAACCGGGCTGCCGCCGTCGGCCGCTGGAAACGCCGGGGCGGGCCATCCCAAAAGACCCCGTGCACCAGATAGCGGGCATCGGTCACGGGGTCTGCTGGCAAAACTGGTGCGGGTTACGGCGCCGGCTGCACGCCGAACGCTACCGCGAGCTTCATAATCTTCTCTGCCCGGCCGAGGCGGGGCAGGTCCGAGCCGTCACGGATGACCCGCCCGCTGGCCTCAAAGTCAGCCATAAAGTCGGTGGCCCACGCGACGTCGGACGGCGTGGGGCTGATGACCTCGTTGATGACGCTGGTCTGGTCAATGGCCAGGCACAGCTTGCCAGTCATGCCCATCATCACCGTGATGCCGGTCTGCTCGCGCAGGATCGGGTGGTTGGTGCCGACGGTGGGGCCGTCGATGGGACCGGGCAGGTTGCCGACGCGGCTGGCAACCACAAGCTTGGCGCGCGGGTAAGCCATGGCTTCCTGGGTGTTCGCCATGCCGGTGTCGCGGCGGAAGTCACCGGAACCGAACGCCAGGCGGAACGCGCCCTGGGCCTTCGCGATCTGGTTGGCTTCCTCGATGCCCACGGCGCTCTCCACCAGCGGGATCACCGGGGTCTTGCCATCCATGCGGTGGAAACTCTCCGTCACCTGGTCGGCCGATTCGGTCTTTGCGAGCATGACGCCGAGCAGGCCAGGCGTGCCGCGGAGGCCTGCGAGATCGTCGGCCCAAAACGGGCTGAGAGCGTCGTTGATCCGGACCCAGGCCTGGCCGCCGGCGGTAAGCCAGTTCACCACGTTTTCGCGCGCTGCGTCCTTCTGCGACGGGTCAACCGCGTCTTCGATATCCAGAATGATGGAATCCGCGCGGGACACTGCCGACTGGTCGAAGAGCTCGGTCTTCATTGCGTTGACCAAGAGCCACGAACGGGCGATTTCGGCAGGGATGTTGCGTTCGTGCCGGGTGATCTCGGCAGTGGAAGTAGACGTCATACATCTACCGTATCCGGCCTGCACCTGCTAATGCGAAGATGACCGGTCCGGCGGAGGCGACCAATACGACCAAAAGCGGAACGTCAGAGCCAGCTGGCTTCCGCGCTTAGGGGATGTTGCTCCCCCGGGCCGTGACCCACAGCCGGTACCACTCTTCGCGGGTCATGGTCTGCGCCACCCTGGCGGCGCCGGCGCAGGCACGGATCCGGTCGGGGTTCGCCGTTCCTATCACCGGGGCGATACCCGCCGGATGCTTCATGAGCCACCCCAGCAGCACGGCCTCCCTGGTGGTGCCCCGCTCCCGCGCCATGTCGGAGAGGAGGTGCGCCGTGGCGGACTCCGCAAGCGTGGGCCGCTCCGGCGGGTTGCCGGTGTAGTGGCCCCGGGCCAGCGCCCCATAAGCCTGCAGCGCGATCCCCTGGCGGGCGCAGTATTCGAGTGTCCCGTGCGGAAAGCTGTAGTCCGCGGCGCCCGGGTGGTTGACCAGCACGGTGCTTTCCAGCCAGTCCCGCTTGAGCAGGCTGAGTTCGAGCTGGTTGGCCACCACAGGCGTCTCGAGGCTGTCCTGCAGGAATTCGATCTGCGCCGCCGACATGTTGGACACGCCGAGCGCGCGCACCTTGCCTTCCGCCATCAGTTTCCCGACGGCGGCTGCCACCTCGGCAGGGTCCATCAGCGGATCCGGGCGGTGCAGCAGCAAGATGTCGACGTAGTCCGTCCGGAGCCGTTCCAGGCTGCCGTTCACGCGCTCAATGATGGCGTCGCTGCTCAGGTCATAGTACGTTTCCAGACCCCGCTCGTTGAGCCGGATGCCGCACTTGGTCTGCAGCTGGATGCGTTCCCTGAGCCCGGGGGTGGCGGCCAGGACCTCGCCGAAGACGGTTTCGGACTTGCCGTTCCGGTAGATGTCCGCATGGTCGAACAGCGTGACGCCGACGTCCATGGCGGCCTCCACCGCCTCGGCGGCAGTTTCAACGTCGGTGATGTCGTGGGGCTCATCAGACCAGGTTCCACCCAGGCCCATGCACCCATAGATCAGCCGTCCGGAGGTCGTTTCCTGGACGGGCGTCGAGGTTTGTTCAGTCATTGCATCACTCTTTCACTTCGGCTCGTAAAGGCCCAGTAGTTAAACGCCGCGGTGGCGGTGCCGGGCAAGAGGCACCGCCACCGCGGCGGGTGTCAGTAGGATTCGCGGATCAGCGGAGCCAAGCGGTGGTGTTGCCCGGCAGCCTGCCATCCTCGAGCGGGGCGCTGCTGACCAGCACCGTGCCCGCCGGAAGGTCGACGGCAGTCTCGCCGAAGTTGGTCACGGACTGCCAGCCGCCGGGCCGGCTGAAGTGCAGGACCTCGGGGTTGCCGGTCTCGATCCATTCAAGTTCTTCTGCGGTTTGCAGTTCGCGCCGCAATTTCAGAGCGGTGCGGTACATCTCAAGGGTGGAGCCTTCGACGCCGTCCTGAACCTCAACGGCGTACTTGCTGAACCATGCCGGCTGCGGAAGGTGGGCGCCGCCGTCGCCGAATCCGAAGGAGCTGCCCTCGGCGGCCCAGGGCAGGGGCACGCGGCAGCCGTCGCGGCCGACCTCCACGCCCCTGTTGCGGAAGAACGAGGGGTCCTGGCGCTCAGACTCCGGGATCTCCGCGACTTCCTGCAGGCCCAGTTCCTCGCCCTGGTACAGGTAGGCCGAACCGGGAACGGCCAGCATCAGCAGGGTGGCAGCGCGGGCGCGGCGCTCGCCGAGCTCCACGTCCAGTTCCTCCTTGGGCCCGCCCGCCAGCAGCCAGGTCTTGCCGTCCTGCCCCTTCGGGTGTTTGCCCTTGCTTCCCTTGGGCAGCCCGTAGCGCGTGGCGTGGCGGACGACGTCGTGGTTGGAGAACACCCACGTCGAGGAGGCGCCGGTAGCGGCGGCCTCGGCAAGGTTGCGGGTGATGATTTCCTTGAATTCCTCCGCGTCGAAGTCTGCCTGCAGGAGGTCGAAGTTGAACGCCTGGCCCAGGCCCTGGGGGCTGGCGTAGCGCGGGCGGCGCGTGGCGTGGACCCAGGCTTCTGCAACAGCAGTCCGCGGGGGGTTGTATTCGTTGAAGACCTCGCGCCACTCGGCGTAGACCTCGTGGACTTCGTCGCGGTCCCAGAACGGGTGCGAACCGTCGTCGAAGCCGTCAGTGCCGGTGTTGGCAGCGCTCAGCTCTAGCTTGGAGAGCAGCGGTTCGGTGAGGTCCTTGACGAGGGCGTGCGCCACGTCCACCCGGAAACCGTCCACGCCGCGGTCGGACCAGAAGCGCAGGGTCTTCAGGAAGTCGTCGCGGATCTCGCGGTTGGCCCAGTTCAGGTCCGGCTGTTCCTTGGCGAAGATGTGCATGTACCACTGGCCAGGGGTGCCGTCCGGTTCGGTGATGCGCTCCCAAGCGGAGCCACCGAAGACGGAGTCCCAGTCCGACGGCGGGAACTCACCGTTCGGGCCCTTGCCGTCACGGAAGATGTAGCGGTCGCGGGCAGGCGATCCTTTCGGCGAGGCGAGGGCTTCCCGGAACCACTCGTGCCGGTCGGAGGAGTGGTTCGGGACAATGTCGGCGATCAGCTTGATGCCGGCGGCGTGGAGCGCCGCAGCCATCTCGTCGAAGTCGTCCAGCGTGCCGAGCTTTGGGTCCACGTCGCGGTAGTCATCCACGTCGTAGCCGCCGTCGGCAAGCGCCGAGGGGTAGAACGGGCTCAGCCAAACAGCGTCGATCGCCAGTGACTGCAGGTACGGGACCTTGGCGGTGATGCCTTTGATATCACCCAGGCCGTCCCCGTTGGAATCGGAGAAACTGCGCGGGTAGATCTGGTACACGGACGCCTGGCGCCACCAGTTCGGATCGGCGAAACGGTGGTCATCGGACAAGGTTGCCAAGGTGGCAGTGGTGGACAAGGGATGCTTCCTTTACTTGTGGGGTGTTTCGTTGCTGGACGGAATGTTGGGTCTACTTGACTGCACCACGCATCACTCCGGACAGTACCCAGCGCTGGGCCAGGATGTAAACCACCAGGGTGGGCGCCATGGCCATGAGGTACGACGCGAATGCGAGGCTGTAGTTGGTGTTGAATTCGCCCTGGAAGAGCATCTGCACGACGGGCAGCGTCTGAAGGGCCGGGTCGGCGATCATCATCTGGGGCAGCAGGAAATCGTTCCATGAGTTGAGGAAGGCGAAGATGCCCACCGTCGCGTTCATGGGGGCCAGCAGCGGGAAGATGATCTTGCGGAACACCTGCCAGGTGGTCGCACCGTCCATACGGGCTGCTTCCTCCAGCTCCACCGGGATGGAGCGGACGAAGGCGATGTACAGCAGGGTGTTGAAGGAGATGCCGCCCAGCACGTGGAGGAACACCACGCCGGCAGGATTGTCCAGGCCAAGCAATGCCGTCTGTTTGATGAGGGGCAGGATGATCACCGGGAACGGAATGAACATCGCGGAGAGCAGGTAGACGAAGGAACCCCGGAAGAACCTGCGGTTCCAGTTGCGGGCGATTGCGTAGGCCACCAGAGAGCTGCAGGTCAGCGATCCCAGGACGCTGAACACGGTGACGAACGCCGTGGACAGAAAGGCCCGGGGGAAATTGGTGGCCACGTAGGCGGCGGCGAAGTTTTCCCAGTTCATCGGGTTGGGCCAGGCGAGGCCGGTTCCGCCGATCTGCTCCGGGGACTTCAGGGCCATCGCCACGGTGAAGTACAGCGGCAGCAAAATGGTCAGGGAGGCCACCAGCATCAGTGCGGTGAGCCACCAGTTGACCTTGTAGCCTTCCCGGCTGGACCTGCGGATCTTGAGGGCTGGAAGCGTGGATGCGGTCATTAGAGAGAAACCCCCCGGCGCTGGATGAGGCGCAGCTGGATGACGGAGATCAGCAATGTGATCATGAAGTAGATGACGGCGTTGGCCATTTGATAGGAGTAGTCCCCGCCCGTGAAGCCGGAGAAGATGCGCATGGCCACTGATTGAGTCGCCATGCCGGGACCGCCGCCGGTGAGTCCGACGATGATCTCGTACGTTCCCAGGAAACCCTTGAATCCTAGGATCACATTGATCACCAGGTAGCCCATGATCAGCGGCAGCGTGAGGCTGAGGAACTGGCGGAAGCTGCCGGCCCCGTCCAGGTCAGCCGCTTCGTACACTTCCGAGGGAACGCTTTGCAGGCCCGCCAGGTAGATGATGGTGGCGCCGGGCGCCGCCTGCCACACAGTGACGATCACGATGGCGAGCCAGGCGAGGTTCTCGTTGGCGAGGATGCTCGTGGCCAGCGGGGTGTAGCCGAGCCTGTCCATCAGCACGGGGAGGGTGTTCGAGAAGAGGTAGT
>JAPSJV010000051.1 GCA_031178005.1 Pseudarthrobacter sp.
CAACCCCGGTGACAACACTCTCAAGATCATCGGATCGACAGAGCGACGCAATCATGCCGGGATCAGCAGGCCAGCACACCCATATCCTGCACCAGGAAACAGGCTACGAAAAAGGTAACGAGCGATCGGCTCAAGCCCGCGGGACGTGAGAGGGCGTTAGAGGAGGCGGCGCTCCGCTGCCCACTTGGTGAGTTCGTGGCGGCTGGAAAGCTGGAGCTTCCTCAGGACCGCCGACACATGTGTTTCCACCGTCTTGATGGAGATGAACAGCTCCTTGGCAACCTCCTTGTAGCTGTATCCCCGGGCAATGAGCCGCATGACTTCGAGTTCGCGGGCAGAAAGCTTGTCCAATTCGTCATCGGCGATGTCGGCGGGAGCGGTGCCGAAGGCATCCAGCACAAAGCCTGCCAAACGTGGAGAGAAGACGGCGTCGCCATCGGCCACGCGGATGACGGCGTCGGAAATCTCCTTGCCGGAGATGGTTTTGGTGACGTAGCCCCGTGCTCCGGCACGGATGACCGACACCACGTCCTCGGCGGCGTCGGACACGCTCAGGGCCAGGAAGCTGGTGGTGCCCAAGAAAGCGCCGGAGCCGGCAAGGACTTCACGGCCGCCACCGCCCAGCCCGCCGGGAAGGTGCACGTCCAGGAGAACTACTTCAGGGCGCGTCTCGGCTATGACGCTGATGGCCTGTTCCACGGTTCCGGCCTCGCCCACCACATCCACGCGTTCGTCGAGGTCCGCCTTCAATCCGGAGCGGAAAATGGTGTGATCGTCCACGATGACCACGCGCACCCTGCGTCCGGCACCACTTTCAGGGCTGTTGTTCATTGCTTCGCTTCTCCATTCCGCTGTTCGCCATTCCGCTGCTCGCCGCCGTCCGAACTTATTGATGGAAGGGTCAACCGGACCTCCGTTCCGTCGCTGCTGCTGTTGATGACCGCGGTGCCGCCGTGCCGTTTCATCCGGCCGATGATCGACTCTTTAACACCGAGCCTGTCATCCGGGACAGCATCAGGGTCGAAGCCCGGGCCGCGGTCCTTGATGAAGACCTCAGTGCTACCGGCGGCGCTCTCCAAGTACACGGAGACCGTTCCGCCGCCGTGGCGGGCGGCGTTGAGCATGGCTTCCCTGGCTGCCTGGACCAAGGCCTCGTGCCGGTCCGTCATATCAGTGTCTCCTACAGTGACTACCTCCACGGCATGCCCATGGGAGTCCTCCACTTCTGCCGCCACGGCCTTGATCCTGTCTGCCAGAAGGCCCGATTCCTTGGCGGGATCGCTGAATAGCCAGGAGCGGAGTTCGCGTTCCTGGGCCCTTGCAAGCCGGATGACGTCCTGCTCGGAGCCTGCCCGGCGCTGGATGAGCGCCAAGGTTTGAAGCACAGAGTCGTGCAAGTGGGCAGCGATCTCTGCGCGTTCAGTTTCACGGACCCTGCCGGCACGCTCGGCTTCAAGGTCCTTCCAGAACTTCAGCCCCCACGGCAGCAGCACCAAGGCGACCCCGCCCAAGACAGCGACAGAGGCAAGCAGCGCCAGCCACGTCTGCTCCCACGACCCCGAACCGGACACCATCACCAGGACGCCGGCCACCACCAGGGCCAATCCCGCTGCCAGACGGGTCCAGCCGCCGGCTTGGTCGGCCTTCGTCTTGTCCACCAAGCCGGCCCGGCGGGTCTCATCAAGCTGCATCCACGCAATTGCTGCGCCCCCCAGGATGGCGGCGGCCGGAATAAGCGTGCCCAAGGGGACGTCAACGCCGAACTGGCGGGCGATCAGGATCGCGGCAATCAAGAGCAAGGCTGCGCCGAGCAGGATTTCCTTGCCGTACTGGATCTTGCGGAACGTGAACCAGGACGACAAAGTGCTACCGCTGCCCTTGGCTGCTTCGTCCCGGAATTCTGCCCCGCTCCGGGATCCTGCCCAGTCCCAGGATGACGCGGCATTGCCAAAGGCGGCAGGTTCGGCCACAGGCACGGTGCCTGCATTTCCAAGGACAGAACCGTTGCCCGGGATAGAACCATTGCCGGAGACAGAACGGCTACCCGGGACTGAACCGGAAACCGGAGGCGCGCCGCCGACGCTCGGCGAGGGGCCGGCGTCGTACGCTGTCGCTGCGGAAGGGCCGGCGGCCACGGAGGTGGGCGGGAGGCTCACCGCAGGAGCAATGGGCGACGCCGGGCGGCGGGCATTGCGTTTGGCGTTCTCGTCCGCAGTGGGAACCATGGTCCATAGCCATGCGTAGAAGGCCACGCCGGCTCCCCCGGCGAAGCAGGCCAGAATCATGCCTAGCCGGACGAAGTTGACTGGCCAGCCCAAGTGATCGGCCAAGCCGCTGCAAACGCCCGCGATCATGCGGTCGCTGCTGCGGACCAGCGTGGGGCGTTGAACAACGGTTGTCATGTACCAATCCAAACACGGATGAGGGTGCCCCGAACCGGGATCCGGCGTTGTTCGGGGGTCCCTCAGGGATCAATCAGGGTATCCCCCAGTAGAGGGCAGGGTGGTCCGGGCGGCAGGATCGAAGTATGAACGCGAACAGCATGAACCCAGAGGAACCCGGAACGCCAGGCACCGCCGGCGAATCCGGCTCGAGCGCCAACAACGGCGCTTCCACCGGCGCCCCGGGTGCCGCGTCCGGCGCCCCGGGTGCCGCGTCCGGCGCCCCTGGCGCCACGTCCGGGGCATCTTCCGAGGCACCTGGTGAACCAGGCGCCGCCTCGGGAAACGGTGCAGCCAGCGGCGCTTACCCGCCAGCCGGCGGTGCTGCCAGCGGCGCTTACCCGCCAGCCGGCGGTGCTGCCAGCGGCGCTTACCCGCCAGCAGGCGGTGCTGCCAGCGGCGCTTACCCGCCAGCAGGCGGTGCTCCCGCAGCCTCTCAGCAGAACTTCTTCGACTGGATCCGTAACCAGGGCATCCGTCGGGGACCGGACCGTTGGATCGGCGGCGTCTCAAGCGGAGTGGCCCACCGGTTCGGCATCGACCCGCTGATTGTGAGGGGCATCTTCATTGTCCTGGCACTCTTCGCCGGCGTCGGCGTGCTGCTGTACGGCGTGGCCTGGGCACTCCTCCCGGAGCCTGACGGCCGCATCCATGTGCAGGAAGCAGCCGCCGGCCGATGGTCAGGGGGCATGACCGGGGCCTTGATCACCACCATCATCGGCCTGCCGAGCCTTGGCCGCGGATTCTGGGGCTGGGGATGGGATGGCCTCCCCGGCTTGTTCTGGACGCTCTTCTGGATGGGCGGCGTCTTCTACCTCATCTACTTCCTGGTTCAACGCAACAAAGCTTCGAAGGGAACTCCACCTGTGGGCCATCAGAATTACACCGCCACGCCTTACTCCGCAGCATCCGGCAGCGCGACTGCCTACGGAACTCCCACGTCATACGCGTCCACCACCACCGGCACCAACACCGGTGTGCCCGTCTACGGCAGTGGCCAGGCCGGAAGCAAAACCTACGGGTCTCCTTCTACAGGCGGCGCTTATGGACCGGCAGGAGGCTACGGCTCCGGTCATGGGCAGGGCTCCGGCCCGGTTCCCCCCTCAGGGCCGTTCGGCCCCTCGGGACCGTCCACGCCTTCCGGCCCGCGTCCTCCTTACGATTCCACTCCCCCGCAAGGCTGGCAGCCCAAGCCCGCCGCTCCCAAGCGCAGGGGTCCCGGGGCTGCGATCGTTTCAGTCTCAGCCGGTGCGGCACTTCTGGCCGGCGGTACGTTGAAAGCGCTCGACGCCGGAAACGTCATCGATCTGGGCAACTCGGGAAATGCAGTGGTTTGGGCTACAGGTGCCGCCGTACTCGGCCTCGGCATCCTCATAGCGGGACTTCGCGGACGGACGTCAGGTTTCCTTGGCTTCCTCGCCGTGGCCGCCCTGGTCATTGGCGGGATCTTCAATGTGGTCCCCAGGGACGGCGACCGCTTCACCTTCCATGACGTGAACTGGGCGCCAACCAGCCTGGAGCAAGCCCGGTTGGGCATCAACGTCACCGGAGCTAAGGGCCAGCTCGACTTGAGCGAAATGGAACTCACGCCGCCGTTGATCTCCGAGGTCATCATTCCCGTGGACGCAACGGCCAGCAATGTCACCGTCATCATTCCCGATGACGTCCCCGTGGAGGTCAGGGCGGACATGACATTCGGCAACCTCAACGAACGTGGCACGGACCGGGGTGGCCGCCTGCAGGACGAGAGGACGCTCTACAACACCGAAAAGGCCGGTGCGAACCTCGTGGTGGAAATTGACGGCACGTTCAGCAACGTGACCATCCAGGAAGGAAACTGATATGAGCACCAACGAGCCAGGCAAGGCACCCGAAACCCGCCCCACTGAGGCCCTGCCCAAGGAAACCCGCCCCACTGAGTCCCTTCCAAAGCCGAGCCTCCAGCAGATCCCGCTCACGCCACCGTTGGAGCCCAGCTTCAAGGTGGAGCATGCGGACGACGACGAACCCCGGCAGGCGCGGATAGGCACAGTGGTGTGGGGATTGATTGTGATCGCCCTCGCGGCCTTGATCGTCATCTCGACCCTCGGCTGGGTCACTCTGAACGGTACGTATGTCCTGATTGGCCTGATGATCGGCGCAGGCGCAGCGCTGGTGATCGGTGGTCTCCTGTCGGCGCGTAAAGGTTCCGGAACACCGAAGAGCCCGGCGAAGTGACTGGAAGCACCAACGTGACAAAGCAACCGCAACAGGGAAGGGTGTAGCTATGGACAAGTTCTTCAGCATCGTCAGGGGCTTCGGCCTGAAGCGTGGTCCGCAACGCTGGCTCGGCGGAGTTTGCGGCGGAATCGCAGCAAAGCTCAGGGTCGACGTAGCGTACGTCCGGGTCGCTTTCCTGCTCTTCTGCCTGCTGCCCGGCCCCGCATTCGTGGTTTATATCCTGGGCTGGCTCATCTTGCCGGACCAGAACAACAAGATCGCACTCGAATCCTTCATCAGCCAGCGTTCCCGGTAGTTGCCGGTTACGGCCAGCCGAAACAATGGAACGCCCCGCCAGTTGGCGGGGCGTTCCGTTGTTTTTCAGCCAGGTTTCCAATACCGCACGGCCCGGGGCAAAAGTAACCGTTTGTGTCCCACCCCACATGCGCGTCTACAATCATTGGGAGCTCAGCGTGGCGCTCTGCACGTATTCCTCCAAGCCATGAGTGAGCAAACATGAAAATTGGCATTCTTACCAGCGGTGGCGACTGCCCCGGCCTCAACGCAGTGATCCGGGGATCAGTCCTCAAGGGCATTGCCATCCACGGCCAGGAGTTTGTGGGCTTCCGCGACGGCTGGCGCGGTGTGGTTGAAGGTGATGTCATCGACATCCCCCGCACCATGGTCCGCGGTATCGCCAAGCAGGGCGGCACTATTCTGGGCACCTCCCGCACCAACCCGTTCGAAAACGGCGGTGGCCCGGATGTCATCAAAGCGCACATGGAACGCCTTGGCATTGACGCCATCATCGCAATCGGTGGCGAGGGAACACTGGCAGCTGCAAAGCGCCTCACCGATGCTGGCCTGAAGATCGTTGGCGTCCCCAAGACCGTGGACAATGACCTCGATGCCACTGACTACACCTTCGGTTTCGATACGGCTGTCCAGATCGCCACTGAGGCCATCGACCGGCTGCGTACCACCGGCGAATCCCATCACCGCTGCATGATCGCCGAAGTCATGGGCCGCCACGTCGGTTGGATTGCCTTGCACGCCGGCATGGCAGCCGGGGCCCACGCCATCCTGATTCCGGAGCAGAAGGCAAGCATCGAACAGATCACTGAATGGGTCCAGGAAGCCCACGACCGTGGCCGTGCGCCGCTGGTAGTGGTTGCCGAGGGCTTCGTTCCGGACCACATGGAGTCCCCGCACTCCGAGCGCGGCCTGGATACGTTCGGCCGTCCCCGCCTTGGCGGGATCGCTGATCAGCTCGCCCCCGAAATCGAAGCGCGGACGGGCATTGAAACCCGAGCCACCATCCTCGGCCACATCCAGCGCGGCGGCGTCCCCACCGCCTACGACCGCGTCCTGGCAACGCGTCTGGGCATGGCAGCCATCGACTCCGTGGTGGAAGGCCGCTGGGGCACCATGGTGGCCCTGAAGGGGACGGACATCTCCCACGTGGGCT
>JAPSJV010000052.1 GCA_031178005.1 Pseudarthrobacter sp.
CCTTGGTGTATGCCCATCGGGGCGCCAGCGCGGATTTCGCGGAGCACACCAGGGCGGCGTATCTTCAGGCCCTCGCCGACGGTGCCGACGGTGTGGAGTGCGATGTGCAGCTAAGCCGGGACCAGCATGTGGTGCTGCTGCACGATGCCAATCTCGACCGCACCTCGGATGGTACAGGTCCCGTGGCCGAGCGGACCCTCAAGGAGCTGCGCCAGCTGGATTTCTCGTCGTGGAAGGGCGTCCGGATTCCGGAAGCCTTCGGCCCGCGCTCGGACCAGTTTCTGACTTTGACCGATCTGTTGGATCTGCTCCGTGGCGCAGGGCGCGAGATCGGCCTGGCCATCGAGCTGAAACACCCCAGCCCCTATCAGCTCAAACTCGAAGACCGGGTGCTGGATGTCCTCCGGGCGCAGGGATGGAACCTGCGGACGTCCCGGCTGGACAACATCAGGGTCACTTTCATGAGCTTCAGTCCCGATGCCGTGCGGCATTTGCGTAAGTCCGTCCCTGCTGAGTTCATTTGCCAGCTTGTAGACGACATCAACGTGGTGGAAATCCGCCGGGACCTTGGCCTTGGTCCACTGACCGGCGGTGCCGTTGCCAACGTTATGAAGGCTGCCCAGCTTGAGGGCGAGCGGATCCTCAACGCCTGCGATGTGGGGATGGCAGGTCCCGGCATCGCCTATGTCCGGGAGCATGCCGCCACTGTCCGCCGCTGGCTGGATTCCGGCCGCAGGTTCAGGGTGTGGACGGTGGACACGGCCGAGGACGTGGCGTTGTGCCTGGGGATGGGGTTCCAGGAGATTACCACCAACCGGCCGGCGCAGGTGTTGGCCCAACTGCAGCCTGTGTAACCGCTCCTGCAAGCTGTGATTGAGTGGTGCCATGCCCCTCACTTTCCCTTCCCACCTCCTGCAGTCCCCGGCGGTGCGGGTGGGCCTGTCCATCAGCGTGGCAACTGGCCTCTACGGCGTTTCCTTTGGTGCCCTCTCCGTGACGTCCGGACTGGATTTCTGGCAGACGATGGCACTGAGCCTGCTGCTTTTCAGCGGCGGCTCGCAGTTTGCCTTCATTGGCGTGGTTGCCGGAGGAGGATCGGGACTTGCCGCGATGGGAGCCGCTACTCTGCTGGGGATGCGCAACGGCATTTACGGCATGCAGCTGAATGTGCTGCTGCATCCGAAAGGCTGGCGCAAGTACGCGGCCGCCCAGCTGACCATTGATGAATCCACCGCCACGAGCACGGGACAGACCGATCCTCTGGAACAACAGCGCGGATTCTGGACCGCGGGGCTTGGCATCTTCATCCTGTGGAACGTCTTCACGGCCGTAGGGGCGCTCGCGGGCAGCGCCTTGGGCGATCCCAAACAGTGGGGGCTCGACGGCGCCGCAGTGGCGGCGTTTTTGGCGCTGCTCTGGCCAAGACTTAAAGGCAAGGAGCCGGTGGCCATCGCGATCTTGTGCGCGCTTGCCACCGTCCTGGCGGTTCCGTTCGTTCCGGCAGGTGTGCCGATCCTGGTGGCTGCGGCTGTTGCGGCGCTCTTTGGCTGGTTCAGCCACGGGCCCAGGGATGAAGGGCTGGAGCCCGACATCAATCCCTACGATGAACGCAGGCAGCACGGATCCCATCCGAGAGGCGGAAGTACAGCCGGTGATTCCGCATGAATCTTTGGTTGTGGCTGCTGCTGTCCTGCCTGCTTGCCTACGCATGGAAGCTTGTGGGTTACCTCGTCCCCGCCACGCTGCTGAAAAATGCGAGGACGTCGCGCATAGCCGGAACAATGACTATCGGCCTGCTTGCCTCCCTGACGGTAGTCAACGCCGCAGCATCGGGCCAGGAGCTCCTTCTGGACGCCCGGCTCGGAGCGCTCGCGGCGGCCGGTGTCGCGCTGCTGTTCCGCGCTCCATTCCTGGTGGTTGTCCTGGCGGGCGCTGGAACCGCGGCTCTGCTCCGGCTCGCGGGCTGGAACTGATCCCGCACATGACCTGCCGCCGGGTTAAGCCGCTCCGTAGGCGTCCGGCGAGGACGGTGCGGAGCGCCTGGCCAGTTCCTCGGTGGCGAGGTCATACCAGTCCTGGGCTCCGAACACGGGCTTGGGAGTGTCCAGGTTGCGGTACAGCGCATCCACGATAATTCCCAGCTCATCTGTGGTGGCCGCAGTGAGGGTCTCTTCCGGATCACCGGAACTTTTCATGAAATGGGCGAGTTGGGAGCGGTTCATGCTAACCCAGCCGCGGACTTATTCACTCGTGAAAGTGCCATGTTTTGCTCCGTGCAATGGAAACGTACCCGAGGCTGGCTGCCTAACCACTGGTCTGCCCAGCTTACTGTGGAGTTTAGTTCAGCGGAATATCCCGTGCTGGCGGAACTGTGCTAGTCGAGCTGCATTCCAGGCATCGGCACCTGCGGCGGCAGTGACCGCTCCGGCCGCTCGGAGCGTATGGCGTCCTCAACCAGGGCAGCAGGCCGGCGCCAGGCATCAGAGCCCGGCTCCATCGTGTCCACCACTCCGATGAGCATGGCAAGCAGCCGCACCATGTCGGTCAGTGAGATGTCTGTGCGGAGCGTGCCTTGCCCTTGGCCCCGGCCGAGGAGGATCCCAACGGATTCGATGAGGCTCCCGGTGATGCCTGTCAGGAGATCGCGGCGCCCCGCCACGGCGCCGAGCAAATTGGCATTCTCGCTTGCCGCGGCCATCACGGAATCGATGACGCGGAAAAGGCCATCGGCGGCGTCCTGGCCGGCCAATGCGATATCTATGACCGGGTCGACGGTCAGCCGGAGTTGGCGGTTCAGCGCAGCCAAGACCAGCTGCTCCTTGTCCGAGAAGTTGCGGAAGAGTGTTGCCGGCCCTACTCCTGCAGTTGCAGCGATGGTCTGCAGGGGAACATCCGGGCCATACTCCCTGAAACACTCGCGGGCCGCATTGATGATCTTGTCCACATTGCGGGCAGCGTCGGCACGAAGGGGCTTGCGCTCTACTGCGAGGTTCATGTCTTCAGGTTAGCAACGCAGCGTTCGGCCTACTTCGTTACCGATTGGTAGCCCGGCAATATGACGCAGCACACGTTCGGCTGCCTTTTTCGGCCGTGCCAGACTGAACCCACAGTGCTTGCATCCTCAGGCCGCACCAAGGAAGATCTGGCGATGCAGCCTCCGCCCATGAGCATGCTTTTGTGCCCAAAGAGTACATAGGAGATTCCAGTGATCGTAGCGTTTTCAGTAGCTCCCTCGGGTACCGTCGGCGACTCGGTTCATGACGCCGTTGCGGCGGCAGTCAAGGTCGTGAGGGAGTCGGGCCTGCCGAACCGGACCAGTTCCATGTTTACAGAGATAGAAGGTGACTGGGACGAGGTGATGGATGTCGTCAAGCGGGCAACTGAAGCTGTGGGTGAGTATGGGCCCCGCGTGTCCCTCGTGCTAAAGGCAGACATTCGGCCAGGCCATGAGGGCGAGCTGACGGGGAAGGTCGAGCGCCTGGAGCGGGCGCTCGAAGGAGCGGGTGTCAGGCTCGACGAGGAGGCATGAGAAGGCCATGATCGAGCATAAGTCCCGGCCGGAGTGGGTGGCCGTAGAAGAGTTTCTGTCGGACGCCGTCGTGCATCAGGGGACCGACCTGCAGCGCGCGGTGCAGTCCGCCGCCGACGCAGGGATGCCGGCCATCGAGGTGACCCCGAACGCCGGCAAGCTGCTGAAGTTACTGGTCAGAGCATCGGGCGCGAAACGGGTGCTGGAAATCGGCACCCTGGCCGGGTTCAGCACCATTTGGATGGCTCAGGGGCTTCCCGACGACGGCCGGCTGGTGACGTGCGAATACCTGACCAAGCATGCCGACGTTGCCCGGAAGAATGTGGACGCCGCCGGAGTCGGCCACAAAGTGGAAATCCGGATCGGTGCGGCGCTCGATACACTGCCCGCATTGGAAGATGAGGACGCGGGTCCCTTCGATTTTGTCTTTATTGACGCGGACAAGGAGAACGACCCCCAGTACTTGCAGTGGGCCGTTCGCCTGGGCCGGCCCGGTACCACCATCGTCATGGACAACGTGGTGTGGGAGGGTGCGGTGCTGGACCCTGCCCTGGACGAGGTCAACGCGCCGGGGATTATCAGTGCCCTGAAAATGATGGGGGAAGACAGCCGTTTGGACGCCACTGTCATCCAGACGGTGGGGTCCAAGGGCTGGGACGGTTTCGCGCTGGCTGTGGTCCGCTAGCCCTGTTCACTGTCCGGACAGAGCAAAAGCACTGCCCGCGTACTGGGTGTACGCGGGCGGTGCTTTTGCTGACTGGACTGTTGAAGGCCTAGCCGAGGACGTTCATGATGTTCCAGCCTCCGCCAACCCGGACCCTGTTCGGGAAGGTGCCTGTGCCGCTGCCCAGGTAGGACCAGAGGACACCGCTGCGGTCGCGTGCCACGAGGTCATCACGTCCGTCGCTATTGAGGTCTGCGGCGCCGCTTATGGCGTTCATGGCATTCCAGCCTGCGCCTGCCCTGACCCTGGTGGGGAAGGCGCCAGCGGCGTTGCCCATGTATGACCACAGGACTCCACTGGCATCCCGTGCGACCAGGTCGGCCTTGCCGTCGCGGTTGATGTCACCGGCTGCGCTGATGGCCATGGTGCCCCAGCCTGCGCCGACGCGGACCCGGCTTGGGAAGGTGCCGGTGTTGTTGCCGGCGTAGCTCCACAGGACGCCCTGGGAGTCAACGGCGAGCAGGTCACTCCGTCCGTCGCCGGTGACATCGCTGGCAGCGCTGATGCTCTTCATCGTGTTCCAGCCTGCCCCAACCCGGACCCGGGTGGGAAAGGCGCCGGAGCCGTTGCCGCGATAGGTCCAGAGGACTCCGGCGGAGTCACGGGCCACGATGTCAGCGCGGCCGTCTCCGGTGAGGTCTCCGGTCCCGCTGATGGAGTTCATGACGTTCCAGCCTGCACCAACCCTGATCCGGTTCGGGAAACTGCCTGAGCCGTTACCGAGGTACGTCCACAGCACGCCACTGGAGTCGCGTGCCACGATGTCAGCACGTCCGTCACCGTTGAAGTCCTGCATGACGCTGGTGACTCCCGTGCCCGTGCCGATGCGGATGTTCCGGTTGGCAACGACACCGATGTTTCCGGCCATGTCCGTGGCTCGGACACTGAAGGTGTGGTAGCCGTTGGTCTGCGCGTCCCAGGTCTTCGGTGAGGCGCACGTCGGATCCCAGGCGCCGTTGGTGGGAAGCAGCCGGCATTCGTACTGTGCCTGCGCGTCGGCGCTGCTGAAGTTCAGCGTGGGCGTGTTGTCCAGGCTGGGTGTGGACGGGAACGGTGCAGTGACGGAAACAGTCGGTGCCGTGGTGTCTACGGTGAACGTGAGCTCAGCGGAGGTCAGCGCACCTGCGCGCGCCTGGACCGTGTGGCGGCCCTGGGCCAGCGGCGCCAGCTTCAGGGAGTATGTGGAACCCGTGACCGTGGCAGCGCGCGGTGCGCCGTCGACGACCAGTTGGACTGGTCCGGTCGTACCGGCCGGCAGCGTGCCGGTAAGAGTGGGGGTGGTCACATTCGTTACGTTGTCCGCGGAGGAGCGGCCGCTGTCACTGGCGGCTGCCAGGTCCGGCGTCGAAGGCGCACCGTCCGTGGCCGTGGAGATCAGGCCCTGCACCGTGAACAGGTTCGTCGTCACCGTGTTGACGCCGGGACCGCCGGCGTTCGGTCCGACCACCCGGACGAAGTTATTGCCTGAGGGGGCTCCCGTGACAGTCCGTGCCGTGTCGATGGACCCGATGGTTCCGGCCTCTGCGCCGTTCTGGCGGAGGAATGTTGCTGTAGAACCGGTCGCATAATCGCCCAGGAAGGCGGCGCCGACTCCTGCCCAGTCGCAGGCGGTCGCCGCGCCCGGCTCGCAACCCTCGTCCAGGGTCTCGTTGATCACGCCGGTGGCGTCGGCCTCGAAGGTGTGGACCCCGTACGGGTGCGTAATGGTGTAGGAGGCGCCGGCCTGCAGCCCGTCAAACCGGAACCGCAGCCGGCCGAAGCCCATCTGGTCGCCGTTGACTACTGCTTCGTTGGCGTGTGCTGCCTCGAGGGCGGCTTCGTAGGAGCCGA
>JAPSJV010000053.1 GCA_031178005.1 Pseudarthrobacter sp.
GGTCCCCCAGGCGCTCCTCGATGGCGCCCATCACGTCCTCTTCGAACGAGGGCGGCTCATCAGCCAGGCACACCCACACATAGCCCAAATACTCCCGGATGTGGACCTTCACCAGCCCGTACTCGTCCCGGTCGATGTCCGGCATCTTCGTCAGGTTCGGCGCGGCGATCAGCTTGCCCTCAAAGTCATAGGTCCAGGCATGGTACGGGCACTGGAACGAACGGGCAGCCTCACCCTGTTCCTCCATGCACAGCTTCACACCGCGGTGCCGGCACACATTGTAAAAAGCACGGATAGCACCCTTCCGGGTACGGCTGATCAACACCGACTCCCGGCCGATCTGAACCGTTTTCCACGCACCGGCCTTATCCAGGTCAGCAGAACGAATGGCACAAAACCACATCTGCTCAAAAATCCGCTCCTGCTCCGCACGGAACACCGCCTCATCCACATACGTCAAACCCGACAACGTAGGAATCAAACTCGGCATGGTCACTTCTGTGGTCAATGTTCCTCCTCAGGACAGCACGACAAAATCGCGTGTGGAAGCTTGGTAAAAGCTGAAATGGGTGGGGGCGTGCCCCCTGGTATAAAAGTCAGGGCTGAAGCGGTTCTGTACGGAACCTGACTTAGTGGAGAGCTAGGATGCCGCCGCAAGCGGCGCAGGTGCCGGCCGGACAACGGGTATCCCAATGCTGCGGCGCCACTTTGTGAAAAGCCTGGGCTGGTTCATGCCGAGGACTGCCACCGGGGTATCGCCGTGGTAGTAGACGCCAAGGAAGCTGTGCTCCTCCGGGTTGCCGGCTTCTATCTCCAGCCGGTCGTATCCGGCGGAATGGCCCGCGAACTGGATTTTCACCCCGTGCTGGTCGGACCAAAAGTAGGGCGGCTTCAGCGGCTGCTGCGGGGCATCGTCGTCGAGCAGTGCCTGGACGGCAAGGGCCGAGCGTTCCAGGGCGCCGGTCCAGTGTTCAACCCGGCGGTGCTTGCCGGTACCGACCTCGAACCAGGCAGCGCAGTCTCCGACCGCGACGATGCCCGGGATGTTGGTGCGTCCCATGGAGTCGCACAGTACGCCGTCGCGGAGCTCAACCCCGGAGCCTTCCAGCCATTCGACGTTGGGTTCGGCACCGATTCCCACCACCATGACATCGGCGGGAAGGTAGCGTCCATCAGCCAGCCGGAGCCCGGTGACGGAGTTTTCCGAGGTGTCGAAGGACTCGATCGCCGTCCCGCAGACGAGCTTGACGCCGTTGGCGGTGTGCAGCCTGGCCACCGTCGCGCCCATGTCCGGTCCCAGCTGGGCCGTGAAGGGGAGCGGGTTGTTATTGATCATGGTGACATCCATGCCGCGCGCTGCGGCGGCGGAGGCAACCTCTGCTCCGATGAAGCCTGCCCCGATGATGACCATGCGGTCCCCGGCAACCAGCCGCGGCGCCAGGCGTTCGGCGTCGGCAATGGTGCGGAGGTTTGAGACATTGTCCAGGTCGGCCAGTGCGGGAATCTGGCGGCAACGGGCACCGGTGGCAATGACGACTCCGTCGGCTGCCACGGACTGCCCATCCGAAAGCTTTACAGTCCGGCTGGCGGCGTCGAGACCCACGGCGGCGTTGCCAAGGATCCATTCCGCCTGGAGACCGTCGTCAGCCGTTTCCAGGAACAGGTCTTCGGACGTAATAGTGCCAAGGAGGAAATCCTTGGAGAGAGGGGGCCTGTCGTAGGGACGGTGCTGTTCATCGCCAATGATGACCAGCCGTCCGGCAAAGCCTTGAGCGCGTGCCGCCCGGGCGGCTGAAAGGCCGGCCAGGGAGGCTCCCACGATCGCAAGCGTCTGCATAATTTCCTTCCGGATCGCTTCTTACGCAACATGAATCGCGATATGCAACAGCGTGACCCATGACACTTCTACTGTCAAGGGTTACGGGGGTGCCCGCGAAATACCTTGACTTTATGTGTGGCCTGGTTCACTCTGTTGCCTAGCGCGAGTTCTGTTGACTCTTGCGGAACACCTCCCCAGGGGCTCCCAGCCCTTCCACGTGAACAAGAACCTTGAACCTAAAGAGGTGCATCATGCACAAGCCCTGCCCGTTCGGTAAAAACACCGCCCGGGGAGGCACTCTGACTGGCCACAGCTCCGCCTGTGGCCGTCTTCCATACGGAAACGGCGAAACTTTCGCCACCGACGGCAACATCATGGTCATCGAACCGGGCCAGGCCCCCAAACTGCCCGGATCAATGCCGCAAGGCCATGCTTAAACGCAAAGCCCATGACTCGCCGAGCAAAGGACCCGCTCATGGCAATCAACAGTGAAATAACGTCCCCCAAACCGAACGAACGTCCAGCGGAGAACGACCCGCTGGACGATCCTGCACGCCCGGACTCCGAAAGCACGGGAAGCACACTTCAAGAAACTGAAAGCGAAACACCTGTCCTCCCCGAGACAGAAGAATACGAGCAGATCCTGGAGGAGCTGCGACAGAGCAAGACGGAGCAGGCCGTCTCGGAACGCCGTAACCGCAGGCACGTCCTTGACAAAGTCACCTTCGGAATCACCGGCGTCGCGGCTGTCGCCTTTGTGGTTTGGGGCTTCGTCGGAAAGGATAACCTCGCCGCGACCTCCACCGGGGCCCTCAACTGGGTCATGGAGTACACCGGTTGGCTTTTCATGATCACGGCTTCGATCTTTGTGGTCTTTGTCCTGTGGCTTGCCCTCGGCAAGTTCGGCAACATCCCACTGGGCAAGGACGGCGAGAAGCCGGAATTCCGGACGGTATCCTGGATCGCGATGCTCTTTGCCGCCGGCATGGGCATCGGGCTGATGTTCTACGGCGTGGCCGAACCCCTCTACCACTTCGTCTCCCCACCACCGGGGACGGTGGACGGAAGGACCCCCGAGGCCATCCAAACGGCTATGGCAACCTCGATCTTCCACTGGGCCCTGCACCCTTGGGCGATGTACGCAGTAGTGGGCATCGCCATGGCCTACGGAAGCTTCCGCCTGGGCCGTAGGCAGCTCATCTCCGCAGCCTTCACCTCGCTCTTCGGCATCAAGAGGGTTGAAGGACCTATCGGAAAATTCATCAACATCCTGGCCATCTTGGCCACCCTCTTCGGAACTGCGGCTTCCCTGGGCCTGGGCGCAATGCAGATCGGCAACGGCCTTAGCTCGAACGGCTGGCTTGGCGAAATCGGCACCCCGGTACTCGTGGTGATCATCGCCATCCTGACATGCGGCTTTGTCGCCTCCGCCGTTTCGGGCATCAGCCGCGGCATCCAATGGCTCTCGAACATCAACATGATCCTGGCCGCCACCCTGGCCGTGATCGTCTTCGTCGCGGGTCCCACCCTGTTCATCCTCAACCTGATCCCTTCGGCCGTCGGTGACTACACCCGCGACCTCGCGGAAATGTCGTCCCGCACGGAGGCCGTCGGCGATGAGGCCCTGCGCAGCTGGATGTCCAGCTGGACCATCTTCTACTGGGCATGGTGGATCTCCTGGACGCCGTTCGTGGGACTGTTCATTGCCCGTATCAGCCGTGGCCGCACCATCCGCCAGTTCGTTACGGGCGTGCTGCTGGTTCCCAGCGTCGTCACCGTCCTCTGGTTCAGCATCTTCGGCGGGGCGGCCTTCGACATCCAGCGCGAGGCCGATAAGGCAGGCACGCCTGGCCTGGTCACCATGGTGGACGGAGTTCCGTCAGTTAGTTTCGACGGAGCACTCTTCGGTGTGATCCAGAACCTGGGCTTGCCGGCTTGGGCAATCACAGCCGTCATAGTGCTGGCCATGGTCCTCATTGCAAACTTCTTCGTGACCAGTGCCGACTCGGCCTCTATCGTGCTAGCTTCGCTGAGCTCCAACGGCTCCAACGACCCGTCCCGGCGCCTGGTCATCTTCTGGGGCCTGCTCACCGGCGCGGTGGCTTCCGTCATGCTCCTGGCCGGAGGTGATGAACCCACCGCGGCACTGTCAGGACTTCAACGCATCACTATTGTCGCGGCCCTGCCCTTCGTCTTGGTGATGCTGCTGCTCTGTTTTGCCCTGACCAAGGACCTGCGTCGCGATCCTCTGTCGTTGCATAAACGCTTGGCGACATCGGTAGTCGAACGGGCCATCCGCGCCGGTGTGGAGCAACACAACGGTGTCCAGTTCGACCTCGTGACACGGCACGAATGCGGCGAAACGTGCGATGACCCGGGCTCCTGTCCCGGGGGAAGTTCCAGTAAGGATACTGACAGGAACTAGCGCAAACTTCCGGCCCTGGTGATCATCCCACCAGGGCCGGATTTTTTCTGCCCGGGTTCAGCCGGCCACGGCGCTCCCCGCAAGCCCTGCCTCGATGACGTCCGGTGAGAGGACATGCTGGGTGACCATCTGGCTGGCGCCAAGGATCGCAGCGCGGGGCCCGGCCATCGAGATGCCGATACGCAGGTGGGCGGTGGCCAATGGAAGCGAGCGCCGGTACACCACCTCACGTGTCCCGGCCACCAGGTGTTCCCCGGCTTCCCCGACGCTGCCGCCGATCACGATCATGGACGGGTTGAGCAGGTTGACCACGATAGCCAGGACATCTCCAACGTCGCGCCCGGCCTGGCGCAGCGCCTGGACGGCCTGCGGGCTGCCGGCGCGCACCAGCCGAAGCACGTCGGCCCCCGTTGCCGCATCCAGGCCCTGCTCCTGGAGCTGGCGTGCGACGGCGGGTCCGGAAGCGAGCGCCTCGAGGCAGCCGTAGTTGCCGCAACGGCACAGGACGCTGTCACCGCGCGGGACACGCACATGGCCCAGGTCCCCTGCCGTGCCGTTGGCGCCGCGCTGCAGCTGCCCGCTGCTGATAATGCCCGCCCCGACCCCGGTGGCAACCTTGATGAACAGGAAGTTGTCGTGCTCCGGCCAGTAGGCCGTACGCTCACCCAGGGCCATAATGTTGACGTCGTTATCCACCAGGACAGGGACGGGCAGCGAGCGCTGGACGTACTCGACGACGTTGAAACCGTCCCAGCCCGGCATGATAGGCGGCTTCACCGGCCGCCCGGTGTCATGTTCAACCGGGCCGGGCAGGCCGATGCCCATTCCGGCAAGGTCCCCAAGGCCGCGGCCCGCTTCCGGGAGCAACTCCAGCCCAAGGGCAATGATGCGGTCCAGAACCGTCTCAGGGCCATCAGCGACTTCCTGCTCCAGCCGGCGTTCTGCCAGGATGCCGGCGGCAAGGTCCGTGACCGCCACCACGGCGTGCGTCGCTCCAACGTCCACCGCCAGCACAACGCGTGCACCCGGGTAGAACGCAAAGCGCGACGGCGGCCTGCCGCCGCTGGAGCTTGCCTCCCCTGCCGGGCCCACCAAACCTGAGCCAATCAGCGCGTCGATACGGGAGGCAACGGTGGAACGGGCCAGCCCGGTGGTGAGGGCAAGCTCGGCACGGGTGCGGGCCTGGCCGTCGCGCAAGAGCTGGAAAATATCGCCGGCGCGCCCCTGCAGCCCCGGAACGTCGGGCGGCTTGACTCGTCCGGCGGCGGTATTGGTCATACGAAATTGATAGCATGCCCACTTATTTCTGTCACGCGCTCAACTTTTGCTTGACCTTCGGCAAAAGTACTCCTAGTTTTGCAGTAGACGAAATACCATGGCGGGACATTGTGACCCCATGCCGAAGAAGCCAGGAGAACCATGTCCTACTCGATTCAGCTCTACACCCTGCGCAACGCGATCCAGGAAGACCTTGCGGGCACCATCAGGAAGGTGGCGGAGATCGGCTTCACCCAGGTGGAGCCCTATAACTTCGTGGCGACAGCCAAGGAGCTGGGGGCCGCACTAAGGGAAAACGGCCTCACCGCACCTTCCGGCCACGCGCCCCTGCTGAGCCAGGACCAGGATGAAATTTTCGCGGCCGCCAAGGAACTCGGTATTGCAACGGTGATCGATCCCTTTATCCCGGCAGACCGCTGGCAGTCCGCCGAAGCCATCCAGGCCACGGCCGCCAGTCTCAACGCGGCAGCGAAAAAGGGCGCCGAATACGGCATCCGCGTCGGTTACCACAACCATCAGTGGGAGTTGGAGTCCATGGTGGAGGGCCGTACCGCGCTGG
>JAPSJV010000001.1 GCA_031178005.1 Pseudarthrobacter sp.
GGCGTTCGAGCCGCTCATCAGGGACCCTGCCGGTTTCCTGCGGCCGCCCGAGCACAACGCCCAGGCGGCGGTGCCCTCCGCGTAGCTTCTCCGCTGCGGGCTGGTAACGGACAAAAGCGGACCCTGCCCCAGCTTCGGCTGGGACAGGGTCCGCTTCGTTTTTATGGCCGGGTGGCCATCAGTGTTCAGTCACAGCACCCGGTCCAGATCAGTTGCCGGGCAACAGGACTACCTCGGCGGTCCCGGTCAACGGGGCCGAGGAGGCATCGCCGGCGTCTGTGTAGCTCGCGCTGAAGACGGCCGAGAGATCGTCGACGGCGGGATCGTGGCCCTCAGGGACCGTGGTGGTGAGGGTGCCAACACAGCCGGACGTGGTGGTCTGGGGGTGTCCGTGCGTGTGGTGGCCAAGGATGTAGGTCACCTCAACCAGTGCGCAGTTAACCGGCTGGTCATCGGTGACCCGGACCTCGTAGCTGACAGTGTCGCCAAACTGGAAGGCCTGGCCCGCAACCGGGTTGATGAATTCGATGACGGGTGCCTGGTTGCCCACCTCGATGGCCACCTCCGCGGACGAGTGGCGTCCGCGGTGAAGGCCGCCCAGGTCGGTGACCTTCAGGCTGGCGGTGTAGGTTCCGATTTCCTCGTAGGTCCAGGTGGGGTTGGCGTCCTCGGAGTCAACCACGCCGTCGCCGTTGAAGTCCCATTCGTAGCGGATCTTGTCGCCGTCGGGATCGGCGGTTCCTGCGCTGGAGAACTCCACGGTCAGCGGTGCCGCTCCGGCGGTCGGCGTGCCGGAGGCTACAGCCACCGGGCTGTGGTTGCCGTTGGCGCCGATGTAATCGATCCGGGAGAGCTGGGCATCGGGGTTTTCGCCGAAGTAGCCGTCGCCGTATTCAAGGACGTAGAGCGCGCCGTTGGGGCCGAATTCCATGTCGATGGGGTTGTCCACCACCAGGGAGTCCACGACGTTCTCGATGGAAGCGAGTTCACCGTTTTCCGTGGTCATGCCCTTGATGTAATCGCGGGTCCATTCATAGAAGAACGACTTGCCGTCGTAGTAGGACGGCCAGGCCACCGGGGCTTTGCCCTTGGTTGCCTTCTCGTTGAACTCATAGGCGGGGCCGGCCATGGGGCCGATTCCGCCGGTCTCCAGCTCGGGGAACTCGGCTGATGCGCCGTAGGAGTACCAGACCTGCGGCTGTGCTACCGGGGGCAGCTCGCGAAGGCCCGTGTTGTTGGGGGACTCGTTCACCGGGGCAGCGCAGCTGAAGGCTTCGCCGGAGGTGCCGGTGGCGAAGTCGTAGTCATTGTAGGGAAGTTCCGCGGTGGCGCAGTAGGGCCAGCCGTAGTTGGAAGGTTCGGTGACAGACATCCACTTGCCCGTGCCTGCCGGTCCCCGGCTGGGGTTGGCGCTGCGGGAGTCAGGGGAGTAGTCGGCGATGAAGAGCTCACCGGTACGCTGGCTGAGCTCGATGCGGAAGGGGTTGCGCAGGCCCATCACGTAGATTTCGGGCCTTGCCTGGGCGTTGCCCTCCTGGAAGAGGTTGCCTTCGGGGATGGTGTAGCCGCCACCCTCTGTGGGCAGGATCCGCAGGACCTTGCCGCGCAGGTCATTGGTATTGGCGGACGTCCGCTGCGCATCGAGTGCGGGATTGCTCGTGGGACGCTCGTCGATCGGAGTGAAGCCGCCTGACTGGAACGGGTTGGTGTCGTCACCGGTGGAGAGGTAGAGGTTTCCGGCCGCATCGAAGACGATGTCGCCGCCTACGTGGCAGCAGATGCCGCGGTCTACGGGGACCTCGATGATCTCCTGCTCGGTGGCGAGATCGATGGTGGAGCCGTTGAACTGGAAACGCGACAGCACCAGGGATCCTTCGAACTTTTCAAAGTCCGCTGCGGTGCCGCTGAAGGGTGCATCGCCCTCGTTGACTCCTACAGTTGCCGGGTCATCCACGGGAGTGTCCTGCGGCGGCGAGTAGTAGAGGTAGACCCAGTTGTTGCCCTTGGTCCCGAACTTGGGGTCCAGGGCAATGCTCTGGAGGCCTTCTTCGTCGTGCTGGTAGACGTCCAGAGTCGCGGCCAGGGTGTTGAGGCCGGTATTGGCGTCGTTCAGCCAGACCTCACCACCGCGTGTGGTGTGGAGGACATTGTTGTTGGGAAGCACGGCCAAGTCCACCGGCTCGCCAGGGCCGTCATTGAGCGTGACTTTCTGGAAGTTGGCATCCGGCGGTGCCGTCTCCTGGGCCTGTGCAGGAGCAACGGCGAAGGAGGTGGCCATCATGGCAGCCATGGCAAGGCCTGCGGCCGCCTGGACCGGGCGCCTCGCGGAAAATCTGCTGGCATCGCGTCGATGCCCGGGAGCTATCCCGTGTCGATTCAGTGTCATCGTTAACTTTCTTCTCGTCATTGAGGACCGGGAGCGGCGGGGCTCGGGTCATTTAGAACGCTAGTGGACGGAGGTTCACAATAGCTAGTGGTTTCACAAAACAAAGTAACGAAATTTTCTCCGTTCTTTTCGAAGCAGTCACAAAAGCATCCCCGGAAAATGGCACAACAACAGGGAGTCACCCGCTTTTGCTCGCGAAACAGCAGTTTGTTGTTTTAGAAGCGAAATAAGCCCTGCGTCTGCAGTACCAGGTCCTTCACAGCGGCAGCAGGCACCTGCCGTCCGGTCTTCAAGAGGGCTTCCACCGAGGCAGGGATCTGCTGCGCTGAACCGATGATCAACGGCGTGCCGTCCGCTGTATCAGGAAGCCGCCCGTGCGTGCCCCGCACATGCGTAGCGTCCAGGGGAACGGTGCTCATCGCGTACCGCAACCCGAGCTTCTTTTTGACCAGGTTGAGCCCTGCCTTCGCCCTGGCCAGCTTGTCCGAGGGGTCGAAAAACAGCTCCGCGGGGTCGTAGCCCGGCTTCCGGTGGATATCCACCCCTCTCGCGTACTCGGGTGCCCGGTCATCGTCGAGCCAGAAGTAGTAGGTGAACCAGGCTCCGGGCTCCGCGGTGACCACGAGTTCCCCGGATCGTTCGTGGTCCAGGCCGTAACGGGCTTGAGCCTCCCGGTCCAGCACCTCGTCCACGCCTTCAAGGCCGCGCAGAAGGGCCGCTGCCCGCTCCAGATCTGCCGGATCGGAGACATATACGTGTGCCACCTGGTGGTCAGCGACGGCAAAGGCCCGTGAAGTCCATGGATCGAGCTGTTCCTTCCCGTCCTGCACATAGACTTCCAGCAGCCCCTCCCGGCGCAGGGCACGGTTGATATCGACGGGGGTGTGGGCTTCTTCGATGCCGTACTCGGACACAACGATCACCGCATAGCCGCTCGCCTCGGCATCATCCAGCAGCGGTGCGATGGCACTGTCCAGCCGGGAGGCGGCCAGCGCCGCCTGCGGTGAATCCGGCCCAAACCTCTGCAGGTCGTAGTCCAGGTGCGGCAGGTAGGCCATCAGCAGGTCAGGTGACTGGTTCCGCATGACATGCCTGGTGGAATTGACGATCCATTCGCTCGAGCGGATGGCCGCCGTCGGGCCCCAGTACTGGAAGAGCGGAAAATCACCGTAACTGCCCACAAGTTCATCGTGCAGTTCCGGCGGCCGGATATAGGCGTCCGGTGATTTACGGCCGTCCGCATGGTAGACCGGCCTCGGCGTCACAGTGATATCGGTGGACATGCCCATGGCATACCACCAGCAGAGATTTCCCGCACTGTACCCGGGGTGCTGGCGGCGGGCCGCCTCCCAGATGTTCTCGCCGGTGACCAGCTTGTTGTGCTGGCGCCACAGGAAGACGTCGCCAAGTTCCCGGAAATACCAGCCGTTCCCCACGATCCCGTGCTGCGCCGGGGCCAATCCCGTCAGCATGGTGGACTGCACAGTGCATGTTACGGCGGGCAGTACGGTGGCCAGTTCAGATGACCACCCACCGGCAGCCAGCCGTGACAGTCGGGGCATTTTGGCCAGCGCCTTGGCGGTCAAACCAACGACATTCAACAGCAGTACGGGCTTCACGTTATTCCTTGCTTCAGGCTGCCAATGCTGCAGCGTTACGACCGGGCAGCAGCGACGGTATCCAACAGGTTCGACTGCGCCCACACGATCTCGGCGGCAATGCCCTCCGTGATGCCCACCGATGATCCGGGCAGCACGCTCCAGGTATACGTTTCGATGTCTAAGTGGACCTCGGGCGCGTAGGGCAGCCGGCCAACTTCGGCGACGGTCTGCCGCAGCACGTCCACGGTGGTTTCCAGCGGGGCCGCCGGCACGTGGTGGAGCGGAATGTGGAAGTGGACCCGCCACGGGGATTCCCCCGGAAGTTCAGCGAGGGCCTGGTCAAGATCGTCGGCGGCAACAACGCCATGCGGCTGCGACTCCCGGACCTGGTGGAGGTACCGTGGTTCCACAAACGCTGCCAGCGACTGCCGGGCTGCGGGGTCGGACGGATCCGCGACGTGCAGGGCCGCTGACGCCTGCACCTTCACTACCCGCAGGCCCGCCGCCGCAATATCGCCGATGGCGCCTGCGGGGTCGGCAAACGAGACTGCAAGATGGCAGGTGTCCACGCACAGGCCCACAAACTCAGGATCGATGCCGCGTGCGGTGCGGGCTCCCAGCCAGCCGACGACATCGGCCACCGTATCCAGGATGCATCCTGGCTCCGGTTCGACGGCGATGCGGACAGTTTTTCCGGTCCGGTCCCGAAGATCACGCAAGCGGGAGCTCAACTCGGCGAAGGCAGACGTGGCGGTGTCGTCGTCGTTCTGTGTCCAGGGTTCGCGCCAGGCGAGGGGCAGTGTCGAGATCGAGCCGGCCGTGTCCGCAGGCAGCAAGTCGGCCAGCACCTCAGCGCAGTCCAGCGTGTACTCCAGCCGTTCGCGGTCGGCCCATGTGGGCTTGTAGACGTCGAGCTTGACCACCTCATTGTGGAAACCGCCGTAGGGGAAGGCGTTGATGGTGTGCAGCTGGAGACCTTCGGCGATAAGGACGTCGCGCAGGGCGCTGCGGTCCTGCGGGCTGCCGGCAAGCTGCCGGGCAAGCCCCGCTGGCAGCCACAGGCCAACCCCGAGGATGTCCAGGCCTGCCCTACGGCGGATGGGCCCGGCATATTCGCGGAGCTGGCGGATGACGCCGTCGAGGTCCTCTGCGGGGTGGACGTTGGTGCAATAGGAAAGGATCATCAGGCCCGGGCCCCCCGCAGTACCGAATTGCCCTCAAAGCCCGCCCCGGCGTCCGGCAGGTCTGCGGCGTCAAAGCCTGGAATCGGATCGAGGATCAACTGGCCGCTCTGGCCGTAGAACTCCACGGGATTGAGCCAGAACACCCGGTCGACGTCGTCGGCCGTAAATCCGGCAGCGAGCATCGCGTTGGCGGTGCTGCTGGTTTTCAGGGGGTCCGATCTGCCCCAGTCGGCCGCAGAGTTGACCAGCACCCGTTCGGTTCCATACCGCTGGAGGATGGCGACCATGCGCTGTTCATCCATTTTGGTGTCCGGATAAATCGAGAAGCCCATCCAGGCGCCGGCGTCCTTCACGATTTCCGCATTGGTTTCATTGAGGTGGTCAACGACGACCATGCCGGGCGCAATGCCTGACTCCCTGACGACGTCGAGCGTCCTGTGGGTGCCCGCCAGCTTCTCCCGGTGGGGTGTGTGCACCATCGCCGGCAGCGAAAACTCAAGGGCCAGTTCCAGCTGGCGGCTGAAGGCCTCATCCTCGGCGGGAGTCATCGAGTCATAGCCGATCTCGCCGACGGCCACGACGCCCTCCTTCACCAGGTAGCGGGGGAGCTCGTCCAGGACGGGAACACAACGGGGATCGTTGGCTTCCTTCGGATTCAAGGCGATTGTGGCGTGGTGCCGGATGCCGAACTGGGCGGCACGGAACCGCTCCCAGCCCAGCAGGGAGTCGAAGTAATCGGTGAACGAGCCCACGTTGGTGCGGGGCTGTCCCAACCAGAACGCGGGCTCCACGAGGGCCCTGACTCCACTGGCGTAGAGGGCCTCGTAATCATTGGTGGTACGGCTTGTCATATGGATGTGCGGATCGAAAATGCGCATGGCCGGATTCCTTTAAGAAGAGGTGTGTGAGCTGGAGGAAGGCTGCAGGAGAAGTTGGACGTCTTCCGGGACAGAGCGCCCGGCGGCGCGGCGTTCCGCGGCGAAGTCGCCTGCCATCCGCGCGAGCTCTGCGTCCGCGCGTTCCCGGAGGCCGGCGACGGCGCTGAGGCTGATTCCCATAAAAACCAGCTTCAGGACGGCATGGCGCCAATTGTGCTGGTCCAGGTGGGCCGCAGCGAACGGACCGACGGCGGCGGCGACAATGCCGCTCTCATTGGTCCGCAGGGCTTCGGTGGTCACACGCAGTCCCACGGAGACGACGGCGTCCGGAAGGTTGGGTGCGCTGCTGGCCAGATCGCCCAGTCCCCGGAGCACTCCCCGGCGTTCCGCGGAATCGCCGCCGCCGTAGAGAGCCAGCAGGGCATCAGCCAGATCGTCCGGGGAAAGGAGCCCGGCAAGGCTGCCGATGAACCGGCCCCTGGCATGGTCAGTGGTGGTGCCGAACAGGACTCCGCTGGGATCCGCCTCCGGACGCAGGGGGTTGCGGCCCAGCCGGCGCCCGGCTGTTGCGAAGACGGTGGTGAGGGTACCTGGATCGGCAGCGACCGCCGTCGTGCTCTGCGTCAGCCAACCGGAGGCCTCCCGCATGCTTCCTGAGGCCTCCCAGCCGGTCCGGAGAGCCTGGATGCTCCGCACCGCAAGGCCCGGAGCATCGTGGGAATGCCGGGGAAGTTCGACGGCGGCCACGCCGCGGTAGCCGATTTCCGCCAGGGTGGCAAGGGCGAGCGGAAGGTCAACGATGCCCTCGCCGAACGGCAGATGCTCGTGGGCGTGGGAACGCATGTCATCCAGCTGCACGTTGGCCAGCAGGGGACCTGCCTGCAGGAGGGCGCCCCGTACCCCGCTCGGTTCCACCACGACGCAATGGCCGATGTCCACAGTGATCCGCAGGTTGTCCGGCCTGCCCACCTGGTCCCTAAGGCGCAGCGCATCGGCGACCGTCTGGACCAGCATCCCGGGTTCGGGCTCGACGGCCAGAAGCACGTTTTTCCTGCCGGCATAGTCCACGATGTCCGCAACCCGGGAGGTGAGCCGCTGCCATCCCGTCTCCGGTGCGGTGTCCGACGGAAGGATTCCTGAGAAGAAGGACACGCATTCGGCCTGCAGGGCGGCCGCGATGTCGACGGCGTGGCGCAGGAAATCGACCCGGGCTGCGGCCTCTTCGTCCACCAGCGCCGGCCGGTGCTTGTGGCGGGGGTCGAGCAGGAACCTAGTCCCCGTTTCAATGACGATCCTGAACCCCAGGTCATCGAGGCGGCTCCGCAGTTCCCGCAACTGGACGTCCAGGTCATCGGCAAACGGATCCAGATGCGGGTGGCCCAGGGTCAATGCCACGGCATCGTAGCCCTGCTCCGCGAGCAGGGTGAGTGCCACAGGCAAGGGATGGTCGGCGAAGCCGTTGGTGCCGTAGCCCAGGCTGAAGGGCATCGCGGATGCTGATGCTGATGCTGGTGCCGCTGATGAAGGTGCAGTCATGACTCGCTCAACCTCGGATTCCTGTTACGCGAGCGCAGGAACCTGCCAAGCAGATCCACAGCGGCGAGCACTCCGGCCGCTGCCCCGCTTCCGTGGCGCAGCGCGAGCGCAGCCTGCAGGGGGACCATCGCCCGGATGCCTGCCTTAGTGGCCTCAAGGGCGTTTTCCGCCACCGGGTAGCGGGCTGCCTGGACCTGGGCCGGAGCGCAGCGGGCAGCATAGGCGGCCGTGGCCGCAAGCATGGCAAGGACCTGGGCCCGCGGCCCGGCGGCCCCCGCCACCACCGCACCGGCCAGCAGCCCCGTGCCTGCGGCGACGCCGGATGCTGTGGCCGTCGTCGTTCCATCAACTTCGCCGCGGGAAAGGACCGTGACCGCCACGGTGTGGCCACCCATGATGCCGGCGGCCCAGAGGGCGGGGCGAAGGTGCCCGGTGCCGGCTCCCATAAGGACATCCAAGGCGCGGCATGCGCCCATGGTGAGCGCGCCGGACACCGCATGGTTCTTGGCCAACAGATCGTAGGTCCAGATGGCGCCGGCAAGTGGAAGCCCCACCGCAATGGCCCGCCTGCCTCCGCCGGCGGCGCTGAGGCCGAGCCCGGCTACGGTGAGGGCGGCTGCGGCAGCCAGCGCGTTCGGAGCGGTGATCCTCCCCGACGGGATCGGACGCTCGGGCCGTTCGCGCGCATCGGTGGCGCGGTCGGCGTAGTCGTTCAACGCCATGCCGCCGGCATAGAGGCAGGCACTTGCAAGGGGAAGTGTCATCCGGCGTCCACCAAGCGGGTGGCCGGCCGCAGAGCCGCCGGCGAGGGTATCGCCGAGGACTGTCAGGACGGCCGGTGCCCGCACCAGCTCAAGGTAGTCGTTGAAGCGGCTCACTGCTGATCGATGTTCCGGCTCCCGGCGGCCAGCCTGGCGCTGGCTGCCTGTGCCCACTCCACGAGGTTTTGGGTCTGCCGGGCAAAGGAATGCTCATCGCTGCCCCACGGGTCCTTGAAGAAGAATCCGAGGGCGTCGATGTGGCCTTCTTCTCCGGAAGCGTGGGCCAGCGCCATCAGCCGAGCGAGGTCAAGAACCATGGGTGCAGCCAGCATGGAGTCGTAAGCGCTCCACGTGGTCTGCAGGGTGAGGCGGGAACCGAGGAAGCCCTCCACGCTGACGTGGTCCCAGGCCACCTTCGTTTCGCCCAGGTCCGGAACGTTGTCAATGTGCAGCGGGGTGACAGCGCCTCCGGTCAGCTCCTGGAGTCCGCGGTTCTTGGATTGCAGTTTCCCCGCAACTGCCAGCGGGTCCGCGAGGGTGGCGCCGTCCCCGCCGCCAAGAAGGTTTGTTCCGGCCCATGACAGGACCCGGAGTCCGCGGGCCGCGAAAGCCGGGGCCAGAACGGACCGAAGCCAGGTCTGCCCGGTCTTGCCATCCTGGCCGGCAGTTGGAATGTGATGCCGGACTGCCAGTTCACTCAGCGCGGGGACGTTCAGGGCAGGGGAGGGTGTGAAACATACGTAAGGCGAGCCTGCCAGGACCGCGGCGTAGGCGCTGACCGAGCTGGGCGGCAGGACCGTCCGCGCGGGGTCCTCCATTGCGGCCAGCAGCAAGTCCGCATCTGCGAATTCGGGGAGCGGCTCAATCGGCGGTTCGGTGGAGGCGACATCAAGGACAATGACCCGGTCCAGGCCATTGGCGTCCTTGAAATCGGAGATGTCCCGGGCAAGCCGGCGCGCCGCAGCCGCCTGCGATTCCGGTTCCCGGGCCCCGGTTGCCTGGACCGCGCTGTAGCCGGGCCGGACCCGGCGGTCGGCCTCTGCCAGATGCGAGTGGACCGCTTCGAACAGATGCAGGGGCAGCATGCCTGAGTCGACCAGCGCCTCGGCGCGCTTCACCATACTGACATCGCTGACGTCATGGCCGCCCACTACGAGATCCGCGAAGCCGGGAAGCTCTACCTCGCCAAAAGTGTCCTGTTCGGTAACGCAGCCGTTGGCGTTCGCGAAGCCGGCCGAGATGGCTGCCAGGCCGAGCGTGGCTGTGGTTGCCACGGAGCCGCGGGCTCCGATGAGCCAGATTCCCGTCTTGCCGTAGCGGTCTGCACGCCGCTCTGAACCTGCCGTGCCTGAAGGGCTGTCCGTGATCAAATCTTCCTCCTTGAAGTGCTGACGCATCTGCCGTGTCAGTGGCTCGCGCCCAAAGGCCGCGATGCCCAAGAGACGTCGATCACAAGAACCTATCACTAGTAATGACGACAAACAACGAATGTTTGAAAGCTGTCGATATATTGACGCGTTATCTGTTGATGGTTAGAGCGAATAGTCCATCAGTTCTGCGGATTCATAGCAGCCGAGGCGTGGCTGTCTCATTCGAGCAGCTCGGGACAACCCGAACGTGAGCACGTACGTATCCGCCCCGGACAGGCTGCTTTTCCCTCGGCTTGTATCGTCGAAAGGTGTGCTGTAATTAGTCGATGAGTGACATAAGTAGCTTCGATGGCCTGGGCTCCTCTGGAGCGAGCGAACTGTTCCAGATTCTGCGGGACGGCCGGCCGCGCACACGGACTGAGCTGGCAGAAAAAATGGGCCTGGCGCGTTCCACCATTACGCTGCGGATCGAGGCGTTGATGGAGCTCGGACTGGTCGGGTTCGTGGACGACGCCGTCTCGACGGGAGGGCGCCCGTCCTCGCGGATTGCGCTTAAGGCCGGCAGCAAAGTGGTCCTTGGGGTGGACATCGGAGCATCCCACTTGCGTGTGGCCGTCACGGATCTGACGGGCCACCGCCTCCACGAGGAGACCCGCACCATCGAAGTGACCAAGGGGCCCGACGTCGTTCTGCAGGCGGTAGTTGAGCTGGCCACCGGATTGCTCCAGGACTCGGGAAGGGCCATGGCGGATCTCCTGGCCATTGGCATCGGGCTGCCGGGACCTGTGGAGCACAGGACGGGCAGGCCCATCAACCCGCCGATCATGCCCGGCTGGAACGCCTTCGATGTTCCCGGCTACCTGCAGGCCCATTTCCATGTTCCCGTCCTGGTGGACAACGACGTGAACATCATGGCCCTGGGCGAGCGCAATGTTGCCTGGCCGGACGTGGACAACCTCATTTTCGTGAAGGTCGCCACCGGCATTGGGTCCGGCATCGTATCCAGTGGCATGCTGCAGCGGGGCGCAGACGGAGTTGCGGGCGACATTGGGCACATCCGCGTCCATAACGGCACCGGTGTGCCCTGCCACTGCGGAAACAAGGACTGCCTCGAAGCCGTAGCTTCCGGTCCCGCCGTTGCCTCGAAACTGCGGGCTCTTGGCCTCGAGGCCAACACCAGTGAAGACGTGGTGCGGCTGGTTGGGTCCGGCAGTACCGAAGCTGTGCATGCGGTACGGCAGGCGGGAAGGGACGTGGGTGAAGTGCTCTCGGCGTGCGTCAGCCTCATCAATCCGTCTGTGATCGTCATTGGCGGTTCCATGGCGCTCACGGGCGAGCACTTCCTTGCGGGCATCCGCGAAGTGGTCTACTCGCGCACCATTCCGCTGGCCACCCAACACCTCCAGATTGTCCAATCCAGTTCGGGGCTGGATGCCGGCGTGCTGGGAGCCAGCATGCTGGCGATCCACCATGCCATGTCCCCGCAACGCATCGATGCCATGGTTTTGGGCTTGTCGGGAGCTGCGAACGGATAGATCGGCGGACTTCTCCCACCGTTCGGCGACTTTTGCTTGACAGACAACAAAACCCGGGATTAGTCTCAAAACTGGAAGCCCGGTCGACGGCGACGGTTAATTCAGTTTGCGGAGTCGACGGCCGGCCAGGCCGGAAGCCAATATCTTCCGCTTGGGTTTCAGGCGCTAATACAGTGCGTGAAGCCAGGGAATTCATGGCAGCGAAAGCGTGCGCTACATCTGCACCCGTGAGTTCCTGCAGTATCGCGTCTGCTATTTGTTGATGGCAGCGGTGAATCGTGGACCTTATGGCGAAGGCGCTGTGGGTGAAGCAACAAACCGCGTGCGGCGTTGCCGTTGCCGGATAAATGTCGGCCGTAACCTCTCAAATTCCGCTTCGTTTCAGCTTCGCATGCCTCCCTTTACCAGAGCCGGTGGGGGGAACGCATCCAATGCCAGGAAAGGCAAACATATGTGCTTCGGATTCAATGCCCCAGGCGCCCTTCGTCGTTCGTTGGAAGAAAAGGGGGTCGACCGGCGCGGCTTCCTGAAAGGCGCGATGGCGGCTGGCGTCGGTGTGGGCCTCGCCGGCATGGGCGCAACTGCAGCCGTAGCAGCACCTGCCGCCAAAGCCGCAGGCCGCGCGGTTCCCCCGGGCCTCATCAGCATCCAGCTCTATACGCTGCGTTCGATCATGCGCGGCGATGGTGTGGATGCCACGCTGGCAAGCCTGGCCAACTTCGGCTACACCAAGGTGGAACTTGCCGGTCACTATGGCCGCACCGCCGAATCACTGCGCTCCACCCTTGATTCCCTTGGCATCACCCCATCCTCCAGCCATGACGGAATCAGCCTCACTCCGGCCGCACTGGAGACGAAGATCGCCAATGCCGTCACCCTGGGCCAGACCCACATCAACGTGCCCTACCTGGTCTCCAGCTCGGCAGATGACTGGCGCCGCTGGGCTGACCAGATGAATGCGGAGGCAGCCGTTGCACGGGCGGCCGGCCTGAAGTACGGCTACCACAACCATGCGCACGAGTTCACTACAGACCTTGGCGGCGGCCTCACCCCCTGGGAGATCTTCACCAGCAACCTCGATCCGGACCTGGTCCACCTTGAGGTGGACCTGTACTGGGCAGTGCGTGGCGGTGTAGAGGTTGGGGCGGCAGATCCCATCCAGTTCGCCATCGACACCATCCTGGAGGCACCGCAGAAGGTTCTGCAGTACCACGTGAAGGACCGCGCCGTTGAAGGAGACTTTGCGGACCTGGGCACCGGCATGATCGATTTCGCACGCGTCTTCAAGGCCCACACCCCCAAGGAATTCATCGTGGAGAACGATCAGCCGGACGTTACTCCGCTGCAGACGGCCCAGGTGGGTTACGACTACCTGCGGGCCCTGCGCTTCTAGCCGGTCCGTTCACGCATGAAGCGACAGCCGGGCCTGTTCCCCACGGGGCGCAGGCCCGGCTGTCCCCGTTCCGGTCCGGCCGGAATCCGGGAGATACTTGGTTGTCACGGGACGGGAGGACCTGCACATGGAGTCCGGCAGCAGTAATCAACAGGAGCTTGTGGTGCTTCTGGATGCGGAGGGCCGGCCTTGCGGTACGGCTCCGAAGCTGGATGTACACCATCGTGGCACTCCGCTCCACCTCGCGTTTTCCTGCTATGTCTTTGATCCGGAGGGGAAGATCCTGGTCACCCGCCGTGCGCTCACAAAAACGGCGTGGCCCGGAGTATGGACCAATTCCTTCTGCGGACATCCGGCGCCGGGCGAGGACGTGGTGGACGCGCTCCACCGAAGAGGCCAGTGGGAACTGGGGATCACCATCTCCAAGGTGGAGTTGCGCCTGCCGGGGTTCAGGTACAGGGCCGTGGACGCGGGCGGCATCGTGGAGAACGAGGTCTGCCCCGTTTTCACCGCGGTAACGCACGATTCCGTTGCACCCAGGCAATCGGAGGTATGTGAGTACCAGTGGGTTTCCCTGCATGGCCTGGCCGCCGCGGCGGAGTCGGCGCCGTGGGCGTTCAGCCCGTGGCTCGTCCTGCAGCTCAAGGAACTCGGCGATGCCCTCAGCGGACCAGCCGCGTAATGCCAGCAGGCCCGGCGCAGCCTATGAAGGCACTCCGGCCAGCTGATCGGGCTTTTGGGGGAGTGCTGCCCTGCGCCGGACCAGTACGCCTGCCACCAGGAACAGGGCGGCAAGGACGGCGGCCAGGCCCAGGGCAGCGTCGAGTCCATACGGCCAGAACCCCGCCAGTCCCAGGAACGCGGGCACCGTGGCGGTGACCTGGCTGGTCAGCACCAGGGACCAGCCGGTAAACAGGTCCACGCCGGTTTTTCCCAGGGCCATGGAGGCGAAGAAGAGGCCCCACAATACGGCCCAGCCCAGCCACAGGACGGCCAGTACGGGATCGCTGCCCAGCCATGCGAAGGCCAGCAGCACGCCAAAAACGGCCACCATGCCGCAGAACCAGCCAAGTCCCTTTGACCCCAGTCCCAGGAAGGTGTCCAGTCCCACGTAGACATATGTCAGGCCGAACAGGAGCATTCCCGCAGCACTGAGCAGAACGGCAGTGCCGCCGTCGTGCGTGGCCACATAGCCAACGGCGAGTGACACCTGGATCGCACCCACCAGTGTGCTCAACGCACCGGCGTCGCGCCGGGGAAGATGGCCCAGCAGGCCCAGCCCGTTGACCAGGAGGGCGGCTCCGGAAAGGAGCAGGCAGAGATAAGGCATGACGACCTCTTAGTAAGCTGGATGACTTGGGACGGTTGACGGAGTAATAAATCCGCTATTCTCGATTCCAAGATATGAAAACTTGATACCGTCAAGTGGAATTATAGTCGATCCGAGGAGACACTCATGGATGCACGCCTGGCCGCCATCAGGGACACAGTCCTGGCGCGAAACCCCGGTGAAGGGGAGTTCCACCAGGCCATCACCGAGGTGTTTGAGAGCCTGGGACCGGTGCATGACCGGCACCCTGAGTTCCTCCATGGCGCTGTCCTGGAACGGCTGTGCGAACCGGAACGGCAGATCATTTTCCGTGTTCCGTGGACTGACGACCAGGGCCAGGTGCAGATCAACCGCGGCTTCCGGGTCGAATTCAACTCGGCGCTGGGCCCTTATAAAGGAGGCCTGCGGTTCCATCCGTCGGTGAACCTCGGAATCGTGAAGTTCCTGGGCTACGAACAGATTTTCAAGAACGCGCTGACTGGAATGCCGATCGGCGGCGGCAAGGGCGGCTCCGATTTTGACCCGCGTGGCCGCAGCGACGGGGAAGTCATGCGGTTCTGCCAGTCATTTATGACCGAGCTGTACCGGCACATCGGTGAATACACCGATGTCCCGGCGGGGGACATCGGCGTGGGCGGCCGCGAGATCGGCTACCTCTTCGGCCAATACAAGAGGATCACCAACCGTTACGAGTCCGGCGTCCTGACCGGCAAGGGCATCTCGTGGGGCGGTTCCCTGGTCCGGCCGGAAGCCACCGGGTTTGGCACCGTCATTTTCACCAACGAGATGCTGAAGACGCGCGGCCTGTCCTTTGACGGCCAGCGCGTGGTGGTTTCCGGTTCGGGCAACGTGGCCATCAACGCGATCGCCAAGGCCCAGACGTTCGGAGCCACCGTGGTGGCCTGTTCGGATTCGAGCGGGTACATCGTGGACGAGGCAGGGATCGACGTTCCGCTCCTCAAGGAGATCAAGGAAGTGGAGCGCGCGCGGCTGAAGGAATACTCGGTGCGCCGTCCCGGCGCCAGGTACGTGGAGGGCGGTTCCGTCTGGGATGCCGGCGCCACTGTGGCGCTGCCCTGTGCAACGCAGAACGAGCTCGACGGCGGAGCTGCCGCCGCCCTGGTGCGCGGTGGTGTCCTGGCAGTTGGCGAAGGCGCGAACATGCCCTGCATGCCTGACGCGGTGGCCGCGTTCCAGGCAGACGGCGTGCTGTTCGGACCGGGCAAGGCCGCGAATGCCGGCGGCGTGGCCACCTCTGCCCTTGAGATGCAGCAGAACGCCAGCCGCGATTCCTGGTCCTTTGAACACACGGAGAACCGGCTCACGGACATCATGGTGGGGATCCATGACGCCTGCGCGGCCACTGCCGAAGAGTATGGTTCTCCGGGGGACTACGTCCTGGGGGCCAACATCGCCGGTTTCGTGAAGGTTGCCGACGCCATGCTGGCCCAAGGCCTGATCTAGCCACCGCCAAAGGGGAAGGGAAGAAGCACTTGGGCTTTGCCGAAGAACTGAGAAGCAGCTGTGCCGCGGACTGGGACGCCGCCGTCGGGCATGAATTTGTTGACCGGCTGCTGGGCGGAAGCCTCCCGGACTCCGTGCTGCGGCACTACCTGGTACAGGATTACCAGTTCTGTGATGCCTTTGTTGCGTTGCTGGGACAGGCTGTTGCCTCCGGGCCGTCCCTGTCATCCCGGCTGGTTTTCGCTGGTGTCCTGGGGGCGTTCGCCGCCGATGAAAACAGTTATTTTCGGGACTGCTTTGACGAGTTGTCCGTCCCGCAGGCTGACCGGAACGGGCCGGAGCTGACGAAGGCAACCCGGGACTTCGACGGCCTCATGCGCCGCGCCCTGGAGACCCGCTCCTACCCGGACGTCCTGGCCGTGCTGCTCGTGGCGGAGTGGCTGTATGGCGACTGGGCAGCACGGGCCGGTGACGAAGAATCCTGGCCGGCGGCCGCAAAGCACCGGGAGTGGATCCGGCTGCACAACAATCCTGCCTACAACGGCTGGGTGACGTGGCTGCGCGAGGAATTCGACGCCGTCGCGCCCACTGATGCCGCAACCCTCCTGCGTGTTACGGAGACATTCAAGGACGCCGTCCGGCTTGAACGGGCGTTCTTCGACTCGGCGATGGAATCTCCCACTCCCGCATAGGAACCGAGAGGGCAGCAACGTGAAAAACCCCGGCCGGAAACAACCCGGCCGGGGTTTTCTGCCTGTCCCGTTAGTGGCGGTTCAGGGACGATCGATGGGTTACGGCTTGGCGGACGTACCCGAGGAGACCGGAGCCGGCTGCCCCGACGCATTGTCCTTCACCGCCGTCGGCCCACCCGTCACGGGCGGCTTGGTCCGGATGGAGAAGGCTTTGGCGATCTTGCTGGTGCCGCCGACTCGGTTCTTGTTGAAGATGTCGAACGCGACGGCCAGGAGAAGCACCAGTCCCTTGATGAGCTGCTGGTAGTCAGTGCCCAGGCCCAGGATGGACATGCCGTTGTTAAGGACGCCCATGATGAGGCCACCGATCATGGCGCCGGCCACCGTACCGATGCCGCCCTGCACCGCTGCGCCACCAATAAACGCGGCGGCAATGGCATCCAGCTCGAACCCAGTGCCACCCGCAGGCTGCGCCGAGTTCAACCGCGCAGCGAACACCAGGCCGGCCAGGGCACCAAGGATGCCCATGTTGACGAACAGGCGGAAGGTGACCCGCTTGGTCTTGATGCCGGAGAGCTCGGCTGCGTGGAGGTTCCCGCCGATTGCGTAGATGTGGCGGCCGAAGATGCTGTTGTTCATGAGTGCCGAATAAACGATCACCAGGACAGCCAGGACAATCAGGACCACAGGTGTTCCGCGGTAGCTTGCCAGCAGGAGCGTGATGATGAGCATCAGCACGGCGATGAACCCGTTCTTGACGGCAAACCATGCCATGGGCTCATTTTCCAGGTTGAACCTGCGGCGGACGCGGCGTTCCTTGATGGCCTGGAACAGGATGGCCGCTGTACCGCCGACGCCCAGGATGACGGTCAGCCATTCCAGGACCGATGTTCCGCCCGTGATGTCGGGCAGGAAGCCGCCGCCGAGTGCCCGCAGTTCATCGGGGAACGGGGTGATCTGCTGGTTCTTGAGGGTGATCAGGGTCAGGCCACGGAAGATGAGCATGCCCGCAAGGGTGACGATGAAGGCCGGGATGCCCACGTAGGCGATCCAGTAGCCTTGCCAGGCACCCACCAGGGCGCCCACCAGGAGGCAGGCGGGAATGGCGATCCACCAGGCCCACCCCCAGTGCACCATCATCACGCCGGCCACGGCGCCGATGAAGCCGGCAACCGATCCTACGGAAAGGTCGATGTGTCCGGCGATGATGACCATCACCATGCCAATGGCCAGGATCAGGATGTAGCTGTTCTGGACCACCAGGTTGGTGACGTTCTGCGGCTGCAGCAGGATGCCGTCGGTCAAAACCTGGAAGAGGATGACGATGAGGATCAGGGCGACGAAGATGCCAACCTGGCGGAGGCGGCTTGTCAGGAAGCCAAGGGATTCTCGTAGGGCGGACATGTTCGCTATTCCTTCTCTTGGGTCATGAAGTGCATAAGGGATTCCTGGGTTGCGTCGGCGATGGGGACTTCGCCGGTGATGTGGCCGGCGGACAGGGTGTAGATCCTGTCGCAGATGCCCAGAAGCTCCGGAAGTTCGGAGGAGATGACGATGACGGCTTTTCCGGCAGCGGCGAGGTCGGCAATGATTGTGTAGATCTCAAACTTGGCGCCCACGTCGATTCCGCGGGTCGGTTCGTCCAGGATCAGGACGTCCGGGTCTGAGAACATCCACTTGCTCAGCACCACCTTTTGCTGGTTTCCACCGGAGAGCTTGCCGGTAATGGCCGCTACCGAGGGCGCCTTGATGTTCATGCTCTTGCGGTACTGGTTGGCCACGGTGGTCTCTTGGTTGCCGTCCACCCATCCGCCCTTGGCCAGCTTGTTTAAAGCTGCCATGGAGATGTTCCGCTTGATGTCCTCAATCAGGTTCAGGCCGTAGTGTTTCCGGTCTTCGGTGGCGTAGGCGATGCCGTGCTTGATGGCATCGGAAACGGTGGAGGTGTTGATCTCTTCGCCGTATTTGTAGACCTTGCCGGAGACGGTGCGGCCGTACGTCCGTCCGAACACGCTCATGGCCAGCTCGGTCCGGCCGGCACCCATCAGCCCGGCCAGGCCCACCACCTCGCCCTTGCAGACGTTGAGGCTCGCGTTGTTCACTACCAGGCGCGAGTGGTCCTGGGGATGTTGGACGGTCCAGTCCTCAATACGCAGGACCTCTTCGCCAATGACGGGTGTGCGGTCCGGGTAGAGGCTTTCCAGGTCGCGGCCAACCATCCCGCGGATGATCCGCTCCTGGGTGATCTGGCCCTGGTCAAGGCGCAGCGTCTCAATGGACTTGCCGTCCCGGATGATGGTGACCGCATCGGCCACCTTGCGGATCTCGTTGAGCTTGTGGCTGATGATGATGCTGGTGACGCCCTGGCCCTTGAGGTGCAGGATGAGGTCCAGCAAGTGGTCCGAGTCCTCGTCGTTCAGGGCCGCCGTCGGCTCATCGAGAATGAGGAGCTTCACCTCTTTGGACAGCGCCTTGGCGATTTCCACAAGCTGCTGCTTGCCAACGCTGATGTGCTGGATGGGCGTGACCGGGTTCTCGCTGAGTCCCACGCGTGCCAGCAGCTTGGCGGCTTCCAGATTGGTCTTCCGCCAGTCCACCCAGCCGTTCCTGGATAGTTCGTTGCCCAGGTAGATGTTCTCGGCGATGGACAGGTACGGGCTGAGGGCCAGTTCCTGGTGGATGATCACGATGCCGCGCTTCTCGCTGTCCGAGATGCTGGAAAAGTTGCAGGGCTCGTTTTCGAAGAGGATGTCGCCGTCGAAAGTGTTGTGCGCATAAACGCCGGAGAGCACCTTCATGAGGGTGGACTTCCCGGCGCCGTTCTCGCCGCAGATGGCGTGGACTTCGCCGCGGTTGACGTCCAGAGTGACGTCCTGGAGGGCTTTAACCCCGGGGAAGGTCTTGGTGATCCCCCGCATTTGAAGAATGGGTACGTTCATCGTCAATTCCCGCTGACTGGTTGGAACTTGGCCGTGCCGATGCTTCGGCGCGGCTCGGGGAGTGGCTGTGGCCCCGCCTTGGTGCACGGCGGGGCCACAGTCCGAAAGGGGTGGTTACTTGACGTCGGCTGCGGTGTAGTAGCCGGAGTCGACCAGTTCCTTCTGTACGTTGTCCTTGGTGATGATCACGGACTCCAGGAGGTAGGCGGGAACAACCTTGACCTTGTTGTCGTAGGTCTCGGTGTCGTTGACTTCCGGTTCCTTGCCCTTGAGTACGTCGTCAACCATCTTCACTGCCTGGGTACCGAGCTGGCGGGTGTCCTTGAAGATCGTGGAGTACTGCTCGCCGGCCAGAATGGACTTGGCCGAACCCTTCTCGGCGTCCTGGCCGGTGACCACCGGGAGGCTGTCCGTGGAGTACCCGCCGGCGCTGGTCAGTGCAGAGATGATGCCGATGGATATGCCGTCATACGGGGACAGTACGCCGTCGAGCTTGGCTCCGGAGCTGTAGGCGGAGGTGAGGATGTCTTCCATGCGCTTCTGGGCCACGGGTGCCTGCCAGCGCAGGGTTGCTGCCTGCTCAAACTTGGTCTGGCCGCTGGGGACCTTCAGGGTGCCGGCGTCCAGGTATGGCTGGAGCGTGTCCATGGCGCCGTCCCAGAAGAAATTGGCATTGTTGTCGTCCGGGCTGCCCGCGAACAGTTCGACGTTGAACGGGCCCTTGCCCTCAACCTTCGTGCCGGATGCGTCAACCAGGCCCAGCCCGGTCAGCAGCGAGGTGGCCTGCTGGACACCCACTGTGTAGTTGTCGAACGTGGTGTAGAAATCGACGTTCGGGGTGCCGTTGATGAGGCGGTCGTAGGCGATGACCGTGACGTTCTGCTCCTTGGCCTTGGCCAGGACATCGGTCAGGGTGGTGCCGTCGATGGCGGCGATGATGAGCGCCTTGGCGCCCTTCGTCAGCATGTTTTCAATCTGGGAAACCTGGGTGGGAATGTCGTCGTTGGCGAACTGGAGGTCCGTTTTGTAGCCCAGGTCCTTCAGCGACTTCTCGACGTTGGCCCCGTCGGCGATCCACCGCTCAGAGGTCTGGGTAGGCATGGAAATGCCCACCACGGAATCGGCGGGAGCTGCTGCGGTGTCGGTTGCCGCTCCGCCGCGGCTTCCGCAGCCGGCGACGCTCATTGTGACGGCGAGAGCGACTGCAACGGCGCCCACGAGTTTGCTGATTCTCACAATTTTCTCCTTTCGCGGAGGGAGTTCCGCGAAGTGGTGCTGGGTCGGCAGGCATCTGCGCCTGCCGGCGGGTAATACAGCCGGACGTGCCTGGATTGGTGCCGGAGGACCGGCGGCGAACTAAATCGGCAATGTGTTAGCGCTAACAGCGAAAGACTACTACGGCGTCAACTGTGCGTCAAAACACATTTAAGCCCGGCGGCCTGAAGCCGTGCGCTTAGTCCTTGAAGAGGGCTGCCAGGTCCTCGGCGGTGATGGCGCCGCCCGCCAGGGCCTCGCCTTCCATTACGTCGGAGAACAGCTGGGACTTGCGGGCCTTGAGCGCCATGACCTTTTCCTCGATGGTGTCCTTGGCAACCAGCCGGTACACCATCACGTTCTTGGCCTGCCCGATCCGGTGCGTGCGGTCCACGGCCTGCGCCTCGCTGGCCGGGTTCCACCACGGATCCAGCAGGAACACGTAGTCCGCCTCGGTCAGGTTCAGGCCGAACCCGCCGGCCTTCAGTGAAATCAGGAACACGGGTGCGGTTCCCGTCTTGAAGGAATTGACGACGTCGGCACGGTTGCGGGTGCCGCCGTCGAGATAGCAGAACTCCACTCCGCGCTCCACCAGGCGTTCGCGCACCTTGCCCAGGAACCCGGTGAACTGGCTGAAGATCAGGGCGCGGTGGCCCTCCGCGATGAGGTCGTCCAGCTGCTCGAACAGCACGTCCAGTTTGCTGGAGCGCACAGCGGAGAGCGACGGATCCACCAGGGACGCGTCGAGGGCCAATTGCCGCAGCAGGGTCAGCGACTGGAAGATGGTGAAGCGGTTCTTGTTGACGTCCTCGATCAGGCCCAGCACCTTCTGCCGCTCGCGCTGCAGGTGCGTCTGGTACACCTTCTGGTGCCGCGGGTTAAGCACCACTTCAAGGATCTGCTCCTGCTTGGGCGGCAGGTCCTTGATCACCTGGTCCTTGGTGCGGCGCATCATCAGGGGGCGGACCCGACGCCGGAGCTTGTCCAGCTGCCCCTTGTCGCCGGCCTTTTCAATCGGCTTCTGGTAGTACTCCGCGAAGCGCTGCGGGCTGGCGAAAAGCCCGGGCGCCACGATGGACGTCAGTGCCCAGAACTCCATGAGGTTGTTTTCCAGCGGCGTTCCGGTGACGGCCAGCTTGAATCCGGCGGGCAGCTTCCGGGCGCACTGGTAGGCCTTGGACTGGTGGTTCTTGACGAACTGGGCCTCGTCCAGCACCAGGCCGGCCCAGGTGCGGCCGGCGTAGGAGTCGTAGTCGATCCGGAACAGGGCGTAGGAGGTGATCACAATGTCCACTCCGTCCAGCACCTCAGCGGGAGTGGAGCCGCTCTTGGCGAAGGTCTCACCGATAGCGTGGACCTTCAGCCCTGGTGCGAAGCGTGCGGCTTCGCTGGCCCAGTTGCCCACCACGCTGGTGGGGGCAACCACCAGGAAGGGCGCCGTGCCATCACCGTCAGGGTTGCCCGCAACAGCTTCCTTGGCCGCGCACATCAGCGCCAGGGCCTGCACGGTTTTACCGAGGCCCATGTCGTCAGCCAGCACCCCGCCCAGCCCGTGCCGGTACAGGAAGGTGAGCCAGTTGTAGCCCTCCAGCTGGTAGGGACGCAGCTCAGCGTTAAGGGTGGCTGGCAGCGGAAGTCCGTCCACGCCGCCGTCGAGCAGTCCGCCCACAGCATCGCGCCATGCGGCCGCCTGCTGGTCCACGATTCCCAGGTGCGCCAGCTCGTCCCACAGCCCCGCCTGGAAGCGGCTGATCTGGAGCGGAGCGTCCTTGTTGTCCTGCAGCGCCCGGGCCTCATCGATGAGTTCGCGGAGCTGGTGGAGCTCCGGGATGTCGAGCGAGAAGTAGGCGCCGCTGGGCAACAGCATGCGGGTCTGGCCGGCGGCAAGCGCGGAGAACACGTTGCCGAACGCCACCTGCTGGCCTTCGAGGGTGATCACGATGCCGAGGTCGAACCAGTCCCGCTGCTCCGTGGCTGACGTGGAAATCGAGACGACCGGTGCTTCCTCGGACTCGCGGTAGTCGGCGATGTCACCGGTGGTCTCCACGTCCACGCCGGGCGTCTGGCGCAACTGCGGCAAGAGTTCCTCGGTGAAGGTGAGGGTGTCCAGGCCCTTCAGCTCCGCCGTCGGTGCCAGGCGCGGGGTGCCCCAGCCGCCGGTCATGGACTCGCCCAGGGCAGCCACGACCTCCCACGGCGTGCCCAGTTCCTCCAGGATCCGGGCCTCCGTTACGGGGTCGCGGAAGCCTTCGTCGCCCGGATGCGGCCAGAGCGGCTGGGCCGTGACCTTCTTGCCGGCGCGGTAGTGCCATTCCCAGTGCAGCCGGACGTGGTGGTCCGCGCCGTAGTTGGCCAGCAGTGAGAGTGTGGGAACGGCCAGCACGGGCAGTTCCACGGATTCGTCCTTGGCGGTGACCCGGGCGGACTGCTTGAGCTTGGGGTAGTAGCCGGAGAGGAAGCGGGCCTCGTCGCTGGCTGGAATGTGCAGCGAGTTCCCGGCCGTGACGAACTGCAGGAGTTCCTCACTCAGGCCTTCCTCCAGCGGCGCCAGGAACAGCTGCTGCTCCGCCTTGGAAACCGGGGGCATCTCGGCGGCCAGTTGCCCGGTGGGCCGTGAATAGAAAATTCCGTGTGCGGGCCTGCCGATCGTGCCCACCATGGCCGGATCGATTTCCTCGTCCTCCACCGTGATGGAGGAGGCCAGGTCCAGCCCGCCGTTGCCGTCACCGGCGGGCCGGCTCAGGTTCAGGCTGACGACGGCGGGATCCCCGGCGAGTGCCACCGGCTCCTGGCCGCGGCCGTGGATGAGGACCAGCCCGATCTGCTGCGCCTCGGCAAGCAGTGCCCAGAGGCTCCGGGAGCCGAAGGTGTTCATTCCCAGCCACAGGGCGGTGGGGTCGTAGCTGCCGCTGCGCCGTGTGGAGTGGGCGGCGTAGAACTTGGTCAGCCAGTCGATATGCGCCTGGTTGGCATCATGCTGGTACGTGAGGTTGTACCAAGAGAGGTCGCCGCGGATCCACTTGCCCCGGCTGCCCATCATCATGGGCCGGGCACGGAGCTGGCGGAAGCTGCGGATGGGATCGCGGCGCCCTGTGTAGGAGAAGTGCGGCGGCGGTTCTTCCACCTCGAACTGCAGGGCGAGGGCCGTGCCGCCGGCCGGCTTCCCGGGGCCTCCGCCGGTGCCTGAAAGCAGCGGGCCCAGTGCCCGTTCCCAGTCGCTCAGCGGGGTCCCGGCCTGCTGGCGCGTGCTGGCTGCCGGGGGAGTCAGCAGCTGGACCCGGATGGCGGGATTGTCCTCGGCGGAGAAAAGAAGGGCGGCAACGTGTTTGCAGTCCTTGCGGACCGGGCAGCTGCAGATGCCCACCGTGCAGCTCCAGCCACTGCTTTTGCGCACCAGCTTGGCCGACGTCGAATAAGGTGTAGCGGCACCGCCCCTGACCTTGCCCAGCAAAAGCCCGGTGCCGGCGTCGAACTGCATTCCGCTGACGCGGCTGCCCATGGCGTAGGCGAGCCCGGCCGCGAGGGAGCGGTCGTTAATGGCAGGAGTCTGGATTGCCAGGGCCGCACTTTCGTCCGGTTGGGATGGCATGGGGGCGCACTACTTTCGGCAGGCCGCCAAATGGTGCGACCGAAGGTTGACTATCTGATCCATCTTAGTCAAGCTCCGGGTCCCCTCAAACCTGAGGGTCGTGAACTGCGCCTGAAGTTCAGTCCCGGTCAGGCCGCGAAGGCTCCCGGAGTTGTACCGAGCACCCGCCGGAAGTGCCGTGTCAGGTGTGATTGATCGTGGAACCCCGCCTCCACTGCAGCTTCGGAAGCCGGAATACCGTCCAGGAGCAGGCGCCGGGCGCGGTCTACGCGACGTCCGGTGACGTAGCGGTGGGGCGCAATGCCGTAGGCCTTGGAGAAGACGCGGACCAGATGACTCGGATGAACGCCCAGAATGGCGGCCGCCTCGGCGATGGTGAACGATTCGAACAGGCGGTCATCCAGCATCTCGCGCAGTTGGCGGGCTAATGGTGCATCGCTGGCAGGGGAGGGCGGGGCGCCAAGGTGCAGGCGCACGGATTCGTGAAGGGCGAGTACTCCGCATTCTGCGGCCATCGCATCTCCCGGCGAGGAGAGCGCTTCGTGGATGCCCATCACAGTGGCTACCGCCTGGGGATCCATCAGGGTGGGCCGCGCCACCGCCGCGTCTGCCGCCTTGGCAGGGAGCCAGTGTTCGCTCAGGTAGAGCACGCGTTTGCGGAAAGCCTGGCCTCCGACGGCGGAGCGTCCGTCGTGGGGTACATGCGGCGGAAGCAAAGTGATTGAGGCCGGTACTGCCTCATGCGCTGTGCGCTCCAGATCGTAGGTCACGGCCCCTTTGTCGATCAGCAGGACTGTCCAGTCCTCATGGGTGTGGGCCGGGTAGGAGTGGTGTTCAAACGTTGCATGCAGCACCTCCCGCACGTAGGGCACAGCCGGATGCCACGCCTTTACCGAATTACCCATGCAAGAAATGTACAAGACGGACAGCGGCGCTATTGGCCAGGCTTGGAGCATGCAAGAGAACTCAACAGCCACCATTAACTCCGCTTCCCCTGAGGCAGGCCGCTTCGACACAAAGGTCGTGGTGGTGCTCAGGGATGACCTGTTTCCGTGGCAGAAGCTCAACGTGACAGCGTTCCTTATGAGCGCCATCGCCACCAGCGCCCCGGATCTGACAGGTGCACCGTACCGGGACCGTGATGGCAACGAATACCTGCCCATGCTTCGCCAGCCCGTCCTGGTATTCACTCCCGGTGCCGAACTGCTCGCAAAGGCCCGGGAACGTGCCCTTGGCCGCGGTATCCCCGCTGCTGTATATACGCGGGAACTGTTCTCCACCGGGCATGACGAGGCCAACCGGGCCGCCGTCGCAGAAGTCCATGCCGACGAACTGGACCTCGTGGGGATTGGCCTGCGGGGTCCCCGCAACGTGGTTGACCGCATCGTCAAGGGCGCGCGGATGCACGAATGATAGCTACTGGCCGCCAGCGCCGGACGGACGCATTGTTTCGCACCGCGAGGGATCGAGCACTGGCGGTACTCTTCGAGCCGAAAGGTGCCGTCAATACCGGCGATGCGGGTGGCGACAGGACTTCCCGGCTCCGCGAACTTGTGTAGGCGCCGCTGGTGGGACCACGTGCGGTGGAGCTGTGATTACCATGCGTTATGGGCAGACGAAACTTCCTCATCGAAGGCGGATCCGGAACCGGAAAGACTGCGGTGGGCATGGAGCTGGCGCGCCGAGGCTATCACTGCGTTCATGGTGACCGGGAGCTTGCCTATCAAGGGGACCCAGGCACCGGTGAGCCTGTCGTAGGGACGACGGGCATCGCTGTCCACGCCCATCACATCTGGAACCTCGACAGGCTTACTGCACTCATCGCGGACCACACGGAGGAGCTGACGTTTTTCTGCGGAGGGTCACGGAACTTCGCCGGCTTTATCGATCTCTTCGACGGCGTCTTCGTTCTTGAAGTCGACGCCGAGATCCTCGTCAGGCGTTTAGACAACCGCCCGGGCAGCGAATGGGGAGGACCCGGCAGGCGCGAGGAGCGTGATTTCATCATCCGGCTGAATTCTGCCAAAGCGGACGTTCCTCGGCAGGGGATCGTCGTGGACGCTACTGCCCCGTTGTCGCAAGTTGTTGACTGCATCGTGGCCTTGAGTAAAAAGGGTCCCTCAAACTTCGCCTGACGTTCACTTGCGGCTGGGCTGCCGGGGAGTGCCCCCGTCCTACGCTGAAAATGTCCCGAACAGTCCGCAATCACCGTGAGGATCGCCATGACGAACAACGAATACCCCGTAGTCCTGACCACCGACAGCCGGGATGCCAGCGAAGTCGTCGACTCCAACGTCGACGTGGTCAACACGATGTACCAGGAACTCCTGGGCTCCGACGAGATCGCACCCAACGCCCTGCGAAGCTACTACGTCGACTTCTACCTCACCCAGGCACTGGGCGGCGGTTTTGCCCAGTACGTCTTCACCGCACCGGAGCGGGAGGAGCTGGATGTCTACATCCGCGAAGGCCTCGAAGGCATGGGTGCCACCGCCCACCTGGACCTGTTCAACCGCACCGTTGCCGCCTTCGATGCCCTCACCGAGGCGGAAGCCGATGAGTACCTCGACGGCGACACCGAGGACGACGCCGAGACCTCCGATGCGGTCCTGGCGCTGGAGGAACTGGACAACGAGTTCGAGGCGCTGCTGGAAACCGAGGACATCACCGCCCTCAACGGCGCCTGGCTGCTCAGCCAGGACGGCCTTATGGTGATGGACAGCGACGACCTCAACGCCCACATCGCCGTGCGCGTCTCCCGCGTCCCGGACATGGCCGAGCGCCAGGCCGAAGCCGAAGAGGAAGCCCGCGAAAACGCGCCGGAGTTCGAGGTCATCATCCGTGAACTCTGCGACGTCGCGGGCTACTCCCTGGAGAAGATCACCATGGGGGACCCCAACTACATGCATGATGGGCAGAAGGTCCTGGCCTGGCACTTCGCCACCGACCACGGCGACTTCATCATGGTCGAGGAGGAAGAAGAGGCCTTTATGATCAATCCCGCCAACGGCGAGATCATCGCCGCCGTCGAGTTCGAAGAAGCGGACACGGAATTCAGCGACGACGATGCTGAGCTGGATGCTACCGACGCGGAGCCGGCATCGGGCGCCGCGTTGGCCGCTGCTTTTACCGAACTCGCGGCCTGGGGGCCGCCTCGCGGGAACGTCCGGGCCCGCCGGCACCCTTCCGGCGTTTTCGTGCCGGCGCACTGGGACGGAGCGTCCTCAGGCTGGCCGGGTTGTTAGCAGCGCTGTCGCGAGGATGTTGTGCACCCACGCCCGCCACTGGTCTTCGGTCCAACCTAGCCCGTCGACCATCTGCCGATGGGAGTCGGGGCCGGTTAGCGTCCACAGGCTGGCCGCGGCCTGCTCCTCGGTCATCTGCAATGGGCCGGTGGAAGCCAGCCAGCCCACCGCCGCGGTCAAGTTCTTCAATCGCGTCCCGTGTGCCCGGCGGTAGAGCCCGGCGATCTCGGGGTCGGTGATGACAGCTGACCGGAAGACATCGTCGAGGGATCTGGCGCGGATCGTCGAGGCCGTGATGTCAGTGACCAGCATCTCAAGCTGGCGGTGCTGATTTTTCTCAGCGCGGATCGCCTGCGGGCCTGCTTGATCGAGCAGGCTGCGCGACTCGGCGTCCTGGATGACGACGAAGTTCAGCACTTCCATCAGCAGGCGGCGCTTGGAGCCGAATACCTTGTAGACCAGGTCGTTGCTGACGCCGGACGCACGGGCGATTGCGGCCAGTGAGGTGGCGTGGAATCCGTCTGCGACGAACAGTCGGAAGGCGGTGCGCAGCATGGCCTCACGGTTCTCCCTGGCGCGCTCGGCCCGCTGGGATGACGCGTACTTGCGGGTCTTGTCTTCGTCACTCACGAAGTTTATTCTAGTGACACTAGAATGAAATTAGCCCACGACACGCAGGAGCCCGAAATGTCAGATCCGCTCGCACTCGCAACCCGCTTCATCGATGAGGTTTTCAACAGGCGCAACTACGCTGTGGCGGAGGAACTGGTGGCGCCGGACATGCTGGAGCACCAATTCGAGTCCCCTGACCGGCCTGCTCGCCGGGTCGGCCCGGCCGGGGTCGTGGCGATCGCCAAGAGCCTGCATGCCGGGTCCTCCGACTTCCACCTCGCGATCGAGGATTCCGCGGTGAGCGGCGATACCGTATGGCTGCGCAACTGCGGAACAGCCACTGACGACGGCGGTCAGCAGGGCCGCCCCGCCACAGGGCGCCGTCTCGTCGTTCCGGTGATCGATATCATGCGGTTCGAGAACGGCAAGATGGTGGAACACTGGGGCGTGCCGGACAGGCTTAACCAGCTGCAGCAGCTCGGTCACCTGCCGGCGCCGGGAGGCCGGAAGTAGCCCGGGCCCGGGAGGCAGGTGGCGCGGGCTGAAATTTCGGCAACGGCTGAGGTGGCGCTGGCGCCTGACAGCGTTTGCTTCAGCCGCCGGATCATACCCACTTCGGGTTGGAGCACGGGGAGGCCATTAGCGTGGCTAGCCTCTGGCCGGGTCACAATGCGAGACGTCCAGCTGGAATCTTGACTAACCAAGTCCGCCGTTCTAAATTCAAGATATCCAACTTTAGAAGGGCGTCCGATGCTATCTCCCCAATACCAGGGCCAGACCGGCGAGCTCACGGTCCCCGGCGACGAGCTTGACGGGCTCGATCTTGAATCGAAGCTGTCAACCGGAATTGACATCCCGGCTGCCCGGGCCGCCGTCGCCGATCTTTTGCTGGCACTGGGCAGGGACATCTCGGACCCGCACCTGGCCGATACGCCGCGCCGCGTGGCCAAGGCCTTTGAGGAACTTCTCACGGCCAGGCCGGCCGACTGGACCACCTTTCCCAACGATGAGGGCTACAGCGACCTGGTCCTGGTCAAGAGCATTCCCTTCCACTCACTATGCCAGCACCACCTGCTTCCGTTCCGCGGTACCGCGCACATCGGATACCTCCCGGGGGACCGGCTGATCGGGCTGTCCAAACTGGCCCGTGGGCTGGAGCTGTTCGCCCGCGACCTCCAGGTCCAGGAACGGCTCACGGTGCAGGTGGCGGACTGGCTTATGGAAACGCTGGATGCCCGTGGCGCCGGTGTGGTGCTGGAAGCTGAACACCTTTGCATGTCCCTCCGCGGCGTTGAAGTCAGCGGGACCATGACCACGACGGCGGCCTTCCGCGGGGAACTCAGGACCCCCAGTCCGTTGCAGGAGCGCTTTTTTTCGAAGTAACAAGCGGTTTTCCAGCGCTCCCGCCAGGCCGGAGAACAGAAAGAGCAGGCCATCATGGACAACATTGTGATCATCGGAGCCGGACTCGCCGGAGCTACCGCAGCGCACACGCTGAGGAAAGAAGGGTTCGACGGCGGCATCACACTGGTGGGTGCCGAGGAACACCACCCGTACATCCGTCCGCCGCTGTCCAAGGGGTTTCTGGCTGGGAACGAGGACGAAGGATCCCTGCTGCCCTATCCGGTGGATAGCTATGCAGAGAAGCGCATAGATTTTCTGCCGCGGGAAACGGCAGAACAGTTGGACCGCGAAGCAGGAGAGGTGCGTTTGGCTTCCGGCAAGACGATGAAATATGGACAGCTCCTGCTGGCCACCGGAGCAACACCTCGTAGCCTGCCCATCTCCGGCGCGGACCTGCCCGGAGTGCATTGCCTGCGGACCCTGGAGGACAGCAAGGAGCTGCGGGAAGCCCTCGTTAACAACGCCTACGAGCAGCACGACCGTCGCGTGGTCCTGGTGGGTTCGGGCTGGATTGGCCTGGAAGTCGCCGCCACGGCCCGTACCCTAGGCGCCGAAGTAGCCGTCCTTGGCAAGGACAAGATCCCGCTGGAGGGGGTCCTTGGCGCCGAGCTGGGAACTGTCTTCCTGGACCGGCACCGGAAGGCAGGAGTCACCTTCCACCCCGAGACCAGCGCCGCGGGCATCACCGCGGCGAACGGCCGGGCTTCCGGAGTCGTTACCGATTCCGGGCTGGAGCTCCCGGCGGACCTGGTGGTCATCGCCGTCGGCGTCACCCCCAACACCGAGCTCGCTGAAGCTGCCGGCCTCACAATCCAGAACGGCATCCTGACGGATCAGTCCATGCGGACCAGCGACCCGCGGATCTTCGCTGCCGGAGACGTTGCCAACCCCTTCCACCCCGTACTCGGCGAGCATCAACGAAGCGAGCACTGGGCCAACGCCATCAACACCGGGAAGGTCGCGGCCAAGGCTATGCTCGGCAAGCCTGCAGTGCTCAACCACATCCCCTACTTCTACACTGACCAGTTCGATCTGGGCATGGAGTACTCCGGCTACGGACCACTGGCGCGCGACGCCAAAGTGGTGGCGCGCGGGGACACCTCGTCCGGGGAATTCATTGCCTTCTGGGTCATTCCGGTTTCCTCGGACAAGGGCCGGGTGGTGGCCGGCATGAACGTGAATATTTGGGATGTCCAGGGTCCAATCAAGGCGTTGATCCGCCAGGAAAACGAGGTCAACCTGCAGCAGCTGGCGGATTTGTCCGTTCCATTGGACTCGCTGTGAACCGGGACGGGAAGGCCCGCACCGCTGCATTCGAACCGGTGTTCCGCCATCCCGTGCAGCGTTTCGGTGCCAAGGTGGTTGATTTCCGGACGCAGTCACTGCTGATGGCGATCATCAACAGGACACCGGATTCCTTTTACGACGCCGGCCGGACCTTTGGGCTCGACGCCGCCGTGGAGGCATCCCTGGCAGCGGTGGCTGACGGCGCGGACTGGGTGGACATTGGCGGGCAGCCCTTCGCGCCCGGCACCTGCCTTACCACTGAGGAGGAAGCGGACCGCGTTATCCCGGTGATCGAAGCGGTGCGGGCGCGGGGCGACGTGATCATCTCCGCCGATACCTTCAACCCTGAAGTGGCGGAGCTGAGCATCAAGGCCGGGGCCACAGTCATCAACGACACCACGGGACTGCGGAATCCTGATATGGCGGCGGTGGTGGCCGGATCCGGCGCGCATCTGGTGATCACCCACAGCCTCGCTGCGCCCAGGACCGTGTGGCCGCGCCCGCAGTACCAGGACGTGGTGGGGGAGGTCCGGGATTTCCTGTCCCGGAGAATCGACCTCGCCCTTGATCTGGGTGTGACCGAGGAGCAGATCATCATCGATCCTGGGCATGACCTGAACAAGAACACCCTTCACTCGCTGCACCTCACCCGCAGTCTTTCTTCAATCGCCGCCCTGGGCTTCCCCGTCCTGGCCGCCGTTTCCAATAAAGACTTCATTGGCGAATCGCTCGACAAGCCAAAACAGGAGCGGGTGGAAGGCTCATTGGCTGCCGCCCTGATCTGCTTCCTGAATGGAGCCCGGATCCTTCGGATGCACAACGTTCCGGCCGCCGCTGCCGCGCTGCGGATGACTGAAGCCGTGCTGGGCTGGCGGGAACCGGTGTATCTCCGGCACAACATGGGTGAACGGAACCTCCCTGCGGCACCACGGCCACATGCGGCGGAAGGACTGCCGGAACCTGCCGGTGTGGCGCCATGATCCGTTGCCTGCTGCCGGGCGGGACAAAGCCCCTGACCGACCCAGAGCTGGAGGACCTCTACTTCCCCCGGAAGACGGCGGGGCCCTGGGTGAGCTTCAACTTCGTCTCCAGCCTGGACGGCGCGGCGACGGTGAATGGCCGCTCCGGTGGGTTGGGCAGCGAGGCAGACCGCAGGATCATGAAACTCCTGAGACGGGCCGCCGACGTCATCCTGGTGGGTGCAGGAACGGTTCGGGCCGAAGGCTACTCCGGGGAGCTGATTGATGAGGCAGACAGGAAGTGGCGGCTGGATCAGGGCCTGACCGAACGGCCGGCCCTGGCCATCGTTTCCGGAAGCCTGGATGTGGACCCCTCTCTGCCATTCTTCACAGGTGCCATGGTGCGCCCCCTCGTCATCACCACCGGCCTGGCGGACCCCGGCAGGCGGGACAGGATGCAGGACGTCGCTGATGTGATTACCTGTGGGCAGGCCGGCCTGGACGTGGATTTCCTGGTCCGTGAATTAAGGGAGCGTGGATATCCGGGGATCCACTCCGAGGGTGGCCCGCATCTTTTCGGGACCTTCCAGGGAGCCGGACGCGTCGACGAACTCCATCTTTCACTCAGCCCGTTACTTGTGGGCGGGCAGGCCACCCGGATTGCCGCCGCTCCCGCAGCAAACCCCACGCCCCTGGGAATGCACCTGGAACAGGTCCTGCAAGCCGGGGACATGCTGTTCCTGCGATACCGGGCACAGCAAACGGGGGCACAACGCGGTGATACCCCCACGGACAGTGCCGGGATACCGCCGTCATCGGAAGAAGGTGCGTGATGCCGCTGTCGGATGAAGAACGCAGGGTACTGGCAGAACTCGAAGAGGACCTGGTGGCGGACGATCCCCGCCTGGCCCGGGAACTCTCTTCGATGCCCGGTGCACGATTCAGTGCGGCCAGGTATTTTGCCGCACTGGCCTGCCTGATCGGGGTTGCACTGCTCCTGGCAGGAGTGGGGTCCCAGGTCATCGTTGTAGGAGTCTTCGGGTTCCTGCTGATGGGCGCGGGAACCTACTTCCTTGTGGGCGGGCAACCCGGCAAGTTCCGCCCGGGCACCCGGAGGAGGCGGCAGCCGGGGAAGGACCAAGCCTAAACCTGAGGGCCCTTCAGCTGTTCTGTTCCACCGCACGGCTGAGCGTCGCGAGGACGTAAGGATCGACGTCGTCAGCGGTTTTCAGCCTGATCCTGCGGTCAAAAAGGTCGTCGGCCCGGACCTTGATCGCTTCCAGCCGGTCATCGGCAGGGGCAGCCAGCCGCAGGGTCAGGTCCACGGTGGTGTTGTTGCTGCGGGTCAGCTGGGCGAACTTGCGCCGCCGGGTGTGCAGCGAGACGTAGCCCTTGCGAAGCTGGATTTCCACCCCGTCCGTGGCCGCCGCCCAGGCCAGCACGGCATCGGCGATGGGCCACAGCTGCGGGTGGTTGGCATACTGCCCGTCCAGCAGCTCATCGGCATCACGCAGCATGAACTCCGGGTAGCCGAACATTTCCCAGGACACCGCATACTGCGCGTAGCCGGTGATGCCGTGGTGGTCCCGCATCCAGTCGCGGAGCTCGGCGTCGTTCTTCAGGCCCGCTTCGCGGCCGCGGTCCGCCCACCAATGGACGTCGTGTCCGGTCTTGCGGAGCAGGAGCGCCTGGTTGCCGTCCACCATGGTCTGCCACGTCTTCGCGGCATTCTTCACATCACCAGCCATGCCCCCGATCGTAGCGCTAGTATCCGGCTGCCGGGGCCTTCTTGATCATTTCACCGTCCGGGCTGGCCAGGTGCCAGACGTCGTTTACGCCCTGCCCCTTGATGTCTCCGGGTTCAGTGTCCTGCGCGAAGTAGTACAGCGGGAGCCCGTTGAGCGTGACCTGCTTCTGGCCGCCGGCTGCAGTGATGGTGCCAACAGTGCCGGTCACGCCGTCAACAGCGGGTGAATCCGAGGTGGTGGTCACGGCGGGCCAGGCTGCCACGCAGGGACCTTCGCAGGCGCTTTTGCCCGAGTCCTTTACGTCCGTGGTGAAGAAATAGACGCTCATGCCTTTGCCGTCCACCACGATCTCCCCGGCGCTGGAGGTTGCGGTGGTGAGTTCCGCGGCTGCCGACGTCCCCGGTGTGGAAGCGTCCGACGTCGGCGCGAGGCCGGCTGTGGTGGGGGATGTGCCGGGACTGCCGCCGCAGGCCGCCAGGAACAGGGCAAAGACCAACGTGACGAGGACGCCGAGGTGCTTTTTCATGGTTCGCTCCTTTGCCGGGCCGGCCTGAATGGCCGGACGCTCACCCCCTACGACGCCGGCGGGTGAAGAATGGTTCAGGGTGAACCTTTTCGGGCCGGCCGGCGTCGTAGGGGTTGGTTAACGGACACAAACGAAGGAGGCGCCGATGCCGCTGGATGAGGAGGTGGTGGCCGCCATTTACCGCGACCACGGCACCGCGCTGCGCAGCTTTGTGCTCAGTTGCACCTCGGACCGGAGCATGGCGGACGACGTTGTCCAGGAGACCATCCTGCGCGTATGGCAGCGCGCTCCGGAGTTCACTGGCAGCCTCCGCAGTTATCTTTTCCGGACGGCGCGCAACGTCATCATCGACAACTACCGCAGATCCCGCCGCCGTCCCATGGAGACGGGCCAAGAGGCGGCAGAGCTGGCGGAAAGCAGTGAGCGCGTTGACGAGCTGCTCAACCGGGTCCTGATGGAGGAAGCCCTGCTGCGGCTCAGCAAGGAACACCGCGATGTCGTGGTGGCCCTGCACTACCAGCGTTTCACAGTGAACGAGGCGGCGCTGCGGCTCAACATCCCCAGCGGCACCGTGAAGTCCAGGGCCTTCTACGCTGTCCGGGCCCTGCGCACGATCCTGGACGAAATGGGGGTGGAGCGATGAGTAGCCATGAACTGCTGGGCGCCTATCTGCTGGGCGGGCTGGAGCCCGGCGAAGCACGCGAATTCGAAGAGCATCTGGACGGCTGCGCGGCCTGCCGCCGCGAACTTGGGGAGCTGGAGAGCCTTCCCGTGCTGCTGGACGCGGTCCCGGTACCGGACGCACTGGCCCTCGCTGCGGGGCGCCCGGCGGACGTACCCGCTCAACCCGCTGCGGAGCTGCCGGTGCTGCGCGAACTAAATGCCCGACGCCGGAAGATCCGGCGGCGCCGTACCGCACTGGCGGCGGGGGTGGCAGCAGCCTGCCTCGCCGCCGGGATCCTCACCGGACCGGCGGTGGAAGGCCTGCTCAATCCGCCGCCAAGGCCGGACGCGAGTTACTCGCTGCAGGCAGGGAACGGGATGCAGCTGACTGTTGGTTTGGTGAAAAAGGCGTGGGGCACGGAGCTGGAACTCGAGGGCCGGAGCATGCCGTCCCAGGGCACCTTGTACCTGTGGGTCAAGGACCGTGATGGCGGCGAAGAGCTGGCCTGCGGCTGGACCGCGACACCCAGCGGGCGGGTGAAAGTCACTGGCGCCACTCCGGTGCAGCTCGCCGGGATTACGGGAGTCGAACTGCGGGACGAAGCCAGCAACACGGTGGCCGCCGTCTCGGTGCCCTAGCTCCTCCGGAACTCGGCCACCAGGTCCGGATCCTCGCAGGCCCTGGCAAAAGCCTCGATCCGCCGTTCGATCTCCCGGCCCAGCAGCCAGGTGCCGATCTTCTCCGCGACCGGCCGCAGGAAGGCCGGGCGGCAGGAAAAGGTGTACTTCCACACTGCCCGGGTGCCGGCGTCGTCCGCGGTGAACCGCCAGCCGCCGCCGAATGTCTCGAAGAACCACGGACCGGTCACCATGGTCATCCCCACGTTGCGCGGCGGCATAAAGGACACGTACTCGCTGACCATAACCAGGCCCATCCGGGAGACGGTCCGGGTGCGGACGCCCTTGCCCGCTGCAGTGGCGCCGTCCAGCCAGCCCTGCCGGGAGATGAACGGATCCCACTTGCGGCGGAAGTCTCCGGTGGACTGGGAAAAGGCGAACGTGGTTTCAGGATCAAGCCTGATCAACCGTTCGGCGCGTACCTGGGGCATGGAATCACCCTATCCGGCTACTGCTTTCCTGCGCCGCTTCCTGGTTACATCCGGGCCAGCCGGGCGCGCACCACCATGTAGATGCCGTAACAGATCAAACCGAGCCCGACGGCGGCGAGCAGGTAAATGCCGAAAGGCTGCTCCCGGAGGGCCTTCAGTCCGCCGTCGAGCCCGGTTGACTGCTCCGGAGTGGCGCGCACGGTGGCAACGGCAATCAGCAGCCCCGTCACCAGGAGCCCGAGGCCCTTGGCCACATAACCCGCGACGCCGAGCCCCAGCACCGTCCGCCGCAATCCCTGCTGCGCCGGCAGGTTCAGGTGCTTGGCGAAGGACCTCCTGATGCCGCGGATGGCGTAGACGGCGCCCGCGATGGCGATCCCCGCGCCTAGGGCAACCAGCAGGGCAACCCCGCCTGGCGCCTTGAGGATGTTCAGTGTCAGGTCCGTGGCAGAGCGGCTGTTATCCCCGCTGGAGCCGGTGCCCATGGCGAATGAAGCGAGGGTCGCGGCCAGTCCCGCGAAGACGACTGCCTGGCCCGCGGCTTTGAGCTTCGCTGTCGCTTTCCGGCGGCCGGACAGGTGGCCGAAGTCGAAAATCGCGTCGCTCGCCTGCCAGATGGCCAGTGCTGCACAGGCCGCAAAGCTGCTCCATAGCAGCAACGGCCCACCGGGCTGTCCCGCCAGCTCGGACACGGCCCCGCTGACGTCGGCCCGGCCGGCGCCGCCCACAGCAAGCCTGACAGCGATAAACCCGATCAGCAGGTGGAGCACTCCGCTGACGGCAAAACCCGTCCGGGCCGCCAACTCGAAAGCGGGGGAGTTGGTGACATCCTCGGCCTTCCCCGCAGCCTGCTTCAGTTCGCGTTTGATGACCGGCCTCCGCTTCCTGGAAGTTTGTTGTTGCTAAATCGTGCCACGCCGGAGACATCCCGGATACCCGGGCCGGGCCGCAATCACCCGATAGCGACGGGGTTCAGGGGCATGGGGAGTGATGCCCATGGCCGGGCAGGGGCCGGCATGGAACGATATGCAACAGTGATGGAAGTCAATCCGTTTGAATCCGGGAGAGAACATGGCATTTTATGGCGCTGACGTGGGTCAGCTTCGCGAGCTGGCAAAGGCTGCTGACCGGGCGGCCACACTGCTCAGCACCAAGGCCCTGTCCTTGCAGAACCAGATCATGGCGGCGCCATGGAAAGGCGCCGACGGCGAGCGTTTCCGCCAGGACTGGAACGGGAACCACCGTCCCAGCCTTGACCGGGTGGTAAACAGCCTCCGGAACAATGCCAAGCTCCTCCTGCAGAATGCCGACGAGCAGGAGAAGTCCTCCGCGTCAGCCACCGGCAGCACCCGGATGACAGCCTTTGAGAAGCTGCAGCTGCAGTGGGAAGAGACCAAGGACTGGCTGGAAAAACAAGCCGAAGAGGCCAAAGCCCGCGCCGAACACCAGGAAAAGCTGGAAGGCCAGCTGAACAACATGGCGGACGCCAGCCCCGAAGAGCAGGCGAAGTGGTGGGCCGGGCTGTCCGAAGAGGACCGCAAGTACCTGATCGAGGGCGAAGGCGAGGACGGTCCGTTCGCCGCTGAGCTGATGAAGATGGACGGCGGCATTCCCGAGTCCGCGCAGCAGCAGGCCCGCGAGCACCTCCAGGAACTGGGCAAGGCTGACATCCCGGTCTACCGGGAAACCGGAACCGTCGGCGTTGAAGGCCGGGTCCTCTGGGCACACGGCGGCGCCGAAGTAGGTGCCGAAGTGGTGGAGAACGCGGACGGCACCGCCACCCTGAAGGTCCACGGGAACCTGGGAATCGGTGTCAACGACACCTCGGGAACCGCAGGCGCCACCTTGAACGGGGAGCTGTCGCGTCAGTACACGTTTGACTCCAAGGAAGACGCCATAGCAGCCCGGGAACAGATGCTCCGTGACCTGCCGCCGGACAGCCTGGGCGACGCCAAGGATGCAGTGGGCAACCCGCCGGACTACCTCTTGGACACCATCAACAAGGCCGCCAATGACAACGACGCCAACGGCCACACAGACTCGGCCAAGGGCAGCCTGGAACTCGCCGTGGAAGCCAAATCCACCACCGGCGGATCAGGTGAGGCGGCCCTTAAGCTGGCCTATGAAAGAAACCTGACGGATGGGACCTCCACGGCCACTGCCGAGGTATCCGCAGGCGGCAAGCTGGAGTTGAACGGCGAGGTGTTCGAAGCGGATGGCAAGGCCGGGCTCGAGGTGAAGATGGATAAGGACAACAACATCAGCTCCATTTCGGTAGCCATGGAAGGTACCGTGGCCAGGGGAGTCGGCGACAGCGTGAACGCCGGGGTCACCGCCGATGCGAGCATCACGGCCGGGGCCCAGGGCACCGTCAAGATCGATGTCCCGTACACGCCGGACAACCAGCCGATCATCGACAGCTATATGCGTAACGTTGCCATCGGTAACACTGCGGGTGCGTCGCTGGATGCAGCCAGGCTGTACGAGGCCGGCTCAGCCACCGTCCAGGTAAACGCTGTGGCCACCACCAAGAGCGAGGTTGGGTTTGACGTGAAGGCCGCAGAGGGCAAGGTCACCACTGAGAGCCAGGTCAGCACCAATGTGTCCACCTACCATAAGGTCCAGAACGATACGAGGCTGGAACTGCTCGAGCAGTCCTAGGCTGACCCGCCAAACGCTTATTTCTGAAGGAGCAACGTATGACTGTGCATGTTGAATCCCCGCTGGGTTTCACTGCGGACTTCCCCGAATACACCCAGACCCTGGACGAGTCCAGCGCCGGGCCCGGCACCGAACAGTACGGGCTTCCCGGCGACGTCCTGGTGACGGTGATCAGGGATGACAAGTCCGTGGAAGGCGCACCGCAGATCACCGGCTGGGCGCACCTGATGTCCGACTTTTACCTCAAGGGCCGCGCGGGCCACAAGATCTCCGAGGGCCAGCTGAACCTCGAGGGCAAGGACACGTACGCGGTAATGGTCGGGTACGACAGCCCCGTAGGCTCGGCCCAGATCGCTGCGCCTGTTGGCATCTGGGAAAAGGACAAGTTCCTGGGCCTCGTGGTCATCTGGCCCGTGGTCAACCCGGAGAAGGAACCCCGGGTAGACATGCTGAAGGAGATCGTCGGGGCCATCAGCGTCAACTGACAGCAGGCCGGGCTAGATCCGCCGGTAGCAAAGATCGAAAATCATCCGGCCGGCTTCGTGGGCTTTCGCCTCGAAGCTGGTCAGGATGCGGCCTTCAAACCGCGGGGCCCAGCCGCCCACCAGGTCCACGCCTTCGTTGGGGCCGGTGTGCGCCGTGCTGACGGGGTCGCGGCCTTCCCGCACCGGCGCGCCGCCCACCACGGATTCGATGCCGGATTCCCACACCTGGGTGAGGGGGCTGTCCGGGCCGCTGCGCTCGCCGTCGTGAAGGTTCTTGAAGTCGTCCGAAGCGCCCATGACCTCACGGACGTGCACGGCATAGTTGGACCAGTCGGTGGCAATCCGGAAGAGGCCGCCGCGCTCCAGCGCGCGGGCCGCCAGCGCGGCGAATTCCGGCTGGATCAGGCGGCGCTTGTGGTGCCGTGACTTGTGCCAGGGATCCGGGAAGAACACCCAGAGCTCGCTGACGGAAGCGGCCGGCAGCATGGTGGCCAGGACCTCGGGGGCGTTGGCCTCCACCACGCGGACGTTCTGCAGGCCGCGGCTGTTGATCTTGATGATGGTGTTCGCCAGCCCGGGAGTGTAGACCTCCACGGCCAGGAAATCCTTGTCCGGGTTGTCCGCAGCGGCGTGGCAGATCGCGTCGCCCAGCCCGGACCCGATCTCCACCACCAGCGGCGCCTTCCGGCCGAACTCCGCTTCGGCGTCGAACGTGTACTCCGGGTGCACCGAGGTGTTGGCGACGTGCCGCGGAACGTCGATGGCCCAGCGCTCCGCGTGTTCCTCCCATGCGGTCTGCCGGCGGCCCTGCAGCCGGGTTCCGCGGCGCACAAAACTCACCGGCCGGCCGCCATAGGTGCCAAAGGATGCCTGGGTTCCGGGCGTGACGGGGCGGGGTGTTTGCGGGGTCTGGGGGGATTCACTCATCCTTTCCAGAATACCCGCGTGCGCCTACTCCCGCGGCGGCCGCATCCGGCGCCGGGAGTTGGCCAGGTGGCTGCGCATCGCCGCGGAGGCTGCGGGACCGTCGCCATCGGCGATGGCTGCCAGGACCGAGCGGTGCTCGTGGACCACCTGGGCGAAGTGGTCCCCCGGATAGTGCTCCTCGCCGGTCACAAGGCGGGTCCGGGGCATGGTGATCATGGTCTGGCCCAGGGCGGCCAGGCAGTCCAGGTAGAAGGGGTTCCCGGAGGCCGCCGCTACGGCGCGGTGGAACTCGTAGTCGGCCTTCATGGCCCGGGCCGGGTGTTCCCCGCTGTCAGCGAAGTCCGCCAGGGCGGATTCGGCGGCCTTGAGCTGACGGTCCGTGTGGTTCAGGGCGGCCAGTGCGGCGGCCTCCGATTCCACTCCGATCCGGAATTCCAGGAGGTGGAGGCGGTCCTCCAGGGTGACGGCCGTGCGTGCGCCGGGTGCCGCCGTCGTACCGGCCGACGGCGGCGTGAGGGCAAAGCTTCCGCGTCCCCTTTCGGTGGCCACCAGTCCCTCGGCCTGAAGGCGCGTGAGCGCGGAACGGACCACGGTGCGGCTGACCCGGTGCTCGGTGATCAGGGTGTTTTCGCTGGGCAGTTTCTCGCCGGGGCGGATGGCGCCCTCCACGATTCGGCTGCGAAGGTCCGCGGCAAGGTCTGCGGTCAGGTTCCGGCTCATGGGTCCTAGGTTACGTGGCGGAAGGGGCGCCGAACTGCACGGACTCGGTGGTCCAGGCGCGGGCCTGGTCGCTGAGGGTGACTCCAAGGCCGGGGCGGTCCGGGACGATCATCCGGCCGTCCTTGGTCTCCAGGCGTTCGTTGAAGAGCGGATCCAGCCAGTCGAAGTGCTCCACCCAGGGCTCGCGTGGGTACGCCGCGGCCAGGTGCAGGTGGATCTCCATGGCGAAGTGCGGGGCCAGGCCCAGGCCGCGCTCGTCAGCCAGCGCCGCGAGCCGGAGGAACTGCGTGATCCCGCCGACGCGCGGTGCGTCCGGCTGGATGATGTCGCAGCCGTTGGCGCTGATCAGGCCCTTGTGTTCGGCCACCGAGGCCAGCATTTCGCCGGTGGCAATGGGTGTGTCCAGGACGTGGGCCAGGTGCGCGTGGCCCTCGAAGTCATAGGCATCCAGCGGCTCCTCGATCCAGACGAGGTTGAACTCCTCCAGCTGCCGGCCCATCCGCAGGGCGGTGGCGCGGTCCCACTGCTGGTTGGCGTCCACCATCAGCGGCACATCCGCGCCGATGTGCTCACGGATGCCGGCCACTCGGCGCAGGTCCTCGCGGCTGTCCGGCAGGCCCACCTTGATCTTGATGCCGCCGATGCCGTCTGCCAGGGACTGTGTGGCGCGCTCCTTGACTCCTTCCAAGGTGGCGTTGAGGAAGCCGCCGGAGGTGTTGTAGGTCTGTACCGAGTCACGGTAGGAGCCCAGCAGCTTGGCCAGGGGGAGCCCGGCGCGTTTGGCCTTCAGGTCGTAAAGGGCAATGTCGACGGCGGCCAGAGCCTGGGTGGCGACGCCGGACCGGCCTACGGATGCGCCTGCCCAGAGGAGCTTGGTGTAGATCCGGCCGATGTCGTTGGGGTCCTCGCCGATCAGTCCTTGGGCGACTTCCTTGGCATGCGCGTACTGTGCGGGACCGCCGGCGCGCTTGGAGTAGCTGAAGCCGAGGCCCTGGTGGCCCAGCTCCGTGGTGATTTCCGCAAACAGGAACACCACTTCGGTCATGGGCTTCTGCCGGCCGGTAAACACCTTCGCGTCGCTGATGGGAACGGCCAGCGGCAGGGTGGCGGTGGACAGCTTGACGTGTCGAATGAGATCGACGGTGCTCATGGGTTCTCCTCGGCTGGAAGGGCATCACGGCCCGCTCAGCTGAGTATACAAGCTAGTTACTTATGTAACAAGTATGGGTTAGCGCTCCAGGTCGAAGTCCAGGTCAAGGTCTTCCGGGGCGCCGAGCAGCCGCCACGTGGTGGCCACCCTGGCCGTGGGCAGTTCCGCGGCGGCCGGCATCCGGTCCGCCGCTTCCACCTGGGCCAGGTCCAGCCCGGTCAGCGCAGCGATGTCCCGGATGGGCACCTGGAAGGTGCGGAAGGGGCCCAGTGGGGGAGCTTCCTCACGGGCTCCGGGCTTGGGGACATCCGGCAGCTCGGCCAGCTGCGGCGTCTGGTCCACGATGTAACCGGTGGCCGCCAGCCGGCCGTCCTGGATGAACGCCGCCACCTTGAAGAACTGCAGCGGTATCTGGACTCCGCGGTAAACGGGGTCCTTGCTGCCGAAGATGGTGCCGGTGAACACCACCAGCCGCCGGCTGTAGTCCGTGGCGTGATCCAGGAGGTAGGACTCCAGCCCCAGCCAGAGATCCATGCCCTGGTTGAAATCCGCGGCCTGCGGGGCGGCGTTGGTGTAATAGAAGGTGTCCCTGTTGGCCTGCCCGGCCTCTGCCTCGGTGCTGCCCCAGACTGCCGACGCACGCCGGACCAGGTGCCCGCGGTCGATGTCATTCCGCGCGTAGACGGCCTCGCCGGTCTGCTGGTGCTCCAGCACCCGCGGATCCAGCCGCCAGCTGATCCCGGACCGGTCCAGTTCCAGCAGCTTTGCGCCGTCGATCCCCAGCGCCGTGACCGCAGCCAGCCGCTTGTCCGGACGGAGCAGGACCGAGAAATGCGTGTAGGGGAGCAGGATGGTTTCCACGTCTGCCAGGTCCGGGATGGGCAGGGGAAGCCCCAGGAACTGTTCATCGAAGCCTTCCCGGTCCGCCAGGCTGGCGGGTTCGCGGGCGTCTTGTGCAAGTGGCACGGGCATCAGTTCATCCATGCGCCGAAGCTATCAGGTGCCGGTGACAGCCACGTTAACGTGCCCTGTGAATTTGCGCCTGCACTGCCCCGCAAGAGCGGTGAGGTCTTTATCTATGACGGCGGGGTCGGGCTGGTCCCTGGTTTGGGTGACCAGGGCGTCTCCACGGCGTGGGCCATCACAGATCTTTCGGTGGGTCCTGCTGACTACCATGAATGACGTGTAGCTGTCTCGTCGAGTTCCGGGTATCACATGGAACATGGGCGGGTTCTCGAACGGCTACGTATCCCACGGCAAGGTATCCACGTCCTTCGGCTATGCATGCACCGCTTACAACCCTTAAGACAGCTGGAACACGAACTAAAAAGGTTGCCGGCAAATGCCGGTCACCTTATTTCTGTGGGCATTACTCGATGAGTGCTGCACGGAAGTTTTTGGGAATATTTTTTGTGTGAGCTGAAATCACCAGCTGTCGTGGATTAATCAGTGATGCAAAGTGACCTTCATATGGAAGGACGATTATGCCGGCTATTCCGCGTTCCCACGCGGCCGTCAGTGCTGACATATTTTCTGAGCTTTCCGGCTGAGGTGGGACATCGGGGAGTGTCTGCCGGTCCCATTCGAGGAAGGCGTCCATGTCGACTCCGGCTGTGCCGAATTCTGTATTCCAGAATGGAGGTATCGGAGGAATGCTGTCGTGCTCTGGATCAGATTGACCAGGGGTGGGTGAGACGGCTTTGTTCTGCTTGCTGCCGTACCAGTCCCAGATGCGCTGCCACTCATGGTTCCAGCGTTGGACCCAAACGTCCCGGTTTGCGGTGTCCGGTAGCGTTGAGTTGCCCGGGCTGGGTACGGGATCTAGTGCGGGCACATCAGCAGTACCCTCTTCCAGGGACCATGCACTGCGGATAAACAACAGCAGCTTCACCGCTTGGGCGTGATCGTCGATTTCCATCTGGAAATTCCTGGGTGTTGGTGCTTTGTGCTTGGTGCCGAACATTGCATTTCCCCCTGTTATAGGCGTCACGCTGACGTGTATCCAGCATGCCATTGATCGGCGCGGGGATCGCGGCGCAGCTTGAAGGTCCGCAGCGCCGACGATCAGGATCCCAGGCGGACTATTTACCCTTCGAAGTCGTTTCTGCAGGTGAGCGGATCTTCTACTGCGAGGCACGTAGGTAGCGTCGGTGCTTCGCGACCTTGGTGCACGGACGAGGGGACCGAACGGAAGGATTGCAGGGCGGCGGCGCTAGCGAGTATGCAGGTCGTCGGGCTCAGGAGGACAAACTGTCGGTGATCCAATACATAGGCGGGAGGGACCTGCTTGGTGCAAGTCCCTCCCGCCGGTTTGGTTCGAGGGTGTGGCCGGAAGTTGTGCCCGGGTCAGCCGGGGTTGTCAGGCCCCGCTGACCAGGCTGTTGTTCTTGGTTTCGCGCATGAGTATGCCGGTGAGGAGTGTGATGCCGGCAACTGCCACGAGGTAGAAAAGGAACCAGTCCTGGTGGCCCGCCTGTCCCAGCGCGGCGTTCACGTAGGGGGCAGTTCCACCGAAAATCGCTGTGGCGAATGACAGGGGCCCGGCTACGCCTGCTGCGCGGACTCTGGTTGGAAACACTTCTGCCCAGACTGCGCCGTTGACGCCGAACAGCAGCGCCAATCCCGTCAGTGCGGCCAGCATCGCCACGAGCAGGGTTCCGAAAGTGCCGTCCACCAGGTTATAGATCGGGATGGTCAGGAGGACAAAAGCGACTCCGAAGGCGATGACCATTGGCCTGCGTCCGATGCGGTCCCCGAGCCACCCTGCGCCCAGGACGGCCCCAAGGAAGAAGACCTGCGCGATCAGGCTGGCCACGAGCGTGCTGGAGGGATCCTGCTTGAAATGGAGTTGGGCATACGTGGGCATGAAGATCAGCCACGTGTAGAACATAACCGAACCGCCTGCCGACAGGCCGAACACAATCAGCACTGACCGCCAGTAATGCAGCAGGCCGCGCTTTGGCGTGACGGCCGAACCTGATTGGCCGGGGAGGAGCGCTTCGGTAGTCGGCGGGTTTTCGCCGGAGTGGGAAGCCTTTTCAAAGGCATCGGTCTCGGTGAGCCGCCGGCGGAGGTACAGGGCGTAGAGGCCCAGCACGCCGCCAATACCGAAGGCGATGCGCCAGCCCCACGCCTTCATGTCCTCGGAGGGAAGGCTCGATGTCAGAATGAGGCCGGTGATGGTGGCAAGGATGGTTCCGAGGACCACACTGACCCAGGATGTACTGCCGAACAATGCGCGGCGGCCGGCCGGCGCACGTTCAACCAGGTAGGTGACTGAAGTGCCCATTTCACCGCCGTGTGCCAAGCCCTGCAGGAGGCGCGCGGTGAGGAGGAGTACCGACGCCAGTACACCAACCGAGCCGTAGGTGGGGGCGATAGCAATGGCAATACTGCCAAAGGCCGTGAGCATCATGGCGACGGTGAGGCTCTTGCGGCGGCCCGCACGGTCTGCATAAGCGCCGAACAGGAAGCCACCCAGCGGGCGGGTGACGAACCCTACGGCGAAGACGGCCAGGGTCGAGAGGAGCGCGGACGTCGGGTTGTCCGGCTTGAAGAACTGGACTGCGAAGTAGGGGGCGAAGATCGAGTAGATGGTCCAGTCGTACCACTCCAGGGTGTTGCCGAAGTTTACTGCGATGAGGTCCCGGATCCTCTTGCCCTTGTCCGCTGCGGGGCTTTCGGCTGCGGCCACGGCCGTAGTTTGGGCTGCGTTGTGGTTGCTCATGCTGCTCGTCCTTCCAGACCCATCCGGGCGTCTTCGTCGGCGCCGGGTACCCGCATTTCAAATGTCTCACGCACCACGGTGTAATCGAAGTAGCCAAGTCGCGCGATGGGTTCGATCTTCTTGATGTCCAGCCGCCCATCGACGGTAATGACTTCGTCATCGATATGCACTGTTTCTACGGTCGCGAAGATGATGTCCACAGTCCCCACTGCGGAAGCCCCGGGAATGCGGTGAGTGGAATGGTACTTGCATTCGAACTTGACGGGACTTTCCTGCACCATCGGCACCGGGAAGTTCTCAGCGTAGGTGCGGGTGAGTCCCAGATGCTCAAACTCACTTTCCTCCGGCCCCAACGCCATGGCGCTCTTGTTCACAGCTTCACGCAGCGGGTAAGTGGCCATGTTCCAGACGAACCAGCCCGTGGACTCGGCGTTGATGACCGTGTCCTTTCTGCGCCCGTCAGGATACTGGTTCGCTGAGAACATCACCATTGGTGGGTCGAAGGTCAGGTTCTGCCACTGGCTGTAGGGGGCGATGTTTTCCACGCCGGTGGTGCTCACGCTGGAGAGCCAGCCAATGGGGCGGGGGACGGTGCAACTCTTGAACGGTGAGTAGGGCAAGGGACTGGGCTCGGTTGCTGGGTTGTACTTCACGACATTCTCCATGTGGTGGGGATCACTGCGACAACTCCAGAGTAGAGTATATATGCCGAATATATCAAGAGTATATGGTCGTCTATTGTGTAGCCTGTACTCGAAGGGAAGTGGAATGACTAAGGCTGACGAGGCGTATCTGTTACTCGCCGAGATGATCGAAACAGGCCGGCTGGAGCCGGGGACCTTTCACACCGAGGTTGGCCTCGTCGACGAGGTGGGACTGGGGCGGACACCGTTGCGGGAAGCCGTGCAGCGCCTGGACCGTGACCACCTGGTCCGCATCAGGCCCGGACGCGGGATAGAAATCCCCTCAAACTCTGTGGATGAACAGCTCCGGCGGCTGGAAGTGCGGCGGGCAATGGAGGCTCTTGCCGTGGCGTTGGCCTGCGAACGGGCGACGTCTGCGCAGCTTGCCGGCATCCAGGCCCTAACAGAGGAGCTGGATGACATTCACGAGCTGGATGACTACGCCCGAGTGGTGCGTGCAACCCACGGCATGCTCTGCGAAGCAGCACATAATGAGTATTTGGCGGACGCAATGACACCGCTGCAGGGCCTATCCCGACGCTTCTGGCTGGCTCACGTTGTCGACGGCCCTGAAGAAGTAGTGTCGGGAAAGCGACTGCACCTGCAGATGCTACGTTCCATATTGGCTCGCGACGCAGAGACCGCCCAACAGGCATCCCTCCAGCTCAACGACTACCTGGTCCGCTTCGCACTCAGCGTCGCGACCCGCAATGCAAGAGTGGGGCGCTTGGGGGCACCCCAGTACTAGGTTTGTGCCCCGCCGGAGTTGCCTGCACACCGGGAGCATCGAATTACCACGAACAAGCTCGGGGCGTTTTGCACTCCCTTCAGGCCGCGCGACTGTACCGGCCAGGCCGCGGAAACGTGAAGGGCCACTGTAGGCCAGGGGCGTTATCCCGCCAGGACTGGTCCAGCTGCATTGCGCAGGGATCCCGTCGCCCGCGGCTGCGTCAGGGACGTGTGCCGATGCCTGCATCAAGCTCTGGGATCTCACCAGAACGAGAGACGATGGTGTTTAGCTCACGGCGCTTCCTGTGAGGAAGTCGCTTCCTGCGCCTTCTTGTGGAACCACTCGATGTGCTCTTGCAGGAGTCGGGCCGCGAGTTCTCCGTCGTGTGTCTGTACGGCGTCGAAGATGCCATGGTGCTGGGTTCGAAGGGTGGAGATTACGTCGGGCCAGTCGTCCATGGCGTTCATTGCGCCTTTGACGTATCCGACGATGGCACCACTCAGGGATTCCATCATGGTGGCGACCACGGCGTTCCCGGCGAGGGAGCTCAGGGCAACATGGAACCTGGCGTCGAGTTCATGGAACGCCGCCCGGTCGATGGCGGGGTCGTCCATGGCTTGCAGCAGGAGGACTGCCTGTTCCAGATCCTTGTCTCCCCCCGCCCGGTTCGCGCCTGCCCGGGCTGTCCAGGTTTCGAGCAGGATGCGGGTCTCGACGATGTCTTCGACCGGCAGCCGGTTGCTGGCGACGTGCAGCCGCAGTGCCGACGACAGGCCGGCAGACGGGTCAGAGACGACGATTGCCCCGGAGGTGGGGCCGGAGCCGACGGAGCTGCGCAGTATTCCCATGGCGTCCAGTACCCGGATCGCCTCCCGCACGGATGCTCTGGAAATTCCGTAGTTTTCGGCCAGTGTGCGTTCTCCCGGTAACCGGTCCCCGACTTTGATTTTGCCCGAGCGGAGGTCCGCCTCGATGTCTTTCAGGAGCGCATCATGGGTGCGACGGCGGGGTGTTGCACCTGCTTCAGCGGTTTTCACGGGTTGTTCCTTAGGGATGGGGGAGTGCGGGCCGATCGGTCCGCACTCCCGTCTGTGACTGGCCTCAAGCTGCGTTCTGAATCATTTCATTTTTACATGTGCAGCCGGACAGTCCTCTCCCGTCATGCCATGTTTGTCGCATCTTTCCTCTGGTGAGCCTGTGTATGCGGCTTTTGCTTGAGCATCCAGCGGACCAACAGGGCAAGGCTGGCGATCAACAGGACGAGCATGATGGTGCCGGCGTTGAGGCCCAGTCCATGGATGAAGAGGAATGTGACGATTCCGCCGGCGAGGCAGTAGTACATGGTCACGAGGATGGTCTTGCGCAGTAGGTCGCCCTCCCTGCCCAACAGGCCCACTGTGGCGGATGCGGCGACGATGTTGTGGATGGAGATTGGGTTGCCGCCGGCTCCGCCTACAGCTTGTCCTGCCACGACAGCTTCCGGGGGGACCCCGATCTGGGCGCCGGTGGAGAACTGGAATTGGGAGAAGGTCAGGTTCGACACCGTGTTCGAGCCTGCGACAAAGGCGCCCAGCGCGCCGACCCAGGGAGCGATGAGCGGCCATGAACCGCCGGAGATTGCAGCTGCACCTTCGGCGAGGGTGACTGGCATGCTGGAGAGTCCTGAGGCGTTCAGTTCCGGTCCGGACTGGATGAGGATGCGGACCAGTGGCACCGCGAAGAGCAGTGCCACTGCGGTGCCGACCAGCTGCCCGGCGGAGACCTTGACCGCCTGGAAAACCTCACGGCGCGTCATCCGGTGCAGGAAGAATGCGAACACGGAGGCGAGGATGAGCACGAAGCCCGGCAGATAGAACGGCTGCACGCTGGTGCTGATGCCGCTGCCGAGAATGTCCCTCACCGGAATGGCGATTCCAGTCAGGAATCTCTTGAGGTCGGGGATCACCCGGGTCGCGACGAGCAGCAGGCCCATCAGAAGGTAGGGCGACCATGCCCGAAGTGTGCCCATGGGCGCGGACATGTCTGCCGCCTTGGCCGGCTCGAGGGTACCCATCCACCGTTCGGACCAGCTGGAACGCGGCCCGAAGTCAAAGGTGTCCTTGGGCATCAGGAATCCGCGGCTGGAGGTGAACATCACCAGCGTCAGTCCGATCAGGCCGCCGAACAACGACGGGAACTCCGGCCCGAAGAACCGGGCGGTGAGGACGGAGGGAATGGTCATGGCAACGGAGGCGTAGATCGCGAACGGCCACACGGCGAGACCGTCACGGAAGCGCTTCTCCGGACCGAAGAAACCTGTCAGCATGCAGACCATGATCAGGGGAATGAGCAGTCCCACGATGGCGTGGATGGACGCTACTTGCAAGCCGATGGAGTTGATGAATTCAGGCATCGTCAGGCCGAGGACGCTGATGCGTTCGGCAACGGCCGGGTCCCCGCCGAGTCCCTGCCCGACGCCGATAATGATGGGAGTTCCCACGGCACCGAAGCTCACGGGCGTGCTCTGAATGATCAGGCCCACCATCACGGCGGCCATGGCGGGGAATCCCAGGGCCAGCAACAGTGGAGCGACGACTGCCGCCGGAGTGCCGAAACCCGAGGCGCCTTCGATGAAGCTGCCGAAGAGCCAGCCGATAATGATGGCCTGAACGCGGCGGTCCGGTGAAATGTTGTCAAACCCCGCCCGGATTGCGGACATGGCGCCGCTTACAGTCAGCGTTGACAGCAACAGCAGTGCGCCGAACACGATATAGAGCATGGTGCCGGCGGTGATGACGCCCTCGATCGAGGCGGCGAGCACCCCATTGAAATCCATCCGCCAGACAAAGAGGGCCACGACTACCGCAACGACGTAGCCCACAGGCATTGCGAATTTGGCGGGCCAGCGGAAGCCGGCCAGAAGGACGCCGACCACAAGGATCGGAGCTAAAGCGAGAAGAGCCAGTACAGCCAAGTTGTCCACGGAGTTCCTCCACATTGAGGGGCAGGGCTATGGTCAGACCTCTATGGTCGGACCATCAGAGTGTAACGCACAATTTTCGAAAGGTGTGAGCCTCTTCACTCGGATTTTGCAGGTTGCCAGTGGTGCCGGTCACGTGGTCTACTATGGTCAGACCACACCCCCCTACCCGAAAGGCAGCCATGCGAACCGCCTTGTTCGCTATCTGCATCGTCAAAACCACCGATATAACCGGGATCCTGCCCGAAGCGCTGCGCCGGATCTACGGCACCCATCCCCTGACCATGATCAGCGGCCCGAGCGCCACCAGCGACATCGAACTTGAACGCGTCGAGGGAGTTCATGGCCCCCGCAAACTCGACGTCATTATCGCCCGCCAGGATCCCGTCCGCACCAACGCAGATTCCGTTCCCCGCAGTTGAACGAAAGGTACCCGCATGACGTTCTACCGCCATGACCTCTGGCACACCCTTCTCGGTGCCCTCGTGCAAGTCCGGCAAGACGGCAAGGTCGTCCGGGAAGGACTCGTTGAGGACGTCATGCCCGATTCCTCGGCGCTCTGGATCTCCGCCGACGGGCTCAACGGCCGGGTTCTGATCGAAGCCGCTGAAGGACACGAGGTGTGGGTCGAGCCCAGAATGCTCGAGGGTCAGCGCTCCTACCGGATGACCTCGTTAGCACTCCAGGGCGGGGGAGGCGCCAGGACTGCAATGACGGACAAGGCGTCGTAGACCCGTGGAATCCTGCAAGAATGGCCCCGTGACCCAAGCATCCAACCCAGCACTGAACATCAAGGCCGCGCCGCCCGTCAACCGCAGGCGCCTGGCCTTCCTGGGCGTGTGCCTGGTCCTGATCGGCCTGAACCTGCGGACTGTCTTCTCCAGTTTCTCCGCGGTACTTCCGGAACTGACCGCCGACGTCGGGCTGCCGGGCTGGGCGGTGGTGGCGCTCACCACGGTGCCCGTGACCCTGCTGGGCGTTTTCGCCCCGCTGGCCCCTTATCTGGCCCGCCGCTTTGGTGCCGAACGCGTGCTGCTGGGCGCGATGGCAGTGCTGACGGCTGGCCTGCTGCTGCGGCCCTGGGATGTACCCGGTCCGGGCCACCTTCCTGCGCTGCTGGCCGGAACGGCGCTGTGCGGCGCCGCCATCGCGCTCTGCAACGTGCTGCTGCCGGGTGTGGTCAAACGCGATTTCCCGCACCGCCTGGGATTGATGGGCGGTTTGTACACCACCGCCATCTGCGCTTCGGCCGCGCTGGGAGCGGGCGTCACCTACCCTGTCTACACGGCTACGGGGGAGTGGACCGCGGCGCTGTGGGTCTGGGCGGTTCCGGCCGCCGTCGTACTTCTGCTGTTCCTGCCCCTGGCGCTCCGGAAGCACGCCGACCCGGCCCCGCCCGCCGGCGATGGAATCAGTGTGTGGCGTTCCGGCGTCGCCTGGCAGGTGACCCTGTTTATGGTGCTGCAGGCCATGATGTCCTTCAGCGGGTTCGCCTGGCTCTCGCCCATCCTGCGCGAACGCGGTGTGGACGGCGGCACCGCAGGATTCCTGGTGGCGGCGTGCATTGTCTTGCAGATGCTGGGTTCGCTGTTCGCGCCCGCGCTCGCCGCCCGCATGTGGGACCAGCGGGCCATCAACGTGGTGGTGGCGCTGATGACCGGATCGGGATTCGCGCTGTGCATTTTTGGCCCACTGGAGCTGGTCTGGGTGTGGGTTGCCCTGCTGGGCCTGGGGCAAGGGGGCCTGACCGCCGTGGCCCTGACCATGATCATGCTCCGCACCCGGGACGGCCATACCGCCGCCCGGCTGTCCGGGATGATGCAGGGCGTGGGCTATGGCGTGGGCTCCAGCGGCACGTTGCTGGTGGGCCAGTTGCATCAGGTGACCGGCTCCTTCACCGCCGCCGGTGTGCTGTTCCTGGTGGTGGGGAGTTTGGCTGCAGTATTCGGCTACCGGGCGGGAATCCGGCGGTATGTGGGCGGCTGAACCGCCCTCAGGCGGAGGCGGGCACGTAGCTCTCCAGTAGGCCCAGCTCAGGCTGTGAGGAAGCCTGGCCCACGGCGTCGGCGCCAACGGCGTTGGCGGCCGCAAGTGCCTGCTCGTCGGTCAGGCCATCGCGCAGCCCCAGAACAAATGCGGCACAGAAGGCATCGCCGGCGCCGATCGTGTTGACTACCGTGGCCCGGAGGCCGGCCGCGCGGGCCACTTCCTTGCCGTCGCGGAAAAGGGCTGAGCCGTCTTTGCCGTAGGTCACGGCCACCAGCTTGGCGCCGGACAGCTCGGGGATGAGCTGGTACTCGGTCTCGTTGACGATCACGAGGTCGCAGCGCTGGATGAGGTCCGCCGGCAGGGGCTGGGCCGGGGCGGCGTTGAGCGCAAAGAATCCGGGATGCCGACGGGCCGCCTCGATAACGACGTCCAGGCCGATTTCGAGCTGGGACAGCAGGATCTCATCCTCCGCGAAGGCCACGCCCTCCAGGCCCACCTCGGCGTTGGCCCCCGGGCACACCACAATCTGGTTTTCGCCGTCGCTGTCCACCACAATCAACGCAGTTCCGGTGGGCGTTGAACGGCGGGCGACGTCGGCCACCTCCACCCCAGCGGAGGTGAGGGCATCCAGCATCTCGCGGCCGGCGTCGTCATTTCCCACCGCGCCGATCATGCGGGCGGATCCGCCAAGGCGGGCCGCTGCTGCCGCCTGGTTGGCACCCTTGCCGCCTGGCTGGCGGCTGAGGGTGCCACCGCCGATCGTCTCGCCGGCGGTGGGAAGGCGTTCGGCCGTGGCAATAACGTCCAGGTTGATGCTGCCGAGGACTGTCAGGGGCTTGGTGCTGGAGATGTTCATGGGAGTTCCTTGCTGGGCGGCGCCGGGGTGCGGCCGGGTGGTTGGGGGCAGGTGTGCGGGCGGGTCAGGACTGCCGGACTGACAGCTGGCTGGCTTTTGCGGTGACCAGGCATTTGGCCAGGTAGAACGGTGCGCCGTCACGCTGGACGTACTGCGTCAGGACCATCACCGGGTCGGTTCCGCGCAAATCCAGGAGCTTCGCACGGCTGGGCCCTACGGTGGTCAGGCCGATGTCGCAGCGACCGGGTCCCAGCGCGGATCCCAGCGCGTGGCCGAGCGCGGTGAACATGGTGGCTTCTCGGGATCCGGCAGCAAGTGCGTCAGCCACATTTTCACGGCTGCCGGGGGCGCCGGGATGAGTGGAGATGTGTTCCTGGAGGTGGGCGATTTTCTCGCCGTCACGGGAAATGATGGTTTCCCAGAGCAGGCAGTCCTGGTCCCGTGCGGCGCCGATGGCGGGAGCAATAAACTCCGACGCCGGCTGCCGGACTTCCTGGATCCGTTCCAGGGAGACGGGGTGCTCCGGGAGGGACAGGAGTTCGTCGAAGGGCTGGATGCGTTCGACGCCGAGCCGGGGAAGGGATTCCGCGACGAAGCGGCCAATGCCGCGCCTGGCGCGGACCAGGCCGTCTTCCTCGAGCAGCATCAGCGCTTCCCGGACCACCGTGCGGCTGACCTCCATGGCGGTGCCCAGTTCTGCCTCGGTGGGGAGCAGGGATCCGGGGCGCAGGGTTCCGCGCCGGATCGCCTCTGCAATCCGCGAATAGGCGGCTACTCGGAGCGGGAGTCCTGGCGGGTTGATGAGGGGGCCGGCCCAGGGGCGGACGTCGTCGTCAGTCATGCGGTCTCTTTCGTCTGTGTACGGACAGTGTAATCATTCCTGACGTTAAATGTTGTACACGCTCGTCATATGTGCTTGTATAACAAATCATAGCCCGTCGGGATGCGGCGTCCCCCGCCAAGCAGTCCCCGCCAAACAAAGGAGTTTGCTGTGAACACACCCATCACGCCTGTGCCGGACACGGAAGCCAGGGCATCTGCTGCACCCGCAAGCCCAACTTCGGCGCCGGCTGCCAAGCATGGCGCCCAAGCCACCCTGCTGATCATCACGCTCCTGTTGGGCGTGCTGTCCTTCCAGCTGAACGCCAGCATGGTCACGCCGGCCCTGCCGCAGATTGGTGCCCACTTCGGCGCCGATGCCGCAGCCGTGGGCCAGATCCAGTCCATGTTCTTCCTGGCCGGTGCCATCTCCGGCCCCATCATGGGCCGCTGGAGCGACTTCATCGGGCGCCGCCGGGCGCTGCTGCTGGTGCTGGCCGTGATGGCTGCGGGGACTTTGCTCTGCCTCTTCGCCCCCAGCATGCCGGTCCTGATCGTGGGCCGCTTCCTCCAAGGCGTCTCCAGCGCCATCTTTGCGCTCGCCTACATCGTGCTGCGCGAGAACCTGGACACCAAGGTGTTCGGCACGTCGGTGGGAATCATCGCCGCTGTTAATGGCGGCGTCGCAGGTTTTGACGGTTACGTGGGCGGACTCATGACCGAGGCCTTCGGCTTCCAGTCCATCTTCCTGGTGGTCCTAGGCATCGCCGCCATCGCCGGAGTGTGCATCATCCGCGTGGTGCCCGCAGGTACGCCGGTCGCCTCAACCGGGCGCATGGACTGGTGGGGTGCCGCCCTGCTCTCGATATTCCTGGTATGCCTGAGCTTCTTCGTCAGCACCGGTTCCTCCGCTGGCTGGGGTTCGGCGGAAGCCCTCTTGCTGCTGGCCGCCACGGCAGGGTCCTTCATTGGGTTCGTGACCATCGAAAAGCGGCGCAACTCACCCCTGATTGCCGTCCACCACCTGCGCTCGCGCAGCGTCTGGACAGTCATCGCCACCACGGTGCTGACCCTCGCCGGCGTCTTCGCCATCATGAACTTCACGGTGGTCCTCCTCAGCCAGGACGGCACCAACGGCTACGGCCTAGGGGCTTCCATCTCTGCCCTGTTGTTCCTGACCCCGGCAGCGCTTATCGGTGTCTTCGCAGCGCCCCTTGCCGGCTGGCTGACCAGCCGCACCGGTTGGCTGAAGACCCTGCGGATCGGCACCGCGTTGAGCCTCGCCTGCGCTGTTGCCGCCGCCCTTTTCGTGGACAACCAGTGGGCCGTCCTGGCAGCCGTGGCCGCGCTTGGCATCTTCTACAACGGGTTCTTCCTGACGTCGATCAATGGCCTCTCGGTGCTACTGTCCCCGAAAGACGCCCCCGGCTCCCTCCCGGGCATCAACGGTGCCTCCTTCGGCATCGGAGCCAGCCTCGGCGTTGTGCTGGTGGCACCCTTCGCCGGCCTGGGCACCTCCGGGGGTTACGCCGTCGCGCTTTGGATTTCGGTGGGCATCACCGCCGCCGCATTCCTGGTGAGCCTGCTGGTTCCCGCTCCCGACGCCGACGCTTCTGCCTGAACGCCCACTTCCGATTCACTAAAAGGACACCTGAAATGACTCCCACACCCCTGTACCTGGACTGCGACACCGGCATCGATGACGCACTGGCCCTGGCCTACCTGCTGGCCTCGCCGTCGGCCCACCTGGTGGGCATCGGCAGCGTCAGTGGCAACGTTTCCGCCGCCGTCGGCGCCGTCAACACCCTTAACCTGCTCGAACTGGCCGGCCGCCCGGAGATTCCCGTCGCCGTGGGTGCGCACGATCCCCTGGCCGGGTCGTTCGACGGCGGCGCTCCCCACGTGCACGGTGCCAACGGAATCGGAGGCGTTGAACTGCCCGCGTCGAGGACCGCGGTCCAACAGGAATCGGCGGCCCAGATGCTGGTCCGCCTCGCGCACGCCTACCCCGGTGAGCTGAACGTGGTGGCGATCGGCCCGCTGACCAACATCGCCCTGGCCCTTCGCCTGGAACCCAGGCTGCCGGAACTCGTCGCCGGCGTCACCCTCATGGGCGGGGCCGTCCTGGTGCCGGGCAACATCACGCCCGTCGCCGAGGCGAACATCGCCAACGATCCCGAGGCCGCCCGCGAGGTTTTCGCCGCCCCGTGGAACCTCACCATCGTTCCCCTCGATGTCACCATGGCCAACGTCCTGGAGGAGGAACACCGGCTGGAGCTCCTCGCCTCGGATAAGCCGGTGGCCCGCGCGCTGGGGGAAATGCTGGGCTACTACTACCGCTTCTACGAGGGAATCTTCGGCCGCGCCTGCTCCGCCATGCACGATCCGCTCGCTGCCGCCATCGCGCTGGAAGCGGTCAACTTGAGGACCGCGCCGGTTGTGCGCGCCGAGGTGGACGCCGGCAGCGGCCCGGGACGCGGCCAGACGGTGTGCGACCTGCGTGGCATGCACGTCGGGTTCCCTGCCCAGGAGGGGGCCCGCTGCCGGGTGGTCCTGGAACTTGAGCAGGACTTCGCGCCGCACCTGGTGGATGTGCTGCTGGGCCGGGTGCCGGCCGGGTCCGGCGCGGTGACCGCGCCGGAGAGCGTTCCGGCCTAGGAGTCCTCCCAGCGGACGGGGCCGCTGGCCTGCTCGCCGAGTTGGTCGTCCGGGTTCTGGAGCCGGCAGGCCTTCAGGCTCAGGCAGCCGCAGCCGATGCAGCCGTCCAAGTCCCGCCGGAGGTGTTCCAGGGCCGCAATCCGCTGGTCCAGCTCGGTCCGCCAAAGCCTGGAGAGGCGGGACCAGTCACGTTTGGTGGGCGTCCGGCCATCCGGCAGTGAGTCGAGGGCGGTCCGGATCTCCTTGAGCGGGATGCCCACCCGCTGCGACACCCGGATGAACGCTACCCGCCGCAGCGCGTCGCGGCGGTAGCGGCGCTGGTTGCCCGAGGTGCGCTCGGACTCGATCAGTCCGCTGCGTTCGTAGAAGTGAAGGGCCGACGGCGCCACCCCGCTTCGCTGCGCCAGCTCACCGATGCTGAGGGATTGGTGCGCCGTGGTACCGGGCTGTGGCATGCTTCCCCTAAGAGGTCCATTGCGGGCCGCTGCCCGTCTTGACCTCAACATTAGTTGAGGTTCTAGCGTTGCGTCCATGACTACGAACCAGGCTTCCACCGTGAGCGATTCCAGCCCTCCCATACATTCCGAGACGGACTCTGACGCCGGGGTCTCGACGGGCACGAGCGGCCCTGTAGGCGGGGGGATCCTCAGGCGCCCGTACCTCTGGGCAACGATCGGTTCCTGCGCGCTGGTCTTCCTGAGCGCTTTCGAGTCACTGGCTGTCACCACGATCATGCCGCTGGTCAGCCGCGAGCTGGACGGCGCGGCCCTCTATGCGCTGGCGTTCGCGGGTCCGCTGGCCACCGGAGTGATCGGCATGGTCGCGGCCGGAAACTGGTCCGACAGGCGGGGTCCCGCACTTCCGCTCTACACCTCGGTAGTGCTGTTTGTGGCAGGCCTGCTGATCGCCGGAACGTCCACCACCATGGGCGCGCTGGTGGCCGGCAGGCTGGTCCAGGGACTGGGCGGCGGCGCCATCACGGTGGCCCTTTACGTCTTGGTGGCCCGGGTCTACCCGCCGGTGCTGCACGCGAAAATCTTTGCCGCGTTTGCCGCTGCGTGGGTCATCCCCTCATTGGTGGGTCCGGTTGCCGCAGGCGTGGTCACGGAGGTCTTCAGCTGGCACTGGGTGTTCCTGGGCGTGGTGTTCCTGGTGGTGCCGGCGCTGGCGATGATCGTTCCAGTGCTCCGCGGAATCAACCACGAACCGGCCGCCGAGACAGTCCGCTGGGACCTTGGCCGGCTGGGCTGGGCGGTGCTGGCCGCCGTCGCTGTTTTGGCATTGAACCTGTCCAGCCAGATCAGTGTGGACGGCCTGGCGGTGGCCGGACCGATCGTGTCGATAGCCGCCGTCGTCATTGCTGTCCTTGCAGTCCGGCCGCTCCTGCCGCCGGGTACCCTGTCGTCCCGGCGCGGCCTGCCCAGCGTCATCATGGCCCGCGGCCTGGTTTCCGCGGCTTTCTTCGGCGCCGAGGTATATCTGCCGTACCTGCTGATTGAGCGGTACGCCTTTTCGCCCGCGTTTGCCGGGTTGGCCCTCACCTTCGCCGCGTTGGCGTGGGCCGCCGCGTCTGCGATCCAAGGCAGGTTGGGCGACCGGTTGGGCCATCGCAAGGCCGTGTGGATCGGTACCGCGCTGGTGACGGGAGCCATCGCCGTGGTCCTGGTGACGGCCGCACTGATGCTGCCTGCCGCCGTCGCGATTGCGGCCTGGGTGTTCGCCGGCGGCGGCATGGGCCTGATGTACCCGCGCCTGAGCGTGATGACCCTGGCACTGTCCACCAAGGACACCGAGGGCTTCAACAGCTCCGCCCTATCCATCGCGGACTCGTTGGGCGGCGCGCTTGCCCTGGCCGCGACGGGGCTGGTTTTCGCGGCATTTGCGACGCCGACAGGATCGTTCGCGGGCGTCTTCGCCTTCGCCGCGGTGCTGGCAGTCGTGGCCTTACTGGTTGCCCCGCGCGTGGGGTCTGGAGTGCCGGAGGGGCCAGCCTAGATATCGGTAATCAGGCGGGTGGCACGGACTACTGCATCGCCGGCGGTGAAGTCCCTGCCGTCCGGTGCTGTGACGCTGCGTTCGCGTACCGTGCAGACCTCAACCTGCCATTCAGGGGCTTCCAGAAGTAGCACGGCGACGACCTCCTCCTGGGTGAAAAACATGTCCGATCCCTCGTGGCTGCCTCCGGGCGGCAGGTGGTCCGGGTGGTGGCCGACCACCAGCAGGGTCCCGCCGGGGCAAACTCCCGCCGCGGCGGCGGCCAGCGCCTGCTGCCAGGGAAAGATGGGGGAGTGCAGGAACTGGGCGGAAACCAGGGCGAATTCCGGCTCCGGTGTCCACTCCGCGAGGTCGTGCTGTTCCCAGGAAATCCGGCCCCCGTGGGCGTGGACGCTGCCCTTGGCATGCTCTTTGGCGCGTTCCAGGGCGACGGCGGAAACGTCGACGGCGGTTACGGTCCAGCCCTGCTCGGCCAGCCAGAGCGAGTCGGCACCTTCGCCGCAGCCCAGGTCCAGGGCCTTGCCCGGTTTCAGTCCACCGGCTTCCTTGACCAGCTGCGGATTGGGCCGGCCGCTCCACTTCTGCGGGCGTTCCGAGTAGATGCCGTCCCACATCTGTGCGGCGTCTGCGGGCGCAGCGTCTCCATGCCCGTGGCCGGAGTCGTGGGAGTGGGAAGCGCGGGCCTCATGCGTGTGTTCGGTCATGGTTCCAAGCCTGCCCCGGCCGGCCCGCGACCGCAACACATCATTTGCCGCAGCAGCACGGAGCGGCGCGCAAGTGGCGCCCGGAAAGGGACAGCGGCCAAAGATGCTAGACTGGTGGAACTTGATGTGCAGTGATGCCCGCTTGCTCCTTGTTTGGAGTCCCTTTATTGGGGGAAGCGGGCTTTTTCATGTGAGAGGCACATCCTGCGTCGATGAACGCGTTCCATTTGGTCCCGGCCAAAGCCTAGAAGGCTGAAAGCCCGGTTGACCACCTGACTTTTCTTCGGCGAAACCCTTGGGCCAACCGGCACCGGGGGCCGATATCCGCTTGGATACCGCCTGAAAGACCGTATAAATACATGACTACTTTTGCTGCCCTCGGAACTCCCAAGGCTCTCGCAGACACTCTGACCGCACAGGGAATCGTTGAACCGTTCCCCATCCAGGTCAAGACCCTCCCCGACACCCTGGCCGGACGCGACGTCCTGGGCCGCGGACGTACCGGCTCCGGCAAGACCATCGCCTTCGCCATCCCGCTTGTAGCACGACTCGCTGAGCGGGAAGCAAAGCACTTCCGCAAGCCTGGCCGTCCCATGGGCCTGGTCCTTGCACCCACCCGTGAACTGGCCACCCAGATCAACGCCACCATCGAGCCGCTGGCCAAGGCCATGGGCCTGAACACCACCGTGATCTACGGTGGCATCTCCCAGGCGCGCCAGGAAAAGGCGCTGCGTGCCGGCGTCGACATTGTCATTGCCTGCCCGGGCCGCCTGGAGGACCTGATCCGCCAGCGCATCCTGACCCTTGAGGCCGTGGAAATCACCGTCCTGGACGAGGCCGACCACATGGCTGACCTCGGCTTCCTGCCAGTGGTCAAGAAGCTCATGGACATGACCCCCAGCCAGGGCCAGCGCCTGCTGTTCTCCGCAACCCTGGACAACGGCGTGGACAAGATCGTCCAGCGCTACCTGTCCAACCCGCTCACCCACTCCGTGGACGATCCGCAGGCCGCGGTCACCACCATGGAGCACCACGTCCTGGTGGTCAACGACCAGACCGTCAAGAAGCAGCTGATCGTTGAGCTCGCTTCCGGCGCCGGCCGCCGCGTCCTCTTTATGCGGACCAAGCACCACGCCCGCAAACTGGCCAAGACCCTGACCGACGCCGGGATCCCGGCTGTTGATCTGCACGGCAACCTTTCGCAGAACGCCCGTGACCGCAACCTCGCCGAGTTCTCCACCGGTGACGTTCGCGTCCTGGTGGCCACCGACGTCGCAGCCCGCGGCGTGCACGTGGACGACGTCGAACTGGTGATCCACGTTGATCCGCCCACAGAGCACAAGGCCTACCTGCACCGCTCAGGCCGTACGGCCCGTGCGGGTTCGGACGGAACCGTTGTGACGCTGACCCTTCCGGAGCAGCAGAGCGACGTCAAGAAGCTGATGAAGGCGGCCGGCGTCGAAGTTAACTTCGAGCGCGTCACCGCCAACTCACCGCTGGTGGCTGAACTGGTGGGCGAGATCGCTGACAAGGTTGATCCCCGCACCCGCGCCGCACTGCAGGCTGCCAAGTCCAACCAGGGCGGCGGTACCTCCACGGGAGCCAACGCCCAGCGCAAGCGCGCCAACCGCTCCGTCCAGGGCGCACCCACTGCAGGTGGCCGTGGCGGCCGCGGCGGACGTGGCCGGGTTTCCGCTGAGTCCACGCGCTCCGACGTCCCCCGCGCCGAGCGCCGCGCTGTTGCCTTCGAAGGCCGCACCGAGGCCCGCGCCGCGGTGGACCGCATGAACGAGCAGAACGAGGACCGCGCCATTGCAGCAGCAGCCGCACGCCGCAACGCCCGTGGCCGCGGCACCGCCTCCACGCATCGCAACGACGTCCCCGCAGCAGGTGGCCGTGCATCGGCCGGCCGCGGTTCGGACGGACGCGCAGCTGAAGGCCGCACGGATTCCCGCGTAACCCGCAGCGAGGCACCTCGCGGCGGAACCGGACGCCCGGCAAGCGGACGTCCGGCAACCGGCGGTGGCCAGCGCAGCGGCCGTCCCGCTACCGGCCAGCGTGCAGCTGCCACCGGCGGACAGCGCTCAGGCTCTGCATCAAGCAACGGTGGCAACGCCGGAAACAAGGCCGTCTGGTCCTCCAACACGGGTGGCACCTCCGGCGGATCCTACGGCGCCAACGGTGGCAACGGCGGCGGACGTCCCGCCCGCAGCGGCCCCCGTCGCGCGTCGGCTCCGGCGTCGAACGAACGCCGCAGCCGCTAAAGCCTGAACTTCACCATCGACTGCTGAGCAGTTGTCGTTATAAGCCCTCTAAGCGACAACTACTCAGCAGTCGACGTGGTTAACCTGATCTCGACAGGCTCGATCACCAGATCCGGTGGTTGAGCTTGTCGAAACCGCTACCAGCCGCGGGCTCGCCACCCTTCCAGGTGCGGGCGTTCCGCACCGAGTGTGGTGGGCTTGCCGTGGCCCGGGTGCACGTAAGTGCTGTCCGGGTAGGCATCGAACAACCGCTCGCTCACGTCACTGATCAGCTGGTTGAACCGGCTGGCATCCTTCTGGGTGTTGCCCACTCCGCCGGGAAACAGCGAGTCTCCGGAGAAGATGTGCGCCGGACCCGTGGGGTCCTGGTACACAAACGCGATGGAGCCGGGTGTGTGCCCGCGCAGATGGATGGCTGTCACCTCGAAGCCGTCCACGGCGCACCTGTCCCCGTGCTCCAGGGTGCGGCTGACCGGCACAGGCAACGCCCCGGCGTCGTCAGTCCCTGCAACGGTTGGCGCACCGGTCGTCTCCACCAATGATTCCAGCGCGCGGACATGGTCCCAGTGCTGGTGGGTGGTGGCGATCAGCTCCAGGCGCGGCGTCGCTGGCGTGTCTGCGGCGGCGTCGGACAGCATGCCCTGGATGGCCGGAAGGTTGTCCGCGGCGTCGATCAGCAGTTGCGCGCCGGTGGCCTTGGCCGTCAGCAGGTAGACGTTATTGTCCATCTCGCTGACGGAAATGCGCCGGATAGTGATGTGCTGAAGATCGTGAATCAGTGAGTCCATGACGCCAGTCTATTCACGCCCTTGGGACACCCAAGTGGGGTCAGCGGAACGTGAACCTACGACGGCGGCAGCGGCCTGGTCCAGCTCTTCCAGCTGGGTGCCGCTCAATTCCAGGGCGAGTGCGCCCAGGTTCTCATCGATCCGGTGCGTCTTGCGCGTGCCGGGAATGGGGACAACCGCCACGTCCAGGCGCTTGCCCTGGTTCAACAGCCAGGCGAGGGCTACCTGCGCCGGTGTTGCGGACAGTTGATCCGCAACGGTTCGCACGGTCTGAACAACCTGCTGGTTCGCAGCGGCGGCGTCGTCCGCGAACCGGGGGATCCGGCGTCGGAAGTCATTGGCTCCCAGGCTGGACGCGTCCACGGTGCCGGTGAGAAATCCCCGGCCCAACGGCGAATACGGCACAAAGCCGACACCCAGCCGGGACGCTTCCGGAACAACGTTGCGTTCCACGTCCCGGCTCCAGATGGACCACTCGCTCTGCACTGCGGCAATCGGGTGGACCGAGTGGGCTTCGGTCAGCTCGGCAGCCGTCACCTCGGACAGTCCAAGGTGCTTGACCTTACCCTCCTGCACCAGCGCCGCCATGGCCTCCACGGTTTCCACAATCGGAACGCGGAGGTCGCGGCGGTGCATGTAGTAGAGGTCAATCACGTCGGTGCCCAGCCGTTGCAGGCTGGCATCGACGGCCTTCCGGATGTACCCGGCGTCGCCCCGGATGTCCGTGTAGCCAGTCGCTGGGCTGCCCACCAGGCCGAACTTTGTGGCCAACTGGACTTCGTCCCGGCGTTCCTTGAGCAGCCGGGCGATGAGCTCCTCATTGCTGCCGCCACCGTAGATGTCCGCGGTGTCGATGAATGTGATGCCGGAGTCGACGGCGTGGTGCAGGGTTTTCAGGGCAACATCCGGATCCACATCCCCGTAGACGGGCGTAAGTGCCATTCCGCCGAAGCCCAAAGGGCTGACCGTGAGGTTGTCGCCGAGCATTACCTGCGCCATAAGGATCTCCATCTTTTGCGGTGGCCAATACTGCAGCCAACCTTATGGCTGGTGGACCTATTCCCCGGCGAATAGGGTGGAGCAGATGACCCCAGCGTACGAAGAGACCCAGACCGGTTATGTGGATGTCCACATAGGGTTGAATTATGGTGAACCTGGTCCTCGGCTTGATCTTTGCAGGGGTTTTCCTTGCTTCCTACCAGTCGGACAGGCGCCGGCTGCGCAATGGTGTGCTGTTGGCTGCAGCTATCTGGTTCCTCCTGCAGGCGCTCTTCCAGTTTCTGATTTCGCTGAATCCTTGGTTCGAATGGCTGCATCTTGCGGTCCTGCTGCTCCCGCCATTGGGTGCCTTTGTGTTTGCCGGCTTCCTCATCGCCAACGGCGTCGCCATGGTCAGGAAAGAGGGCCGGGGGATATCCAGCCTGTTGCCTTTTGTTGTTGGCCTCGCGATTTTCCTGGCCCCGGTGGTCGCGTTCCTCTTTGTGCTCAGCGGGCAGCCGGTACTGGCCGGCGTGGCCGCCCTGGCCTTCTTCCTGTGCTCCTACCTGGGCTGCGCGTTCGTGGTGTTCCTGGGCTACGCCGTCGTGTATTCACGGCTGAGGTTCAATCCGGACCCTGCCGCGGTCATCGTCCTGGGATCCGGGCTGATCAACGGGGGCGTTCCGCCGCTGCTGGCCGCCCGCTTGAACAAGGCTCTGGAAATTTACGACGGCGGGACCTCCTTCCGGCCGCTGCTGGTCCCTTCCGGTGGTCAAGGTCCTGATGAACCCCGGCCCGAATCGGAAGCGATGAGGGAGTATCTGATCGCCAAGGGGGCCGCAGCCAAGGATGTATTGGAGGAGAACCAGGCCACCACCACCAGCGAGAACCTGTCCTACTCGGCTGCCCTGCTCAACAGCAAGGGAGTCCGCGGGCCGCTGCTCGTCTGCACCAACAACTACCACGTACTTCGGGCGGCCCTGCTGTGCCGGCGCCAGGGGCTCAACGCCGAGGTGGTGGGAGCGCCCACGGCAAGGTACTTCGTGCCCAGCGCGTTCCTCAGGGAGTTTGTTGCCGTGATGCGGGACAACCGCCGGACCAACATCATTCTTTGCCTGCCCATGCTGGGAATTGCGTTCCTCATCACGGCGGCACTGATGAGCGCCTCTGTTGTTTAGATTCCTGAACGCCCGGCCGCGGAGTTGAACCGAATCCTGAACACACCTACGAGCGTCTGGAACTCCACGCCCTTAGTTTGATTTGACTGCATCAGCCGGCCACCCGGGAGCCTTCCCGTCGGTGACCGGCTGATGTGTAGGCTCCGGTGTTCCGCACTACTCCAACTGTGGACTCCCTTTTTGTGTGCACAGCAGGAAGATTTCGACCAACGGTGCTTAGGAGAAGTTGATTCCTCCGTCAATGAGGACGGTCTGACCTGTCATGTGGTCCGAATCCGGCCCCGACAGATACGAGACAAGCTTGGCGACATCGGCGGGTTCCGAGACGCGGCCGAGGAGGATATTGTCCACCTGGGCTTGCAACGCGCTGCCCCGGGGCTTGTCGTCCCTGGTGGTAAGCCGTTCATCGATCAGATCCCACATGGCTGTTCCGACCACGCCTGGGGCGTAGGCGTTCACGGTGATGTTGTGCCGGGCGAACTCCATCGCAGCCGCCTGGGTAAGACCGCGAACGGCCCATTTTGTCGCGGAGTAAGAGGCAAGGACGGGGAACGGGCGGAAGGCAACAATCGATGCGGCGCCGATGATTTTGCCTCCGGTACCCTGGGCTATGAACTGCCTCGCCGCAGACTGGTAGGAGTAGAAGACGCCCTTAATATTGACGTCGATTAGCCGGTCGAGGTCGTCTGGTTTCACATCCAGGATTTCATCCACCTGTGCGATTCCGGCATTGGCGACAAACACGTTCAATTGACCGAGCGCATCGGTGCCTTCTTTGACAATTCTCTCGACGTCTTCCGGGTTGGAAACGTCCCCTGCCACGCCGATGGCCCTGCGTCCCCGGGATTCGACGGCGGCAACGACTGCGTCGATGTTTTCCTGCGCATCAACCACATCAGCAACGATGATGTCGAAGCCGTCGTCGGCCAGTCTTTCAGCGATGGCCCGGCCGATGCCCCGTCCTGCTCCCGTGATCAAAGCAACGCGCGATTCTATTCCTGACATGCTGTCTCCTCATCTGGTTCGACCGCCAACTAGTGCAGCCCGGGCTTCGACGTTGATGCCCTGCCGTTCAGTCTGTGGCGATTCTCCGGCCGGAAACAGGGCACAGCCGTCTCATTTTGAGACAGTAACCACCATCTGGCTCGGATGCCGTCGCCGTCGCGTCCTCCATGCAAGCTTGTTTCGCGCCTGTGAAATGAGGGAGGTAGTCAGTTTTCCCTTGGCATCGTGATACCGAGTCGGGCGATCCTCCTGTATATGGTCGCCCGACTCAGGCCCAGCTCGCCAGCAGCTTTTCCGACGGTTATTCCGGGCCGTGACAAGCACCTGATGATTTCGTCCCGCTCCACAGATTCGATACGGCTGAGATGGGGGCCGGATCTGCCCAGCAGGGCGGGTGGCAGGTGTTGCACATCAATTGTTTCGGTGCGGAGTGCAGCATCGTGGATGATCTGGAACAGTTCATCGATGTTGCCCGGCCAGTCGTAGCCGGCCAGCACCCGTTCAGCCGCTGATGTGATGTCTACCTCCCGCAGCCGCCTCTGCCGGGCGGCGTATCGGGCTAACGGTAGGACATCGTCGGCGCGTTCCCGCAGTGCCGGGACCGGAACGACGGTATCAATCATGGCGGCGAGCGGCTGCGGAATCGCGGAAAGATCATCGGCGGTCACGGCCCAGGTGATGCCTTGGGGAATTCCGTCAGGTGACGGCGGCAGTGACTGCAGCGATTTACTGGCCTGGGAGTGCAGCAGCTGCGCCCCCCATGCCGGCAGTGCGTTGACGTTTTCCACGATGACGGCGGTGTTGGGTTTGGCGAGCTCGGGCATCCACAGTGACAGCCAGGCTTCGACGTCTTCCGGGGCCGGCGCCGCAGCGCACAGGATGCGGCTGCGCGGGTGGGCTTGGCGCAGCGCCTGACCCAGGAGGGTAGCGCGTCCTGTTCCTGGCTCACCTACCGCTGCAACCACTCGACCGGCTGCCAGGGCGCGGGTCGCCTGGTCGAGTGCGTCGGTCCACACTGATGACATGGCTCGCAGTGTTCCTGAGCCGGGTTCGAACCGGCCCCGCTGGACCCGGAATACGCCGCCCCGTGGTGCGGGCTTGGTGGTGTGTCCCTGAGATCTGGCAAGCATGAGCGTGGACGTGTTGTTCGCCGCGGACTGCGCCAAGGCAAGCAGGAGTTCCGGCGATGCCTTGGACCACGTAGTGATGTTGACGCTGCCTTCCAACTGACCAGTGAGGGGATGCACGACGGGGACTGCGGCGCACGTGTAGGTTCTTAGGCTGGCACTGTAGTGCTCCTCCGCGCGCACCAAGGTGGCCGTGCGGTCGGCGAGGGCAAGCCCAAGTCCGTTCGTTCCTGCTTCCCGTTCCGAGAACGCGAAGCCGGGCGCCAGGTATACCTTGTCCAGTGCCCGCAGCAGCGAGGTGTCGCCACTGAACCGGTTGAGGACGAGACCGTCTGCGTCGGTGAGCATGAGGCTGAGCGGTTCATTGATCAACGTGCTGTGCAGTCCGGTGAGGACTTCCTGCCCGCACTGGTAGAAAAGCGAGTCATTCTCGATCGTACCGGCCCACGCGGGCTCGGCTGCTTCGGCAGAGACTCCGTATTCTTCACTGCGCTGCCACGACGCGAGGAGCCGCTTGGCGGCAGTCACGATCTGGCCAGGGCGGGCCTCCCGGGCCAGTTTGGCGAGTCGTTCATCTTGGTTCGGCGCCATTGCCGCCTCCTAGGTTTGTCATTCGACAATACTGCGAGCCGGAAGGGCCGGCATCATGTGATGTCTCAAATTGAGACGCCGGTCACCTCCTGACAGATGGCCATCAGGCCTAGCGTCAGGGGTAACGCGACTATGGCAGTCGCCGGAAGGAGACCAGAGATGTATAGCCAAGATGGCGAAAACTACTTCATCGTGGACGCACACATTGCCTTGTGGGATGCCCGGCCTGAGAACCAGCGCAACATCCACGGCAAGCAGTTCATCGATTGTTTTTACGACTACCACCGCAACCTGTCCCCGGAGTCGGAACAGTGGTCCTACGAGGAATTCCTCTACCAGGGCGGCAAACGCCTCATGAAGGACGTGTTCGATGAGGGGCACGTTGACCACGCGATTTTCCAGCCGGCCTACCTTGGTGAGTTCTACAAGCGCGGTTTTGGGCAGGTCGAAGAGGCTTACAGCCTGGCGGCTGCCAACCCGGACAAGCTTACGTACAACCATTGCTTCGATCCCCGCCAGGGGGAGGCGGGTCTTGACCGGTTGCGGGCAGACCACGAAAAAATGAAGTTCACGGGCGTCAAGCTGTACACGGCCGAGTGGCAAGGGCAGTCCCGGGGCTACAAGCTCTCCGATGCGTGGACTTACAGGTACTTCGAGGAATGCCGAAAACTGGGCATCAAGAACATCCACGTACACAAGGGCCCCACTATCCGCCCGCTCGACCGCGACGCCTTCGACGTCGCTGATGTCGACCATGCGGCCTCGGATTTCACCGATCTGAACTTCATCGTTGAACACGTTGGCCTGCCCCGGCTTGAGGACTTCTGCTGGATCGCCACCCAGGAGCCCAACGTCCACGGCGGACTGGCCGTCGCAATGCCCTTCATTCATACCCGGCCGCGCTATTTCGCCCAGATTATCGGCGAGCTCATCTACTGGATTGGAGAGGACCGCATCCAGTTCTCCAGCGACTACGCAATCTGGACTCCGCGCTGGCTGATCGAACGTTTCGTCGATTTCCAGATCCCGGAGGACATGACGGAATACGCGCCGTTAACGACAGCCCAGAAAAAGAAAATTCTCGGGCTCAACGCCGCGAAAATGTACAACATTCCTGTTCCCGCAGAGCTGCAGTTGCCGAACGCGGGGGAGACCGCCACCGGGCCCCGGCAGCCGGAGCGGGCCGACCTGGCCGGTGTCCGATGACTGCCGCCAGCACCGGGACACTGGAGCGAATTGGTGCGGAGGTCACGGAACAAGACATCCGTGCCGCACTGGGCGCGGTCCTGGACCCCGAACTCGACGAACCGATCACGGACCTTGGCTTCGTCCGCTCCGTGTCCGCCCTGACGGGGCCCGGCGGAACGCACGCGATTGTTCACCTGAGATTGCCTACTTCGTTCTGTTCGCCCAATTTCGCCTACCTCATGGCCTCAGACAGCAAAGACGTCATCTCCGCTCTTGACGGAGTGGCGAGAACCGTCGTCGAACTCGACGACCACCACGACTCTGACCTCATCAATGCCGGCTTAGCCGCCGACGCCGGCTACCGCGGGACATTCCGGCATGAAGCAGAAGACAGCCTGGAGGAACTTCGGTGGACGTTCCGCCGGAAGGCACACACCGCCGCTATGGAACGGTGCCTGACAGAACTCCTTCGGTCCGACCCTGAGCTCCTGGAAACAGATATGGGGAGCGTGCGTCTCCGGGACCTGCCAAAGGGGCGGAACAAGGACGCACTGCTGCGCAGGCGCACCGCACTGGGCCTGCCCGAGGAATCAGACTCGATTGTCCTGGTCAACCACGAAGACCATCCGTACCCCGCAGAGTCGGTGCCTATGGCATTGCGCCGTGCCCGCTCAACCCGCATCTCAATCGACGGAAACGCCCATTTTTGCCGCGGCCTGCTCCGCACACGCTATGCCGGATCCGGCGCAGACCAGACCGCCCGGCCCGAGGGCGCCGAAGCCACCCTCAACCGCGAAGCACTTCCGCTTAGAGTCAAGGAGAATCACTAATGCGCACCATGCGAGCCGTCCAAGTGATCGGCTACCACCAGGAACTCAAGATGGCCGAAGTGCCGGTCCCCGAGATAACCGGCCACTTGGACGTCGTCGTCAAAATCGGCGGGGCGGGAGTGTGCCGGACCGATCTGCACATCCTGGAGGGCCAGTGGGCTGAGAAGTCCCAGGTCCACCTGCCCTACACGATCGGGCATGAGAACGCTGGCTGGGTGCATGCGGTTGGAAGCGCTGTCACTAACGTGAAGGAAGGGGACAAAGTCATCCTTCATCCGCTCATCACCTGTGGGCTGTGCCGCGCCTGCCGGTCAGGCGACGATGTGCACTGCGAAGACAGCAAATTTCCCGGTATCGACACCGGCGGAGGCTACGCTGAATACCTCCTGACATCCGCCCGCTCGGTCGTCAGGATTGATGACTCCCTCGAACCGGCCGACGTCGCTGCCCTGGCCGACGCCGGCCTGACGGCCTACCACGCGGCGGCCAAGGCAGCCAGGCAGCTGTCAGCAAGGGACACCTGCGTGGTCATCGGGGCCGGAGGCCTGGGACACATCGGAATCCAAGTCCTCAAAGCTCTCACCCCCGCCCGTATTGTGGTTGTGGACCGCAGTGCACCGGCCCTGGATCTGGCACAAAAGATTGGTGCCGACGTCGGTATAATCGCCGACGGGTCAGAGGTGGATCAGGTCCTCGAACTGACCGGCGGAAATGGCGCGGAAGCATTGATCGACTTCGTCGGAGAAGGCGGCGCAACGGTGACGGGGATGGCGATGCTCCGTCGGGCGGGGAACTACTACGTCGTGGGCTACGGCGAGAATATCAACGTCCCCACCATTGATATTGTTTCTTCCGAGAAAAATATCATCGGCAACCTGGTCGGCTCGTACAACGATTTGCAGGACCTCATGGCTCTCACGGCACGAGGGGCCGTCACCCTTCACACCCAGAAGTACGCGCTTGATGACTTCCAGTTGGCAATTAATGACCTCAACGCAGGTAAGGTCCGGGGCAGAGCAATCCTCGTGCCCTAAGGCCGGCCCGGAACTCACCAGGTCAATGCCACTATTTCCAAGGTAGTAAATAACGGTTGAAAGAGGTGCCGTCTGGACCATTCCGGACGGCACCTCCGTTGGCCTTCCGGCCGCTGCTGGTCCCCCTGCTGCACCACCGGCATAGTTGTCGTCGCCGCGGACGTATCCGGCGCGTTCGGCCGGTTCAACCCGTGGTGGCCTGAGCCCGGCGGCTTTGTCCTTGTCTGTGGCCGGAATCGGCTGCAGATGCGCATACTGCGGGGACCGGGCCCGGCCTGCCAACGCAAGCCGGCAGGCTGCCTCGACCCCTTCAGGCGGACTTTACCCAGGATTGGGTGTTGCGATGCTGCTCAGGACGCCGATGTAATCCAGCGTTTTGGGACTGACGTGCCGCACGCCCGCAAGGGCTTCCCGAAGAGCTGCACCCTTGGCGTGGTCCTCGAGCGTGCCGCGGAGTTCCCCTACCGTTTCGATGCCCTCACGCTCGAACACTTGCGTGATGTCTTCTACCTGGGCCAGGCGGCCGGGAGAGGGCCAGTCGATGACTTCCGAGAGCTGCCCTGTATCGAGGTGCTGGCGGAATCCACTGGTTGTGGCGGCATCCGGCCATGCCGCGATCAGGGCTTCGACGCGTGGCTTGACGGTTTCGTTGTAGTTCTGCCGGCGCTGGAGCGTGGCATCGACAACGATGGCCCCGATATGGTCCCAGCCGCGGGTGACTTCGGCCGCGGCGTTTGCGCCGTGCGAGTCCGTTGGCGCCGGAAGGTGGGCAGCATCTTTATCGATAGTCATACCTGAATACTTCCACGTGCCGATGCTGCCCGTTCGCATAATATCCTATGTCCGACGTAGTGCCTTGTTTGCCAGGCGTACACCTGCAGGTCAGGAAGGTGTCATTCGCATCGGAGATTATCGAGTCCCCGCCGGCCCGAGCGCCAGGCCCTCTCAATGATTCAAGGAGTTCCGATGGATTTCAATCGCAGACGAATGCTCACCGGCTCGGCCGGGGCCGGGGTGCTCGCGCTGGCCGGACTGGTGGTCAGCCCCGCAGCGTCGGCCGCCCCCGCTGTCCAAACGGATGGCAAGCTGCCGTTCGCCCCGGCAGGTGCCCCGGACGACGTCGCTCGGGATGAGAAATATTGGCGGCAGGTGGCCAAGCACTTCGAGATGACTGATGCCACGGTCAACTTCGAGAACGGCTACTTCGGCGCGAACCCGGCAAACGTGCGCACCGCTTTCGCCGAAGCGACCGAGCGGATCCAGCTGGAAAACTCCTGGTATATGCGCCGCGACTACGGCCAGGAGGCCTCGGCCGTGCGCGAACGGATCGCTGCAGAGCTGGGCTGCTCCGTGGACGAGATCGCCCTGACCCGCGGAGCCACCGAGGCTTTGCAGGTCCTCATCGGCGGGTACAACAAGCTCGCCCCGGGCGACGCCGTGGCCTATGCGGACCTGGACTACGACTCCATGCAGTACGCGATGAACTGGCTGCGCGAACGCCGCGGCGTCGAGGTCATTCGCACGGCCATCCCCGAACCGGCCACCCGGCAGGGCGTCCTTGACCACTACACCCGACTGCTCTCCGACAACCCCAAGATCAAGCTCCTGCTGCTCACGCAGGTCTCGCACCGGACCGGCCTGGTCCCGCCGATCGCTGAAATCTCCGCCATGGCCGCGGAGCGCGGCGTGGACACCGTGGTGGACGCCGCCCACGCCTGGGGCCAGTTGGACTTCAACGTCACCGACCTGAAGAGCCCGTTCGTCGGCTTCAACCTGCACAAGTGGATGGGTGCCCCGCTGGGCGCCGGCTTCCTCTACATCCGCAAGGACAAGCTTGCGGACGTCGATCGCCACTTCGCCGACGGGGATTACAGCGCCGGCGACATCCGCTCGCGCATCCACACCGGTACGGCCAACTCCGCGAACTACCTCGCCGTACCCGCCGCCCTGGACTTCCACCGGGCCGTCGGAGCCGCCAACAAGCAGGCCCGCCTGCGCCTGCTCCGCGACCGCTGGGTGCACCAGGTCCTGGACGTGCCGAACCTGCAGATCCTCACGCCCGAGGATCCAAGCATGTACGGAGCCTTGACGTCGTTCCGGATCGCAGGCAAAACCACCAACGCCCAGTCCACAGCCATCACCAAGTACCTGTCCGAGGAGTGGGGCGTGTTCACCGTCCGCCGCGGCGGCGTGGCACTCGGCGAGGTTGTCCGCGTGACGCCCGCGCTCTACAACACCCTGGACGACGCCGACCTCTTCGCCCGCGCGCTCCGCGCCGCCGCCGCGAGGTTCTGACCGAGCCTGGTGGTCGAGCCTGTCGAGACCACGCGGGCCTCCCAACGTGAGGGGACGACGGCGAATTCCGCCGTCGTCCCCTCACTGCTGTTGGTGCCCGAATGACGTCCGACACCGCGCGCAGGACCACCTGCGTGGGTACCTGATCCCCTTGGGCGTCGGCTGGTGGATTAGCGCGAAGTGCGAAGCCTAACCGTGACTGTTCCGCGCTAAAATTGCTCCATCATGTCCGGCGCCCAGCCCCGTTATTTGGCCTGGCTTTTTGCCTTGGCCTTTATGGTCGCGGGCTGCACACCCTCGGTGGCCCCGGATCGTTCAACCGGCGTGACTCAGGTTGCGGGGCCGGATGCCCCACCAACCGCGAGTGCCCCAGCAACACCCAGTGCCGCCGTCGAAATCCCGACGCCGGTTACCTCACCACCGGAACCGCCTCCACCGCCGCCGGTGCCCCAACCGTTCGCTTTCAACCTCTATCAGGAGGGCGACTTTGTCCCGCAGTACACGTTCGACTGGTGTGTTGCGGCGAGTATCCAGATGGCCCACAATCTGATCGACGACACCGGAGGCGGGTCGTGGACCGATGCCGGCCACCAGGGTGAGCTGTGGGAGATGGCCAGGGCCCGGTCGTCCAACTCGTTCAACGGCGCCAATCCGCTGGGCTGGGCGCAGGTACTGACGGAATCCGGGATGGGGCCGTACAACGTGGTCAGCGTCCCTGGCTACGACGACGCGCTGCGGACCGCCGCGCGGGCCATTGCGGATACGGGCCGGCCCGTGGGCCTGGTGATGTGGAGCGGCCGGCATGCGTGGGTGATGAGCGGCTTCGAGTCGGTTGGAGACCCCGCCCAATTCCCGGAGTTCACGGTCACCGGCGTCCGTGTTCTGGATCCGCTGTACCCGCACGGCAGCGTGAAATGGGGATCGTCGCCTGTACCTAACAGCCTGCTCAAGCCGGAGGAGCTGGCTACCCAGTTCGTGGTCCGTGAGCCGCGGCGCTGGAGCAGCGACCTGCAGACTGGCTACCTCCTGGTGCTTCCGGCGGCCCTCTAAGGACGGGTTCCCAGGGCGGACAACCAGTCCGGCTTTGCCATTCCCGGGGTGATCAGTTGTGCGATGAGGGTTGCTGTCAGCCATTTCTCGTACCGGTCTGCTGACCAGCCGCGCTCCTGGACGAGTTCGCGATAGATCTCCTCGTTCGAGAAGCACCACAGCAGGTCGCTTGCCGTAGATTTGTCCAGGCCGGCCCCGAGTTCCCCGTCCAGGCCGTCAATAAACTTCGTAAAGCTTCGGGCCCGGTTATCCAGCACCTTCCGGTACTCGGCAGCCACCTGCGGGTCCGACGCTGCGGCCTGCCGATGGATGGAAATGATGTCGTAGCTCGTCTCCATCTGCTGGCGTACCAGGCGCGCCCACAATCCCAGGCGGCGGGATGCGTCGGATTCAGCGGCTGCCTGGGCCATCAGTTCAGGAATTTTCGAGTCCCGCACCATGGCTTGGCGCATGCCGTGGAGGATGGCACGTTTGTTTCCGAAAGCAGCGTAGATGGTTTGGGGAGCGACGCCTGCCTCTGCCGCAATCGAGTTGATGGTGGTGGGCGCCCACCCATTCACCGCCATGAGCTTTCGGGCGGCGGCGATAACGCGATCCTTGGTCTCTTGCGCCTGGCGCTGCCTATACGTCGGAGAGTCGGAAGCAGCCATGCATTCAGTATAGACATCCCCTACTGAGAAGAGTATAACTCTGTTTATTGGAGTCCAACTCTAACGAAAAGGAGATGAGTGATGCGCAATTCACGCGATATGAACAGTGACCAGCGGACTCCACTGGCGGCCGCTGAACAACCCCTTCTCGACGGAAAGGCCCGCCGGCTGACCGGGTGGTGCGGGATCGGGATGGTGGTTGCCATTCTGATCAATGGTCCGCTGTCCGTAGTGGTGAAACGGACACCCAACTATTGGGAAGCCGGCGCGGGAGCAGAGGTGGGCACCTATCTCGAGGCCCAGGCAAATGTGGATCAAATGGTGATCTTCTTCGCCCTGTCCAACCTCATCTTCGTGTTTGCCATCGGATTCTTCGCCGGACTGCGGCGCATCGCCCACCAGTCGGACCTGTCTGCATGGATAAGCGGAGTGGTATCCGTCGGTTCAGCTCTCTTCCTGGCCGGTGGGCTGGTCTCTGAGATGATGTCGACCGGTATTGCCGTAGTGCTGCGTTCAACTCCCGACTACCAGCTGGACGTGAACGCCGTTCTCCTCCTGCAGGGGCTGTGGGCTGCTGCCATGGCACAAGGGCAGGTGGCCCTCGGCGTCGTTATCGTTACCGTCAGTGCCGGGTCGTTGCGAGCCGGTGGCCTGCCAAGGTGGCTTGCTTGGTTTGGCATCGTCGTTGGTCTGGTGGCGATTTTCCGCCCCTTGCTGATTACCCAGATACCGCTGTTCCTCATCTCGTTCCAGCCCGTGTTCATCTGGTTTGCCGCTGTGTCGGTGTTCCTCCTGGTAACCGGGGCGCGGCGGAGGGCTGCGGCGGCCCAGGGCCAGCAGGTCGGCTGACGGCCTCAGTCCCAGGCAATCACGACGTCGGCACCCGCCCGGGTGCGCCGGATCAGGTCCGCGTTGGCCTGGTCCGGTCCGGCCGCCCAGGCGGTTGCGGCGGCCCGGTCCATCCCAAAAGCCATATGCCTTGCGATCAGCCGTTCCATCCGCAATTCCTCGGGAACCTCTACAAACCAGGCCTCCGTGAGCAGCGGGCGGACCCTCTCCCACTCCGGCAGGTCGGCCAGAAGGTAGTTGCCTTCGGTGATCACCACCGGCACCTCCGCAGGTACCGCGATGGACGCCGCAACCGGTTCATCGAGATCCCGGCGGAGCTCCGGTGCGTACACAACATCCTCGTCGCGCCGCGCCAGGCGGGCCAGCAGCGAAAGGTACCCGCCGACGTCGAACGTGTCAGGAGCGCCCTTGCGCTGCCGCAGGGGTGTGCCGTCGATGATCGCGTTTCCCAGGTGGAATCCATCCATGGGAACCACGACGGCGGCCAGCGGGTGGAGGAGGTCGCTCACCCTTGCTGCCACCGTGGATTTGCCCGCACCGGGAGCGCCGGTAATGCCTAGGATGATTCGCTCACCGCCGGCGGCACGACGGCGGAGGCTGCCAACAGCAAGGGCAAGCTCAGGGGAGTCCATGGCAAAAGCCTAGACTGCCCGCTGAGCCTGCCCGTTTCGATCAGCTGCTGTTACTTCGTCTGGAAGACAGCCACCGTCCGCGCGGGAACAGTGAAGCTTCCTGTGGCCGCCTCGTGGGTGGCCGTCTTGACTACGGGGTCGACGCCTTCGGCCTGCACCGGGTGCAGTGCGTATTCGGCTCCGGCGGTTCCCGGGATGGACTGGCTGGTTGCCTCATCCGATGCGTTGAACACCACCACCAGGCCGGCCAGGCCCGCGTCCACATCGGAGCCGACGGCATCGTCAATCCGCATCACCACGACGCCCAGCGTCTGCTCCGGTCCGCCCAGCGGGAAGGACACCTTCTGCTGCACCAGGCCGGCCTCACCGAGGTGGAACAACGGAGTGCTCTTGCGGATCTGAAGCAGTTCGGCGGCACGGACGCGTGCTTCCCCGATGTCGCTGGACAAAGGCTTCTGGGCAGGATCGGCCAGCAGGGGACGCATGAACGCGTACTTGTCCTGGTTGTCCGGCTTCGGCGGCAGCCCGCGGCCAAACCCGTTGGTGGCATCGGTATGGTCCAGGATGTTGAACCAGTCGCCGGAATCGTAGCTGTTGCGGTCCAGGGACTTGCTGCGCAGTGACTCGCCGCCGGCGTGCCAGAAGGAGATTCCCTGGCTAAAAGCAGGTGGTGGCGAGGGCCAGCGTCTGCATCCTGGTGCGGTCCGCCATGGCCGTTTCCTGGGGCAGCTTCAGGGCCAGCGCGTCGAACAGGGTCTCGTTGTCGTGGGCTTCAACGTAGGTGATGGCTTCCTGCGGATCGCTGGTGTATCCGGCGGGGGCGCCGTTGTAGGGCACGTCGGAACCGGTCACCGTGGCACCGGTACGGTCAACAAAGGAGTAGTCCTTCAGGTTGCCGGTCAGGCCAACCTTCAGCAGATCCTGTGCCAACAGGAGCGCGGCCTTTTGCTGTTCCGGAGTGCCGTTGGCGGGGGAGTCGTTGGGATCAGTGAAGAGTCCAGACGCGAAACCCTGGACCCGGGGATCCGGATCAAAGGGGCCGCCGCCACGGACGGCGTCGCGCAGGCGGTCGTTGAAGGTGGCGATGCCGGTGCCGGCCATGTTCAGCTGTGTGGCCTGGATGAACCGGGCATCGTTGGCCACCTCGCCGAAGTTCCAGCCTTCGCCGTACAAAGTGATGTTCCTGCCCTCCACACCATCCTTGGCGAGGGTCAGTTGATCCAGTGCTTCCCGAACGTCCAGCATGTTCTGCTTGGAGTGGTGGCCCATCAGGTCAAAGCGGAAGCCGTCCAGCTTGTAGGTCCTGGCCAGCGTCACCACGGAGTCGATCATGAGCTTGCCCATCATCGTGTTCTCCGTGGCCGTGTTGGCGCAGCACGTTGAGGTTTCAAGGGACCCGGTAGTGGCATTGAGCCGGTGGTAATAACCGGGAACAATCCGGTCCAAGTTGTTGGTGCCGGCCTGGCCTGCGCTCGCGGTGTGGTTGTAGACAACGTCCTGGATCACCCTGGCTCCTGCGTTGTTCAGTGCCGCCACCATTTCGCGGAATTCGGTGATTCTGGTGGTGCCGTCCGGGTCGGTGGAGTAGGAGCCTTCCGGGGTTGTGTAGTGCAGCGGATCATATCCCCAGTTGAAGCCGTCCTTCGCTGCGGTTTCCGCCACGCAGGCCTGCTGTTGCTCGGAATCGGCAGGCATGGAGGCAAGGTCGCAGGCCGGTTCCTGCTGTTCGCTGCGCCGTTCCTCAATGGTGCCGATGTCATTGACCGGCAGGAGGTGGACCGCGTTCAGGCCGGCCTCGGTGAGTTCGCGGATGCGCTGCATTCCGTTGCTGCCGGTATCCGTGAAGGCCTTGTAGGTACCACGGTGTCCGGCCGGTACGGACTCGTCGGTAATGGAGAAGTCCCGCACGTGCAGCTCGTACAGGGAGAGATCCTCAGGCTTGTCCAGCGCCGGCTTCTGCAGCTTGCGCCAGCCCTCGGGAGCCAATGACTTGTCCTGGAGATCAACAAACAGGCTGCGTTCCGAGTTGGCGGAGAGGCCAACACTGTAAGGGTCGGTGACCAGGTTCCGTTCCACCTTGCCGGTTTCCGGAACAAAGACTTCCACCTCGTAGAGGTAGTAGCCGCCCTTCCAGTCCTTGTCGCCGCCAACGGTCCAGACGCCGTCGGCAGACGCTTCCATGGCCCGGCTGGCTACAGGATCCCCACCGGATCCGGAGGCATAAGTGTGGACCTTGACGCTCCGGGCCGTGGGGGACCACAGGGCGAGCTGGGGGCGCTTGCCCTTCCAGGTCAGGCCCAGCTCGTGTTCCGCGGCGCCCGGATAGAGGGCATCAAGGACGCCGGGAACCTGGACGCCGGTTGTTGCGGCGACGGTTCCGTCAGGGCCGATTGCAGCCACCAGCAGCTGGCCCTTCAGCAGGTCCTTTGCCGCAGCCGCATCACCCTCGGCAAGCCGCAGGGAGCTGAATGCTGCCAGGTGCGGGTACCTGGCAGCAAGTGCGGCGTCCAGGCCGCCGTCGTCTTTTTGGAGCGGGAGGAAAACGCCGCCGGTGACCTGGCCGTCCGCAACCGCCAGGCCGCCGTCGGGAGCGCTGTACAACCGGTAGGTTGTTCCCTCGGCTGCCGGTGCCTGCCACGCGAGAGTGCCGGGTGCCAGCCAGTGCGCGCCGGCCTCAGCGCCCAAGGCGTCCGGCGCATCGTCCGTGAGGAGATGGCTGGAATGGTCGTACGTGAAAGTGACAGCACCGCCAGGAGCCGTGAGCACCACGTCCCCGCCGCCGGCCACGCCTCCTGCGCCATAGTTTTCATCCCAGGAATTGTTGAGCGCCACCTTCATGGCATAGGTGCCGGCGGGGACATCGAAGGTTGCCCGGTAGAGCGTGCTGGAGCCTTCGACGGGAAGCAGCCTGGTGGCGGCGCACTCGGGCTGCCAGTCGCCAGGGCAGCCGAGCTCCGACTGCAGGGAGCCCACCAGGGCAACAACGGCGGGGCTGGTGGTGTGGTCCGCGAATGCCGGAAGCGGCAATGCTCCCAGGACCAGGGGTGTGGCACAGGCCGCTGCAAGTGCAGCGGCGAGTTTCCTCGTGAAATCGGCACGCTGCCGTGGAGGAGTGGAAAGGGGCGTCATTGGGAGACCTTCCTGGGGAACGCCGTAGCAACGGCGGGGGAGTATCCACGAGCCTAGAGAGCGCTTACATAGAACGTCAATGGTTTGCTGAAATATTTACGCTGTATTTGCGTCAGCTGCAGCGCATTTCGTCCGTACACTTGAACCAGACAATGCCGGAGGAACCGTTCCGTGAAGGAGCCAGATGAGCAATACCCAAGGAGCGGAACCAGCCACCGTTGAACGCCCACGGCTGGAAGACCTGGCCCGCAAGGTCGGGGTCAGCATCGCCACCGTGTCGCGCGTGGTCAATGGCCGCAAGGGGGTCTCCCGGGAGGTGCGCCAGGCGGTCCTCGCCGCGATGGACGATCTTGGGTACGAGCGTCCGGACCGCACCCGCAGCATTGCCAGGGGGCAGGTGGGGATTATTGTTCCGGACCTGACCAACCCGATTTTTCCGGCCATCGCGCAGGCCGTGGTTTCCCTGCTCTCACAGGAGGACTTCCTCCCGGTGATTTGCGCTTTGCCCGGCGGCGGACGCTCCGAAGACGAATATATTGAGATGCTGATAGCCCAGGAGACATCCGGCATCATCTTCATCTGCAGTGCCCACGCGGACGGCCAGGCCAGCCTGGAGCGCTACCACCGGCTGTCCGGCCGGGGAATCCCGTTTGTCCTGGTCAACGGCGACCGCCCGGAGCTGGGGGCGGCTTCGGTTTCAAACGACGACGCCGCCGCCATCCGGACGGCTGTGCAGCACCTCGCCAGCCTGGGGCACCGGAACGTGGGGCTGGCCATTGGCCCGCACCGCTTCGTTCCCAGCAAGCAGAAACTGGCCGGCTTCCGGTCTGCCCTGGCTGAATTTTTGGACGTGGATGACGCCGCACCCCACATTGCCACCAGCATGTTTACCGTGGAAGGCGGTCAAAGCGCGGCCAATGAACTCCTTGACTCAGGCCACACAGCAATCGTCTGCGCCTCCGACGTGATGGCGCTCGGAGCCGTGCGCGCTGCACAGGCCAGGGGACTGCGGGTGCCGGAGGACGTTTCGATCGTTGGCTTCGACGATTCCACGCTCATGGCGCTCACCTATCCGCCGCTGACCACGCTCCGGCAACCCAGCACCGCCATAGCGCACGCGGCCGTCCATGCACTGGTGGCCGAGGTTGCCGGCGAACAGGGCAGCCGTTCGCCGGTGGTCCTGGCCTCAGACCTGGTGGTCCGTGGCTCTACCGGTCCTCGGGCAGGGACTTCAGCCCGCCGGCGCACGCCACAATCCCGGCAATGAACAGCAGTTTGAAGACGCTGAACGATTCGTCGCCGGTGGCCATGGCCCAGATCACCGTCAACGCAGCGCCGATTCCCACCCAGACGGCGTAACCGGTTCCCAGCGGGACGGTGCGGACGGCGTACCCAAGGCCCAGCAGGCTCAGCGTCGCGGTGACGGCGAAAATGGCTGTGGGAAGGGGCTGCGTAAAGGCTTCAGATAAACCGAGAGCGGTGGCCCACACAGCTTCCAGGACAGCCGAAGCCAGCAGTACCAGCCATGCAACAGTGGATTTAGTCATCACGCCACCACCTTCAGGCCAACCACGCACGCGGCGATGCCGGCGAGCAGGAAGATGCGTGCCGCCGTCGGGCGTTCAACTTTGGTGACGATCGCATAGACGCTGGTGAGGACCACGCCTACACCCACCCAGACGGCGTAGGCCGTGCCCGTGGGGATGCTCTGCATCGCGATGGCGAGGCCGCCCGTGCTCGCGATGACAGAGACCAGGAACAGTGCGGCGGGGCGGATGCGGCGTCGGCCTGTGGCCTTGGAGGCTTTGTGGAGGGAAGCTGCCCAGACTGCTTCCAACGCTCCAGACAGGATGAGAATTAACCACGACATGAGGGATCCTTTGGCCAGTCTTGTCGCGTTCCGGGTACTGAACCGTCGTCCGGAGGCCCCGATGGGAGCCTTGCCTCCAGAGTAGCAACCCCCGGCCGCGGGTGGCTGGGTTGGTGGCGAACCTCACCACCGGGCCCCACCCCAAGTAGGTAGCATTTGTTGCCCTTTACAGGGCTGTAAAGGGCAACAAATGCTACTTAGTTGGGAGGGTGGGATCTAGAGGATGCCGCCGGCAGCCTCAGGTGCGGAGGAGTCGTGCCCGGCGTCGCCTACGGACTCGCGGGCGATGAAGTTCTCGATGTCGAACAGGTTGTCCGCGCGCTCGGCGATGTTCAGCAGCGTGGTCATGGACGCGACTTCCTCCACCTGCTCCTTGAGGAACCAGAGCATAAACTGCTCACCCAGGGCGTCGTCCTCCGCACGGGCGGCGCGGAACAGCGCCTCAATGGCGGCGGTGACCTGCTTTTCCTGCTGCAGGGCCAAGGCCAGCGGCTCGGTGACGGAAGCAAAATCGTTGCGGATGGTGCCGATGCCGGGGATGGCCACGGGAAGATCGCGGTCCAGCATGTACTGGACCATCATCATGGCGTGGTTGCGTTCCTCGACGGACTGGCGGTAGAAGTACTTGGCCAGCTGTGGCAGGTCCTGGTTGGCGAACCATACAGCCACCGCAATGTACTGCTGCGAGGCCGAGAACTCGTTTCCTACCTGGGCGGACAGAAGCTCGTTGAATCGTGAAGTCGTCATATGCCAGAGTTTAGGCCCGGCCGTCACATCCCTCCAGTGTGGAAAGGCTGCGATAACGAAGGCGAGGCTAGCCTTCGGCCTTGTCGATCGACACTACGGCCAGGAATCCACGGCCCAGGATCTCGGGGCTGCGCACGTCTGATCCCACGACGGCGTCATAGCGGCTGAGTGCCACCGGTTCGGCGGTGGCGGGGGTGCTTTCGCCTTCTTCAGCAGGAGCGGCACCAGGGGTTACAGACGCCTGGCCTTGGAGCAGGATGCCGAGCTGGCCCTCGAACACCGGATGTGCCCGCTTCTTGGACAGCTCAATGATGGAGGTGTAGCCCTTGTACGCGCCGGCCCGGGTGATGACGTTGAGGTCCCGGATGTCGCCGGTGGGAAGGGCGCCGGAAGCCGGAGCGTCTCCGGAGAACCGGAACGGCCGGTACTTTTCCATCGGGTATTCGGTGCCGTCGACGGTGAGCAGGAACAGTTCGCCCTCGATGACCGTCAGTACCCGGTCCATGCCGGGGAATGCAGAGAATTCACCTTCCTTGGCAACCTCGGCGATGCTGACCCGCCAGTCCCAGGTGCCGTCCTGGGACGAGGCCGCCTGCGGGTGGCAGGCAAGCTCGCGGGTCACCCCTCCGCCGTTGCGCCAGGGTTGGGGCCGAAGGTCTGCGTACCGGATGATCTCCATGTCCCAACCCTAGCCCGCCCCAATCGGCTGGCCATTCTTGCTAACGTCATAAGGGATGAATTACGTGGAGGAGCCTGGAATGTTCGTCAAAGTGTGCGGCCTGAGTACGCCGGAGTCCGTGCGTGCCGCCGTCGAAGCCGGAGCTGATGCCGTCGGCTTCGTCCTGACGCCCAGCCCCCGGGAGGTGTCCACCGAGCTGGCCGGCACTCTGATGCTGGAGGTGCCCAAGGGGATTGCCGCCGTCGGGGTCTTCCGTCACGAAACCGCCGCCGACGCCGTCAAGGCAACGCTGGAAGCCGGCCTCGAATGGATCCAGTTGCATGGCGAGCGGACCGCCGAGGACGTAAAAACAGCACACGACGCCGGACTCAAGGTAATCAGGGCCGTGGCCATCGGTGCCCCGGACGAAGCCTTTGGCAACCTGGGCGAGGACATCATCCTGGTGGACGCTGCCGTTCCCGGCTCCGGTGAAGCGTGGGACTACGCGTCGGTGAAGGAACGTTGGGCTGACGACGGCGGTGCTCCCGCGGGTGCCGGCGTGCGGCATTGGCTGCTGGCCGGCGGACTCGACGCCGGGAATGTGTCCGGTGCGGCAGCGGCGGCAGGCGCCTGGGGCGTGGACGTCTCCTCCGGCGTCGAAAGTTCCCGTGGGGTGAAGGACCTGGCGAAGATCACCGCTTTTGTGACGGCGGCAAAGCACTAGCCGCCTGCGCAGGACCGCAGTCCACGCAGCACGACTCACCCTTCCAGGCGTTAAGCCCTTCCCGGACGGCGATGCCGGCGATCACCAGGGCGGCGCCCGAATCGGCCCACCACCAGCCCAGCGTGCTGTTCAGCACCAGCCCCGCCAGCAGGACTGCCGAAAGGTAGGTGCACAGCAGGGTCTGCTTTGAATCGGCCACTGCTGTGCGTGAACCCAGTTCCCGGCCCGCGCGGCGCTGCAGCCAGGACAAGACCGGCATGATCGCCAGGCTCAGGGCGGCGATGATGATGCCCGCCGTGGAATGCTGCGCCAGTTCCCCGCCGAACAGGGACCGGACGGCATCCATGGCCACAAAGGCGGCCAGCGCGAAGAAGGAAATGGCGATGATGCGCAGCGTCAGATGCTCGCGCCGCTCCGGGTCCTTGGCAGCGAACTGCCAGGACAGTGCCACGGCGGAGGCCACCTCGATCACGGAGTCCAGGCCAAAGCCGATCAGCGCAGACGAGTCCGCAATGCTGCCCGCCCACAAAGCTGTCACGGCCTCGATGACGTTGTAGGTGATGGTCGCCGCTGCGAACAGCCGGATACGGCGGGTGAGCACCGCGCGCCGTTGGACTGACGGGGACAAGTCAATGGTGATACTCATGCCACGCACTCGCCGTCCGGGGCGCAGCAGGCGGGGTCCACGGACAGGACCACGCCCAGCAGGTCTGTGATGGCGTGGCCCAGGCGGGCATCGGCCAGTTCGTAGCGGGTCCGCCGGCCATCGGGGACGGCCATCACCAGGCCGCAGCCGCGGAGGCAGGTCAGATGGTTGGAGATGCTTTGCCGGGATACCCCAAGCGACTCGGCAAGATCAGACGGGTGGGCCGGCGCTTTCGCAAGGGCCAGCAGGATCCGCGCCCGCGTCGGATCGGACACGGCGTAGCCGAAGCGTGCCAGAACCGGGGCTTGCGTGAGGGTTTCCATTTCTTGACAGTACATTCACAGATGTATTCACGCAACGCTGTACTCCCGCCGGAGCCTCGGGTACCCATGGGAACTGCTCCCCATGGGCGTTTCCGGGCGGCTCTGGCAGGATGCTCGCATGACCCAGTTTTACGGCTCCGATCCGGAGCAACTGCGTGCCCTCTCCAAGCAGATGGCCAAGAGTGCCGAGCGGATCGGCTCCTCAATCCGGACCCTCACCTCGATGCTGGACACTCCCGGCGCCTGGCTTGGGCCTGACATGCGCGGATTCCGGCAATCGTGGCAGGGCGATCTGCTGCCACTCTCCAAGTCAGCGGTGCAGACCCTGCTCCAGGCTTCCAAGGCGCTTCAGGCCAATGCCGATCAGCAGGAGAAAGCGAGCCAGGGCGGTGCCGGAGGGAAGGGCGGTGGCGCTCCTGGCGGGGACACAGCGGGGAAGGAAGACGGCGGAACGTCGGGAACCAGCGACCGTGACGGTGAGGCCCGTGGTTCTGCAGAGTCGCGCACCGGCCGCGAGAAGGACGGCACGGATTCCGGCGGGCAAACGCCGGGCGACGAGGCTTACCCCGGGGGCCTGGGAGACCCCGTACCCGGCGAGGACGTGCCCAAGCCGGAGGCACCGCCCTGGCACTCGGACGCGGATTCGGAGGAACACGGAACCGAAGATGCGAACCTGGGGGACCACGCAAAGAAGCACTTGGTTGAAGGGGCCGCCAACGTTGCAGCCCTCAAGATCCCCCACGCGTCAGAAAACCTGCTGCACTTCCTCGGAAACTCCGGCGAACCATTGGAGACAGATGTGGACCAGATGCTTGCGGATGTCCCCGAGCTGTCTGCCCAGGCGGATGCCGACGTCGAAAACCTCGCCAAGAGTGCCGTGGAGGACGCCAGGAATTCCGGGGTGACAGGACCGGTGACCTACCCCGTAAGCACGGACTGGGCCGGTTACTACATTGACAAGGACCAGAGCGAGGACTGGTTTTTTGCCACCGGCGGCATCCAGTACAGCACCCAGGGGCAGGTGACCGTGTACCCGCCCAGCACCCCGGACGGCGAGTGGACGTACAAGACTGAGACCAGCGTGAGCTATCGTGACCGGTACAACTGGGATGGTGGGAAGTCCACGAACGTTGGTCCCATTAATGTGTCCGATGAAGAACTGGGGAGGCTTAACGAAGTGGGAATCGCGCACAATTACGACCTGGTGGGCGAGTCGTCCACGCGCCATGATTCGGGAAGCGTGAAGTGAGCGGCAGGGCGATAGCCGCACTGGCATTGGCCGGGCTCCTGCTGGCCGGATGCGCCGCACCGGGCAGTCCAGGTACCGCAGCAACTACCCCCGCAGCTACAACGACAGGAACAGATATGGAACCGGAACCTACCGCCACGGGCGATTCGCGAGACGCCGTGGTCTCCCTGTTTGAGCCTGTGGGGTTGGAGCTGCCGGAAAGTGCAGACAACATCACGGTGGATCAGAGCCCTCTTGAACCCTTCGAGGACGCCTCCCTGACCAGCTTCACGGCTGACACCGCGGAAATGAAAGCCATCTGCAAATCCACAGGTGCCATGGTGGCACCGGACGCCCGGATTGGCCCGCAGGACGCCAAGGTCCTCCGCGACGCCGAGCTGGTGGAGGGCTCCACCCTGTGCTCCAAGGATTCGGACTCCGGGCAGGGGCCGGCCTTCCGGGTGGTCATCCCGCCGTCGGAATCCGGGACCGTCCACGTTGCCATCTACCAGCTGCCTGCGGGGCGCTGAGCGTCAAAGATCAGGGACGGTTCAGGGCCAACCCCTAGCTGTATGACGCAGGCGGCAGGGCAGAATAGGACCATGAAGACACTGCTCAACATCATCTGGCTGGTTTTCGGCGGCCTCTGGCTCGCCATTGGCTACTTCTTTGCCGGGATCATCTGCTGCCTGCTGATCGTGACCATCCCGTGGGGCATCGCCTCGTTCAGGATCGCCGCGTACACGCTCTGGCCGTTCGGCCGGATGGTAGTGGACAAACCCGGCGGAAACGGCGCTTTCGCGCTGCTGGGCAACGTCATCTGGCTGCTGGTGGCCGGCATCTGGATTGCCATCGGCCACGTGATGACCGCGATTGCCATGGCGATCACCATCATCGGCATCCCGCTGGCCATCGCCAACCTGAAGCTCATCCCGGTTTCGCTGATGCCGCTGGGCAAGCAGATTGTGCCAACGGACCACCCGTTCGTCAGCACCTATCGCTAAGGCCCGCCGCGGTCAGCCGTCAACCGTCGGACTGGCCCTCGGCTTCGCCTTCCCGGAGGGCGCGGAGCACGCAGAATTCGTTGCCGTCGGGATCGGCCATGACCACCCAGGTGACGTCGTCGCCCTGCCCGATGAATACGCGCACAGCACCGAGTGATTCGAGCCGGGCCACTTCCGCGTCCTGGTCGTCCGGGCGGAGGTCCAGGTGGAGACGGTTCTTGACTGTTTTGCGCTCAGGAACCCGTATGAACAACAGGTCCGGTGAGACGCCATCTTCCCGGCTGCCCGCCGGTGGTTCCAGACAGACTTCATCTTCGTCCTCGAAGGTCCGGCGCCAGCCCAAGGCCTGCTCCCAGAATGCAGCCGGGACTTTGGGGTCGGTGGAATCGATTACTACGCACTGGAATCGCAACGTCATTTCAGCAGTCTGGCATGAAGTCCCATGATGCGGCAGCCTCATGGCGGGGCTTTCGTGCCCGGCAGGCCCATAGACTTGGAACCCACCAATCGCGGAAGCGGGTATTCCCTTTGATCAATCTGCAACAGGATCCTGACGGCTTCGTCCGGATGAAGCGCCATTTTCCGGCCAGCGTCAGCGTCGCCGTCACGTTCAACGACGGCACGCAGGAAGTCGTGGCCGGCGGCACCCTGAATGAAGCCTACGACCGCGCCTTGGCCGAGTACCGGGCAGAGAACCAGCTTGACGCCAAGGGCTTCTCGCGGGGGTCCAAGAAGCGTGTGAACCAGACCATCGAGTTTGTTCCGGTCCAGCCGGGCATGGGCGAACGCCAGTAGTTTCGCCGGCACCCGGAACTTCGCCGTCAAAGACCAGAAGGCGGCGCCGGAAGAACCGACGCCGCCTCCTTCCCGGCTCACGGGCCCGGAAGCCCCGGGCCCGTGAGGTCTTCGCGCATCAGGGGCAGGGGCTGCCCGCGCTGACTACGCCGTCCTTTACCTGATGGGCCCCGGCGCCGATGGTGTAGTCCCTCGAACCGTTGTTGTCCCAGGTTCCCGCGCCGTTGTTGAACGCCGCGGTGAGCCCGGCGGAAGTGCCATGCACTGTGTGCAGGACCCATCCCGGGCAGGCCGCCGTCATCGCCACTCCAGGTGCCGTGGTCCACGCGCCCGTGCCCACGCGGTAGTGCATGTTGTAGGCGGACCAGCCCTTGTTCGTGGAGTAGTACACGCTGGTATCAGCCGGCGTCGAGGTGTTCCCTGCGCAGGGGTCCGTGCTGCCAACCACTCCGCCGTTTACGGTTGCCACCGTGCCGGTCAGTGCGTAGTTGGCGGAGTTGTTGTTGTCCCATGTGCCGGTGCCGTTGTTGAACGCAGCCGTGACGCCTGTGGAGCCTGCGGGAATCGTGTAGGAGACCCAGCCTGCACAGGCCGCCGTCATGCCGGTGCCGGGTGCGGTGGTCCACGCTCCGGTGCCCACTCGGTAATGCACCTTGTACTCGCTCCAGCCCTTCGACGTTGAGTAGTACACCTTCATGCCGCTGGCTCCGGGATCCGTCTGGGCTCCGGCCTTCGCCCCGACGTGCAGGGCGAGTGCGGCGTTCTGGCCAACGGAGGCAGTAAAGGTACCTGCCGCATCAACAGTCACAACCCCGCCGGCCGAGCATCCGGTGGCGGTGGGCAGGCCAACAATGACGTTGCAGTATTGGCCGGCCGGAAGTGAGCTCTGGAACGTGCGGGTGAACGCCGCGCCGCGGTTGATCGCCGCGTAGCCCTTGTCCCCACGTCCGAATCCGATGGCGCTGGAACCGTTATCCCACTTATTGACGACGGCGGTACCGTACGTCTGGGAGCGGAAGCCCACCATGTTCTTGATGCCGGTCTGGGCGTGCTTGCAGGTCCAGCCGTTCTGGCCGCAGACAGGGTCAATGACCTCGCCGTTGCCGGCAAGCGCAGGGCCGGCATCCTTGTCGGAGAAGGAATACCCCGAGTGGATCGACGGAGAGCCGTAGTTCCACGCGAGCGTGAAGATCTGGGCGAGATCGTAGTTGGCGCCGTCCTTGTACGTGAGGGTTTCACCGTTGCGTTCGGTGTCGTGGTTGTCCACGAACACCGCGGCGTTGGCGTTGGGAAGGAAACCGGCCCAGGTGGGCCCGATGCCGTTTCCCGTGGTGAGCCAGTTGATGGTGCCGCCGCCGAAGGCTTCCTTGAGCTTGCGGGCGAAGGCGAACTCGTGGATGTCGCCGTTGGCTGTGTATTCCTCGGGCTGGACGGGCTCGTTGGCACGGATTACCTCCTGCACCAGGTAGAGGCGGGCACGGTCGTTGACCTTGGACAGGATGCCCTGCATGTCCGTCGCTGCGATGTGCTTGACGGCGTCGATGCGGAAACCATCCACACCCAGCGAGGCGAGGTCGTTCAGGTAGGCGGCGATCCTGCCCTGGACGTATGCAGAGGACGTGTTCAGGTCCGAGAGGTTCACCAGGTTGCACTCCTGGACCTCCCAACGGTCCTGGTAGTTGGCAATGTCCCGACGGCAGGAGTGGAAGTCCTGTGACTGGTAGACGCCCGGGTACTCGTAGTGCTGGAACGTTGACCCGGCCCAGCCTGTGCCACCGGCGCTCTTCCCGGACATGTGGTTGATAACGGCATCGGCGATCACTTTCACGCCGGCGGTGTGGCAGCTATTCACCATGGCCTTGTACTCGGCGCGGGTTCCCATGCGGGACTCAATCTTGTAGCTGACGGGTTGGTAGTGCGTCCACCACTCGGGACCCTGGACGTGCTCCTGGGGCGGTGACGTCTGGACGTAGCCGTAGCCGGCGGGGCCAAGATTTTCCGTGCATTCACGGGCAATGGCGTTCCACGTCCAGTTGAACATCACCGCGGTGGCGTCTTTGGGGCCGGGAGCGGCAGCATTTGCCGGTGCGGCCAATCCAGTCGCTGAAACCAGGGTACCTAGCAAGGCCAGAAGCAGCATTCTGACCATCAATTGAAAGCGCTTCCTAAATGGGGGAATTCCTGCGGCAACTCGTTTGTCGTGGGCTGGCATAGAGGTGAAACTCCTCTGAATCGGCGGGTCTCAGGCCGGGAGTCCTGATTTCCGCTGGCACCACCGCGTCGCTGCGGCGGTCGCGTCACGATGACGGCTACCCATCAACTTAGGCGGACTCGGAGAATGGCGCAAGCGTTTTTCGCCAAAAGCTGGAAACGCTTGCAGTTCGTTGGCCTGGGAACCGTCGGGTGCGAACACCACCGCTCAGGGCAGGGTTTTGGTTGGCTAGCGCGAGCTCCTGGGGCTCGGCGGAACCGAGGTGCTGGAACGGACCACAAAGGTGGTGGGGTGCTGGGTGTCCTCGGTTTCCAGCGTGAGGCTGTTGTCGATCGCCGCGATGACTTTGCGGACAGCCAGCGCACCCTGTCCCTTGACGTCCTGGTCAATGGTGGTGAGCCCGAAAACGCCGCCGAGGTCGTGCCCGTCGATGCCGATGACTGACAGTTCCTCCGGTACCCGGAGCCCGAAGTCCCGGGCGGCCAGGATGGTGCCAATGGCCATTTCGTCGGACGCTGCGAAGACCGCCGTCGGGCGTTCCGGGGCGCTGGCCAGCATCTGGCGCGCGCTGGCATAGGCGCCCTCGATGGTGAAGTCGGCGGAAACCACCCAGGCGGGATGAATGGGAAGCCCGGCCTCCTTCATTGCCTTTTCGTAGCCGCTGCGCCGTGACCCGGGCAGCTGGAAATCCTGCTCATAGAGTTCATCGCCGGTCATGTGCGCAATGCGGGTGTGGCCCAGGCCCAGGAGGTGTTTGGTCGCCGATTCCGCAATCCCGGAATCGTCAATCCTGATGGTGGAGGCGCCCGGCAATGGTCCGCCGATGCCGACGATCGGCCGGTGGACCGCCAGCAGTTTCCGGATTTCCTCTTCCGTCAGCTCTACGGAAACGGCAATGACGGCGTCCACACGCTTGCGCAGCAGGAAATCACTGAAGACGCGGTGGCGTTGTTCCTGTTCACCGCCGATGTTGTAGAGCGTGAGGTCGTACCCGGCCTGGAGCAGGGCTGCGGAAACGCCCTCCACCACCGCCGAATAGAACCAACGATGGACGGAGGGCACCACCAGGCCCACGTTGTGGGTCCGCCCGGAAGCCAGGCTGGACGCATGGTAGGAGAGAACAAAGCCGAGCTCAGCGGCTGCGGCCCGTGCGCGTTCACGGCTCGACGGCGAGACGTGGCCCTTGCCGCTGAGCGCCCGTGACACCGTTGCCACCGAGAGCCCTGCGCGTTCGGCAACGTCCTTGATGCCGGTCATTGCCGTACCTCCTGTTTTGGTTCGGCGCTCAGCCGATAGCGAGCCAGATAGCCTCTCCAGAGCCTAATGGATCCGTGCCAATCGCACCTGACGTGCGCAGCAGTACGTCACCGGCCGGTAGTTCCAGCGGCCCGCTTCCCAGGTTCAGGATCACCAGCGTGTCCCCGTTCAGGTACGCCAGGGAAGAACCGGTGCAGTAGTCCTCTGCCCAGGCCAGTGAGCCTTGGCCGAGTGCGTGCTTCCTGCGGAGTGCAAGGGCGTTGCGGTAGAGGGTAAGGTGCGACGCCGGATCGGCCTCCTGTGCGTCGCGCGCCAGTTCCGGCCAGCAGTCAGGCTGCGGGAGCCACGGGCCGGTTCCCGAACCGAAGCCTGAGTTGGGCTCTGCCGCCCGCCAGGGGAGCGGGACCCGGCAACCGTCGCGCCCGATCCGTTCCCCGCAGGTGCGGGTGAACGTCGGATCCGCGCGGAGTCCGGCAGGAATATCAACTCCGTCGGGCAGGCCCAGTTCTTCGCCCTGGTAGAGGTAAGCACCTCCGGGAAGCCCCAGCATAAACAGTGTTGCCGCGGCAGCCCGCCGTCGTCCGAGTTCTGCATCCGGTTGTGGATCTAACGGACTGATTCCATCGCCGTCGCGGGGCCCCGGGCCGTCATAGCCGAAGCGGGAGGCGTGCCGGACCACATCGTGGTTGGACAGCACCCAGGTGCTGGGCGCGCCGACGGCGTCCAAGGCAGTCAGGGAGTCGGTGATAACGGCACGCAGCTTGGGCAGATCCAGCCCGGCGTGCAGGAACGGGAAGTTGAAGGCCTGGTGCATCTGGTCCGGCATGACCCATTTGGCGAGGCGGGGGAGCGGATCAACGTTGGCCTCGGCGCACAGGATTCGGCCGGGACCATACTCTTCGAGGATTTCGCGCCAGCGCCGGTAGACATCATGCAGGGCGGCCTGGCCGAACATGGGTGCCTCTCTGCCGGGGAATCCAGGGGCGCTGTTGCCATCGGCGCGGCCGCCCCAGTCCGGAAGGCCGGGGGCCTTGACCAGGGCATGGGCCACGTCAACCCGGAAGCCGGAGATGCCGCGGTCAAGCCAGAAGCGCAGCACACGCTCGAACTCGGCATGGACTTCCGGGTTGTCCCAGTTGAAATCGGGCTGGGAGGAATCGAAAAGGTGGAGGTACCACTGGCCGGGGCGGCCACCGGGTTCGGTGATGCGGGTCCATGCGGGGCCGCCGAAGTGGGACTGCCAGTTGTTCGGCGGCTCGGCTCCTTCCGGGCCACGGCCGTCCCGGAAGATGAACATGTCCCGCTCCGGCCCTCCGGGTGCTGCGGCGAGGGCGGCCTGGAAGGCAACGTGGTCGCTGGAGCAGTGGTTGGGGACAAGATCGGCGATTACACGCAGGTTCAGGCGGTTGGCTTCGGCCAGCATGGCGTCGAAGTCAGCCAGCGAGCCGAACAGCGGATCCACCTGGCAGTAGTCGCTGACATCGTAGCCCGCATCGCGTTGCGGGGAACGGTAGAAGGGCGACAGCCAGATGGCGTCGACGCCCAGCTTCGCCAGCTCCGGCAGCTCCCTGGTGATGCCGGCCAGGTCTCCCACGCCATCCCCGTTCAGGTCCCGGAAGGAGCGGGGGTAGATCTGGTAAATCACAGCCGAGCGCCACCAGCCATGGGCTTTTGCGGCGTCGTGGACAGGAGTGAGGGCACCTGCAGGGGAGGTGCGGCCAAGGGCCAGGGAATCGACGGACATGCTGGCCATTCTAGGACCAGCGCCCAAACATTGAAAGCGTTTCCAAGTAGGTTATCCCTTTTCCATCCTGTCTCATTTGGGATTCTCGGCTTCACAAGACGAGAATCCGCGTGTACGGTTGGAAACGCTTGCAGCCTTGTGAGCCACATCACCGATGCCACCGGATCCTGGATCCGCCACGTGGACGCAAATCAGGAAGGTACACCAATGAAGGTGCACAAAACCCTTGAGATCCGGACCAGCCGCCGGGTCTTTGCCGCCGGCGCAGTCTCCGTAGTTGCCGCCCTCGCATTGAGCGCTTGCGGCGGGACGACGCCGTCCGGGACGGGCACAGCTGCCGCCGGATCAGACCTCAAGGCCGCCGGAGCCGGCACCATCACCATGTGGGTTGACGCCGAGCGCTCACCGGCGCTGAAGGACATCAGCGAGAAGTTCAAGGCCGATACCGGCATTGAGGTGAAGCTGGTGGTCAAGGACTTCGCCGCCGTGCGTGACGACTTCATCACCCAGGTCCCCACCGGAAAAGGCCCGGACCTGATCGTCGGGCCGCATGACTGGATCGGCAAGTTCGTCCAGAACGGCGTCATTGCCCCCATCGAGCTGGGCGACAAGAAGAGCACCTTCCAGGACTCGTCCATCAACGCGATGACCTACAACGGCTCGATGTACGGCGTCCCGTACTCGATCGAAAACATCGCCCTGCTGCGCAACACGGACATCGTCCCGGCGAAAGCTGCCACTTTTGACGAGGTAATAGCCAACGGCAAGCAGGCGGTGGCCGAAGGAAAGGCCGCCTTCCCGTTCCTGGTGGGCCTTGACCCGAAGCAGGCTGACCCGTACCACGTCTACCCGCTGCAGGCTTCCATGGGATCGCAGGTATTCGGCAAGGACGTCGACGGCGGTTACGACCCCAAGCAGCTCCTGATCGGTGACGCTGCCGGCGTCGAGTTCGCCAAGAAGCTGGCCTCCTGGGGTGATGCCGGAGAGAAGGTCCTGAACTCCAACATCACCGGCGACATCGCCAAGGAGAAGTTCCTGGCCGGGGAGTCCCCGTACTTCCTGACCGGTCCATGGAACGTCCCGGACGCCCAGAAGAAGGGCCTCAACTTCTCCGTGGATGAGCTGCCCACCACGGGCACCGCTCCCGCCCAGCCGTTCATCGGCGTCAACGGCTTCTTCATCAGCGCCAAGAGCGCCAACGCCCTGGCAACCAGTGAGTTCGTCACCAACTACCTGAGCACGGAGGCGGCCCAGGACTCCATGTACAGTGCAGGCGGGCGTCCGCCTGCACTCAAGGCATCCTTCGACAAGGCCGCGACCGACCCGATCGTGGAAGCGTTCGGCAAGATCGGCGCCACCGGCGTCCCGATGCCGGCCATCCCGGAAATGAGCGCCGTCTGGGCTGACTGGGGAGCAACGGAACTGTCCATCATCAAGGGCGAGGTAGACCCCGCCGAGGCATGGACCAAGATGGCCGCCAGCATCCAGGCCAAGATCGGCGGCTGATTCCGCCACCGCTGCCGCGGTTGAGCCGCCGCAGCTCCCCGGCCCTCCAGCCGTTCTGTTCCCGGCCGGGCAGTGCACCACTGCCCGGCCGGGAACTGCTCCACACCGCATCACTGCCAAGGATCGAAGACTGCCATGCCCAAAACAGAGCAACTTGACCATTCGCCGGCCCCAACTGCCGGTCCTTCCCCCATGGAGCCCCTCCGGCCGGGAAGCCCCCGCAGCGCCACGCCCCGCGGTATCGATTCCTTCAAGGGGATCATCGTGAAGATCGTGCTCCTGGGCCTGGTGGACGCCTTGGCCGTCTACATACTGATGATGCTGTTCCTCAGCGAATCCTGGGCCACCTTGGCGGTCTCCGCCGCCGTCGTCCTGATCATTAACTGGATCTATCTGCGCAAGGGCGGGCTGCCCGCCAAATACCTGGCTCCGGGCGTCCTGTTCCTCCTCGTTTTCCAGGTTCTGGTGGTGTTCTTCAGCGGCTACATTGCCTTCACCAACTACGGAGACGGGCACAACAGCACCAAAGCTGACGCCATCTCAGCAATCCAGCTGACCGCTCAGCAGCGCGTTCCTGACTCGCCCGCGTACAGGGCGGCCGTGCTGGAAAAGAACGGCACTTACCACCTCCTGTTCACCGACCCGAAGGGCAACGCCAAGCTCGGCAGCAACGGCGAGCCGCTGGCCGATGCGCCCGATGCCGCGAAAGACTCCACCGGCAAGGCCAACACTCTCCCCGGCTACGAAACGCTGGCCTTCCAGGAAATTGTGGCCAACCAGCAGGACATCCTGGCCATCACGGTGCCCGTCTCCGATGATCCGGCAGAGGGAACGCTGCGCACCGCGGACGGCAGCACCGCATACCAGTTCAAGCCGACCCTGACCTATGACGCCGCCACGGACACCTTTACCAACATGGAGACCGGCAGCACCTACCAGGACAACGGCAAGGGCGCCTTTGCCAACGCCAGCGGCGAGACCCTGGCCACCGGCTGGAAGATCGACGTCGGATTTGAGAACTTCGCCAGGGCGTTCACGGACTCCAGCCTGCGCGGACCGCTGCTGGGAGTCATCCTCTGGACCTTTACTTTCGCGGTAGCCTCCGTGGCCCTGACCTTCGCGGTGGGGCTGTTCCTGGCCATCACCTTTAACAGGGAGGACCTGCGGGGCAAGCGGGTTTACCGGATCCTGATGATCCTGCCGTACGCATTCCCGGCGTTCCTGTCCGGACTGGTGTGGTCCGGCATCCTGAACCCGGAGTTCGGCTGGCTCAACCAGACGCTGCTGGGCGGCGCCAACATCGGCTGGCTTACGGACCCGGTCCTGGCCAAAGTCAGTGTCCTGGTGGTGAACCTGTGGCTGGGCTTCCCCTACATGTTCCTGGTCTGCACAGGCGCGCTGCAGTCGCTGCCCGCCGAACTGGACGAGGCTGCCCGCATGGACGGCGCCTCCACCTGGCGCGTCTTCGGCTCCATCAAGCTGCCGCTGCTCCTGGTCTCCCTGGCACCGCTGCTGATCTCATCCTTCGCGTTCAATTTCAACAACTTCAACGTGATCTACATGCTCACCGGCGGCGGGCCGCGCTTCGCGGACACGGACCGGGACATTGGAGCCACGGACATCCTGATCACCCTGGTGTACAAGGTGGCCTTCGGGCAGGGAACCGGGCGCGACTATGGCCTGGCCAGCGCGCTGGCCATCATCATCTTCATCATCGTGGCCACCATCTCGGCCATCAGCTTCAAGCAGACCAAGGCACTTGAGGAAGTGAACCAATGAGCAAGGTACAGCTGGCCACCGGGACAACGGCGGCACCCGAAACTCCGCGGATTCTGCCGGTTCCCGCCCGCCGTCCCTTCCTGGTCTGGTTCAAGGACAAAGGCTGGCGGCATGTGGTGGGCGTGGTGTTCACCATCTTCGCCATCTTCCCCCTGCTTTACGTGCTGTCCGCAGCCCTGGATTCCAGCGGCACGCTGGTGGGTTCCAACAGCCTGTTCAGCCGCATCGACCCCGGCAACTTCGTCGCCCTGTTCAACGATCCTGCCCGGCCCTTCGGGCGCTGGTTCGTCAACACCCTTGTAGTGGGCGGAATTACGTCCGCGGCAACAGTTTTCCTCGGCGCCATGGCAGCCTACGCTTTCTCCCGGATGCGCTTTAAGGGCCGCCGCATCGGCCTGCTCTCGCTGCTCCTGCTGCAGATGTTCCCGCAGCTGCTGGCCGTCGTCGCGATCTTCCTGCTGCTCAGCGGCATTTCCGAGGTCATTCCGGCCCTTGGACTGGGGAGCCAGCTGGGCCTGATCATGGTGTACCTGGGCGGTGCGCTGGGTGTGAACACCTACCTGATGTACGGCTTCTTCAACACCGTGCCGCAGTCGCTGGACGAGGCTGCAAGGATCGACGGCGCCAGCCACGTGCAGATTTTCTTCGGCATTGTGCTGCGCCTGGTTACCCCGATCCTGGCTGTGGTGGGACTGCTGGCCTTCATCGGCATCTCCAGCGAATTCGTGATTGCCAGCGTGGTGCTGACCGATCCGGACAGCCAGACACTCGCAGTCGGGCTTTACTCCTATGTGGCCCAGCAGCGCTCGGAGAACTGGGGTGTTTTTGCTGCCGGCGCCGTGATCGCGGCCATCCCGGTGATGGCGCTGTTCCTCTACCTGCAGAAGTACATTGTCAGCGGCCTGACGGCCGGCTCCGTAAAGGGTTAGGACATGCCCATCCTGCTGCCGCATCACGACGGCTCCGCGCTCTACGCGCCCCAGTCCGTTTCCCTGGGGGACCTGGCCCGTGTACGGGTGAGGGTTCCTGCCCAGTGGGGACCGGCGTCGCGGGTTTGGGTGCGGTCGGTGCAGGACGGCGAACCGCGGTACGACGCCGCCTGGACCCTGGGGGAACGCGATGGCTGGGTGTGGTGGGAAGCAACCACGCAGGTCACGAACCGCCTGGCGCGTTACCGTTTTCTTTTGGAATCGGACGGGCGCTACTGGAACCTGAATGCGCAAGGCCTGTTCGGCCGGGACGTCTCAGACCACGCGGATTTCCGGTTGACGGCTTTTGCCCCGGCACCGGCCTGGCTGCATAAGGCGGTGATGTACCAGATCTTCCCTGACCGGTTTGGCCGCTCGGCGGAGGCCTCCGGGCGTCCCGTTCCGGATTGGGCTGTGGCCTGCGGCTGGGAAACCCCCGTGGCCGGAACGGGACCCGATACCGCTTTGCAGCTCTACGGCGGCGACCTGCCCGGCATCACCGAGCGGCTGGACCATCTGGAGCACCTGGGCGTCAACCTCATTTACCTGACGCCATTCTTCCCGGCCACATCCAACCACCGCTACGACGCCGCCACGTTTGACCAGGTGGACCCGCTGCTTGGCGGCGACAGGGCCCTGATTGACCTGGTGGAAGCCGCCCACAACCGGGGAATCAGGGTGATGGGCGACCTCACCGCCAACCACTCCGGGGACGCGCACGAGTGGTTCCGCAAGGCCCTGGCCGATCCCGGATCTGAGGAAGCCGGCTACTACTACTTCTCCGCCGATCATTCGCGCTATGAGGCGTGGTGGGGCGTGCCGTCGCTGCCCAAGCTCAACTGGTCTTCACGGAAGCTGCGCGAACGGTTTGTCCTGGCAGAGGATTCTGTGGTGGCGCGCTGGCTCAAGCCGCCGTATTCGCTCGATGGCTGGCGGATCGACGTCGGAAACATGACCGGCCGGCTGGGCGCTGTGGATCTGCACGACGACGTTGCCAGGCTGATCGCTTCCCGTGTCCGGGAAATCAACCCGGAGGCAGCGCTGCTGGCCGAATCCACCTCCGATGCCTCCGCGGATATGTCAGGCGAGCACTGGCAGGGCGCCATGACCTACTCAAACCTGACCCGGCCGCTGTGGTCCTGGCTGGGCAAACCTTCGCCGGAAGTGAACTTTTTCGGCTCGCCGCTGGCCGGGCCCAACCTGATCGATGCCGCGGACTTCCTGGCCACACACCAGGACCTGGCCGCTGGATTCAGCTGGCAGGTGCGGCAGCAGAACATGAACGCGCTTAACACCCATGACACGGCCCGTGCGGCCACAGTGATGATCGACGGCGGCCAGGCGTTGGGTGCCGTGGGAATCTTTACGCTCCCCGGGGTGCCGATGGTGTTCGCCGGTGATGAGTTCGGACTGACCGGGACCAACGGCGAGGACTCCCGCACGCCGATGCCGTGGGACGCTCCAGACCGGGTGCGCAGCGACCTCACCGGGACCTATGCCGCCTTGGCCCGCTTACGCAGCGGGCACTCCGCACTGACGGAGGGCGGCCTGCGCTGGCTCCATGCAGAAGGGCACGCCCTGGTGTTCGTCCGCGAACATGCCCGCGAATCCGTCCTGGTGTTTGTGGCGCGCGCCGCGGCCACGGTGGATCTTGATGCAACGCTGCTGTCCGGGCCGCAACTGGAGGCGCTCCTGGAGGCCCCGGTCTTCTCCACGGCCGGAGCAGCTGCTGCAGTTGCTGTTGGTGACGGCGTCCGGCTCGCGGCCGATGGCGCGTGGGCAGGTATCTGGATCCTGCCGGCTCCCAGCCTGCCTGAAGGCGAGTCCGGTCAGCGTCGCGCCGGCTGAGGTCAGTGCTCCCAGCGGTGCAGTTCATCGCGTAGGTTCCGCCGGGCGGCGTGCTCCCATAACCGGCGAGCGTGCGCGCCCGTGAACAACGGTTCCAGTTCCAGCAACTGACGTACGACGGCGGCACGTCCGGCGGCGAAATCGGCGTCGCCAATGTGCGCAAAGTCTTTGCGGACTGCGGCAATATAGCGTGAATATGCTGCCGGTTCGCTGCCCAGGATCGACAGGTCCGCGTCGCAGAGGAGGGCACCGTCGCGATCATCCGGTTCGGGCTGATGAGCGGAAGTCAGCCGCACCAGCCGCGCCACTTCGGCGGCATCGGCGTCGGAAATCCCTGCCTGCGGCAGCCGTTCTTCGGCCAGCCGCGCGGATTCCTCCTCGTCCTGGCCGGCTATTCCCCGGTACACCGCGTCGTGGAACCAGGCGGCGAGCAGCACCGTCCGCGGCGGATTCTCCGGTTCTGACAAGATGTCCAGGGCCTCGAGGATGGCCAGCAGGTGTGTGCGGCCATGGTAGTTCCGGTGTTCTTCACCCCACCGCTCGTAGAGGTCCAGGAACAGCGCGTCCTCGCCGGGCATCACCGTGTTCCAGCGGTCCAGCAACGGAACCTTGAGCGAGGAATTCCTGGCCCGTGCCGGGATGCGCAGCCCGCTGTCAATCAGCTTCCGCACCAGGACCCTGCCCTCCACCGGCACGGCGCCGGCTGCCACCAGCTCCGGGATCTTCCGCTCGGGCACGTCATAGTGGTCGCCGTCGAACGCCCGCTCCGGGATACCGGCCGCCGCGGCGAAGGCATGCAGTTCCGCCAGCGAAGTATCCGAAACCAGATGCGAAAAGTGCGTGCCGTGGGCGGGCCAGAGCGGCGGATCGAGGTAGATCATGGACGGCAGTCTAGCCGCGGGCGTGGCAGGTCCATCGACTTCATACCGTGGGCTGAGTCCGGGGCTGGAGCTTCAGCCACTGGTCTGACGCGGCGGTCGGTACCGGAAGGCCAAGCTGGATATATGAACGCCATTCTGCATGCCCAACAACTTTCCAAGCACTACCCGGGAAGCACAGCGCTGGACGCCGTGGACTTCACAGCCGGCGCCGGTGAGGCCATCGCGATTGTGGGCCCATCGGGGTCCGGCAAGTCCACGCTGCTCCACTGCCTTGCCGGAATCCTGCGGCCGGACGCCGGTTCGGTCACCTTTGCCGGCAGCGCCGGTTCTGTCCGGCTCGAGAAGCTCGGCGACGGCGAGCTGTCCAAGCTGCGCCGGGAGCACTTCGGCTTTGTGTTCCAGCAGGGGATGCTCCTGCCGGAGCTGACCGCCGTCGAGAATGTGGCGCTGGCGTTGATGCTCAACGGCACCGCCCGCCGGGCGGCTGAGACCGGCGCTGCCGAATGGCTGCAGGCGCTTGGGCTGGGAGGCATGGAACAGCGCCGACTGGGCGAACTCTCCGGCGGGCAGGTCCAACGGGTAGCGATCGCCCGCGCCCAGGTGACGGGCGCCCGGGTGCTGTTCGCGGACGAGCCCACCGGGGCCTTGGATTCCACGACGTCGGCCGAGGTACTGGACGTTCTGCTGGGCTCCGCGGCGGCCAACGGCAGGACAGTCCTGATCGTCACCCACGACCCGCAAGTTGCGGCGCGCTGCGGCCGTGTAGTGGAACTGCGGGACGGCCGCATCATTGCGGACAGCGCCCTTGAATCGGCAGCAAAAGCCGGTGGTCCGAATGCGTAGCCTGGCGCTGGCCTTGCGGCTGGCCCCGTTCCTTGGCCGCGGAAATGCCGCGGACCTCCGCACGGCTGGACTGCCGGTGCTGGCGTTCGGTATGGTCACGGCACTGCTCCTGACGGTGGCAGGTGGTTCCCAGGTCTTCTGGTCCTGGACTGACGACATTGCCGTCACGTACCAGGCCCTGGCAGTGATCGCCATGGTCCTGCTGGTGATCCCGCTTCTTACCTTGGGTGCTTCGGCTGCCCGCCTGGCCGCCCGCCGTCGTGATGACCGGCTGGCTTCCCTGTGTCTCCTGGGTGCGAGCGGCAGCACGGTGGTGTGGCTGACCGTGCTCGAATCGACTGCACTGGCGGCTGCGGGTGCAGTGGCAGGCTCCTTGCTGTACGCCGCTGCTGCTCCGTTCCTTGGCCTCATTGAGTTCCGCGGCCAGGCAATCGGCAGCCACGCATGGTTGAGCCTGCCGATGGTTGTCGCCTGTCTCGCGGCCGTATGCATCCTGGCGGCAGTGAGCGCCGCCCTAGGCCTTCGAAAAGTGGTGGTGTCGCCGTTGGGCGTCCGGACCAGGCAGAAGGCGGAAGGCGCCCACTGGATGCGCGGACTGGTGGCGGCCGCCGTCGTCGGCGTGGGGGTTGCCCTGATGGGAATGCTGAGTGCCTTCGGAACCTTTGTGGTGATCATCGCCGTTATGGCCGGCTGCTTTGGGCTGGCGCTCCTGGCCCTGAACCTGATGGGACCGTGGATTGTTCGGCTGCGCGCCCGGGGGCAGCTCAAGCGTGCCACCCGGCCGGAGCAGCTCCTCGCGGCCAGGACCGTTCTGGAAAGCCCCAAGGAGACCTGGCGGCAGGTGGGCGGAGTTGCCATGACCAGCTTCGTCGGGGTGTTTGTTGGGATGGGGCTGGCGATCGCCGAGGTGATGGATGCCAGCGCCGCCGACGCAGAAACGCTGCTGCTGGTCCGGGACATCAATACCGGTGTCACGATCACCCTGCTGGGATCATTCCTGATGGTCGCGTGTTCCGTGGGAGTCAACCAGGCGTCGTCGGTGCTTGACCGCGCGCCCATGCTGGTGGCCCTTGACCGGCTCGGAGTACCGCGGAAGCTGATGGCTGCCGCCCGGGTCAAGGCTGTTATGTCCCCGTTGTTCCTGGTTGCCGGCATTTCGACGGCGAGTGCGGCGCTGCTGGTCCTGCCCTTGACCGGTATGGCACTGCTCATGCGTCCATTGGTGCTCCTGGCCCTGGCGGGCGTATTCGCCGCAGGGTTCCTCCTGGTGCGCCTGGCCGTCGCGGCGGGGACATCCCAGATTGGCCAGGTGCTGGCCCGACCCGAACGCTACGCGAGTGTGGACTCCTGAGGATCAGCCTGCGACGGAACGGGCCTTGGGATAAGGTCAGACAGCCGTGGAAATTGAGAATCTGGGGGATTTAACACACATGGGTCCATCAACAATCAGGAATCCGCAGCGCCGTGCGCTCTTAGTGTCAGCTGCGGCGCTGATGGTTGTCGGCTGCAGTCCGGGCGCTGGCTCTCCGGTTCCGTCGGCGTCGTCCCCACGGGCCACGGGGGCGGGCACTTCGTTGGCTCCAGCGCCGCCTTCTGTCGCCGTTACCTCGGCCTCTGTGGAGCCGGCTGCAACGACTGCTGCTCCGACCGCCACATCAGTTTCGGCCGCCCCGTCGCAGGACCAGATCGTTCATCAATTCGCCGGTCGGGTCCCTGCTTACTGGGGCCTCGAGGCTCCTGGCGTCCTTAAGGTCCTGGGTGATCCCGGGGCCGGAATCGCTTTGACCCTTGACTTTTGCGGCGGCCCTGGCGGAAGCGGCATTGATCATGCTGCCCTGGCCCTGCTGAAGAAGCTGGAGCTGCCGGCAACTTTGTTCCTGAACGCCCGCTGGATACAGGCTAATACTGTGCTGGCCCGTGAGCTCGCGGCGGTGCCGTTTTTCGAACTGGCCAACCATGGATCCGGGCATCTTCCGCTGAGCGTGACCGGCAAATCCGCATACGGAATTCCCGGGACCCGGAACGTCGCGGGCGTCTACGAGGAAATTATGGCCAATGACGCGGTTCTTTCGGAAATTACCGGCAAACGGCCGAGGTTTTTCCGTCCTGGAACTGCCTATCTTGATGAGATTGCAACTGAGATAGCTCTCTCCCTTGAAGCCATTCCTACGGGATTCAGTATCAATGCCGACGGCGGGGCCACCTATACAGCCGCAATGGTTGCCGGAGAGACGGCCAAGGCACTGCCGGGTGACATTATTATTTCCCACGGAAACCAGCCAAGCTCCGGTACATCTGCAGGACTGGCAAAAGCCCTCCCCATATTGCTGGACGCGGGGCACAGATTTACTATGTTGAGCGCTGCGGTGCCCTGATTCGTTTTCTCCCTCTGCTACTCTGCTGCTGAATCATTTCTTTAGTCTTGGGGGCAGCTGTGCGGAAAGACCTTCCTGTGGACGAATTCAGCGGACCCCGCAGGCGGGCTGTCCTGGCCGCTTTGGGAGCGTCGGTTGCAGCGGCTATTCCGGCATGTGCAGCGCCCGAGACGCTCACCGCAAAGATCCCTGACGCCCAGTCATCTGTTGCGGCACCAACGTCGGCTGATCCCGCCCCGTCTGCCACTCCGTCGCCAACGCCAACCCCCACGAAACGCATCAGACCGACCTTTGTTCCGGATTACCATTTGCCGCCGGTAATAGACGGATTGGCGCCGGTCATCACGAAAATCGAGACACAACACCCGGTTGTGTTCCTGACCATTGACGATGGAAACGTCAAGACGCCGGAAATGGTCAGGCTTATGGCCGAATATGACTATCCCGCGTCGTTGTTCCTGACCAGGAATTCGGTCGTGGACAACCCCACGTTCTTTAGGGAGTTCCAGAAGCAGGGAAGCCTGATTGAAAATCACACAGTCACCCATAATATTTCGATGGTGCGTGAGTGGGGTTACCAGTCGCAGCTAAACGATATGGCCGGAATGCAGGACTTTGCCCTTCAGCATTATGGCCGCCTCCCGGCGCTGTTCCGCCCGCCCGGAGGCGCTTATTCCAATGTGATGCGCCAGGCGGTGGCAGCTGCCGGGATGAAGGCGATTATCAACTGGGAGGCCAAAGCAAACGCGGGGAAGATGGATTACCAGGTGGGTAATTCCCTGCGGCCGGGCGATATTGTGCTGATGCACTTCCGCCCGGAGTTTGCCGCGGATCTGGCGGCCTTCCGGGAAGCCCAGCTTGCGGCGGGGCTGGAAGTAGTGCTGCTGGAGGATTTTCTGGGTGTGGCCTGACGGGTCCCCATCCACTGGGTGTGGCCTGACGGGTCCCCATCCATGGGTAAAAGGACTCATTGACTGAGGCCAAGACGCGGGTAGAGGACTTCGAAGCCTTTCTTTAGTCCGCCTTCGAGGGCATCCACCAGGTGCCCTGCGTTTGGGACTTCATAGTATGTTGTGGCCATGCCCGCCTGGGTGGCAGCGTCGTAGACGGTTTTGGCGGCTTGAACATAGGGTGCGTCCAGGGAGCCGGCTGTGAAGATTGCCGTCGTGTCCTGGTACTTTTTTCCGGCCATGATGTTGACTGGCTTTTGCGCATCGTAGGCCGCCTGGTCACCGTGGAAGATCCCGGCAAGGTTTGCCGCAGGGTTCTCCGCTCCAGGAAATTCCTCACCGGAAATGTCCAGGATGTTGCCAAACACCTCCGGATACTTTGCGCCAAGGGATATGGCACATTGCCCGCCGTTGGAGTACCCGGCGATGGTCCAGTATTTGGGATCGTTGAGTATGTTCAGGTTCTCTTTTGCGAAGCTGACCACGTCTTTCATGATGTAGCTTTCAACGTTGCCGTACTTGCTGCTGTCCACACAAAGAGTGTCATCCTGGTTCGGACCTATCTGGTCTGCAACGATCACGATCGGGGCGAGGCCGCTATGGTCTTTGGCATAGTCGTCCAGGACCTCCCCGATATAGGAGGGGTCCGGGTTTCCGGGCTGGCCCATGAGCATAATGACGAGCGGCAGTTGGGGAGGCTCCGGTACCAAAGCGGCGGGCGGCCTGTAGATTCCGGCGTCCCGTGCCGCAAAGCCTGATGCCGTAGCGGGGATGGCCGTTTTTCCCTGTTGCCCCGAACCGGCCATGCCCGCCGGCGGGGTCCAGTGCTCCCATAAGGGGCCCTGGGATGCGTTGTTATCCAAGTCCGTGGACTTCTTGAGCTCCACGTTCTGCTCTGTGGAGACCCCGATCAATGCGCCGATGCTTCGGTTGAGGCCAAACTCGGCGTTAATTCCCAACCCGCCCGCAATGACAAACACAGGCATCGAAACGATGGCCAGCACCTTGCGCCATCGAGGGCTCCGGCGGAAACTGACTGCCGCGAGCGCCAGGGCCCCCAACATGGCGGCGAACCAGAAAACGACGGCCCGGCTGAAATCGATGCCGAAAACATCAAAGACGTCTGTCACCAGCCAGCAGATGACAATGCCGGCAAGTCCGCCTGCAGCGACGGCCAAGAATGCCCGCACAGCCCAACGTGGTGTGGGCCGAAGGAACAACGCAACGAAGAATGCGCCCCCAGTTGTCGCGGCGATTCCGACAACTGCCGCGGTGGTGATGTCCGCCGCAAGGAGGTCTGTCAACATGGTGGTTCTTCCCTGGTACGTGGTTAGACGGCGGTTTCCTTGGCCATCATCTGGCGCAGGATTATGGCGCTTTGCTTTGCGGAGAGGCCAGGAAGGTAGGCCGCGGTAATCGCCAATCCTATCGAGGGCAGAGCCAGGGGGTCCTGGTAGTACATGTACAGCGTGCGGTGTTCAGGCTGGAAGCGGGACTTGAACGCCGCCAGGGATTTAAATCCATACATCGGTTCGAGGGCGTCGCCCAGCATTGCCAGGATCTTGTCGACGGCGGTTCCCTCGCCCCCATCGGTCGGTCCGCCTGAATTGGCCAACGGCGAGCCGGAGAGTGAAATGGTGGGTACGTCCCTCTGGAAGTGAGTGATGGCGGAGGCGATCAGGAATTCCATAACGCCCTTGAACCCGGTGGTCCTGCGCCGCATGAAGTCCAGCGTCCAGCCGGATATCCGGCCCTCGCTGTAAACGGGCAGCCAACTGGTCACGCCATGGACCAGGCCGTCGTCATCGACTGCCACGCAGCAAAGGACGTTTTCATCTTTGAGCTCGTCGAGGCCGCCCAACGTAAAACCCATTTCCGGAAGCGATTTGTCAGCAACCCATTCCTCGGAAATTTCGGCAAGCTGGGCGCGCAGCCCAGGCGGCATGCTGGGGTAAGGGTGCCATTGGTCCTTGATCCCAAGCTTGCCGGCCCGGTTCAACGCTGTGCGGACGTTTTGCCACTCCTTGCCTTTGAAGGCCATGTCTTCGATATTCAGGAGTGTCTCTTCGGCGACCTCAAGCGCCTGGAATCCCATGCCCTCCAGCGAATCGCCTACATCCGAAACCGCAGAGTAGAAACATGGGATGAGACCCATCTCCAAGGCATAAGCAACGAACTCACGGGCGGCATCAGCCTGGGCATCTGCCACCCCGAACGGTCCGGCTACGGTCAGTGCCACGCCATTGTGCACCTGATAGGCAACCGCTGCCTGCCCGTCCGGAGCGAACCAGTAAGTGTTGTTGTCCCACACTGCCATCCAGGAGAGTGAACCGCCTCCATGCCGGAGGAGTTCGCGGACCCTCTTTTGCTCCTCGTCGCGTGCTGTAGAAGCCGGGTTGAACATCCTGAAGTTTCTGAATGCCAGGAATGCGAACGTGAGCCAGATGATCGCGCCGCTGAATCCATAGATCACGGTCGTCATAAAGCCTTGGGGCAACTCGACGCTATATGGCAGGGGGAAAGGAATGAGCGCATGGGTCAACTGCAGGAGAAGGTCCCCGATGGTCAGCCGGCCCAGGTTGCCTTCCAGGAACCAGAACACGATGTAACCAAACAGCACGGCTGCGGCGGGGACGGCTGCCGATCTGATCATGGATTTAGTGGCTGCGGGGCTCGGCGTCACCGGGAACCGGTCCCGGGTGACAAGAAGCAGGACGGCTATGCCTGCCGGGAGGAGCGCCGCTGGCAGTACATACAGCAATAAGGTTCCCACCTGGTCGGCATCCGCCAGATCCATCGATGTGGCGAATTCCACGAGATGTATAAACACCACCGCTGCGAACACGGCGTTGACCACCAAAGCCGTCCACAAAGCCAGCCGACGGCCCCTCCGCAAGCCTTCTGAACATAGGAGCAGCAAGAGCAGGGGAATGATTGAAAGAACGACGGCGCCGGCGCTGCTGACTCCCACGGCATTTTGCAGGGCAATACAGGCGGAATCGTCGTCACAAAGCTCGTTGACTTCATCAGACTCGGGTCGGTTCTCCAGGGACAGGGTCCCCATTGCAGAGAGTGGGCCCAGCAGCAAAGCGCCCGTCAGCTGTGTCAGTAAAGGACCAAGTGCGAAAACGCCCACTACGGTAGCGATCAGGAAACGGCTTTCACGCGGCGAGGAGAAGATTCCGGCCTTGGTCTTCTGGCGGGCGCCAGTCCCCAGGAGCCTGCCGCCGAGTATGCCGAGCAATGCGCCGGTGAGGAACTGCAGGGATTGTGCAACGCCGACGTAGAGCACGAACATAATGCCCAGGGCCAGCAGCCAGGTCCGGATGCGCCTGCGCCAAAGAATGTTGAGGGACGCTGTAGCTGCCCCGAGGGCCGCTGCTGCACCACCGTATGCGCCGACGATGTAGTCCCCGCCCAGGTAGCTCAGCCAAGCATCATTTACCGCTGTGCCAAGCAGCACCAGCCCGATGAGCGCCAGGGAACTCAGGACGCTTCCGGCCACGAAGGCGGCCAGGGCACGCCAGGGTCCCACGATCCTCTCGGCGATGCCAACGCCCAGGATGAGGACGACAACGAGGACCAGGTAGTCCAGCCATGACGTAGCAAAGAAGGCGCTGGTGAGCATCGCCCACCAATCGCTGGCCGGATCCGTGGTGTCGATGCCCACAACCGCCAACAATGAGCTGGAAGGACCATTGATCAAGGATCCAGCCAGAAGGCCAACCAACAGCACCAGCCCGATGAGAGTTATGGCGGCAGGGGAGTGCCGCACGAACGATACGGCGCGGGTGCTGATGTTGTCCTTGGCGGATCCGTTCGCCTCCATGGCGTCCTTCCGGTAGGCAGAAGAGATTTCTGCGGCGAATTCCAGCCAAGCTCTTGGCGGATTCGGGGCGACGGCGCTGGTGCTGTTCAGGTTCCGCCCCACAGGACCTGAACGGAAATCGGCTGGCAACCATGTCTTCACTTCCGAGCATATTCGCGCTCCGAAATAGCGCAAGGATATTCGGGGTCCGGAGGAACTGGACTGGAGCTTCGTTCCGTCCCTACGTCCGAGCATCCAAGGTCTTGATTTGCGCAGGAAATTACCGTGGAAAACCGCAGATGCGGCATATTATGTTCTTATGCCAAGTATCCGCGTTTCCGAGGCCGCCCGTTTCCTGGGCGTCAGCGATGACACCGTGCGCCGCTGGACTGAGAACGGTGCCCTCACCCCGCTAAGGGACAGCGCCGGCAGGCGGGCGGTGGACGGCCTCGAACTGGCCCAACATGCCAAGAAACTGGCCCAGCTCCCGGACGACCCGGCCAAAGGCGGAAGTTCGGCCCGGAACCGCTTCGTCGGCCTGGTCACGGAGATCAAGGAAGATCCCGTGATGTCGCAGGTGGAGCTGCAGTGTGGGCCTTTCCGGGTGGTCTCCCTCATGAGCACCGAGGCGGTCCACGAACTGGGGCTGGAACCCGGTGCGGTGGCCACCGCCGTCGTCAAAGCCACCACGGTGATCATCGAGTCAGCGGGGCGCGGTACGGCATGAAACCACTGGCAAAAGCCGCGGCAGTGGTCCTGCTGCTGGCTGCACTCACAGGGTGCGGTTCCGCCGGAACCGGTGTTCCGGCGTCGGGAAAGAACGACGACGGCGGCACCCTTACCGTCTTCGCGGCCGCTTCCCTCCGAAGCACCTTCATTGAGCTGGCCGAACGGTTTGAAGCAAAACATCCCGGCGTGGACGTGAGGTTCAGTTTTGCCGGTTCGTCCGATCTGGTCTCGCAGATCAGCCAGGGTGCCCCGGCGGACGTTTTCGCTGCCGCAGACACGGCCACCATGACCCGGCTGCAGGATGCCCAGCTGACGGAATCCGCGCCGGTAGCGTTTGCCACCAACACCCTGGCCATCGCGGTACCGCCCGGAAACCCGGCGGAGGTCCAAAGTTATAGCGACCTCGCAAGGCCAGGTCTCAAACTGGTTGCCTGTGCCGCACAGGTTCCCTGCGGCGCGGCAGCGAAGAAAATCGCAACAGAAACCGGAATGGCGCTGGCCCCGGTCAGCGAGGAAAATTCAGTCACGGATGTGCTGGGCAAGGTGATCTCCGGCGAGGCGGACGCCGGCCTGGTCTACGCCACGGACATCCGGACGGCGGGGGAGAAAGTTGAAGGCATCGACTTCCCGGAAAGTGCCGGAGCCGTCAACAGCTATCCGATCGCCGCAGTAAAGGGGACGCCCAACAAGGCCGCAGCCGACGCGTTCATCGCGCTGGCCACCGGTGCACAGGGCCGCCAGGTCCTGGCCGACGCCGGATTCGGCCAGCCATGAGTGCCATCAGGGCTGCCAGGAATGCCGGCTACACCGGGATCCCGCGGTGGGTGCTGGCTGTGGCGGTTGTTGCGGCGGCGCTTATCGTCCTGCCGCTTGTGGCCATCATCGCCAGGGTGGACTGGCCACGGTTCCTTCCGCTCGTCACTTCACCGGAGTCCCTCGACGCATTGGGCCTAAGCCTGCGCACATCCACTGCCAGCACCTTCCTATGCCTGGTCTTGGGCGTCCCGCTGGCCTTGGTCCTGGCGCGGTCGCAGTTCCGGGGGCAGCGGTTGCTGCGGGCCCTGGTCCTGCTGCCGCTGGTCCTTCCACCGGTGGTTGGCGGCCTGGCCCTGCTCTACACGTTCGGGCGGCAGGGCCTGCTGGGCAGCACGCTCAGCGTCCTCGGGATACAGATCGCCTTCTCCACCGCGGCCGTCGTCATTGCCCAGACCTTTGTGGCACTGCCGTTCCTGGTAGTCAGCCTGGAAGGTGCGCTGCGCACGGCCGGCTCCCGCTATGAGGCCGTTGCCGCCACCCTCGGCGCCCGGCCCTGGACGGTGCTCCGCCGCGTCACGCTGCCACTGGTCCTGCCCGGCCTTGCCTCCGGCGCGGTGCTCAGTTTTGCCCGCAGCCTCGGCGAATTCGGCGCCACCCTCACCTTCGCCGGCAGTCTGCAGGGCGTGACCAGGACTTTGCCGCTGGAGATCTACCTGCAGCGGGAAGCGGACCCTGACGCCGCCGTCGCGCTTTCCCTGGTTCTGCTCCTGGTGGCGGTAACCGTGGTGGCGATCGCCTACCGGAGCCCGCAGCGTGGTGCGGCATGACCTTCAGCGTCGAAGCGAAAATCCGCGACCGGGATTTTGACGTACAGCTGGCCGTCGCGCCGGGGGAGACCGTGGCCGTGATGGGCCCCAACGGTGCAGGCAAATCATCCCTGCTGGGTGTTATTGCCGGCCTGCTCAAGCCGGATTCCGGAAGTGCCGAATCCAACGGGCGGACGCTCTTTAGGCTCGACGGCGGTACTCACCGCTGGGAACCGCCGCACCGGCGGGGCACGGTGCTGCTGGCCCAGGAACCGCTGCTGTTTCCGCACCTGAGTGCACTCGAAAACGCCGCGTTCGCACCCCGCAGCGCCGGCGTTCCGGCCGCGAAGGCCCGCGAGGTGGCCGGGCAGTGGCTGGCTGCTGTGGATATGGCGGACCTGGCCGGCAGGAAACCCGGCGAGCTGTCCGGCGGCCAGGCGCAGCGGGTGGCCGTGGCGCGGGCGCTCGCCGCGGACCCGGACCTGCTGCTGCTGGATGAGCCGCTGGCCGCCCTGGACATCACCTCCGCGCCGCTGCTGCGCCGGCTGTTGAAGAAGGTCCTGGCCGGCAGGAGGGCCATCATCGTCACCCACGACGTCCTTGATGCGCTGATGCTGGCGGACCGCGTGGTGATCCTCGACGCCGGCAGGATCGTTGAGGCAGGTCCGGTGCGGGAGGTCCTGGGACAGCCAAGAAGCCGGTTCGCCGCGGGATTGTCCGGCGTGAACTTCGTGACCGGAACTTTGACCACTTCCGGGGTGCGTGCCCCGGACGGGTTCGAATTCCACGGCCACCAGGACTTGGCTGCGGCAACCGAAACGGGAGCCGACGGCGTGGCCGTCTTCCCGCCGTCGGCCGTTTCCGTCTTCCTGGAGCCCGCCCACGGCAGTCCCCGCAACAGTTTTCCCGTCACCGTGGCGCACCTGGAGCCGCATGGCGACCAGATCCGGGTGCGCGCAGCGGGTGGGCACCAACTGGCGGCGGACGTGACCCCGCAGGCCACGGCGGAACTGGGACTGGTGCCGGGGATGCGCGTGTACTTCGTGGTCAAGGCCGGGGCTGTCTCCGTATATCCCGCTTAGAGTCCTGGAACCTGAGCCGCGGTGCGTCCGGTGAACGCGATCAGGCGCTCCAGGCTCCCGGCTGATTCGTCCACCACCGTCTCGTCGGCGAAGCTGCCGTTCTGCCGGACCTGCGGGCTGATGGTTTCGCGGGCGAGCTCCAGGACGTAGCCGGATAGCTTCGGGTCCACTTCCAGGGTGTGGTCCGCAGCTGTGGCGAAGTCCCACGCGTGGACCAGGAACTCGATGCTGAGGATGTTGGCCATGATGGTGGCCGGCACCTCGGCGAAGCCCATATCCAGCGTGCCCTCCAGGCCGCGTGCGGCGAAGGCTTCGAGGGTGCGCTGGGACAGTTCCGCGATCCGCACCTCGGGTGCGGTGGAGGACGGCCCAACGGCGGCGACGCCCAGTGCCGTGGCAATGCTTCCCACCGACCCTTCCAGGTGATCAACCAACTGCGCCACAGTGAAGTCGTCGCAGGGCGTCTGCAGGTCCATGTCCTTGTCCCCGAGCCCGGCGAGGACGCGCTGGGCGATGGCCAGGGTGGCATCCGCGCTGGTGAACCGGTCCAGCTCGCCCAAGGTCCACGGATCGGCGCCGGCGTCGCCGGTGGTGGCGATAGCGACCAGCCGGCCAAGGTAATGGGTCCAACCCTCGGCATGGCCGGCTTCGTCGTCCGGGGCAAGACCGTCGTGGCGCAGTGTGACTGCGGTGCCGCCGTCGGTCTCTTCCATGGTGATGGCGATGGTGGAACCGCCCGGAATTACGGGAATGCCTGGCTCGGTCCAATCCCAGGTGAAAACGACGCGCTTCCCGGGCTCAACTTCGGTGAAGGTACCGATGGCGGATTTGCCGGGGACCACTGTCCAGCGGAATTCGCCGCCTACCCGAAGGTCCACGCGGGCGGCAATGGTCTGCCAGCGGCGCAGGCGTTCCGGCTGGGTGATCAAATCGAAGGCCGCATCGGGAGTGACCGGAATGACGACTGTTTTGGAAAAGGACATCAGAGTTCTCCTGCTTGTGGGGTGGGCGGATCGGGGTGGGGTGTCCTGCTGTTCAGTGCCGCGGCGTCTGCCACGAGCAGGTCCAGTTCATGGGTCCAGAACGAATCAAATGCCTGCCGAAGCCTGGCCATGCCGGCCTCTTCCAGGCTGTAGTACCTGTTGCGGCCCGATTTCCGTGCGGACACCAGGCCAACCTCGGCCAGCAGCAGCAAGTGCTGTGAAATTGCGGACCGGCTGACCGGGAAGGCACCAGCGAGTTCGGTCACGGTGGATTCGCCGCGGGCTAAAAGTTGCAGAAGCCGGCGGCGGTTGGGCTCCGCCGCGACTTCCAGGAGATCGAGCATGTCTAATACGTTAGCTGCGACTAACGCATTAAGCAATGCCCGCGCAAAAAAGTCCCCGGACGGGCTGTCCGGGGACTTTTTTGCGCGGGCGGCGGTTATCGGTCCTAGGCGGCGGCGGAGTTGTTGTGTTGCTTGATGTCCTGGGAGTCCGGACCAATGAACGTGGCCCGGACGCCTGAAAGCCTGCCGGCGAAGGGAATCTGGAGGGACTGCGTCGGGTAAAGCTCGATCAGGGTGACGATCGTGGCCAGGTAAGTTCCATCGCCCTTCGGTTCGACCGAGACTGTATATCCGTCGGTACTCACCAGCCCGGTGACGTCCCTGATCCCGGTGACCACAATGATCTGGCCGGCCGGAATGGTCAGGCCCGTGGTGTGCTGGAGTTGGAGCGTTGAGCTGTTGAAGCCCACCTTCAGGTCCCAGGTGCTGGGCGGATTGGGAACCGTCGACGCGGACGCCGCTGGTGCGGCCACCGCCGCGAGGATGACGGGGGCCGCCCATGCGGCCCGGTTGATCTGCCGGCGGGTCGGACTTAAGGGCGTGCGGGAGTTGAGCTCTGACATGGTTGCCTCCATAAGTGGTCAATACGTGCAGTTATGGAGAGTGCCGCCGATCGCCGACGTGATGCCGTTTCTTGAAGGATCATCCTTTGGGGCTAAGTGCTGTCTATTCCGCGCCGGTGCTTTTGGCAAATAGTGCTGGACAGCCGTTTCGCCCTGGGCAAACATGACAGGAGGGGTCATTGAGGCAAAGTTGAGCGTAGTACACTCAAGTTAAAGATTTTTGTGTCCCGAAAGGAGCTCTCATTGGACGTCAAATTCACCACCAAGAGCCAGGAGGCTCTTTCCGCGGCAGCCATGAACGCCTCGACCGCCGGCAATCCGCAGGTTGATCCCGCCCACCTGTTGAAGGCCCTGATGGACCAGCGCGAGGGCGTGGCCGTGGCCCTGTTGCGTGCGGCCGGTGCGGATCCGGACGCCGTCAGCGTGCAGGCCAGCAATGCCATCAAGGCGCTGCCTGCTACGTCCGGCAGCTCGGTGCAGCAGGCGCAGCTGTCCCGCCCCGCGTTGCAGGCCATCCAGACTGCGCAAACCGAGGCGGACAAGATGGGGGATTCCTTTGTGTCCACCGAGCACCTGCTGCTGGGCCTCGCCGCCGGAAGTGACGTCGTCGGGCGGTTAATGCGCGACGCCGGAGCCTCCCATGAAGCGCTCCTCGCCGCAGTGCCGGGTGTCCGCGGCGACCGCAAGGTCAACTCCCCGGACCCCGAGAATACTTTCCAGGCGCTGGAAAAGTTCGGCACCGACCTGACCGGTATGGCCCGGTCCGGCAAGCTGGACCCGGTGATCGGCCGGGACGCGGAGATCCGCCGCGTCATCCAGGTGCTGAGCCGGCGCACCAAGAACAACCCCGTGATCATCGGCGAGCCCGGCGTGGGTAAGACGGCCGTCGTCGAAGGCCTGGCCCAGCGGATCGTGGCCGGTGACGTTCCGGAGAGCCTGCGCGGCAAGACCCTGATCGCCCTTGACCTGGCATCGATGGTGGCCGGTGCCAAATACCGCGGTGAATTCGAGGAGCGGCTCAAGGCTGTCCTGGAGGAGATCAAGAACTCCGAAGGCCAGATTGTCACCTTCATTGATGAGATCCACACCGTAGTGGGCGCAGGTGCCACCGGGGATTCGTCCATGGACGCCGGCAACATGCTCAAGCCCATGCTGGCCCGGGGCGAGCTGCGGCTTATCGGCGCCACCACGCTGGACGAATACCGCGAGAACATCGAAAAGGATCCGGCCCTGGAACGCCGTTTCCAGCAGGTCTATGTTGGCGAGCCCAGCGTGGATGACACGATCGGCATCCTCCGCGGCCTCAAGGAACGTTACGAGGCACACCACAAGGTGGCCATTGCGGACTCCGCCTTGGTGGCCGCCGCGACACTGTCCAACCGGTACATCTCCGGCCGCCAGCTCCCGGACAAGGCCATCGACCTTGTGGACGAGGCAGCGTCGCGGCTTCGGATGGAAATCGATTCGGCGCCGGAGGAGATCGATCAGCTCCGCCGCGCCGTCGACCGCCTCACCATGGAAGAGCTGGCGCTCAGCGGCGAGACGGACGCAGCATCCGTGGAGCGGCTGGCGGCGCTGCGCGCTGATATGGCTGACAAGAAGGAGCAGCTGAACGCCCTCAACGCCCGCTGGGAGGCTGAGAAAGCCGGCCTGAACCGCGTGGGTGACCTGAAGGCCAAGCTGGATGAACTCCGGTCCACAGCGGACAAGGCCCAGCGCGAGGGGGACCTGGAAACGGCATCCCGCGTGCTTTATGGCGAGATCCCTGCCCTGGAACGTGAACTGGATGCCGCTGCCGCCGCCGAAGAGGCCGTGACGGACAAGTCCGGCCAGATGGTGGCCGAACAGGTCACCGCTGATGACATCGCCGAGGTCATCTCCGCCTGGACCGGCATCCCTGCAGGCCGCATGCTGCAGGGCGAGAGCCAGAAGCTGCTGCACATGGAGCAGGAACTGGGCAAGCGGCTGATCGGCCAGGCCAAGGCCGTGGAAGCAGTCTCCGACGCTGTCAGACGGGCCCGGGCCGGCATCTCGGACCCCAACCGGCCTACCGGTTCGTTCCTGTTCCTGGGCACCACCGGTGTGGGTAAAACCGAGCTGGCCAAGGCGCTCGCGGACTTCCTGTTCGACGACGAACGCGCCATGGTGCGGATCGACATGTCCGAATACTCGGAAAAGCATGCCGTGGCCCGGCTGGTGGGTGCACCTCCGGGATACGTGGGCTATGAGGAAGGCGGCCAGCTCACCGAGGCTGTCCGCCGCCGCCCGTACTCCGTGGTGCTGTTGGACGAAGTGGAGAAAGCCCACCCGGAGGCCTTCGACATCCTCCTCCAGGTGCTCGACGACGGCCGCCTCACTGATGGCCAGGGCCGCACGGTGGATTTCCGGAACACCATCCTGGTGCTGACCTCCAACCTGGGCAGCCAGTTCCTGGTGGACCAGAGCCTGGACCCCGCCGCCAAGCGCGATGCCGTGATGGCCACCGTGAACGCGGCATTCAAGCCGGAGTTCCTCAACCGCCTCGATGAGGTGGTGCTGTTCGACGCCCTCACGGTTGACGAGCTCGCCCACATTGTCGAGATCCAGGTGGCCGAGCTGGGACGCCGCCTGCGCGAACGCCGGCTCACCCTCGAAGTGACCGACGGCGCCCGCGCCTGGCTCGCAATGTCAGGTTTCGACCCGGCTTACGGCGCCCGCCCCTTGCGCCGGCTGGTGCAGCGGGAGATCGGCGACCGCCTGGCCAAGGCCATCCTCGCCGGCGATATTTCCGACGGCGACACGGTCCTGGTGGACACCGCCGCCGACGTCGATGAGCTCACCATTGAAGCACTGGAGAATCCGACGGCAGCAGCCACCTTGGGATCCGGCTTGTCCGTCACCCGGAAGGGCTAGCCCTCAGGCCTCGAGGTCCCGCCTCCTGAATGCCGCAGTCCCCGCGGCCGTGAGCACCACGGCCGCGGCGGACATCCACAGCAGCGGTACCGGATCCAGCTCCACGCTGGGAACGGCCGGTACCAGGCCAAACGGCTCGGCGTCGAGCACAGCATCCGGCATGTTCAGCGCCGGGCCGTACAGGCCCACCACCAGGGACGCAACCACCAGCACCCATACCCACCAGGTGCCGCTGTGCAGGCCATAGGCCAGTACTGCTGCTCCGGCGAAGCACAGCACCAAGGGCAGGAAAGCCAACCCGGCCGCGGTGAATTCGCCCACCACTGACTCGCCGCCTGCCGTTGACAGTGCCCCCAACCCCAGGCCCAGTCCGGAAACCGCCAGCAGCAATGCGGAAGCGGGAACGGTAACCAGCAGGGCTGAAGCGATCCAGCCCTGCCGGCTGACCTTCGTGGACAGCACGGCACCGGTCCTGCCCTCGGATTCCTCCTTGCCCAGCCTGTTCACGGAGATCACGGCGTAGACGGCTACGGCCATGGCAAAGTACTTCAGGAATGCAGCCAGGGCACCTCTCAGGACATCCCCCGTGGTGGCCATACCCAGGATGGCGGCCATCTCCGGCTGTGCCTCGAAACTGGCCACGATCGCTTCGCCCAGAGAGCCGGTGAGTAAGGCGAAGATGAACAGCCCCGCACACCAGCTGATGATGCTGCCGCGTTCCATCCGCAGCCTCAGCCCTGCCGGATGCACGAAGAAGCGGGTGGCACTGGCCCTTCCCGGCCGGGCAGGAAGCAATCCGGCCCCCAGGTCCCGCCGCCCTGCCAGGATGTACGCCACCGGCGCCAGCACCGCCGCCAGTGCCACGCAGAGCAGGAGGGGCCACCAACGCAAATCGAAGAACGCGCGGGTCTGCTGCGCCCAGCCGATGGGGGAGAGCCAGGACAGCGTGCTGCCGCCCAGCTGCTGGGAGTCGCCGATTCCGCGGAGGATGTAAGCCAGGCCCACGACGGCGCCGGCCATCCCGGATGCGGGCCTGGCATGCTCGGTGAGCTGTGCGGTCACGGCTCCCACCGCTCCGAAGGCAACACCCACCAATCCCACGCCGGCTGCTATTGCCAGTGAATCAGCTACCGCCAGGCTGTTGGCCAGCATGGCCGCGGACAGCACCAGGAACACGGCAGCGTTGGCCACCAGCAGGGTTGCCAGCGCTGCAGTCAAAGGTGCGAACCGGCCAACCCTCCCGGCGCGGATCAGCTCTGCCCGGCCTGATTCCTCCTCCGCCCTGGTGTGGCGGATGACCAGGAACACGGACATCAAAGCAGATGCCACGGCAGCCATGCCCAGGATCTCGTTGGCGATCATTGTGCCCAGGCTGTAATTGTCCAGGCCGTATCCCGGGCCCGCCAGCAGCGCGCCGGCGGGATCCTTCATGATCTCGGCACGGGTCTGCAATGCGGCTTGGTCGGGATAGGCCAGCGGTACCACGGCACCGAAGTAGCCCACCAGGCTTCCGATGCCCAGCGCCCAGGCCGGAATCCTGATCCTGTCCCGGCGGAGTGCAAAGCGTAGGAGCCCGGCGGTGCCGGTGAGTTCGTTGCCTCCATGGTGCTGAACCCGCGAGGCAACCGGCGGGGCAGCCAAAGTGTGCGCATTCATGATTCTTCAACCCCTGCCGCTGCCCGCACGCCGTTGCCGTAGTGGTGGACAAAGAGTTCTTCCAGGGTGGGCGGAGTGCTGGTGAAGCTGCGGATGCCCAACGGCAGCAGATGCGCCATTGCCGCGGGCAGCGCGTCATCATCTACGGTGAACAGGACCCGGTCGCCGTCCTGGTGCACGTCGTGCACACCGGTGAGGGAGGCTACCGAGGTGGCCTCGCCGTCGCAAATGACAACGACGGCGGTGCGGCTCAGGTGCCGCAGCTCTGCCAGGGTGCCCGTCTGGACCGCGTGGCCCTGGCGGATAATCGTGACTTTGTCACACAGCGATTCCACCTCTGCCAGGATGTGGCTGGAGAGCAGGACTGTCCGGCCCTGGTCTTTGGCCTCGCGGATGCATTGCTGGAAGACCAGTTCCATCAGCGGGTCCAGGCCGGATGTCGGCTCGTCCAGGACCAGCAGCTCCACATCGCTGGCCAGGGCGGCGACCAGGGCGACCTTTTGGCGGTTGCCCTTCGAATAGGAACGGGTCTTTTTGGTGGGATCCAGGTCGAAGCGCTCCAGCAGGTCGGCCTTGCGCTTCGGGTTGACACCGCCGCGGAGGCTGGCGAACAGGTCGATCGCTTCGCCGCCGGTGATCTTCGGCCACAGGTTCACATCGCCCGGGACGTATGCCAGCCTGCCGTGCAGGCCGACGGCCCGTTCCCAGGGGTCTTCGCCGAAGAGGCGTACGGTCCCCGAGTCTGCACGGAGCAGGCCCAGGAGGACGCGGATGGTGGTCGATTTCCCGGCGCCGTTGGGGCCCAGGAAGCCGTGGACCTCTCCGGCATCGAGTGTCAGATCCAGGTTGTCCAGGGCGCGGACCCGGCCAAAGTTCTTGTTCAGCCCACGCACGTCAATTACTGCAGTCATGGCAAAGCCTTCCCTCAAGAGTGGTTGTTGATGTTCCGTCTGAAGCGGCTCAGGCAGGCGGGTCAACCACGTAAAGCAGGTAGGCGTCGAGCATGGTGCGGTCCGTCATCAGGCCCTGGGTAAGGAGTTCGGTGCTGGGCAGGCCGTTCCTGGCCAGGTATCCGCGCATTGCTGCGGCAAAATCTCCCGGATCTGCCGGAGGGTTCAGGGCCAGGTCCAGCAGCATGCTGCCGAAACCCTGGATGGTGAGATACCGGGCGCGGGCCTTTTCGTCCAGCGAGGGACGAATGGTTCCAGCGGCCACCCCCTGGGCCAGCCATTCCTCAGCGTCCGCCACAAAATGTTCGATGAACGAATGGGCCAGTTCGCCACCGGCCTGGAGGCTGCGGAGCGCGTAGCCGACCAGGGGCGCGGACTCGTCCATGGCAGCCATCCGGGAGAGGAGCTCCCCCGGCGTGGATCTCCGCACCGCGTCTTCCTTGTACTCGCGGATGCGGGCCAGGACGAAGGTGTCGCACTCCTGCCGCAGCCCGTCCTTGGATCCGAAATGATGCAGGACCAGGGCCGGACTTACGCCTGCGGCTTCGGCGATGGCACGGACGGAAACCCTGAAACCCTCATGGCTGAACAGGGCGATGGCCGTGTCACGCAGATGGGCGCGCGCAGTTATGTCCGGGGACCGGCCGGACTTCGTGCTCCGCAAGGCTGAACGCATGTTTAGTATGCTACGCGCGTGTTCAGCAGGCGGCAATGGCCTTTACATCCCGGGAGCCTGCGGCGCCTCAGGGAAGCACGGTGGTCTTGATGATGTTTCCCTCCGGAGCAACCACAAAACAGTCCGCCCGTCGGTCACCCACGTCCCAGCTGGTGCTGCTGGGGTAAACGCGCTCGTAGTTCAGGACGTATTCGCTGGCAGAGGCTGACAGCTTCACTGCCTGGCAGGCTTCCAGGGCCTTGGCCCTGAGCGCATCCACGCCGGGGTAGACGTCGCCGTCCTCATATGTGTAGTTGGCCACAAGCTGGGCGGAGTGCGGGGTATCGCAGGCAACGATGGTTGCCTTCTGCGCTTCCGGCTTGAAATCCGAGAAGCAATCGCCCAGCCGGAAGTCCACCGGGGTTGCTTCGCGGGGGAGCGGCAGCGCGCTGGGTGGTGGTGCCGTTGTAGTGACGACAGAGCCGGGTGTGGGCAGATCGCCGGGGCCGGCCTGCAGAGCCAGGTTGGCGTTGGCCAGGAGCCATACCACCAGGCCCACCATGGCCACAGCGACCGCTGCCAGGGCCACCAGGAACCAAATTTTGGAGCTGGCGCCGGAGCCGGCAGGTGCCGCAGCGGGACCCTCCTGTGCGCCGTCAGGCACGCTGGTTGGCAGGCTGGGAGGAGCTTCGGGGCGGGGTGGAAGGGGCCGCTGTGAACCCTGGCCGGCCTCGGGGTCGGTCACTGGAATCTCCCTGCTGGTGCTTGCTCTGGCGTTCGGAGCGGTTGATGGTTGGCCCCGTGGTTCCGCCAGGCGGCGGAACGGGTTGCTCATGCGACTCTACCTAACGCCCTTGGCAAGCAGTTAGTGCCGAAACCATGTAATCTAGGTGTACGACAAATTGACCAAACATTCCGGGGCCTCACTAACGCCAATGGTGACCACCTCCGGTCCGAGTACACAAAGGGGGTCACGCCATGGGGCGCGGCCGTCAAAAGGCAAAAGCTACCAAGCAGGCTCGGGATATTAAGTACTATTCCCCGAACACTGACTACTCAGCTCTTCAGCGTGAGCTCAAGAGTTCGGAGGGTCGTGCTCCGAGCCATTTCGCGAATGACCCGGTTGAACCGGACTACTCGGCTTATGTGGACAAATATGCGGACGACGTTGAGGACGACGAAGTGGATTCACGCAGAATCGGCTAGCCGGCGTCACTCGTAACCCGCTGTCCCACCGTAACCACGGTGCGGACAGCGGGTTTTTCCGCGTCAGCAGGCAAAGTGATGTCACAAAGCAAAACTGAGGGCCACGTACGTCCCTGATGGGGCGCCTGCCTCCGAAGGCGTCTTCAGTCGTGGTGGGGTGTTGGAGTGACAAGACGCGCAAGGGCAGTGCCTGGTGCCGCGAGCCGGTCCACGGTGTCGAAGACGAACTGCTGCATTGCCGCCGCGGCGGCTGTTGGTCCGACGTCGTTCCTTCGAGCCAGGTTGACGGTTCTGGTCAGTGCGGGATTCACCAGGCGTGCGCTTTGCAGCCCTGGCCGGTCGATGACCACCATCGCCGGCACCACCGCCACGCCCAAGCCGCGTTCCACGAACCGCAGTACGGCGTCCATCTCAGCGCCTTCGACGGCGATCACCGGCTGCAGGCCCCTGGCGGAGAACGCAGCCTCAGTGGCCACTCGCAGATCGTAGCTTCGGTTGAACGCGACCTGCGGAATGTGGGCCAGCTCATCCAGCGTGAATTCCGCCGGCGACTCTGACCCGGCAGCGGAGATAACCACCAGCTCCTCGGTGAGCAGCGGAATCAGTTCAGTGCCCGACGCGGCGGGATCTACTCCACGGGAGACCACCAAGGCCAGATCCAGCGCGCTTTCGATGAGGGCATCAACCAGGAAACGCGAACCGCCCTCGATGATGTGCAGCTCAACCCCGGGATGGGCGCTACGAAAGGCGGCCAGTACATCCGCCACCAACGAGACGCACAAGGTAGGCGGGGCGCCCAAGCGGATGCGGCCCCGGCGCAAGCCTGCGAGTTCGTCCATCTGCTCCCGGGCGGTCTGCGCGTCGCCGAGCATACGCCGGGCAATGGGCAGGAGCAGCTCGCCCGCGCTTGTAAGTGTCACACCCGAGGGTCCGCGGTGGAAAAGGGCCGTGCCAAGATCTGCTTCAAGCGCGGCGATCTGTCTGCTCAGCGATGGTTGTGCCACATACAGCTGTGCGGCCGCCCGTGTGAAATGGCCCACCCGGGCCACCGCCTCAAAAGAGCGCAACTGCTCTAACTTCATGTTCATAGCCTAAATGCATCAGAACGAGTCAAACAATTCATTGGAGTCATTGACGTATTCCTTCTACCGTTGGCAGCATGAATCCCCAGAACATCCCAGAACGTCTAATTTCCACTTCGGTGCTGGTCATCGGCACGGGCGGCGCCGGATTGCGCGCCTCCATTGAACTCGCCCAGCGAGGGGTCCAGGTCCTTGCAGTGGGAAAGCGCCGCAAGCATGACGCGCACACCAGCCTGGCCGCCGGAGGCATCAATGCGCCCTTGGGCACGATGGACCCGGAAGACAGCTGGCAGCAGCATGCCGCTGACACCTTGCGGGAGTCCTACTTCCTGGCCGACCCAGCGATCGTCGAGACAGTGGCACGCAACGCCGCCCGCGGGATCGAGGACCTCGAACAGTGGGGGATGCCGTTCGCCCGAGAGGAAGACGGACGCGTTTCGCAGCGCTTCTTCGGCGCGCACAAGTACCGCCGTACTGCCTACGCCGGGGACTACACAGGACTGGAGATCCAGCGCACGCTAATGCGCCGGGCGGCAGAGCTGCAGGTGCCGATCATCGACACCGTCTACATCACCCGGTTGCTCGTCGCCGATGGCACCGTATTCGGCGCCTTCGGTTTCGACGTAGTTGACGGCTCGCCCGTGCAGATCCATGCAGATGCGGTCATCCTGGCAGCCGGCGGACATACCCGTATCTGGCGACACACCTCTTCCCGACGCGATGAAAACACCGGAGACTCGTTCCGGCTGGCGGCTCTGGCCGGAGCCCGGATCCGCGACGCCGAACTGGTCCAGTTCCACCCCTCAGGCCTGTTGGAGCCCGACGACGCCGCCGGCACGTTGGTCTCCGAAGCTGCGCGCGGAGAAGGAGGTATCCTCACCAATGCTTTGGGTGAGCGTTTTATGGAACGGTACGACGCCGAGCGGATGGAGCTTTCCACCCGGGACCGGGTTGCGCTGGCCGCATTCACCGAGGCTGCCGAAGGTCGTGGGACGGAGAAGGGCGGCGTCTACCTGGACGTTTCGCACCTGCCCAGGGAGGTCATCATGGAAAAGCTCCCCAGGGTCTACCGCACCCTTATCGACCTCCAGATGCTGGACATCACCACGACCAAAATCGAAATCGCGCCCACTGCCCACTACTCGATGGGCGGGGTCTGGGTTGCACCGGAGGATCACAGGACGGGAGTGAACGGACTGTACGCAATCGGCGAGGCATCATCCGGCCTGCACGGTGCCAATCGCCTCGGCGGCAACTCGCTGACTGAACTGCTCGTCTATGGACGTATAACGGGCGAGCATGTTGCTGGCTACGTGCGTTCGCGCGTCCACCTCGTCCGGGATCCTGCCGCCGTTGCCGAAGCCCGCAGCGAAATGCACGGCCTGCTGAATGGGGTTGGAACGGAGTCCGTACGGCCGCTGCAGCGGGAACTGCGCAATGTCATGACCGCACATGCCGGGGTCGTGCGCACCGAGCAGGGCCTGCAGGAAGGACTGAAGAGGCTGGCCGCGTTGGAGGAACGTGCCCGGCTCGTTACCGCGCACCCGGACATCGCAGGATTCGATGATCTTGCCCACGCGTACGACCTGCTTGGTTCCCTGCTGGCGGCACGGGCCACCCTGGAGTGTGCGCTGGAGCGCCGGGAAACCCGCGGAGCGCATAACCGTGCGGACTTCCCAGCGCCAGATCCTTCACTGCAGGGCAACTTTGTCTGGTCCCCGGATCACGGTGTCAGCTTTGAGAGCCTGCCACCGGCTCCGGACTCATTCCGGGCCCTGGCCGAAGCCAACGTAGACGACTCTGTCGCCGGCAAACTCGTCGAGTGAAGCCCCTGGAACATTAGCCCCTAGGCGTAGCTGTTGACCATCCGGACTGCTCCGCCGTCGACGCCCTTGGCGCCCTGGACGTAGTCCGGGCCGGACTTGATGATCAGGTCCGAGTCCGCATCCACGGTGCCCATGATCCAGGACGGTAGGCCACGTTCGTTGAGGCGGGCTACTGCGGCATCGGCAACCTGCGGTGAAACGATGGCTACCATGCCCACGCCCAGGTTCAAGGTGCGCTCCAGGTCTGCCAGGGGAACGTTGCCCAGCTCGGAAACCAGCTTGAAGATGGCAGGAAGTTCCCAGGTGGCGCGGTCTACGGTGGCTACCAGGCCCTGGGGGAGGACGCGGGCCAGGTTGGCAGCAAGGCCACCTCCGGTGACGTGGCTGAAGCCGTTGACGCCGCCGACGCCCGTGGCGGAACCGGCAACCGGGAAGGTGCGGGCCAGGTCCAGGCAGTCTGCAGCATAGACGCGGGTGGGTTCCAGCAGTTCCTCGCCCAGGGTGCGGCCCAGCTCGGAAACCTGGCGGTCCAGGGCCCATCCTGCGTGGTTGATGACGCGGCGCACCAGCGAGTAGCCGTTGGAGTGCAGGCCCGAGGAGGCCATGCCGATGACAACGTCGCCTGCGCGGACACGGTCCGGACCGAGGAGCTGATCGGCTTCAACAACACCGGTTGCGGCGCCGGCAACGTCATATTCGTGTTCGCCCAGCAGGCCCGGGTGTTCGGCGGTTTCGCCACCCACCAGGGCGGTACCGGCTACGGAGCAGGCTGCAGCAATGCCACGGACGATGTCCGCGATGCGCTCCGGAACGACCTTGCCGCAGGCGATGTAGTCGGTCATGTACAGCGGCTCGGCGCCGACCACGACGATGTCGTCAACCACCATGCCCACCAGGTCGTAACCGATGGTGTCGTGGATATCCATGGCCTGCGCGATGGCAACCTTGGTACCCACACCATCGGTGGAGGTGGCCAGCAGGGGCTTCTTGTAGGTCAGGAGCCGCGAGACGTCGTACAGGCCGGCGAAACCGCCGACGCCGCCGATCACCGAGGAATTGTGGGTTGCCTTGACGGCACCCTTCATCAGCTCAACGGCGCGGTCGCCCGCTTCGACGTCAACACCGGCGGAGGCGTAGGTGATGCCGGGAGCGGCACCTGCGGCGGGAGTGGCGGAAGTCATAGGGATTCCTTCTTGTCGGCGCCGATCGTGACGGCATCGTGGTGAATGACAGGCACATGGTCGGCCTCGGTCAGGAGGTTTTCAAACTCGGCGTCGGGCCCCGGATCGCAGCCTGTGGCACCAGCCTTCTCGGAGGGATCGTCGGTGGCATCTACAGCCTGTACCGCCGGTTGGCCGGGCACCGCCGAAGGTGACGGCGTGAGGCCGCCGAGGTCCGTACGCTCCAGCAGGTTCTTGCCCAGCTTGTCCGAGCCGGGAAGCTCAATGGGGTACTGGCCGGTGAAGCAGGCGGTGCAGAGCCGTTCGCGGGGCTGTTGAGTAGCGCCGATCATGCCTTCTTCGGAAATATAAGCCAGCGAATCCGCGCCGATGGCCTGCGAGATCTCCTCGATAGTGGCCCCGTTGGCAATGAGTTCCGCACGGGAAGCGAAGTCGATGCCGTAGAAGCAGGGCCACTGCACGGGCGGCGAGGAAATCTTGATGTGGACGGCGGCGGCGCCGGCTTCGCGCAACATCCGGACGATCGCGCGCTGGGTGTTACCGCGGACGATGGAGTCATCCACGACCACAACGCGCTTTCCGCGGATGACCGACTCCAAGGCGTTGAGCTTGAGCCGGATACCCAGCTGGCGCAGCGTCTGGGACGGCTGGATGAAGGTACGGCCCACATAGGAGTTCTTGACGAAACCGTGCGCGAAGGGGATGCCGGACTGTTCCGCATACCCCACGGCAGCCGGGGTGCCGGATTCCGGGACGGGGATGACGATGTCCGCTTCCTGGGTGTTTTCGCGGGCCAGCTGGCGGCCCATCTCTACACGGGATTCGTACACGGAGCGTCCGGCAATGGCGGCGTCCGGACGCGCAAGGTAAACGTATTCGAAGACGCAGCCTGCCGGCGTGGCCTCGGCGAAGCGTTTGGTACGCACACCTTCTTCATCGATGGCGATGAACTCGCCGGGCTCGATTTCGCGGATGAAGCTGGCTCCGACGGTGGCCAGGGCGGACTGCTCGGAAGCTACCACCCAGCCGCGCTCCAGCCGGCCGAGGACCAGCGGGCGGATGCCGTAGGTGTCGCGGGCGGCGTAGAGGGTTCCTTCGTCCATAAAGACGAAGCAGAAGCCGCCCTTGATCTTGGGAAGCAGCTCGATGGCGGTCTGTTCGAGGGTCTTGCCCTCTTCGCCTTCCAGCAAGGCCGTGACCAGGGCAGTGTCAGAAGTGTTGCCCTGCTTCATTTCGCCGCTGAGCTGTCCGCCGTTGCGTTCCATGATCATGGCGTTGAGCTCGGCGGTGTTGGTGAGGTTGCCGTTGTGGGCCAGGGCGACGGTGCCAGTGCTCGTAGCACCGAGCGTCGGCTGGGCATTGGCCCAGTGGCTGGCGCCGGTAGTGGAATAGCGGCAGTGGCCGACGGCCAGGTGCCCGGTCAGGGTGTTCAGCGTGGTCTCGTCGAAGACCTGGGAAACGAGGCCCATGTCCTTGTAGACGTTGATCCGCTGGCCGTCGCTGGTAGCTATACCAGCGGACTCCTGACCGCGGTGCTGCAATGCATACAGCCCGTAATAGGTAAGTTTTGCTACTTCTTCACCTGGTGCCCAGACTCCGAAGACGCCACAAGCGTCCTGCGGGCCTTTTTCGCCAGGGAGAAGATCATGGGAAAGTTTTCCATCGCCGCGTGCCACTGGTCGATTATCTCACGATATGGGGTAGACCGATTCCGCTGGTTTGGCTTATGACTTTAGGAACCTTCGGTGCGGGAGCCGCCGTCGTTGGGGTCTGTTTCCTGGGCGGCCTCGGAAGCCTGCCCGGGTACCGCCTCAACCACCGCAGTGCGGGCACGCTTGAGGCTCACCCGGTCCAGGACCAGCGCGGCGATAGCGCCCAGCAGCACGCCGCCCATTGCGCAGACGATCAGGAAGAAACCGAAAACAGCGTTGGGGTCGTAAGCAGGACTGCCGGGCAGCGCGAAGGCGATAATGCCCGCAACCACAAAGCCCAGCACGCCGCCCAGGATCATAAACGGGACGTAGCGGGGCGCGCGGCGGACCGAAACTTCGCGGCGCTCTGCCGGGTTTTCTTCGAAAGGCATGGCATCCAGCCTACCTTTCATCTATGGAGCCCCTCAGCTGAGCCCTGGAATTCGGCGGTCGGCCCCTAGGGTTTGCCCAGCGGCCCGCCGAGAGGCGGGATGTCATCGTCCCTGTACTGGTGTACTTCGTCGCGGAAGCGCTCACCGGTATTCGCCGAGGTGCCTTCTTCGCGGGTTGTGTCCTGGGTGGTTCCACCCTGGATCTTCCCGCGCCAGGCACCGGTGGCATAGCCTTCGTCCTCGATGAACTCCTTGAACCGCTTGAGATCGGCTTCGGCCTGCCGTTCCACCACGTGCAGCTTGTCCCCGGCCTTTTCAAGCATGCCTTCGGGTTCGTATTCGAGCGTTAGCCGGATGGATGTGCCGCTGCCGGCCTCTGCGAACTCGACGGCGCCGGAATTGGCGGCCCCTTCGGTTGCCGTCCAGGAAACCTTCCGGTCCGGGACCTGCTCCAGGATGCGGGCCTTCCACTGCCGCTTTACGCCGCCGATCTCAGCCTCCCACTCCAGTTGCTCGTCGCTGAGCTGGGTAACCCGCTTCACCCCGCCCATGAAGTGCGGAAACTCCTCGAACTGGGTCCACTGGTTGTACGCCGTGCTCACCGGCACGTCCACAATAATGTCCTTCTCCACCTTGGTAGTCATGGCATCTCCTTAGCTGGATCAACTGTGCTAGTGGAATCCTGACATTGATAAGCATACTTACGGTGAGGGGGTGCCCACCAGTAGTGCCGCAACGAACGATGCCGGCCTGCCGCCTTCGCGGATCAGGCCTCCGTGGGCAGGTGGTCTCCGATCAGTGCCAGGTTCTGGATGGCGGCCAGTCCGAACTGGGCGGCATCATTGGTGGAGACCGTCCGGGCCTCCTCTACCGGCAGCAGGGTCAGCGGCGGATGGATGGTCTGGCTGGTGAATGCGACCGAAGGATCAAGGTGTTCGCCGCCCACCGTGAAGCTCTCCCACGCCTGTACGGCCAATTCGGGATCGTTCAGCCGGGCTGCCGCGTAGGCAGTCAAGCGGCTGTGTGCCTGAGTCAGATAGATCCCCTTCAGCGGCTGGCCGACTGCCTCCCGCTGTTCCTCCGGAGCTGCCAGGAAGAGCCGGCAATACTGCAGCCAGGCCCGCTCGAAGTCCGGATCCGGCGCCAGGTCAAGCAGCTCGCTGCAGATTTCCACCAGGCCGAACACCGCACTGAGGTGGGAGACGCTGATCCGTTCCCGTCCGGCGTCGAACCTTCCCTTGTCCAGGTCATACAGGGCCTCACCCGTCAGGAAGCCGTACTTCAGGGCGCCGATATCCGCCATGGTCCCCAGCAGCCGGTCCCTGGAGCGCGGGTTGCCCGTACGTTCCCAGTCCGTGAGCCAGGTGGCGGCCAGGGATCCCCAGTCCGTGCCAAGCCCCACACCCAGGGCGTTCCGGTCCGGCCGGTACGTGTCCGCATCCGGACGGACTTTGCGGACAGGGTCCAGGCCCAGGAAGTTCTGGTCGCTGTCCACCAGCTCGGTCAGCAGATCGCCAGTGCGCTCATCCGCCGTGAGGTAGTAGTAGAAGCGGCGGTATGCAGGTGTGCTGATCCGAAGCTGCTTGGCGCTGCAGCCCCAGTGCTGGACATTGTGCCGCGTGCCCAGGCCGCGCCACGGGCCCAGGTGGTAGACGTCCACCTCTCCCGTGTGGCGCGTCATTGCCTCCACAAACCGGAAAACATCGGCCCGTCCTGATCGCAGGTACATGTACCAGAGCCACAGATCCGGCGAGAGTTCCGAGTTGTCCCAGGCATATCCGCCGACGTCGTACCGCCACACGTGCCGGTCGGCGTCGTAGGTGTGCATCACGTCGCCGTAGTTCCAGAAGCCGTACCAACGGCGCTGTTCCACCTGGCCGGTGTAGAAATCGAACAGGAAATCCAGCTGGTCTTCCAGGTCTGAGCGGGCGGGTGTTGAGCGGTCCGCCGGCGCCCAATCACCAAAAACACCGGCGGCGTGCAGCGAGTCGGGGCTGGCCTGCAGCAGGGGCGGGTTGGCCACGGCGGCGGCGTCAACGGCCAGCGACCCGGTGGTGGGTGTGGCCTCGTAGGCGAACAGGGTCAGCTCGTGGGTGCGCGCGATGCCAGTGGGGCTGCCGAACCCGGGCTCGTAGTCCTCGTAGGTGATTTCCAGGCCGTCCAGCTGTTCTTCGAAGGTATCCTGGCCCAGGCCGTCGTGATAGAAACGCAAGTCCATCGGCTGGGCCTCGGGGGAATAGAGCCAGGCCGTGACCGTTGCCTCGTCGGTCGCGGCGCCGCGGATATCCAATTGCCCCGGGTGGGACTGCCAGAAGTTACGCACACCAACTCCCAGCCCGCCGTCGGGAGTGCTCAGGGAACAGAAGCCCCCGGCGCGGGTGCCCCCGCTGATGCCCACCCAGCCATGTCCGGCGGCGGTGCGCTTGCGCAGTTCAAATCCGTCCGCCGTGAGCTGGGCCAGCGTGAAGTCGTTCCACGCAGGAATGAGGTGCAGCCGGGTGGAGACTTCAGGGTTCCATTCGGCCACTGGTAGCGTTGCCTGCCCGGAGACCTGTGCATCGCGGACCGCCTGCCCGGGATCGCGGCGGAGCCCGGTGAGGCCACGGACTCCCTCCGCGAGGAAGCCGCCGTCGGCTCCCGCAATGCGGACGTGCCTGTTGTGCAGATCGGCTGCGAGGGGGACGGCGAACCGCACGCCAAGGCCCGCCAGGAAATCCTGCGCGGCGTCGCCGTCGTAGATGAAGCTGTGGACCATGCGGATGCTGGGGGCACCCGCGTGGAAGTAAAACCTCACCACAAACGGCAGCCAAACGCGGTCACCGCCGTTGTCTTGGCGGTGCTGGCCTTCGATTTTGACGACGGCGCGGACGGGGCCGGCCTGCTCAACCGTCAGTGAGGCCACCCGTCCCGTGAAGCCACCCCTGGTGACTGTCCCCGTCTCTGACGCCGGCTCCTGCTGGAGCAGGCTGACCAGCCGGGCGTCCGTGGCCACTACGGCATCGCCACGGGACAAGGTGCGGAAAAGTGCCGGTCCGGTCCGGTCCATCACCATCGTGGTGGCCCCGGTGGAAACGGTGACGGTGGCAGCCTCCTCGGTAACCGTCACCCGGGGTGCGCCTGGCTCTGGGGAGGGGGCGCCGCCGTCGTTCATCACCTGGTAGCTGACCGACGGCGATGCGGCAGCCGGCAGCGCGAGTCCCGCCCACTTCAGGGATCCGTCGGGCCAGGTGGCGAGTGGCCAGGCCTGGCTGGCAACGGGAAGTCCTTGGGCATCGCGGACGGTGAGTCCGGATGCGTCCGCGACGATCCCACGGGGAAACGGCATGCCCCACGTGGTGCCGCCGCTGAGTGTGGCGGGAGCGCCGCCGTCGATCCAGTTCACCTGGGTGGTTTTAGTCAAGGTCTGCAGTGTCCCGTCTAGCAAGATGGCCGCCAGAAACGCCGGGCCGGACCCCGGCCAAACATCACCTGCAACGGTGCAAGGCGACGAGAAAGCGATTTCTGATTCGTTTCAAAACTAGCGTTGCCGGGATCACCGCCGCAAGGGCAGTCCACGTACATCTCGAAAATTTCTTCTCTACAGGACCTCGAAAACATCCCCGGAGTGGTTCACTGGAAGCCACGGTCACCGCCCGCAGGGGCCCGTCTTTGGAGGGGCAGCGCCATGCCGAAGATTGTTTTTATGATGTCCGTGTCCCTTGACGAGTTCTTCGAGGGACCGGACCGGGACCTTAGTTGGTCAGCGGTGGACGAAGAACTGCACCAGCACTTCAATGATGAGTGCAAGGCGCTGGGGGCATTCATGGATGGAAGAATCACGCACGAGCTGATGGCAGCATACTGGCCCACGGCTGACCAGGACCCGGCCAGTACGCCAACTGAGGCCGAGTTTGCCGGGATCTGGCGGGACAAGCCCAAGTTCGTTTTCTCCCGGACCCTCACCACGGCGCACTGGAACGCTACGGTGCTGCACGACATCGTGCCCGAACAGATAGCGGAACTGAAGGCGAAAGCCGTTGGTGACCTTGGCCTGGGAGGTGCCAACCTGGCCGCCACTTTCATGCGGCATGACCTCATTGACGAGTTTCGGATCTACGTCCACCCTGTGGTGATCGGCCAGGGAACCCGGCTGTTCCAGGTCCCGGACCTCAGTATGAACCTTAGGCTCGCCGGGACCAGGGCCTTTGGCAATGGGGTGGTCCAGCTGCGCTACGAGCGGGCCTCATAAGGAGCCGCGGAACCTCTGGCAGGGCCCGCTTTTCTGTGCTCAACTGGGAATGGCTCACGCCTTATGAACCGCTCTACATCCTCATATCCGCAGCCGGCAGCTGCCGGTTCACAGGAAGGGTTGCTCATGGCTCAGTACAAGATCGGATATTTCGTCGGGAGCCTCGCTTCCGCATCCATCAACCGCACACTCTCCAAGGCGCTGATCAAGCTCGCGCCGGAGGGCTTTGAATTCAATGAAATCCCCATCCGGGATCTCCCCCTTTACAGTCAGGACTACGACGACGATTTCCCGGCTGAGGCGCGGGCCTTGAAGGCTGCGATTGAGGGCTCTGACGGGATTCTCATAGTGTCACCGGAGTACAACAGGTCAATTCCCGGGGCACTGAAGAATGCCATGGACTGGGGATCCCGCCCCGGGGGGAGCAATTCGTTTGCCCGTAAACCCACGGGGATTATCGGGGCCTCGCCTGGCGGTATTGGCACGGCCGTGATGCAGTCGTCCATGCGCAGCGTGCTGAGCTTCCTTGATGCTCCGCAGCTCAATGCCCCCGAGGCCTATATAACTTTCAAACCCGACGTCTTTGGTGACGACGGGGAAGTCGGTGATGAGTCCACCGCGGGCTTCCTGAGGCATTACATGGATGAGTATGGTGCCTTTGTGCAACGCGTCCTCGCCGTGAATGCTCCCGGCCACATAGGTGATGCCGGCTGACATCTCCACTTTGGATGGGACGCCATGGGTGCTCCGGAAGAGATGGGCGACCTTGAACGGCTGCAGGATCCTGTGGCCAACATGGTGGACATCCGGGGATTCCTGGAGGGAATGACCGGCTTGGCAGCTGCAGCGCTGAGCCGGCTCTCCGGCGCCCGTGTTGAATGTGCTGTCACCTTGAGGCGGCGGAAACGGTCCGACACCGCGGCAGGCAGCAGCCTCGATGCATTGCTCCTCGACGGTATTGAGCAGCGGCTGGGCGATGGCCCGTGCCTCCATGCTTTGCGCACTGGGAGTCCTGTGCTGATGGCTGACCTCGGAACGGACCCCCGGTGGCCGGGGTTCCGCCGGGAGGTGATGGCGAAGGGCTTCCATAGCACCCTGGGCATTCCATTGGATGCAGGAGGGAATGCCGAGGCGGCGTTGAACTTCTTTGCCAGGGACCCGGCTCTCCTGACGGAAGAAACGGTCCGGGATGCTGGACGGTTTGCGGATGTGGCCGGCCGGGCATTGCGGCTTGGCCTGCGGATCGCTGCGGCTGAGCTTCGGGCTGCGGACTTGGAGGCGGCCATGGACTCCAGGACGTCAATCGATTTGGCCCGCGGCATCCTGATGGCGCAGAACCGCTGCACTCCTGAGGCCGCCTTCGACATTCTCCGCAGGGTCTCCAGCAACCGGAACCGGAAGCTGCATGACATTGCGGAGAGCCTTGTTGCCGGGATTGGTGGATCTCCCGGGCGCCTGCATTTTGACGAGTGACCATTGACATTGATGCACCGTGGGCATAACGTACAACCAAATGGTTGTAGATCAGAGAAGTGATGCTGAGATCGACAGGGTTTTCCAGGCCCTGGCGGATGGTACCCGGCGGGATATTGTCGCCCGGGTGACCTCGTCGGAGTACTCGGTTTCGAGGCTTGCTTTGCTGTACGCCATGAGCTTTGCCGCCGTCCAGAAACATGTGGCGGTTTTGGAGCGTGCTTCCCTGGTGACCAAGGAAAAGCGCGGACGGGAGCAGATTGTGCGCGGAAACCATGAAGGCCTGGCTAAGGCCCGCCGTCTGCTCGACGAGTACGAGGCGTTGTGGCATCAGCGCGCCGAACGCATCGCAGACATCCTGAACGAAAACTAGCCATCAACCAGCAAGGGGAATCATCATGGCAGTCATCAGTTCCACCAAAAACCCGGAGGCACTGAGCCTCACCCTCGTCGCAGAGTTCGACGCCGGCGTCGAACGTGTGTGGGAACTCTGGCAGGACCCGCGCCAGCTGGAGCGCTGGTGGGGACCGCCCACCTGGCCGGCCACCTTTGAGCAGCACGACTTCGTCCCGGGCGGCAAGGCGAGCTACTACATGACCGGGCCGGACGGCGAAAAGGCCCGTGGCTGGTGGCGTTTCACCGCCGTTGACGCGCCGAACAAACTGGAGTTCGACGACGGTTTTGCTGACGAGCGCGGCGAGCCCGTCGATGATCTGGGGACTACTCATGCCGTGGTCACCCTGGAGTCCGCGGGTAGCGGTACGCGGATGACTGTCCATTCCACGTTCGAATCCGAGGACCAGCTCGAAAAGATGGTGGAAATGGGCATGGAAGAAGGCATGAAGGAAGCCATGAACCAGATCGACGGCATCCTGGCGGAGCAGCCGCAGCACTGAATGCAGTGACGCACACGCGCGGGCCGGCTACAGCTCCAGCGTCATGTAAACGCTGTTCGGATCCTCAACATAGGAGCCGAACGGCGGGCAGGGCTTAAAGCCGGCCTTTGCGTAAAGGGCCCGGGCTGGACCGAAGAAGTCCATGCTGCCGGTCTCCAGGGAAACCCGGCGGACCTGCCGCAGGCGGGCGTCGGCCAGGGTGTGCTGCAGGAGTGCGGACGCCACGCCCTGGCCGCGCCGGGCCGGATCGGTCCGCATGCTTTTGAGTTCCTCGTGGCCGGGGTCGAGGGTTGTCCCTGCGGCCAGTGCGGCGGTTCCGGCGATGGCGTCCCCCGCCATGGCCACCCACAGCCGCACCTGCGGTACCTGCAGGGCATCAAGGTCCAGCGCGTGGCGGCTCTCCGCCGGGGCAGTGCGCGCCATGTCGTCCAGGTGGGCCTGCAGGAAGCTGCCCAGCCGCAGGTCTGAAAAATCGGCACGCTCAATGCGCAGGGTCATGGAGTCTCCTGCGAACTTGCCGGGAGGGATTCCTGCCCGGCAGTGTTGCCGCCCAGGCTCTCAATAAATTCGTCCGCCTGCGCCAGGTTCCGTGCCATCTTGGCGCGTTCTTGGACGGCTTGCTCCAGGAACCCTGCCAGCCGGTCCTGTTCCTCTTCGCTGGGAGTTCTCCCCGAAGACAGGATGGCCAGGATGTCCGCCATTTCCTCGAGCGAGAACCCCAGGGGCTTCATCTGCTTGATCACCATAAGGCGGTCGAAATCGTCCTCCGAATACACCCGGAAACCACCCTCGGTACGGGCCAGTGCGGGGAGTAGGCCAACCTCGTCATAGTGCCTGATGGTCCGAAGAGACAGGCCGGTGCGTTCCGCGAGCTCGCCGATATGCATGGTCAAGCTGCCGATCTTTGCCGTCATGGGACGCCTCCATCCTGGTCGGGCTTAAACTCTACCATCACGTTAGGGTAGGGTTTGAGGTGCAGTAAGTCCCTAAGACTCGTCCTGCCCGGTGCGACGCCGCGCCCCCACATTCTTCCAACAATAAGAAGGCGCTTACACGCGTCTTCCGGACCATGAACGGAGCCGGCAATGGCCGTCAAAGCCGCGAGGGATGCCCACGCAGAGACCCCCGAACAGTTGCAGTCAGTGATTGGCACCCTGAAATCCCCGCGTCGGCTCAAGACTGAAGTCCTGGCCGGCCTGGTCGTGGCCCTGGCACTGATCCCTGAGGCCATCGCCTTCTCGATCATCGCCGGGGTCGATCCGCGCCTGGGGCTCTTCGCCTCGTTCACCATGGCCGTGACCATCGCCTTCGTCGGCGGCCGCCCAGCCATGATTTCGGCAGCAACCGGAGCCATCGCCCTGGTGATTGCCCCGCTCGTGAAGTCCCACGGCATCGATTACTTTATTGCCGCCGTCGTTCTGGCCGGTGTCTTCCAGATCATTCTGGGACTCTCGGGTGTTGCCAAGCTCATGCGCTTCATCCCCCGGTCGGTCATGGTGGGCTTCGTCAACGCCCTGGCCATCCTGATCTTTATGTCCCAGGTGCCCGAGCTTCTGGGCGTTCCTTGGCTGGTGTACCCGCTGGTTATCCTTGGCCTGGCCATCGTCTTCGGCCTGCCTAAACTCACCAAAGCCGTCCCGGCCCCACTCGTTGCAATCGTGGTCCTGACGCTTATTACAGTCTTTGCGTCCGTGGCGGTCCCGACCGTCGGGGACAAGGGTGAACTGCCCGAATCGCTGCCCTCGCTGTTCATCCCCAACGTTCCATTGACCCTTGAAACCCTGCGGGTCATCTTCCCGTTCGCCGTGGCCATGGCATTTGTTGGCCTGCTGGAATCACTGATGACCGCAAAACTGGTCGATGACGTCACGGACACCCGTTCCAACAAGACCCGCGAAGCATGGGGCCAGGGCGTGGCGAACATCGTCACCGGATTCACCGGCGGCATGGGCGGCTGCGCAATGATCGGCCAGACCATGATCAACGTCAAGGCCTCCGGTGCCCGCACCCGGATCTCCACCTTCCTGGCCGGGATGTTCCTGCTCATTCTGGTGGTGGTCCTTGGCGATGTCGTCTCAGTGATCCCGATGGCCGCATTGGTGGCCGTGATGATCTTCGTATCCGTGGCCACGTTCGATTGGCACAGCATCCGTCCCGGAACCCTGAAGATGATGCCGAAGAGCGAGACCACCGTGATGCTCGCCACCGTCGTCGTCACCGTCGCCACCCACAACCTCGCCATCGGCGTAGGCGTGGGGGTGCTGGTCGCCATGGTGATGTTCGCCCGCCGGGTGGCGCACTTCGTCACCGTTGAGCGGTCCGTCAAGGCCATAGACGGCCGGGAAACCGCCACGTACGTGGTGGACGGAGAACTGTTCTTCGCTTCCTCCAATGACCTGTACACCCAGTTTGAATACGCACATGATCCGGCGCACGTAGTGATCGACATGCACGCTTCCCATCTGTGGGACGCCTCCACCATTGCTGCGCTGGACGCAATCACGGAGAAGTACCACGCACACGGCAAGGACGTGAAGATCGTCGGCCTCAACGATGCCAGCGTCCTGATGCGTGAACGCCTGGGTGGCAAGCTCGGCGGCGGCCACTAACCAACTGTTCATTGGCGCCGGGGCTGAACACACGCAAGGATTGGGACATGCAGAACACTGACGTGCAGCCCTGGGTGAAGAACTACCAGCCGGGAGTCCCCGCGGAGATTGATCTTCCGGATGAGTCCCTGGTGCACATGCTGGATCGCTCCGTGGCCGAGGCCGGCAAACTTCCTGCATTGGAGTTCTTCGGCCGCCGCACCAGTTACGCCGAGCTGGGTGAACAGGTGGACCGCGCCGCCGAGGGCCTGCGGCTGCTGGGGGTTAAGGCGGGTGACCGGGTGGCGCTGCTCCTGCCCAACTGCCCGCAGCACGTGGTGGCGTTCTATGCAATCCTGCGGCTTGGCGCCGTGGTGGTGGAGCACAACCCGCTGTACACAGCCCGGGAACTCCGGCACCAGTTTGAGGACCACGGCGCCAAGGTGGTGATCGCCTGGGATAAAGCCGCCGACGCCGTCACGTCCTTCCCTGCGGACATCGGCGTTGGGCACGTGGTTTCCGTGAACCTCCTGGATGAGTTCCCAACAGTCAAACGCCTGGCCTTGCGGCTGCCGGTCAAAAAACTGCGCGAAACCCGAGAGTCCCTGAGCTCACCGGCGCCCGGCACCATGCCTTGGAAGCAGTTGCTCAGCCACGGCCCGCTGGTGGCCAACCACCCGCGGCCCGCCGTCGGAGATCTCGCAGCCATCCAGTACACCTCGGGCACCACCGGACGGCCCAAGGGCGCCATGCTGACGCACCGGAACCTGTACGCCAACGCGTTGCAGGGCGAGGCCTGGATGCACGGCGCGGAATACGGCAAGGAAATCTTCTACGCCATCCTTCCCATGTTCCACGCCTTCGGACTGACGCTTTACCTGACCTACGGCATCCGCAAGCAGGGTCTCCTGGTGCTGTTCCCCAAGTTCGATCCAGACCTGGTGCTGGCAGCCATGAAGAAATCCCCGGCCACCGTTTACTGCGCCGTGCCGCCCATCTACGAGCGCACGGCCTTGGCGGCAAAAGAGAAGGGGATCTCGCTGAAGTCCTGCAGGTTCTGCATCTCCGGTGCCATGAACCTGCCGGACCACGTGGTGGAACTGTGGGAATCTGTCTCCGGCGGGCTGCTGGTTGAAGGCTACGGGATGACCGAATCCTCACCCGTAGCTATGGGCAACCCGTTCCACCCCACGCGGCGCCCCGGAACCATCGGCGTCCCCTTCCCTTCCACCCTCATGCGTGTGGTGGACCTGGACAGTCCCGCCGTCGAGGTTGCCCAGGGCGAGCCCGGAGAGCTGCTGATCAAGGGGCCTCAGGTGTTCCAGGGCTACTGGAACAACCCTGAGGAAACCGCCAAGGCCCTCACCCCGGACGGCTGGCTGCGCACCGGAGACGTCGTCACGGTGGACCCTGATGGATTCACCACCATTGTGGACCGGGCCAAGGAACTCATCATCACCGGTGGCTTTAACGTTTCGCCCTCTGAGGTGGAATCGGTGCTTTGCCAGCACCCGGACGTCGCCGACGCCGCCGTAGTAGCCAAGGCACTGGAGCGGGGCGGCGAGATGGTGGTTGCCGCCGTCGAACTTGTTCCGGGGGCGGAACTGGACGAGGAAGCCCTGCGTGAATTCTGCCGTGGGAACCTCGCGGCGTACAAGGTGCCCAAGCACGTCGTGGCCATCGGGGATATGCCCCGGTCCATGCTGGGGAAGATCCTCCGCAAGCAGGTCCGCGAACAGGTCCTGCCGCTGGTCTGAGCGCTGGCGCGAACGCCGGGAAACGCCGGTGGCTGCGGAACCGCCGCCCGCCGAACCCCTGAAGGGCGGCTGGCGGCGGTTCTTCGGCCGGCGGGAGTAGAACGCCCGGGCGCTAGACGGTGCGGGGTGCCTTGGCCAGGTTCTCGCGCAGTTCATCAGCGTTCTGCTTGACCACGTAGGCGGGGCGGTCCCGCTCTACACGCCAGCTCTCGGACAGCGCACCGACGTGGACGGTGTCGAAACCGAACTCGTCGTAAATGCGGGTCACCAGCTCCGCAGCCTCCGGATGGTCGCTGGCGGTGGCAAGCGCCCGCCGGTTCTCCGTGCCCGCGGGCGCCCCGTCGGTGGTGATGTCAGCTGCCATGATGTGGTTGAATCCTTTGGCCACCTTGGACTGGGGAAGGTGCTCCTGCAGCAGGCCGGAGGTGGTGGCCTCGCCGTTGTCCAGTTCCGGGATGCGGCCGTCCCGTTCCCAGTAATAGTTGTTGGTGTCGATGACGGTCTTCCCCGCCAGTGGCTCCACGGGAATGTCCTTGTACGCCTTCAGGGGAACGGTGGCCACCGCAAAGTCGCCGGCGGCCGCGGCCTCTGCCGCTGTTGCCGCACGGGCCTTGGGACCAAGTTCCTCAACCAGTGCCTCCAGGGTCTCCGGGCTGCGCGAATTGCTGATTACCACGTTGTATCCGAGCTCGACTGCCTTGCGGGCAACCTGGCTGCCAATTTGTCCTGCACCGATGATTCCAATAGTTGTCATGTGCGGGGCAACCGCCTCCTGGCCGCGGGTATTTCCTTGATGACGAAGTATGTCGGTGAAGGAGGAAAGTGGAGGCAATGCGGGCACATCCTGCGGAAGTTTCCGGCTTTCGGCGTACTCTTCCGCCCCGGGCCACGGCTGCCTAGACTGGCAGGACAATTGTGCGGACCGCCGCAGATTGGCCCGCGCGTCGCACTCTGTTTCAGGAGATGACCCATGCGTACCCTCATTCCCGCGGCAGCCGCCGTCGTACTCCTTGCCCTGACCGGAACCGGCCCCGCTGCGCTGGCAGCGCCTGAGCCGCCAGGGGTGATCGTCCTGCCGGAAGCCACCGGTGCGGAGGGAATCGCTGCCGGAAAGCAGGGTACCTTCTATGCGGGCGACCGGATTGACGGCGACATCTACCGCGGTGATCTGCGGACCGGAACCGCTGACGTGTTCATAGACGCACCGGATGGCAGGGTGGCGATCGGCATGGTGGCTGACCAGAAGAACAACCTGCTGTTCGTCGCTGGCGGCGGGACCGGCGACGCTTACGTTTATGACACCGATACAGGCGCCGAGGTTGCGGCCTTTGAATTCACAGACGCCGGGTTTGTCAACGACGTCACCCTTACCCATGGCGGGGCCTGGTTCACCAACTCGAATGCGGGCGAGCTGTACTTTGTGCCGGTGGCCAAGGACGGCACAGTGGGCGGTTTTGAGGTTTTGGATATGAGCGGCCCGGCCGGTGAGGCCGGTCCCGGCTTCAACCTGAACGGCATCACCACCGCTCCTGGCGGCACCCTGGTGGTGGCGCATTCAAGCCTGGGGGAGCTCTACACCGTAGATCCCGTGACCGGCATGAGCGCGCTGGTCGAAGGTGTCAGCGTTCCGGCGGCAGACGGCATCGAGATCCGCGGCGGCACCTTATGGGCCGTGCAGAACCGGTTTGACCAGGTCAGCCGCATCAGCCTCGCGGACGACCTGTCCTCCGGAACTCTTGACGGCGTTATCACCAGCCCTGATTTCCAGACCCCAACGACGGCTGCCCTGTTTGGCAACACCTTGGCCGTGGTCAACGCGCAGTTCTTCTACCCGGCCGATCCGGAGTTCGAGGTGGTGCTGGTCCCGGTCCGGTGAGTTTCCGTGTGCTAGACCAGGCTGCTTTCCCGGGCGGGCGTGGAACCCCGTGCTGAAGTGAATCCCGCCGGGGTGAAGTGTCCGCCACCGGCGTCGCCAAAGGAGTATGCGCGCTCGGCATGAAGGGCCAGATCCACGCCCACCGTTTCCGCCTCATGGCTGACGCGGAAGCCCATCGTCTTGTGGATCAGGAGGCCGACGCCGGCAGTCACCAGGCCGGAGAGCGTCACAGTGATCAGGACTGCTGCGGCCTGGGCCACCAGTTGCTGGAAGCCGCCGCCGTAGAAGAGGCCACCTGCCTGGCCGTCAGCGGGGAGTGCGATGAAGCCCAGGGCCAGCGTGCCGATCAGCCCGCCGCCCAGGTGGACTCCCACTACGTCCAGGGAGTCGTCCAGGCCAAACCGGTACTTGAGGTCAACAAACCAGCAGCACGCGGCGCCGGCCACCGAGCCCAGGCCGATCGCGGCCAGCGGGCTGATGTTGGCGCAGGAGGGGGTGATGGCGACAAGGCCTGCCACTACGCCGGAGGCGGCGCCCAGCGACGTGGGGTGGCCGTGCCGGATCTTCTCCACCGCGAGCCAGCCCAGCATTGCTGCGGCCGGCGTCACCAGGGTGTTCACCCAGATCAGGCCCGCCTGCTCTGCTGTAGTTGCAGCGCCACCGTTGAAGCCAAACCAGCCGAACCAGAGGATGGCAACGCCGAGCATGATGAACGGCAGGTTATGGGGGCGGTGGTTGGGGTCCTTGGCGAAGCCGTGACGCTGCCCCACCACCAGGGCCAGGACCAGCGCGGCGGTACCGGAGCTGATCTCGACGACGGCGCCGCCGGCGAAGTCGATCACCTGGCCGAAGATGGCTGTCACGGCGCCCCCGGCACTCATCAGTCCACCGCCCCAGATCATGTAAGCAAGCGGGCAGTACACCAGGGTGATCCAGATGGGGACGAACAAAGCCCAGGAGCTGAACTTGGCGCGGTCCGCGATGGCGCCGCTGATCAGGGCCACCGTGACAATCGCGAAGGTGGCGCCATATCCGGCGTTGATGAGCTGGGGTGAGCCCATGAGGTTCTGCAGGCCGAAGTTGGCCAGCGGATTGCCGAACAAGCCCAGGAATCCGTCGCCGGTGGTCATGGAGTAGCCCCACAACACCCAGACGACGCCCACGATGCCGGCCGAGATGAAGCTCATCATGATCATGTTCAGCGCGGCTTTTGCACGGGTCATGCCGCCGTAGAAGAGCCCCAGGCCCGGTGTCATGAAAAGCACCATGGCGGCTGAAACCATCAGCCAGACGTGTTGGGCAGTGAGTTCCACCAGCTGTTCCCTTTCGACGAAACCTGTGGCAAGCGCGGCGGCCTGCGGCAGGCCTGACGTTTCCCCCGCTCAATGTTCGCGGCGGGATGTTTCAGGTAAAGCGTCCAAAAGTTGCGCCGGTGTTACGGCAAACGGCCCTGTATGAAGTTCACGTGTCCGGATTGTTTCGGTGATGTTAACAAGCCCCGGATATCCCCGGTCGGCCGGGACGGCACCCGTTTCGTTTCCTGTTTGTAAACGCGGCCTCACGCAAACGGGCGGCCACCCGCATGGGTGACCGCCCGCCGTCGTACTTCACCTGGGTGGCTAGCCCGCGACGCCTGCCACAGCGAAGATGGCAGCTGCGATACCGAAGCCCATTACACCGATGAGCGTTTCCAGCACCGTCCAGGTCATCAGGGTGGTCTTGACGTCCATGCCGAAGAACCGGCCCACCAGCCAGAAGCCGGAGTCGTTGACGTGCGAAACCACTACCGAACCTGCGGCGACGGCGATAACCAGCGCCGCCACCTGCATGCCGTTGAGCCCGGCGAGGGCAACGGCCGGAGCGATCAGGCCTGCGGTCGTGGTGAGGGCTACCGTGGCGGAACCCTGGGCAATGCGGAGGATCGCTGAGATCAGGAAGCCGGCCAGGATCAGCGGGATTCCGGCATCGCCCAGAACGTCTGCCAGGGCCGCGCCGATCCCGGAGGTCCGGAGGACGCCGCCGAACATACCGCCGGCACCGGTAATCAGGATGACGGAGCAGACGGGGCCGAGGGAGGACTCAAGCAGCTTCTCCAGGGCGCCGGCACCCTTGCCGCGGCGACGCCCCAGCACGAACAGGGCTACCAGCACGGCAATCAGGAGGGCCACCGGGGTTTCGCCGATGGTGCGCAGCACCTGATACCAGGTTTCGGCCTTGGCGCTTTCCGGCAAGAGTCCGGACGAAGTTGCGGTGCTGAGCCCGGTGTTGAGGAAGATCAGGACCAGGGGGAGCAGCAGGATCAGCACAACGGTGCGGAAACGCGGCGGGTTGGCTTCAGCCTCGGCGTCGGCGCGGCCCAGCAGTTCGGGAACCGGAAGGACCAGCTTCTTTCCTGTCCACAGGCCGAAGAGGTAGCAGGTCACGTACCAGGTGGGGATGGCGGCAATGAGGCCGGCGATAACCACCAGGCCCACGTTCGCGTCAAAGAACGTCGCAGCCGCAACGGGGCCCGGGTGCGGAGGCAGGAAAATGTGCATCACGGAGAAGGCTCCGGCGGCGGGCAGGCCGTAGCGGAGTACACCGCCGCCGAGGCGGTGCGCGACGGCGAAGACCACCGGCAGCATCACCACCAGGCCGGCGTCGAAGAAGATGGGGAAACCAAAGATCAGTGACGCGACGCCCAGCGCAAGGGGAGCACGCTTCTCGCCGAAGAGGTTGATGAGGTAGTCGGCCAGCGCCTTGGCGCCGCCGCTGGTCTCAACGATCCGGCCCAGCATGGCGCCCAGGCCCACCAGCAGGGCAACGGTGCCCAGGGTGCTGCCGAATCCGCCAACCAACACGCTGACCACCTTGTCCGCCGGAATGCCGGTGGCAAAGGCGGTGGCGAGGCTGATGAGGATCAGGGCCAACAGCGCGTGCATGCGCAGTTTGATAATGAGGAACAGCAAGGCCACGATGGCGAGGCCGGCGATCAGGAGCAGCGGGCCTGCTCCGAGGGTTTGTTCCCATCCTTCGATGGTCATGGTTCTCCTTTGAAACGGGGTGGGCGGGGGACTAGTTGGGGACGTTCAGGTGGAGCGCGGACAGCACGTCCTCCACCAGTTGTTCGGGGGTGTGGCTGATGTCCAGCACCAGGCTGCCGGTGGCGATTTCTTCATCAGTCAACGGTTCAAGGGTGGCCAACTGGCTGGGCAGCAGCGTGGGCGGCATAAAGTGTCCGGTGCGGTTCTGGATGCGCTCGCCCAGCAGTTCGGGATCGCCGTTAAGGTGCAGGAAAACAACGTTGCCATCGGCTTCGCTGAGCAGGTCCCGGTAGCTCTGCTTCAGGGCTGAGCAGGTCAGGACGGTGCACTGGCCGGCGTCTGCCTGCTTGGTCATCCAGTCCCGGATGGCAGTGAGCCAGGGCCAACGGTCTTCGTCGTTCAACGGGGTGCCGCTGTTCATCTTGGCGATGTTGGAGGCAGGGTGGAATTCATCGGCCTCAGCCATGGTCCAGCCCAGGCGGGCGGACAGCGCTTCGGCGAGGGTGGTTTTGCCGGAACCGGCAACACCCATCACCACAAGATGCGTGGCAGCAGACTTCATTGTTCTACCTCCGTAGAAGACGTCGTTGGCTTCAGGTGAAGCTTCTGGCACCGACAATACTCGGTGTGAGAAATAAGATAGCACCATTTCATAATTTAGGTACTATCTTTTCGTGACACTGGTCATATCTTTCGTCAAACTCGCATAGACTGTGCATGCGCTTTGGGGCGCAGAGGAGGCAAGAATGTCGATGACGACACCCATTTCCGTGCCGGGAGCAGGGCCACGTACGCTTCCGGGAGCTACGCCGGATGCCCTGCACGTGCGGGTGTTGGATGCCCTGGGCGAGGCAATAGTCTCCGGAGACCTGCCGCCCGGCCAGCGGCTCACGCTGGAGGGCCTGCAGCAGGAATACGACATCTCCCGCACCCTCGCCCGTGACACCATGCGGGTCCTTGAATCCATGAACCTGGTCTACTCCCGCCGCCGGGTGGGCATCGTGGTGCAGGAGCAGGAGTACTGGAACTACTACGACCCCAAACTGGTGCGCTGGCGGCTGGCATCCCGGCACCGCGCGGAACAGTACGCCAGCCTCACCGAACTGCGGATCGCCGTCGAACCCATCGCTGCTGCGGGTGCCGCGAAACGCGCCGGAGCAGGCGAACGACGGCGGCTGGCGGCTTTGGCGGCGGAGCTCCGGCGGCTGGGGGAGGCCGGGGACCTTGAGGCTTTCCTGGCGGTGGACATTGAGTTCCACCAGTTGCTTCTGCACAGCTGTGGAAACGAGATGTTCAAGGCGCTGGACGTGATGGTGGCCGAGGTGCTGTCCAGCCGTACGCGCCAAGGGCTCATGCCGTTCAAGCCTCGTCCGGAAGCGCTCAAAGCCCACGAAGATGTGGCATTGGCCGTGGCCGACGGGGATGCTGCCGCGGCGGAAGCTGCCATGCACCACATCCTGGACGAGGTGCGGACGGCGATGGGGCTTTAGCCTCCTCTGATCAGGAGGCCAGTACCACTGCAATTCCCAGGCCGCCCAACGTCACGCACGCCAGCGATGTCCAGAGTACGGCGGCTACGTCTGCGCCCAGCCGTTCGGTGGCAATACCGTGTGAGCTGGCCCGGTAACGGCGCCGCTGGGTGAAGTAGATGGCTCCGGCGGCCGTAACTGCAACCGCGAAAAGCGCCAGGATGGGCAATCCGTGCAGGGGCAGCCAGCGCAGGAAGATGGCGCTGACCGTGATGAGGGCCATCATGGTGCGGCCCCACGCCAGCGTGGTCCGTTCAGGCTGCAGGCCAGGGTCCTGGTGCGGAGACAACGTCCTTGCCGGCATGGGGTCAGTCCAGCAGGATGACGACGAGCACCACTGCTGCGGCCAGCGCCCCGGCTCCGGCCAGGAGCGGAATAATCAGCGGCAGTGGGAGCGGGGCCTTGTTGCGCATGCTTCGTTCCACCCGCAGCCACCGGACGGCTGCACCCGCGCTCAGCAGCATGCCCAGGCCCAACAGCAGGATCGCGATGCCCTGCCGGACGGGCTCAATGAAGAGGTCGGCAGTAAAAGCCTCGATGGCGATTCCGCCCGCCAGCAGGGCCATGGCCGTGCGGATCCAGGCCAGGAAGGTGCGCTCGTTGGCCAGCGTGAACCTCGGATCCGGCTCGGAGCCGCCCGGGAGCAGGCGCTCGGCAAGCCGGCTGCGGCGGAAAGGCTGTTCGGGAGATTGGTCGCTGGGCACGTTCACAGTTTAGCCACCAGCCTACGGACGGCCCTGCCCGCAAAGACGGCCCTGCCCTGCAAAAGCGTTGCTGGGTACCGCCGTTCCTACGGGGGAGGGCCGCTCGTCTTCCAACGCGTAGGCGGAGGGAATGCCTGGCGGTCGAATCCCGTTGCCCGGGCATGACACGAATTGGTTTTCTCTCCTTCGGCCATTGGGGTCCCGGGCAGGGTTCCCGCACTCGCACCGGTGGTGAGGCCCTGACCCAGGCCATCGAACTCGCCGTGGCGGCGGAGGAGCTTGGCGTCAACGGCGCCTTCTTCCGCGTGCACCACTTCGCCCGTCAGCAGGCTTCTCCCTTCCCGCTGCTGGCTGCCATCGCAGCCCGGACCAGCCGTATTGAAATGGGTACGGGCGTGATCGACATGCGTTACGAAAATCCCCTCTACATGGCGGAAGAAGCCGCAGCTGTGGACCTGATCAGCGGCGGCAGGCTGCAGCTCGGCGTCAGTCGCGGTTCACCCGAACCGGCCCTCAACGGAGCTGAGGCCTTCGGCTACCATCCAGGGCCGGGAAAGACGGACGCGGACATGGCGCGGGAGCATACGGAGCTGTTCCGCAAGGCCATCAGCGGAGCGGGCGTTGCCCCGGCGGACCCCCGGTATACGGGGACATCGGGTTTGTTGCCCGTATTGCCGCAGTCGCCCGGGCTCGGCGAGCGGATCTGGTGGGGTGCCGGCACCAGGAAGACGGCAGCATGGGCGGCGGAACAGGGGATGAACCTGATGAGCTCCACGCTGCTGACGGAGGACACCGGGGTGCCATTTGATGAGCTGCAGGCCGAGCAGATTGAGGTGTTCCACTCTGCATGGAACGAGGCCGGCCACAGTTTCACGCCCCAGGTGTCCGTCAGCCGCAGTGTCCTGCCCATCGTGGATGCAGAAGACCAGCAATACTTTGGCGGATCGGCGCTGCGGGACGTCCGGGACCAGGTTGGGCGCATTGATGGTTCCATTGCCCGATTCGGTAAGAGTTACGTGGGCTCTCCGGAAGTACTGGCGGAACAGCTCGGCAAAGACGCAGCAGTCCAGGCTGCCGATCTGGTCATGCTGACGGTGCCCAACCAGCTGGGGGTCGATTTCAATGCCAAGCTTTTGGGGAACATCACCAGGCACATTGCACCCGCAATCGGGTGGAAGCCGCTCGAAGCCTAGATCCGGTAGTCGGCTACCGGATTAGCATCGGGGGAACCAACCCGTCACACTGTCCGTTGGGGGTATTAACGGCTTGGGGGCAAACCACTAGGTCATAAATGGTCCGCCCCGGGCCATATGACGAAAGCAGGACAAATTGACCCAAGCCCACCTAGGCTTAACTGCATGATCAGGCTCCGACGGCTGGCGAACGCAGCATCTGTGATGACCACACCCTTCACGCCCGAAGATTTTCTGGCGTTGTTCAACCCTGTGTTCTCATCACGCCAGCTTCGCGGCGTGGTGACGCGCGTGGTCCAGGAGACGGCTGAGTCGGCCACCATCTTCTTCAAGCCCGGCCGCGGCTGGCATGCCCACCTGGCCGGCCAGTGGGCGCGGATCGGCGTTGAACTCGACGGCGTGCGTCATTGGCGGTCATATTCCCTGAGCGCCGCGGCGGGCAAGAACCCCGCGATCACCGTGACCAACATGGGCGCCGTTTCCGGCACCCTGGTCCGGGACACGCGCCCCGGCGACATCCTCTTCCTGGCACCCCCGCAGGGCGACTTCGTCCTCCCGGAGCACCCCCGTCCCCTCCTGATGCTGACCGCGGGCAGTGGCATCACTCCGGTGATGTCCATGATCCGTACGCTGATTCCGCGGCGCCCGGATGCCGACGTCGTACTCATCCACTCATCCCGCACCCCAGGTGAGAGCCTGTTCCGGGAAGAGCTGGCCGAGCTGGCAGACCAGTTCCCCAACTTCCGCCTGGCGCAATGGTTCACCCGCAGGCAGGGCCGCATGGACTTCAGCTCCATGAAGGAAATCGAAGAGATCTGCCCGGACTGGAGCGATCGTGCCGCCTATGCGTGCGGCCCCGAAGGCTTCCTGGACGACGCCGAGGCCCTCTGGAACCAGACCGCCCTTGCCTCTCCTGATGCATCCACCGAGGCCTCCGGCGGCTGCAGCCTCAAAATCGAACGTTTCAGTACCAGCCTGGCCGGTGGGGATGGGCGCGACGGCGGACTGGTCACCTTTGAGTCCTCGGACCGCGAAGTTCAGGCCGACGGCGCCACGCCCCTTCTGGACGTCGGCGAAGATGCAGGCGTACTGATGCCCAGCGGCTGTCGGATGGGCATCTGCCACAGTTGCCTTACCCCGCTGCTCTCCGGCAATGTGCGCGACCTCAGGACCGGTGAAGTCTCTGGCGAGCCGGGCCAACTAATCCAAACGTGTGTTTCGGCAGCTGCCGGACCCGTCAACCTCGAAATCTGAGGAGCAACGAATGTCAGTAACAACAACAAGCAGGCCGGCTGCTGCCGGCACCACCAAGCCCCGTCCCGGCGCGCTCGCCGATTCCGGCAGCCCGCTGGTGCGCCCTCCGGCTGCCGCCCACCTTACTGACGAGCAGGTTGCGGAGCTGGGCCGCGAACTTGACGCCATCCGCGACGACATCCTGTCCAAGCGGGGCGCTTCCGACGCTGCCTACATCCGCCGCATGGTCAAGATCCAGCGTGGCCTGGAGCTTTCCGGCCGCGCTGCGCTGCTGGTCAGCAAGAACAAAGGCGCCTGGGTTGCCGGTACCACCCTGCTCAGCCTGTCCAAGATCATGGCCAGCATGGAGCTGGGACACAACATCCTCCACGGCCAGTGGGACTGGATGCGGGACCCGGACATCCACTCCACCACGTGGGAATGGGACTTTGTCACTCCCGCGCGCTCCTGGCAGCACACCCACAATGACCTCCACCACCGCTGGACCAACGTTGTGGGCAAGGACCGCGACGTCGGATACAACCTGCTGCGCATGGACCCGGATCAGGAATGGAAGCCCTTCAACCTGGGCAACCCGATCTACAACGCGCTGCTGGCACCTGTCTTCGAGTGGGGCATTGCCCTCTACGATCTTGAGATCCCGGAGTACAAAGAGGGCCTGAAGTCCAAGGAAGCCATGCTCAAGGACCTCAAGTCCCTGGGCCGCAAGGTAGTCACTCAGTTCACCAAGGACTACGCAGCAACTCCCGCACTGGCCATGCTCACCGGTTCCGGCAAGCAGGCACTGGTGGGTACGCTCACGGCCAATGCAGTCCGCAACGTCTGGGCGCACGCCGTCATATTCTGCGGCCACTTCCCGGAAGGAACGGATACCTTCACCGAGGAAATGGTGGAGGGTGAGACCCGCGGAGACTGGTACGTCCGGCAGATGATCGGCTCGGCCAACATCTCCGGTTCCAAGTTCATGCACCTCATGACCGGAAACCTTTCCCACCAGATCGAGCACCACCTCTTCCCGGACCTGCCGTCCAACCGCTATGCGGAAGTGGCACCGCGCGTCCGCGAAATCTGCCAGCGCTACGGCCTGAAGTACACCACCGGCCCGCTGCTGAAGCAGGTTGGCTCGTCCTGGGCCAAGGTATTCAAGCTGGCACTGCCCGGCAAGCCTGCCTAGTTCCCGTTTTCCAAACGGCCCGTCCGACATATCCCATTTGGGACGTGCCGGCTGGGCCGTTTGTTTGTCCGGTTGTTCTCTTTGGCTGGCTACTTAGCCAGGAACGCCAGCAGCGCCTCGCTGACTTCCGCCCCGTGCGTCCACAGCAGCCCGTGCGGCGCGCCTTCTATCTCCACATATTCGGCTGACGGCAACGCCTTGGTGAAGCGCCGTCCGGTGACATCGATGGGCAGGATCCTGTCCGCAGTGCCGTGTACGATCAGGGCCGGAACGTCGATCTTCGGAATGTCCGCCCGGAAGTCCGTTACCCACGTGGGCTGGGCCGCCACTGATGCTACGGCGCCGGAACGTGCTGCCAGGTTCCAGCTTGCCGTCAGGGCCTCCTGGCTGAGCCGTTCGGTCCCCAGGAACGTGTCCGTGTTGTAGAAGTTCTTGAAGAATTCGGTGAAGAATGCATACCGGTCCTGCGTGACGGCGTCGTAAAGTCCTGTGAAAACCTCCGCCGGTACGCCTTCCGGATTGTCCTCGGCCTGGAGCAGGTATGGCTCGAGGGAGCCCAGGAACGCTGCCCGGGACACCCGTGCGGAACCATAGGTGGCGAGGTAGCGGGCCACCTCGCCGGTGCCCATGGAGAATCCCACCAGCACAGCGTCGTTCAGGTCCAGGGATTCCATCAACGCGTTAAGGTCCGACGCGAACGTGTTGTAGTCAAAGCCCGTCGTGGGCTTGCTGGACTGCCCGAAACCGCGCCTGTCGTACGTGATCACCCGGTAGCCGGCGTCGAGGAGCGCGGCAGTCTGCTTCTCCCAGGACGAGCCGTCCAGCGGGTAGCCGTGGATCAGGACTACCGGCTGGCCGGTCCCGTGGTCCTCGTAGTAGAGCTCGACGTCAGTGCTGTTCTCGTTTCCTACGGTGATGAAAGCCATCGAGGTGGTCCTTTCGGATACGTCAGTTGCCCACTTTGCCAGGCGGGTTGCCAGGACGCCACCAGTCTATGGACAGCGGCTGGAGGACAGAACCCCGTAGTCAGTCGGGGCCTTTTGGTAGCGGGGGGACTTCCTCCTCAAGTTACCTCCCTCATTTCCCCGAGTACTTGACGCTGCCTGGAATACATGGTTGGTTAGTTACGTAAGTAGCTAACCGAATAGGCTGCAGTGAACAGATAGGCCGGCACTTGGACGACTCGCGACCGATCTTTATCCAGATCGCAGAAAAGGTCGAAAACGACATCATCGAAGGGACGCTCCCGGAAGAGGAGCAGATCCCTTCGATCAATGAGTTCGCGGCGTTCTATCGGATCAATCCGGCCACCGCGCTGAAGGGGGTAAATCGTCTTGTTGACGACGGCATCGTGGCAAAACGCAGGGGGATCGGCATGTTTGTAACAAAGGGGGCGCGGAACCGGCTGATAAAACGCCGGCAGGAGCGCTTTGCGGCGGAGTACGTCCAGCCGCTGATCATCGAAGCCCAAAAACTGGGCATCAGCATTGACGACCTGGCGGGCATGCTGCGCGCCGAGAGGATTGACGCATGAGCACGCCACTGGTCCGCGCCAGCGGACTTACCAAAAGCTATGGCGGGATGACCGCCGTCGACTCCGTTGATTTCTCCCTGGAGGAAGGCCGGATCTACGGCCTGCTGGGGAGGAACGGTGCCGGGAAAACCACCATCATGCAGATGCTCACCGGCCAGCTGTTTCCGACGTCAGGAACTGTCGAAATCATGGGCCGGGAACCCGCGGAAAATGCCGAGGCGCTGCGCAGGATGTGCTTCATCGCGGAGTCCCAGCGCTACCCCGACAGCTTCTCGGCGCGGCATGTCTTCAAGGCAGCCCGCTGGTTCTTCGAAAACTGGGACGCCGAATTCGCCGAGCAGCTCACTGCTGAGTTCAGGCTTCCGCTGAAGCGCCCCATCAAAAAGCTCTCCCGCGGCCAGCTCTCTTCCGTCGGTGTCATCGTGGGCCTGGCGTCCCGGGCTCCGCTGACCTTCTTCGACGAGCCGTATTTGGGGCTCGACGCCGTGGCACGGCATCTCTTCTACGACCGGTTGCTGGAGGACTACACGGAGCATCCGCGGACCGTGGTGCTCTCCACCCACCTGATTGATGAAGTAGCAAAACTCCTGGAACACGTCATCATCATCGATCAGGGCCGCATCCTCCTGGACCAGGACGCAGACGAGGTGCGTGGATCGGCCACCACCGTGGCCGGACCGCAGCGCACCGTGGACTCCTTCATTGTCGGACGGTCGGTGATTGGCCGCGAAGGACTGGGCGGTCTCTCGTCAGTAACTGTCCAGGGCCGGCTCAGCCAGCCTGATCGCGTGCAGGCTGCTGAACTTGGCCTCGAGCTGGCACCCGTATCGCTTCAGCAACTCGTCATCCACCTCACCGGATCCGCACCTGAGGGTGCAGCAAACACATACGGCAACTCCAGCAAGGAGGCGGCAGCATGACCGCACTGGCCAGCTCCCCATCGCTACACGTCAAAGCCGCGCCCCGCTCACGGGAGATCCTGCGGATTGTCCGGCTCCATACTGTGAACCCGTCCATCTTCTTCGGTTCCCCGCTGCTGATCCTCGGCGCCGCCTGGGCTGTTAGTGCGGTAATTGCCTTGATCATGCTGGGTGCCGGATCCTCCACAGAGGATCTGGAGGGCATGCGCTATAGCTGGGCTGTCCTCTCGCCGCAGTGGTATCTGATGGTGGTGGGTATCCAAGCGGTTGGACTGACTTTCTCCTTCGCCCTCGGATTCGGCGCCACCCGCCGGGACTTCTGGTTGGGAACCAGCCTGATGTTCGTGGCCACCTCGGCGGTGTTCGCCGCGTTGATTGCCTCATTGGTCCAGCTGGAGATTGCCACCGGCGGCTGGGGGATAGGGATGCATATGTTCAATGCGCTCTGGTTCGGCCACAACGGATGGCTGATGGACTTCTACAGCGCCTTTGCGCTGCAGCTGCTGGTCCTCTTCCTCGGGGCAAGCATCACTACCGTTTACATGCGGTGGCGGATGCGCGGCATGATGGTGGTGCTGTTCTCAGCGATCACGGTGCTGCTGGGGCTGGTGGCCATTATGACCCTGGGCGGGCACTGGCCAGCCGTCATTGACTGGTTCGGTTCCATCGGCATGGCAGGCATATTCACCGTCCTGCTCGGTATTGCCTTGGTGTGCGCCGCCGCCGGATACCTGGTGATCCGGCGGGCGACACCACGCTAGGGACGACGCCTGAAGCTGCGCTTGGGGCGCTGCTTCAGGCGTCGTAGTACGTCTTGACCGGCCCCTGGCCCAGATTCAGCACCACCGTCCGGGCAACTTCCCGCAGCTTGATGTTGCGGGTGCTGGACGCCGTCTTCAAGATATTGAAGGCCTCGATCTGTGTGCAGCGGTTCTGCGCCATGACGATCCCAACAGCCATATCGATCACGGTCCGGGTCTCCAAAGTTGCCCGCAGGTCTGCCGCCGCTTCGCTGTAGCGGGCCAGTCTCACAGCAAGGTCCAGGGCCATCGACGTCTGGCGGACAAAGTCTTCTGCGATGGCCCGGGTATGCCCGTCGAAGCGGTTGGCCCGTCCGGAGTAGAGGATCAAAGCCGCCCGGGTATCACCTTCCAGTTTGAAGGGCACAGCCAGGAGTGAACGGATGCCCAGCTCCATCAGCATGTCCGTATAGACGGGCCAGTCGGTAGCAGCCTCCAGGTCCGGGAGTTCAATAGTCACCTGCTCCCGGGAAGCTTTCATGCACGGACTGTCGCTGAAGCGGTATTGGACCTGTCCGATCTCCTCGGCTTCAGCATTGCTGTTGGCCACCGTCACCGGTTTGCGGTGCCGCCAAAGGGTGACTCCACAGAGAACTTCGTCTCCCGGTGCGGACAGGGTTCTCGCGGACATGCCTGCGAGTTCACGGAGGAACACCTCCACGTCATCGCTGTCCAGGACTAGCTGGTGTAGGTGCTCAGATATTTTTGCTTGGAATTGCGCTGTTGACTCGCTGGCCACGGTTGTTTGGTGCCATTCGCTCAGGTCAAAACGAGCCGGCCCTGCCTCGCTCAACCCCTTGATGCGGGGGAGTGCGGCGGAAACAGAGGCGGATCGACGAACGTTCTTGCGGCCTCTGCTTAACCTTTGGAAAGTATTGCATGACTCGGCCTCTGTTTCGAGTCCGTGGACAAACCGTTGACCTGTGACGATGTCTCTTACCCCAAGAGGGTAAAATCTGCCCGCCCGTGCCGAACTCCATTGACTTGAATCTCCACGGCATGAGGCCCGGGATGATGAACCCGGGTGGTCATTTGGCGGAACGAGTGACGTTTGGTCAACCGCCTGGTTTCGCCCGGGGTTAACGCCACAGCTGCAAGTTTGAACACCTTGCCGGAATGGGTGCCGTTGGCCTTCAGGTATTGCACTACATAGTCCACGGCCAGCAGCACGTCTGTGTTCCCGGTATTGGTGATATCGAATTCAAACCGCAGCTCGTCCGGCATCGTCAGCAGTCCGCGTTCCAGCCGCGGGGTGGACAGCTGGACCGACGCCGGCGTGAACCCCATCAGCGCCAGCGCGCCGGGGTGGGCCTTCTTGATGAGCGTCCGAAGTCCATGGCGCACCAGCCGTAACGTAGAGCCATCGGGGCCTCCGGGTGATGCCAGCCATCGTCCCGCCGCTTCTACCACCGCGTCCGGGGCGTGCCGGGCCAAATCGTTGAGATGGTTCGCCACGGACCGCCGGACATATTCGCTTGGGTCCTGATACAACGCATCCAGCAGCGGCAGGGTGTGGTGTCCGCTGGCGGTGAAAGCAGGGACTCGGATTGCCCAGGGCAGGTACGGCCTGGTGCCCTCGCTGGCCAGTCTGCGGACGTGTTCATCGGGGCTGGCGGTCCAGGCCTGGATCAGTTCGAGGCACCGTTCGGGCCTGGCATTGAGGAGCCGGCGGATGGCAAACTCGCTGGTCAACCTGTGGGTCAGCTCGCCCAGCAGCGCCAGGCAATCGTCGAAGTCGCCGGGGTTGCTGGATTCAAGGGCAAGCGTCACCGCTGCTTCGGACAGGGGCCAGAGCACCCAGCCGGTGAGTTCCGGGTGGGGGAGGGCGGCGCGGAAGATGCGTGCCGCCGTCGTGTATTCCCTGCCCTGCATATTGGTGCCGGCGCTGTAGGAACGCACGTCGGACTCTAGTGCAGCGGCGATCTTGTCCGTGCGGGCACGCAGGCTCAGCCCGTCCAGCCCGGTTGAGGCCTCCCGCAGCCGCGGCCAAACTGACCCCGGTCCCGCGGCGGCGAGCGTAGCGGCCAGTTGCCCCACGTTGGTCCGGTTGATCTGTTCGTTCATGACACCCACAGCATCAGGCTACCCCAGGCCCCTTCCCCGCACTCCCCTCCCCGTCGCCGGACACCCCGCCCCTGCTCCCCCAGGCTCCGCACCACCCCGCACGATCTCCCCCGCTGAGTGGTTAGATAATGCCGATGTGCCACGATCAAAGCGGCATTACGTCGCCGCTCGGCGCAAGGGAGTTACAGTTTTCAGCACAACCATGTCCACAACAGTGCGAACGGACTCCCCAGTGGCAGAACAGGCAGCAGCTCCTTCGGGCTGGTGGCAAGGCTTCAACCAGAAGTTTGTGGTCGAGGAACGCTATATGGAGCCGGCCGACCGCGCAGGCCTGTACCGGACCTCGGTGGTCCTTGCCGCGTCCGGTACTGCCCTGTTCCTTCTTGCGCTCGCCAGCGTGCTGCTCAACGGCGGACTTGCAGCCATCGATGAGCCGTTGCGGAACTGGCTGCTGGACACGCGGTCGGATGCCGCCACCGGAATCATGCGGTTCCTCGCTGTGCTGTTTGGGCCGATAGCACTGCCGATCATTGTGCTGGTGGTGAATGTGGTGTGGGGCTTTACGGCCCGGCATGCCTGGCGGCCCATTCTGCTGGCGGCCGGGATGCTGGGCGGAGTAGGGATTTCACAGGTTGTGCTGCATTTGGTTGACCGTTCGCGGCCGCCCATCGAACTGATGCTCTTTGGAATTGACCATACTTATTCATTCCCCTCGGGGCATGTGCTGGGCGCCTGTGACTTTCTGTTGATCGGGGCTTATCTGATCGCTTCCAGGTCCCGGAACCCCAAAGTCAGCATGGTCTGCTTCACCGTCGCAGCTTTCGGCATCGTCCTGGCTGCCCTTAGCCGCCTGTACCTTGGCTATCACTGGTTCACCGATGCGTTTGCGTCCTTCTCGCTGGCCTTGGTGATCATGGGCGGCATCATGGCCCTGGACACTTGGCGGACGGCCAGGATCCCGGGCGAGCCCATTACGGGCGGGCTTTCCACCGCGGAATCCCCGGGCGACTAGTCCGGCAGGCCCTGCCCGCCACTTTGCTTCCGGCTCCGGCTACGCGCCCGTTTCAGGTCCTTGCGAAGCTTCGCGTTGGCGGCTTCCAGTTCAAGGACTTTAGCCACGCCCGCCAGATTGAGCCCCTCCTCCAGGAGTTCGCTGATCCGCACAAGCACCGCCACATCACGGTCGCTGTATTGCCGGGTGCCTCCTGGGGTGCGATGAGGCGTCAACAGGCCGCGTGTTTCGTAAAGCCTTATGTTCTGCTGGCCGGTCCCAACAAGGTCCGCAACGACCGAAATGGCGTACCGGGCCCGGATGTTACTGGCGGCGGGGCCGGCATCGTTCGGCTTAGGCGTGTCCTGAAGGTGCTCGTCTGCCCCGTCTGAGGGCCCGATCCTGGGAACCCCTTCCGGAAGCTGTGCGTCGGTGGACATTTTCCTCCAAAAACGGGCGATCGGGGGTTGCAGTTACTTCTCTTCAATGCTATAAAAAATCTATATCCACCACCATAGATAGGTGGATGGGTAGGCCCAGTAAAGCACATCAAAAACCTGAAGGAGTGGGAAAATGATGCTAATGCGTACGGATCCGTTCCGTGAGCTGGACCGGCTGACCCAGCAGGTATTTGGCACCACTGCACGGCCGGCCGCCATGCCGATGGATGCTTGGCAGGAAGACGGTGAATTCGTTGTAGCCTTCGACCTGCCCGGTGTGGACGTGGACTCGGTTGACCTCAATGTTGAGCGCAACGTCCTCACTGTCCGCGCCGAGCGGCGGGATCCCACGCAGCCAAACGTTGAGTTGGTTGCTTCCGAACGCCCGAGGGGTGTGTTTAGCCGCCAGTTGATCCTGGGTGATTCCCTGGATACGGAGAACGTTAAGGCGAGCTATACCGACGGCGTCCTGACCCTGCGGGTCCCTGTCGCTGAGCAGGCCAAGCCGCGGAAGATCGAGATCGAGACCAAGAAGGACCATATGCAGGAGATCGGGAGCTGATCCTTCCGGCGGGACCTCTTGGGCCGGCTCCGGCACGGAATCATCCGGGTGGGCAGTAGCAGTTGTACTGCCCACCCGGGCCGTCAATCCTGCCGGAACCTGGATCTCCTGCTGGTGATGGAGCTGAACGGTCATGCGCGAACCCGACTATTACTCGATTCTCGGCGTCGATCCACGCTCGACGCCGGCGCAGGTCTCCCGCGCTTACCGCACCTTCATGCGGACCCATCATCCCGACGTCGAACATGCGCCTGCGGACCAATCTGAACTCCTGCGGATCATGGAGGCATTCGCCGTTCTGCGGAATCCGGTGCGGCGGGCTGAGTATGATTCCCGGCGGTCCCGCCGTCCGGTGCCGACGAAACCTGATGCCACCGGGCGCGGCGCAAAGCGCGACGCCGGGCCGGTCGTCCGTGAGCACCCCCAGAAGGCTCGGAGCGGGGAAGCCCGGGACATTCCGGTGCGCCGTGGCCCATCGGTGCCGCGGCAGTCTGAACGAAATTCCCCTGCCATCCGTGTTACGCCTGTCCGGTGGGAGAGCGGACCCTGGTCCTAGCCGTTTGGCGGCTTTGACATTTCCTTTTGGTTAACTCTTATGACTGCCTTGTCATCCGTGGCTGACCTGCGGATACACTGCAAGGACGGCGGCCGGATTTGGGGAACGGTTCTTGCTCTCTCGCCATCGGCGCCTTTATTTTGCGAATTTGTAACCTCCTGAAAGGCGCACCATGGTCAAGGACAATCTCAAGGCAGCTCCGGTAGCTCCCGACGCCGATGCCAGCACCTCCACTGTTTCCCGCTTGGGTGCAGAAGTACTGGGCACTTTTATTCTTGTTTTCGGTGGTGTGGGCACCGCATTGTTTGCTGCACAGTTTCCGGGCGAAGCGAATCCGCTGGGCGTGGGCTTCCTCGGTGTCGCATTGGCCTTCGGGCTCACTGTGGTTGGCGCGGCCTACGCTGTCGGCCACATTTCCGGAGGCCACTTCAATCCCGCCGTCACCATCGGCCTGTTCGTTGCAGGGCGCTTCCCGGCCAAGGACATCGCAGGCTACGTTGTGGCGCAGATTGTGGGCGGCGCCCTCGCTGCAAGCCTGCTCGCGGCCATCGCAGCGGGCGGACCGGCAGGCTTCTTTGATGCGGCCCGTGCAGGCGGCTTTGCTTCGAACGGGTTCGGCGAACACTCGCCCGGTGGCTTCTCGATGCTGTCTGCGCTCCTGATCGAGGTAATCCTGACGGCGGTGTTCCTCTTCGTCATTCTTGGTGTCACGGACCGGCGGGCCACTCCCGGTTTTGCTGCCTTGACCATTGGCCTGACGCTGACCCTGATCCACCTGATCAGCATCCCCGTAACCAACACGTCAGTGAACCCGGCCCGCTCCATCGCCACCGCACTGTTCGCAGAGCCGTGGGCGCTGGGCCAGCTGTGGCTTTTCATCGTGGCACCCATTGCCGGCGCCGCGTTGGCCGCCGTCGTCTACAAGCTGGTGTTCGGGCGGGCTAAGGCCTAGCCAAGCCTTGGCACGCCCCCATCGAGTGGCGAGTAAATGCCGCTTAGGTTCGTCCTAAGCGACATTTGCTCGCCACTCGGCGTTGGGGGTGGAGGGCTTGTGAAGGTTTACCTCCGCAACCGCACCCGGACGGCGATCCCCGCGCACAGGATGACGGCGAGCCCGCCAAGCATGGTGGACCAGGTCAGCTCCTCGCCCAGCAGGAGGCCGGCCCAGCAGATCGTCAACACGGGCTGGACCAGTTGGATCTGGCTGACCTGCGCCATTGGCCCGATGGCGAGCCCGCGATACCAGGCGAAGAAGCCCAGGAACATGCTGATCACGCCCAGGTAGACGAACGCTGACCATTGCCAGAGGTTACCGGTAGGCTGTTGCTGTGCCACGGCGACCGAAGTCAGCAGGATCATCACCGGGGAGGCCAGCACCAGGCTCCACGAGACCGTCTGCCAGGCTCCCAGTTCGCGCGACAACAGGCCGCCTTCCGCGTAGCCCACTGCCGCTGCCACTACAGCTCCCAGCAGCAACAGGTTGCTCCAGTGCAGTTGCCCTGCGCCGCCGGAGTGAACCACAGCGAAGCCGATGGCGGCAACGGCTCCAGCCAGTGTTGCCCACCAGAACGGCGCGGGAAGCCGTTCACGGCCACGGATGGCCGCGGCCGTTGCTGTTGCGGCTGGCAGCAGGGCCACCACCACTGCTCCGTGGCTGGCCGGCGCCGTAGTCAATGCATAGGAGGTCAGGAGCGGGAAGCCGACGACGATTCCTCCTGCGGTGACAGCAAGCCGTCCCCATTGCGCCCCTTGCGGAAGCCGTTGCCGGGTCAGGGCCAGCGCGGCTGCTGCGAGCAGGGCGGCCACGACCGCCCGCCCGGCTCCGATGAAGAGCGGCGACATTCCGGCTACGGCTATCCGGGTGAAGGGGATGGTGAGCGAAAAGGCCGCTACGCCCAGAAGGCCCCATAGTAGGCCGGCGGAGGGATGACGCGATATCGGAGGCGCTGTTTTGATAGTAGCGCTACTATTGGCTCTCATGAACAACGATAGCAGTTCGAGGATTGTGGAGCGACTGTCCAGCTGGGTTGCAGCAGCGGCTCCCGGTGCGCGGCTGCCGTCGACCCGCTCGTTGGTGGCGGAATTCCAGGCGAGTCCGGTCACAGTGCAGAAGGCCCTGCAGACACTCACCGCCCGCGGCCTGGTCGAAAGCAGGCCCGGTGTCGGGACATTCGTCCGGGCAGTCCGCACGGCCAAGCCTTCGGACTACGGATGGCAGACCGGCGCACTCCGCTCTCCGCAGGGCCGGCTTCGGGCCCCCTCCACCACGATGCGGGACACCTCGAACGACGTTATCGCCTTCCATTCCGGTTATCCGGACCGTGAGCTTCTCCCGGAACGCCTGGTCCGGGCAGCCCTCACCCGCGCGGCCCGCAGCGATGCCGCGATTTCCCGTTCTCCGGCTTCAGGTCTTCCGGAACTGCAGGCCTGGTTTGCACAGGAGCTTGCCGCCGCCACACCCGCCGGCGTCGCCCCGCCCGCAGCAGCGGACGTGGTGGTGTTGCCGGGGAGCCAGAGCGGGCTGAGTTCGATCTTCCGGGCACTGCTGGGCAATGGTCAGCCGTTGCTGATGGAATCACCCACGTACTGGGGCGCCATCCTGGCCGCCTCGCAGGTGGGTGTCCCGGTAGTTCCTGTTCCCAGCGGCCCCAACGGGCCGGATCCCGCCGAGTTGGCCCGGGCCTTTGAAGAGAGTGGCTCGCGGGTTTTTTACGCGCAGCCCAACTACGCCAACCCCACGGGCGCACAATGGTCTCCGGCGCTCCGGGAACAGATCCTGGATGTGGTGCGGCAATACGGCGCCTTCATCGTCGAGGATGACTGGGCACACGATTTCGGGATCAGTACCAGCCCCGTCCCGCTCGCCGGCCAGGATGACTCCGGGCATGTTGTGTACCTCCGGTCATTGACCAAGAGCGTTTCTCCCGCAATCCGGGTGGCGGCGGTCATTGCCCGCGGCCCCGCCAGGGAACGACTCCAGGCTGACCGTGCCGCCGAATCCATGTACGTCAGCGGCCTTCTGCAGGCTGCCGCGCTCGACGTCGTCACGCAGCCAGGGTGGCAAACCCACCTCCGCGGCCTCCGCCATCAGCTGCAGTCACGGCGGGATCTCTTGGTCACCGCCCTGCGCGGACAGGTGGAGGAAGCGCACATCACGCAGGTTCCCGCAGGCGGGCTGAACTTGTGGGTCCGGCTGCCGGACGCTGTTGATCCCGTGCAGCTGGGCATGGACTGCGAGCGTGCCGGCGTGATGATTGCTGCCGGTACTGAATGGTTTCCGGCCGAGGCGGAAGGACCGTACCTTCGCCTGAACTACGCTGGCCCGAATCCGGCCGGGTTCGCCGAAGGGGCCAGGATTATCGGCCAGACCCTGCGTCTCCAGCATCGGTGAGCGGCGAGCAAATGCCGCTTAGGGTTCGTCCTAAACGGCATTAACTCGCCACTCGGCGCAGAGGTCCGTGGAGAGGTCGGCGCAGGGGTGGCACAGGGTCGGCGCAGGGGCTGGTTGGGTAAGGCCGGGCGGGGCTCGTCAGCCCGCGCAGGTTGTGGGATTCTGGGACCACTGGACGTGCGCTGTGTCCGGAAAGAAGCGGGCCCGGCGGCCCGGGAAGCGAGGAAATGACGGCCATGCACATCAGTGCCAAGGAGCTTGCGGCCCTGATTCCGCCTGACTTCATCTTGGGTGCTGCAACCTCCGCGTTCCAGATCGAGGGCGCCGTTTCCGAAGGCGGCCGCGGCCCTGCCGGCTGGGATGTTTTTGCCACCAGGCCGGGAGCCATCGTCAGCGACCATAGCCCGGCGGTTGCCGCCGATCATTATCACCGGATGCCGGCCGACGTCGAACTTTTGAAGCAGTTGGGTGTGGATTCCTATCGTTTTTCCCTGGCGTGGCCGCGGATCCAGCCCACCGGAAAGGGCCCGGCCAACCAGGACGGCCTTGACTTCTACGACCGCCTGATCGACCAGCTCCTGGCCAACGGGATATCGCCGATGGTCACGCTCTATCACTGGGACACTCCTTTGCCCCTCGACGACGGCGGAGGCTGGATGAACCGCGATACCGCCTACCGGTTGGCGGACTTTGCCGCAATTGCCGCCGAGGCGTTCGGTGACCGCGTGGAGCGCTGGGTAACCATCAACGAACCGGCCACGGTGACCGCCAACGGATATGCATTGGGGCTGCATTCGCCCGGCGAAAAACTCATGCTGAAATCATTTCCCACTGTCCATCACCAGCTGCTGGGCCATGGCCTGGCGCTGCGGACCCTGCGGGAGGCGAAAGTGATTGGCGAGGTAGGCATGACCAATGTCTACTCGCCCACCGTGCCGAACTCCATCAGTCCGCTGGACAAGATCGCGGCGGGGATTGTGGACCTGGCGCAGAACCGTCTCTATGCGGACCCCGTGCTTACCGGCAGCTATCCGGACGTCATCGGGGCCGCCCGGTTCTTCTCGTCCTTTGAGCACCCGGCAGAGGACATGGAGCTTATTTCCCAGCCCTTGGATTTCTACGGGCTCAACTACTACATGCCCACGCGGGTGGCGGCCGGAAAGGGCGAGGGCGTGGTGCCCCAAGGCATGGCCGATGCGCTGGGCGAGGACCTGGACGAATCGTCCGGTGTCACGCCCTTCCACATTGCCCCCTGGCCGGATACTCCCATTACGTCCTACGGCTGGCCCGTTAAGCCGGAGTACCTGGCTGTGGCGTTGAAAGAGATGACCGAGCGTTACCCCAAGTTGCCGCCGGTGATCATCACGGAGGGCGGGGCCAGCTTCGAGGACATCGTGGTGCGGGACAAGTCCACCAACCGCAGTTTCATTCCGGACGAACGGCGCCTCAAATACCTGTCCGATCACCTGGAAACAGCGCTTCGGGCCACGGCGCCGGGCGGCGAAGCGGAGGCAATGAACCTGCGCGGCTACTACGTGTGGTCCCTGCTGGACAATTTCGAGTGGTCCGGCGGCTATGAGCAGCGGTTTGGCCTGGTCCACGTTGATTTTAAAACCCTGGAGCGCAGCCCCAAAGCCTCCTACTACTGGTTCCAGGAACTGATTGAGGAGCGCAACCTGGCTTCAAGTGCCAGCCAGGCCGTGGCGGCAGCCGCCACTTGAGCCAGGACCCGGCGGGCCCCGCAAGCACGGCCTACATCAGCCCGAGGTTCTCCAGCCGCCGGGCGATTCCGGCGCCGTCCGGAGCGTAGATCCATGGCACCTTTTCGGCACTGTGGTCCCCGTGTTCGGTATGCCCGCCAGCCAGGACCGATTCGCTGACGGAGAGTTGCCGGATGGCGATGGCGGCCACTTTGTCCGGGTTCTTGGCGGCGAATCCCGAGTAGATCTCCTCGTCGTGCTGGCCGTTGTCGCCGAACAGCAGCCATTTTATGTCCGGGAACTCGTCGGCCAGCCGGTCCAGGTTGCGGTGTTTGTGCTCGGGTCCACTGCGGAACCAGCGGTCCGGCGTCAGCCCCCAGTCCGTCAGCAGCATGGCCCCCGAGGGGTACATGTTCCGGACCAGGAACCGCGCCAGGGTGGGCGCGGCATTCCAGGGACCGGTGGAGAGGTAGATAACCGGAGCGTCGGGGTGCCTGACGGTCATCCGGTCCAGCATGACGGCCATTCCCGGTGTGGCCATCCTGGCGCGCTCGCTGAGTACAAAGGTGTTCCAGAGGGCCAGGAAGGGCCGGGGCAGGGCAGTGACCATCACGGTGTCGTCGATATCGCAGACAACGCCCAACCGGGTCTCCGGGCCAATGACCCGGACCTGGGCCTGTGCTTCGTCGGTGCCATCCGCCCGGAAAGTGACGGTGTGCCAGCCTGGCGCAAGCTGGACTTTGATAACGACGTCAACCAGGCCGCCGCGGTCCGCCCTGACCTTGGTCCGGACGCCGCCGATCTCAATGTCCACCACCGCATGCTGGATGGGGACGCTGGTGAAAGCACTCCAGCCACGGACATTCTGCGTACCGTTCCGCATGGCCTGGTCTGCCCGGCTTCCCGGTTTGGGGGAGGTTGCCAGCAGTGCCCTGCCGAAGACCCGGACCCATTCCGTGGAGCCGTAACCGTAGTAGGCGATCATCTTGGGTTTGAAGTTCCAGCCCCGGGCCACCTTCAGCCGCGCACTGTTGGCGGCATCTGAGATCCGGTGCGCCAGGCGCAGGGCGGGGCCTGCGACGCCGGCACTTGGCTTGGGTGCGTTGTCCTCCGCAGGCTGGTGCGAGGGGGAGTCCTGCGGGGCCGTTTCCATGGGTTCCACTCTGCCATACACCTCCGTCCTGGGATCGGCCTAAAGCGTTACCGAAGCAACCCCAGCAATGTCTGCGCGTTCCGGACGGCGTTCCCGCCGCCGTCGTTGTTGAAATACGCGTAAACGTCCTTGCCGGCCTGTTCCCACTCGCGGATCCGGTCCGCCCACCAGCCGAGATCGGCGTCGGAATAGGATCCCGCGTAGAGGTGATGACGGTCCGGCCCATGGAAGCGCACGTAGCAAAAGTCCGCAGTCGCCCGCAGGACGCAAGGCAGGCCCGCGCCGCTCATCACGCAGTACGCGGCATTGTGCCGTTCCAGGAGTTGGTAGACATCCTCGTGCTCCCACGAGGAGTGGCGGAATTCTACGGATACCCGGATCCAGCGGGGCAAGGCTGCGAGAAAGTAGTCGAGCCTTGCATCGTCGCGTTCCAGGTCCGGCGGCAACTGGGCCAGCAGCACGGCCCGGCGCGGCCCCAGCTCATGCCAGCAGTGGATGATCCGTTCCACCCACACTTCGGGAGACTGGAGTCGACGGGCATGCGTGAGCCCGCGGGGAGCCTTGACCGACATCGCGAAGCCGTCCGGCAGCCGGTCCCGCCAGCCGGCAAAGGCAGTGTCACGCGGCCACCGGTAGAAACTGGCATTTAACTCAACTGTGCGGAAATGCTCCGCATAGTGCGCCAACCGCTTCGCTGCGGGCAGTCCGGGCGGATAGAGCACGTTTTCCCAATGGTCGTAGCTCCAACCGGACGTCCCGACGTGGGTTGCCACTGCGGTCCTTTAGTCGAAGTGTGTCCGCAGATCCCCGCCGCCGGCGGAGCGGACCACTGCCGCGGCCACGTCCCGCAACTTCATGTTCCGGGTGCTGGACGCCGACATCAGGAGCCGGACGGCTTCTTCCTGGCTGCAGCGGTTCTGGCCGATGATCACGCCGATTGCGGTGTCGATGACGGTCCGCGAATCCATGGCAGCCTGCAAGTGGTTGGCTTTCTCGGTCCGGTTGGCGAGCCTGACTGCCAGGCTAAGGCCGGTGGACGCTTGCTCCACAAAGCCCACGGCCTCCTGGACCTCCTTCTGGCTGAATGCCTTGGGCTGGTCTGAATACAGGTTCAAGCCGGCCCGGGCGTCGTCCCCGGTAAGTTCAAAGGGCACCGCCAGTACCGAGCGGATGCCCCGCTGGACTATTGCGTCGCTGTACTCGGGCCAAGTCTGGTCATGGGCCAGGTCCGGGACGTGGATCAGGACCTTCTCCCGGCAGGCTTTCAGGCACGGACCGTCCTTGTACTTGTACTGGACCTCGTCCAGCAGTTGGGCTTCCTCACTGCTTGAAGCGACGGTGGCGGCCGAGCGGTGCCGCATCAGGGTAATTCCGCAGAGCACCCGGCCGCGGCGGCCGGACAGCGCTTCCGCGGAATGCGTGGCGAGGCCGGCAAGGAAGTCTTCCACATCCTGGGTGTCCAGCAACAGATCCTGGACCTTCTCCATGACGGAGGACTGTGTGGCGTGTTCGGTGGTGGACGGTTCGGTCATGATGGCTCCGGCTGGTGTTGCGCGCTGTGTGCGCGTTCCTGATACGCCGACTGGGCGCAGGGCTAAATACCCGCCGGCAACTGCATACCGTCCCTTCAGGCTACACCCGGAGGGCAGGACATGGCCCGGACGTTTTCCTGCCCGCCCGCCGGAGCTGTATGGCACCCTTGAGTCCATGGCACTCATTGAGGACTATGCGATGGTAGGGGACCTTCACACTGCAGCTTTGATCAGCACCGAGGGTTCCATTGACTGGATGTGCCTGCCGAGGTTTGATTCGCCGGCCTGCTTCAACGCGCTGCTGGACTCACCTGAGGCGGGACGTTGGCTCCTGGCACCCGACGGCGGCGGGCGGTGTACCAGCCGGCGTTACCTTGAGCGGACCCTGGTTTTGGAAACCACGTGGGAGACGCCCGGGGGAACAGTCCGGGTGCTGGACTTTATGCCGCCGCGTGATGAGGTGGCGGACATCGTCAGGATTGTCGAGGGCGTCAGCGGCAGCGTGCGGATGCGCGGGGAACTGGTGCTTCGCTTTGACTATGGCCACATCATCCCGTGGGTCCGGAGGGATAAAGCGGGCCTGCATGCGATTGCAGGCCCGGACTCCGTCTACCTGGTGACCACGGCGCCGCTGCATGGCGAGAACATGCATACGGTCAGCGAATTTACGGTTGAAGCGGGCCAGCGGGTGCCTTTCGTGCTGACCTGGGCGCCCAGCCACCACCCCCGGCCCCGTTCCGTGGATGCCGAGGTGGTATTGGATCAGACCGTGTCCTACTGGCGTGACTGGTCCGAAAAGTGCACTGTGGACGGCCCCTACAGGGACGTCGTCGAACGTTCCCTGATTACCTTGAAGGCGCTGACGTACGTGCCCACGGGCGGGATCGTGGCGGCCGTAACAACGTCGCTCCCGGAACAGCTTGGCGGTCCGCGCAACTGGGACTACCGCTATTGCTGGCTGCGTGACGGGACGTTGACCCTGCAGGCCCTGCTGGCAGTGGGTTACACGGACGAGGCTGCACGCTGGCGGGACTGGCTGCTCAGGGCCGTGGCCGGCGACCCTGCGGACCTGCAGATTATGTACGGAATCCATGGTGAGCGGAGGCTGCCGGAGACCGAACTTCCGTGGCTCAGTGGCTACGAGGACTCCAAGCCGGTTCGGGTCGGGAACGGCGCAGCTGACCAGCTGCAGATCGATGTGTGGGGCGAGGTACTGGACTGCCTGGCCCTGACCAGAAGCTCGCTGCTCAAGCACAGCGATGAAGCGTGGACGCTGCAGAAGACCCTGATGAGGCACCTGGAAAAGATCTGGGACCAGCCGGACAACGGGCTGTGGGAGGTCCGCGGCCCCCGGCGGCACTTCACCCATTCCAAGGTGATGGCCTGGGTGGCGGCGGACCGTATGGTCAACGGCGTGCGGGAGTGGGGGCTGGACGGCCCGGTGGAGCGCTGGGAGCAGCTGCGCGAAACCATCAGGGCGGACATCATGGCCAACGGGTTCGATCCGGTGCGCAACACGTTTATCCAGTCCTATGGGCGGCCGGAGCTGGATGCGAGCCTGCTGCTGATTCCACGCGTGGGTTTCCTGCCGCCGGACGATCCCAAGGTGCTGGGCACCATTGAGGCCGTGCAGAAGGAGCTCACCCAGGACGGCTTTGTGCTTCGCTACCGTCCCGAAGTGAGCGACGACGGCCTGCCGGGCAATGAGGGCGTCTTCCTGGCCTGTTCCTTCTGGCTGGTGGAGGCGCTGCTGGGGGCGGGGCGCCGTCGGGAGGCCACCGACCTTTTCGAGCGGCTCCTGGAACTGCAGAACGACGTCGGCCTGCTGAGTGAGGAATGGGACGTTGGTGCCGCCAGACAGCTGGGTAACACGCCCCAGGCATTCAGCCATTTTGCCCTGGTGACCAGCGCCGTGGCGCTGCAGCAGGCGGAGGCTCCCCGCAGCGACCAACCTCTGTAGCCGTACCGTCCATCTCGCCGGAATTGGAAAAAATAAGTACACTTACTAAACGGGAATTGCCCGTGGTTCACAAAGCAGTGACATTCAGGGGAGTGGTAGGCATGCCAGGGTACTTCGAACTCGTGGACGCGCCAGACGGTGGATACCGTGTGAGGATGCTGGACGGCACCGGGAAATTGATGGCGATTTCCGTGACCTTCCCCAGTAAGCGTGCCGCGGTGGCAGGAGTTTCCCGTGCCCGCGAGATCGCCGGCACCGGGCTGATCCGGGACCGCAGCCACGAGGCCAGGGCATCGCAGGATGGCAAGGTCAGTCACCGTGGCACCCGGACCGCAGCGGGATCGTAGTGGCTGCGGAGTCCTCTATTGCGTTTGGAGCCAAGCCGCGGGCGGTTATTTTCGACGTCGACGGCACCCTGGTTGATTCCGCCTACCTGCACACATTGGCATGGTGGCACGGGTTCCGGCAGGCGGGCTACACGGTTCCGATGGCCCACATTCACCGCCTGGTGGGAATGACCGGGAAGCAGTTGGTGAAGGAGCTGCTGCCGTCCGCCCGGGACTCGGAAAGCGTCTCCGAAATCCTGGCATCGCACAGTGCCGTTTTTGCCACCTATTGGCCCTCCCTTACTGCGCTGGATGGGGCCAGGGACCTGCTGGCCAGCTGCAAGGAATTTGGCCTGCGCGTCGTGCTGGCCACTTCAGCACGGGAACGGGATTTGCAGGAATTGCGGCGTACGCTCGGCGCCGATGACTTTATTGATGCGGCCACCAGTTCCAAGGATGTGGTCAAAAGCAAGCCGGAGCCGGATATCCTACTCGCCGCTCTGGATTCCGTTGGCGTTGCCGTGGAAGACGCCGTTTTTGTCGGTGACGCAGTCTGGGACATGATGGCGGCGCGCCGGATCGGGATGCCCTGTGCGGGGCTTCTGTGCGGCGGTACGGGTGAAGCCGCGTTGCGGGATGCCGGCGCCGACGAGGTCTACGGTGGCCCCGACGAGCTGCTGGACAATCTGGAGAGCAGCGTGATCGGCCAGTTGCTGCAGCGCGTCCAGGGCTGATTGCTAGGGCTGCGGATCCTCGATCGCCTCTGCTTTGTCCCAGGCGACTTTAACTGAGACGCCGCCGTCGTGGTCGCGGTTGATGGTGGTGATGATGTCCTCCGCTAGGGCGCCCATCGCCATGATTTTCTCCTGGTAGCCGGAGACCAGCGCCGCCAGGGTTTCCTCGCTCCACTCGCCGGGCCGCATTCTGGTGGAAATTTCCACGGGTTCTGGATCGTAGATGGACATATTCTCGCCTTCCCTCGCTGCTTGTGGCCAGTCTACTTATTTCCGACGGCGGCGGTCAGTGGTTGCCGTTCCCGCGCCAATTGTCGGACCCAAGGGCAGCGCCTGCCATTGGTCCCATCTGAAGCATGCCGCCGTCCACTGCCCACGATGCTCCAGTCACGTACGACGCCGCCGGCGACGCCAGTAAATTTACGACGGCGGCGATCTCCACCGCGCGTCCGGAACGTCCCAGCGGAATGCCCGGGTTGAGGTCCGGTTCCGGATCGTCGCCCTCCCGCCCGGACATCGGCGTCGAGATGGCGCCCGGCGCGACCGAATTGGCGGTGATGCCGAATTCGGCCAGTTCCAGGGAGATGTTCTTGATGAGTCCGCCGAGTCCGTGCTTGGCTGCGACGTATGCGGAGGCATGCACCTTGGGCTGGCTCTCGTGGACAGAGGTCACGGCGATGATCCGGCCGCCGCGGCCTGCAGCGACCATATGCTTGGCTGCGGCCTGGATGCAGATAAAGGCTCCGTTGAGGTTGATGTCCAAGGTCCGTTTCCAGGTATCCGGGTCCAACTCGAGGAACGGCCGCCCGTCGCCGGCTCCCGCGTTGTTCACAAAAACGTCCAACCCGCCCAGATCCTGGATCAGCGCCTGAATAGCCATTGCGCACTCAGGTACATCGCTGGTATCCAACTGCCGGATGTACGCCTGCCGGCCCTCGGTACGCACCTGCTCCGCGGTGTGTTCCGCTCCGTCACGGTCCGAGTGCCAGGTGATTCCGACGTCCATTCCGGACCGGGCCAGCTCGACGGCGGTGGCCCGGCCGATCCCGGAGTCGCTGCCGGTCACAATGGCTGTGCGGGGTACGAATTCCATAGGAAGTCCTTCCGGTACGGCGTGTCCTTCGGGTGGAGCCTCTGCAGTTCAACCTAGTGCGGCTTCGGCCGTCAGTCGAGGATTTGCCCGGGCTGTCCTGTATTAGGGTGTGGGCATGGGGGAACACGATTTTGGGTATATCGCGGGAAAAGCCGTCATTCTGAGTGAACAGGAACTGGCGGGCTGGGGTGTGCTGGGGCTGGGGATTGCCGCGTTCCTGTTTTGGGCGGGGTACCGGGTGGGCCGTCGCAAGGCACGTGACAGCTAAGCCAGCGCCCGCGCGGAAGCCGGCAAATCCGCTGTCTTATATTCCCGTCAACGTATAGTCGAACGATGGAACAACGCACACTCGGAAAAACCGGACGAACCGTCTCCACCGTGGGACTGGGGACATGGCAGCTCGGGGCGGACTGGGGAAACGTCGACGACCAGCAGGCACGCAGCATCCTTGAAGCGTCCGTCGAAGCCGGGGTGACGTTCTTTGATACTGCCGACGTCTACGGCGACGGGCGCAGCGAACAGGCCATCGGCGCGTTCCTGGCGGACAACCCGGACCTTAAAATTACAGTCGCCACCAAAATGGGCCGTCGAGCCGAACAACAGCCCCAGCATTACAACCTCGCGAACTTCCGTGAGTGGACCGACCGCTCCCGGAAGAACCTGCGCGCTGACCGGCTGGACCTGGTGCAGCTGCACTGCCCGCCGACGTCGGTCTACAGCAATTCAGAGGTCTACGACGCACTGGACACACTGGTTTCCGAGGGCGCCATAGCCAACTACGGTGTCAGCGTCGAACGCACGGACGAGGCGCTGGAGGCCATCCGCCACGAAGGCACAGCCTCGGTCCAGATCATCCTCAACGCCTTCCGCCTCAAGCCCCTGGACCAGGTACTTCCCGCGGCAAAGGCCGCCGGTGTTGGCATCATTGCCCGCGTCCCGCTGGCCTCGGGGCTGCTGTCCGGGAAGTACACAAAGGACACGTCGTTTGCGGCCAACGACCACCGGAACTACAACCGGGACGGTAGCTCGTTCGATGTCGGCGAGACGTTCTCCGGCGTCGATTACCAGCGGGGGCTGAAAGCCGCTGCCGAGTTTGCTGCCCTGGTCCCGGAAGGCGCCACCGCCGCCCAGGCAGCGATCGCCTGGATTACCGCCCAGGACGGCGTGACCTCCGTAATCCCGGGGGCCCGCAGCGTGGAACAGGCCAGGCTGAATGCCGCGGCAGGCGACTTGGCACTGGATCCAGCATTCGACGCCGGCGTCCGCTGGATCTACGACCACTACTTCCGCGAATCCATCCACCCGCGCTGGTAGCCACTGCCGTGTGCCGGGGCCGCTACTGGTCGAGGAGCGGCAGTTGACGGGCGGTATCAACGTCGGCGCCGGTGTCCAGGTCGCTGCAGTCCACCAGGCTGATAAGTCCGGGATTGGCCTGCAGGAATGCCCTGGCTCCGGCGTCTCCCTGGGCGGACTCAGCGGCTTCGGCGCGGAGCGATGAGTCGATCAGGATGGGATGGCCGCGCCGGAGCTTTCCGTCCGGGCCGCGGTATGCCGCGGCAGTGACCCGGCCAGATTGATGAGCAGCGAGGAGCCTCGCGACCAGTCCGGGGCTCATTCCCGGCTGGTCCACCAGGGCTATCAGGACGTTGTCCCGGGGATCCGCCGCCGCAATGCCAAGCTTCAGCGAGCCGCCCATGCCGTCTGCCCAGCCGGAGTTTTCCACGACCGTGCAGCCGGCCAGCCCCGGCAGTTCCCGGACCCGTTCCCTGCCGGCTCCCGCCACCACCACAACGTGGCGGGCACCGCCGTCGGACAGCATCTCTGCCTGCACCTCCACCAGGGTGCGGCCGCGGAACGGAAGCAGGGCTTTGGGGCCCCGCCCCAGCCGCGTACCGGCACCCGCGGCGAGCAGGACCGCCGTCGTCCGCCGGTCAGTTTGAGGTCCCATTCCCAACACCCTAGCGGGGCCTCACGGCCATGCATGAATACGGGGAGAATACGGCAGGCGTGCCTTAGTATCAGGACATGATGGCAAACCGGGGGTTAGCGCTTTTCAGATTTTTCTTCGCGGCATTGGGGTTCGCGGCGATCACTTCGCAGTTCGCGTTCAACGTGCAGAACATCGCGGACTACAAGCCGTTGAACTTCTTCAGCTTCTTCACTGTGGAATCCAACATTATTGCCGCGGCCACCTTCGCAATTGCGGGTTGGTACGCCTGGCAGGGCAGCAGCCCGCGCTGGCTTGAACTGCTCCGCGGCGGCGCCACGATGTACATGGCCATTACCGGAATTGTTTACAGCCTCCTGCTCAGCAACGTGCAGGTGGATACGGCGGTTCCGTGGATCAACGTGGTCCTGCACTACACCATGCCCACCGTGCTGGTGATTGACTGGCTGGTGGACCTGCCCCGGCGCCGGATATCGCTCAAGGAATCCCTGGTGTTCCTGGTGTTTCCTGTGCTGTACCTGGCATACAGCCTGATCCGCGGGCCGATTGCGGACTGGTACCCGTACCCGTTCCTGGACCCGCGCATCGAAGGGTACGGAACTGTCATGGTGATGTCAGTGCTGATCGCGGTGGTGGCGTTTGTCCTGGCGGTCATTATGGCGCTGTCGACGCGGCTGCAGAACACGGTGCCGCACCCGGTTTCAGTTCCGGCCAGCGGAAGGTAGGGCGTTTACGTGGCGCTAAGGCTGCTGGCGCTAAAGCTGCTGACGCTAAAGCTGCTGACGCTAAAGCGGCAGCAGCGCGGAGAGGTCCGCCCGTAAACCGGAGGCTGCTACGCGGCCGGCCCGGACGGCGTCGTCCCAGCTCAAGGCGCCTGTGACCATCGCCAGCCAGGTGGCGGCGTCGCACTCAATAACGTTTGGTGGAGTGCCCCGGGTATGCCGGGGACCTTCGACGCATTGCGTCACACCAAACGGCGGCACCCGCACTTCAACCGAGTTGCCCGGCGCCCTGGCGGTGAGTTCCTCGAGGGAGTAGCGGACCGCGGTGGCGGTGACGGTCCGCGGAACGGGCGGCACCGCGGTCACGGCGGTCACTGCGGACGAATCTGCCGGCGAAGGCCCGGCGTTCAATGCGGCCGTATGCCACGCCTGCAGGGCGGCTCTGCCTTCTTCAATATCGATCCGACGGCGGGCTACGGCCACAATCGCCGCCTCCTTCAATCAATGGTGGTCCGCGCCCGGCAGCAGCCGGGCTGCACACGGAATTCTGGGTCAGGCCTCATACTCGAACAGCTACTCCAGCAACGCGGAAACCGCCTTGCCCAGCCGGATCTTCCCCACCGGCCGGCCGCCACCCAGTACAGGGTTGACCACTTTTTCCAGGACGCTGGCTACGCCGGGAATGTCCACCGCGTCCGCCACGGCAAGCAGCGTCAGCGCCACCAGCGAGGTACCACGGAGATTGCCGTCCAGCATCTTGACCGCCACAGACACGCCCTGCGGAGTAGCCATGGCGAGCACGCCCTCGGCACCGATTTTGGCAATGATGCCCAACTCGTCCATCACGATGGTGTTTGCTTCCCCCTGGCCTTGGACGGCCCAGGGGTAGTCCAACATGGAGGTGGCGATGGTGGCCGCGCGGGCATTGGAGCTTTTGTCCCCGGGCGCTTTAGCCAGCAGGGAGTAGGCGCGTGCCAGCCCGGTCAGCGAAACCGCGGCAACCGGGGCCCCGCAGCCGTCGATGCCGAGGTGCGCAATGCGTTCGCCGCTGTATTCCTCGATGACGGCGCGGATCCGCTGCTGCAGGGGGTGGTTTGGTTCCAGGTAACTGTGCAGATCCCAACCGTTCTCGGTGCAGGCCCACAAGAACGCGGCGTGCTTCCCCGAACAGTTGAATGCCAGTTTGGACTTGCCGTTGCCCGAGCGGATCAGCCATTCGCGGGCGGTTTCATCCTGCGGCCAGTCTGCCGGGCACTGCAGGTCTTTGACGCTGACGCCCGCGGCCTTGAGCATGCCTTCAACAATGTCCATGTGGTCCAACGATCCCACGTGGCTGCCACAGGCCAAGGCGACCTGCGCGCCGCGCAACGGAACTCCGGACTGCATGGCGGCCAGGGCCTGGAAGGGTTTGAGGCTGGAACGGGCAAAAACGGGCGAAGTGATGTCGCCAAGTTCGGTCACAACGGAACCGTCAGCTGCAAGGACTACTGCCGATCCGATGTGCCTGGATTCCACAAAACCGCTGCGCTCCAGGACGGCGAGTTCGACGGCGGACTCAACAGTGAAGGTTGCGTGCGGGTTGTGCGGCATGCAGCCAGTCTAGGGGACCTCCGGCCTACGGCATGGTTGCCTCGACGAACGGGCACCCTATTCCACGGTGACCGTGATTGTGTGCCAGCCAGAGGCACCATCAGGGACGGGATTTGCCTTCCTTTCGGTCTGGACCTGGCCGGAATTGTATACGGCTCTGGCTCTCAGTTCATGCCTTCCGGGGACAGCCTCCCAGTCGAAGGACCATTGCCGCCAGGCGTCTACGGTTACTTCCTGGGACAGCATGGCCTCGGACCAGTCGCCGTCGTCAACCTGTACCTCAACGCCGCTGATGCCCACATGCTGTGCCCAGGCGGTGCCGCCAACCGCAACCCTCCCTGCGGGAACCCTTGCGGATTCCCTGGGAACTTCCAACCGGGCCATGGTCTTGACAGGACCACGTTCTGACCAGCCACGCTGGGTCCAGTACGCCTCCTTGTCAGCGAACCGCGTCACCTCGAGATCCACCAGCCACTTGGTGGCGGAGACGAAGCCGTACAGTCCGGGCACCACCATGCGCACCGGGTAGCCGTGGTCCAGCGGAAGCGGTTCGTCGTTCATGCCCACGGCCAGGATGGCGTCGCGATCGTCCTGCAGGACCTCCAGGGGAGTGGAGGCCGTGAAACCGTCCACCGAGGTCGACAGCACCATGTCTGCGCCGGCAAGGGGCCGTGCGCGGGCCAGGACTTCGCGCAGCGGCAGGCCAAGCCACTTTGCATTGCCGACCAGGTCACCACCCACCGGGTTGGATACACAGGCAAGGGTTACGTAGGTCTCGATGAGGTCGGCGTCGAGCAGGTCCTGGAAGGTCAGCGTGATCTCCTCCTCAACCAGGCCGTGTACACGCAGGGCCCACGAGCCGGCGTCGATATCCGGAACGCGGAGCGCGGTGTCGATCCGGTAGAAATCGTCGTTGGGCGTCAGCCAAGGGTCCACACCGGGCGTGCTGGACTGTACTGCGGGCGGTACAGGAGGGGCTGCCCGGGCCGGTGCCGGAAGCTTCAGGGCACTCCGCGCCTGGAGGGCGGCATTCCGGGCGGCTCCCAGCATCTGCCCGCCAACGGCCATCACCGCTACGGCTGCCGCCGTCCAGCCGGCCATCAGGAAAAAGCGGCGTGAGGAGCCTGGCTGGCTGCCTGTAGCTTCTCCGGCCTCGGACTGTCCACCTGCCCCGGACTGCCCACCTTCGCGAGGCCGCCCGCCGGCCCCATGCCGCGGCACGAGGTTTACCAGCAGCCGCAGAACCACTATGCCGGCGACCGTCCCGGCTGCGGTGGGCAGGACATCCAGTTGCTGGGCCCCTGCCCGCGTCAGCACACACGCCACGATCACCGTGCCCATCAGGATTACTCCGGAAACACCCGCCCACCATTTCCGGTAAGCCAGCACCCCCAGCAGACACGCCAGCACCATGATGGTGAACGCCATTCCCGCCAGTAGCGCGGCCTTGTCGTTCGTACCGAACGCGGCAATCGCGAAATCCTTCAGCCAGGACGGCGTGAAATCAATAAACGTAGAGCCCAGCGCAAACAGGGGAGTCAGCCTTGCCGTAAAGAAGGTACCCAGCAGCTCGGCAACGCAAAGCACAACGCCGGCAGCCAGTATGCCTGCCAAAGCCGCCTGGGTTGCCGCTCCCCCGAGCAACTCCCCGAGGGGCTTCCTGCGGGTCGGGCTGGAGATTGCCATAACCTGATCCTCCGCCTGCGCTCTGGGCGTGGCAAGTTGGGATACCTGTATGTGGATATTTCCCCGTGTATGCACATACGGCAGGCGGGCTTAGGATCGCGGCGGGCCACAAAGTACGCTTGGAGACTGTGAAGGTACTCGTCATTGGCCCTGGAGGCCGCGAACACGCCATTGTCCGTTCCCTGCTGGAAGACCCCAACGTCTCCGAGGTCCACGCGGCTCCCGGCAACGCAGGCATCAGCCAACTGGTTCCCACGCATGCCGTCAACGGCAACGATCCCGAAGCCGTTGCCGCGCTTGCCACCAAGCTGGCCGTGGACCTGGTAGTCGTTGGCCCGGAGGCCCCGCTGGCAGCCGGCGTCGCCGATGCCGTCAGGGAAGCGGGTATCCCCGTTTTTGGTCCCAGCAAGGCCGCGGCCCAGCTGGAGGCATCCAAGGCCTTTGCCAAGGAAGTTATGGCAGAGGCCGGCGTTCCCACAGCCATGGCGCTCGTTGCCACGAATGCATCAGAAGCCGAGTCCGCACTGGACACTTTCGGCGCATCCTATGTGGTCAAGGATGACGGGCTGGCCGCCGGCAAGGGCGTAGTGGTCACGAAGGACCGCGCCGAAGCACTGGCACACGCCCAGTCGTGCTTCGATGCCGGTGGAAGCGTCGTCATCGAGGAATTCCTGGACGGGCCCGAGGTCTCCATCTTTGTCCTGTGCGACGGCCAGAACACGGTGGCGCTCTCCCCGGCGCAGGACTTCAAGCGCATTTACGACAATGATGAAGGCCCCAACACCGGCGGTATGGGAGCCTACACCCCGCTCGAGTGGGCCCCCGAAGGCCTGGTCCAGGAAGTCCTGGACCGCGTCGCGCAGCCCACCGTCAACGAGATGGCACGGCGCGGGACTCCGTTCGTCGGCGTGCTGTTCGTTGGCTTGGCCCTGACCTCCCGCGGAACCCGCGTCATTGAATTCAACGTCCGCTTTGGCGATCCCGAAACCCAGGCGGTCCTTGCCCGGCTCAAAACTCCCCTCGGCGCGCTGCTGCTGGCTGCCGCGAAGGGCGAACTGGACAAGGCGGAGGAGCTGCGCTGGTCGCGCGACGCCGCTGTCGCCGTCGTCGTTGCGTCCGAAAACTACCCGGACACCCCGCGTACGGGGGACCGGATCCGTGGCCTGAAGAAGGTGGACCAGCTGGACGGCGTACACGTCATCCACGCTGGGACTGCCCTGGATGACGAAGGCAAAGTCATCTCCGCGGGCGGCCGCGTGCTTGCGGTGGTAGCTCTTGGCCGGGACCTGGTGGAAGCCAGGGAAAAGGCGTACGACGGCGTGGAACTGGTTAAGCTCGACGGCGCCCAGTTCCGTACTGACATCGGGCGCAAGGCTGCGCGCGGCGAAATCAAAGTTGCGGGTACGCGCACCGGCGCGCTGCCCGTCACCACTGCAAAGGACTGACGTGACAGAGAATCTCCCCGGCGGCCTCGAAACCAACGCCTTGGACTTGCCCGGCTGGACGCATGTGTACTCCGGCAAAGTTCGCGACCTCTACGAACCGGCCGATGATGCCATCCGCGAGCACCATGGCCAGGACTGTGTCCTGGTGGTGGCCAGCGACCGCATCAGCGCCTTCGACTACGTACTCGCGAGCGAGATTCCCGACAAGGGCCGGATCCTCACCCAGTTGAGCCTGTGGTGGTTTGACCAGTTGGACGTTGAGCACCACGTCCTGGCCTCCACCGTGGAAGACGGCGTGCCGGAAGCCGTGGCCGGGCGTGCCATGATCTGCAAGAAGCTGGAGATGTTCCCGGTGGAATGCATCGCCCGCGGCTATCTCACGGGCTCGGGCCTGCTGGAGTACCGCGAGTCCGGAACGGTCTGCAGCATCCCGCTTCCGGAGGGGTTGGTGGACGGCTCACGCCTGGACGCCGCCATCTTTACCCCTTCCGCCAAAGCCGAGGTGGGTGAACACGATGAAAACATCACCTATGACGCGGTGGTTTCCATGGTGGGAGACGACATCGCGGCCCGGCTCCGCGAACTGACCCTGCATATTTACACAGTGGCGGAGGAGATCGCCCGCAAGCGCGGCATCATTCTCGCGGACACCAAGGTGGAGTTCGGCTACGACGCTGTCTCCGGCAGCATCACCCTGGGTGACGAAGTCCTGACTCCTGATTCTTCACGCTTCTGGGACGCTGCCACCTACAAGCCCGGTCAGGCCCAGCCGTCCTACGACAAGCAGTACGTCCGCGACTGGCTGACATCCCCCGCGTCAGGCTGGGACAAGTCCACCAACACCCCGCCGCCGGCCCTGCCGGAGGACGTCATCCTGCGGACCCGCAGCCGTTACGCCGAGGCTTACGAGAAGATCACCGGGCAGAAGTTCGTTTAGCCGGCCCGAGCAGCGGGCAGCGCAGCAGTTCAGCTTACGTTGGCCGATGCTGCCGCCCGCTGCTGGGCCAGTTTGATCTCCAGCACGGCGTCCATCGCCTGCTGCACGCGGTCGTTCGCGCCCGCAAAACTGAAGTCCTTCTGGGCTTCGTCCAGGTACTGCAGCGCTTCCTCGGCCTCACCAGCTGCCTTGAGCGCCTTGCCCAGCAGCAGAGACACCTCACCTGAGGTGTGGCGTGCCAGGGATTCACGTTCCGCGTGGATTTCGCGCAGTTTCGCCACGGCGCCGTCGATGTCCCCTGTGAGGTAGAGCCAGCGGGCCCTGATGAATGCCACTTCCAGCTGATCCGTTTTGTTGCCGCCAACGATGGACAACGCCAGCTCTGCACGCTCGATCGCGGACAGGGTTTCCGGCTCGACAATCCCGGAGGACAGCCGTACCGCGGCGGAAGCCTTGTTGAAGCGGGCCCACAGCTCAATGTCGTTTGCAGGGGACAGCATCTTCGCCGCCTGCTCGTGGTAGGTGATGCCGGCCGGATAGTCATGCCGCATGAATGCCACGTTGCCGATGACCCAGGCCACCTCGCCGGCCAGTTGCGACATGGATTTTTCGTCCACCTGCGAATTCATGGACTGGCAGAAGTCCCAGGCCTCTTCCAGCCTGCCGCTTTCCGCCAGCGCGCCGATGAGGGCACGGTGCGCACCAATGATCAGCGTGGACCCCTGCGGGAGCTGCTCACAGAGACGCACCGCCTCCATGGCATGTTCGACGGCGGCACTCAGGTGGCCCTGCCCCTGATGGGCTGCGGCAAGCATCTGCCGGGCGCGGACTCCCAGACCGGCCGATTCCTTGGCCATAGGGTGGTCAAGAAGGTGCTCCATGATGTTCTGGCATTCCTGCCATTCGCCCTGCTTGATCAGGCATTCGGCCTGCATGTACATCATGTTCCACCAGGCGCTGGTGTTTTTGCCCTCCAGAGCGATCTGCGCCGCGGTGGCAGCGTGGGTTGCGGCCAGCGGATAGTCGCGCAAATCCCAGGCCTGCCGTGCATACAGTCCGGCCAATACGTATTCGGCATCACTCACGGAGATTGGCTGGCTCCAAGCCTCAAGGGCCTTCGGAGCCAGTTCCAGCCGGCGTGCAAGCTCTTCTATGACGTCCGCCGTAGGCTCGCGCCGGCCGCTCTCCAGGAGGGATATATAGCTGGGGGAGTATAGGCCTTTTCCGAGCTCGGCCTGTGTCAGTCCGCGATCAAGTCGTTCAGCGCGGAGCTTCTCCCCGAATCCATTCCCCACGGGATTTCCTCCTTTTAACAAACAGACTTTCAGCCAATGCTTGACAGTGCCTGTGGAAAACATTTTACAATGTATGTCAACAAGGGCGGTGCTCGCCTCTGTAACGAATACGACTCGTATTGAGGAACTCACATGTTGAAAAAGATTGCAGCCGCCGCCGTTCTGGCCGGGGCTTTGGCGTTCTCCGCTGCAGGTCCGGCGATCCTTTCTGCTGGTTCCGCTGCGGACATCACAAATGTCTCCACCGCCGTAGGTAACTGGCCTGACCCGATGAGCAACCCGCAGGCAGTTGGCAACTGGCCTGACCCGATGTAATCCAAAACCAAGCCTGTCACTGTTCCTTCCGACGCCGCTGGAGGGCTGCCGGTCAGGAGCAGAACAAAAAAGAGGGCCTCCACAAGGAGGCCCTCTTTTTGACTGGTCGGGATGACAGGATTTGAACCTGCGACCTCGTCGTCCCGAACGACGCGCGCTACCAAGCTGCGCCACATCCCGATCCGCTGCAAAAGCAACTTTACAAGAATAGCGGATGGCAGGTCCGGAAGCGAAATCGGCATCCGGGGGAGGCGAACATGCCCCGGAAAGCGACTCCGGACCTAGACGAGTGAGTCCTTCCAGGCGCCGTGCAGCTTGGCGAACCGGCCGCCGTCGCCAATCAGTTCCGCGGGAGTTCCGTCTTCCACCACCTGCCCGTCGTGCACTACCAGGACCCGGTCCGCCGTCTCCACGGTGGAGAGCCGGTGGGCGATGATCAGGGCGGTGCGGCCTGCGCTGCCTGAGACGCCCGCCAGCAGCCGGGACAGGCCGGTCTGGACCAACCGTTCGGACGGGATGTCCAGCGAGGACGTGGCCTCGTCCAGGATCAGCACGGCGGGCTTGGCCAGGTAGGCCCGGGCGAAGCTGATCAGCTGCCGCTGCCCGGAGGACACCCGGCCGCCGCGCTTGTTGACGTCCGTGTCGTAGCCTTCCGGAAGTTCGGTGATGAAGTCGTGGGCGCCGACGGCCCGCGCCGCGTCCTCGATCTCCTCGCGGCTGGCGGTGGGCCTGCCCAGCGCAATGTTGTCCGCAACCGATCCGCTGAACAGGAACGCTTCCTGGGTGACCATCACGATGTTGTGCCGGAGATCCTGGGTGTTGAGTTTCCGCAGGTCCACGCCGTCCAGGGTGAGGGAGCCTGAGGAGACGTCATAGAACCGGGCGATGAGCTTGGCCAGTGTGGACTTACCGGCGCCGGTCTGTCCCACCAGGGCCACGGTCTGCCCGGCCGGAATGTGCAGGTTCAGCTTTGGGACCACCAGAGGGCCGTCACCGTAGCCGAACTCGACGTCCTTGAAGTCGATGGCGCCCTTCGCTTCCTTCAGCGCTACGGGGTTCTTGGGTGGCCGGACCGTGGGGATCTCCTCCAGGAGTCCGGAGACCTTCTCAAGGGCCGCCTGGGCGCTCTGGAAGGAGTTGTAGAACATGGCCATCTGGTCAACGGGCTGGAAGAACCGCTTGGTAGACAGAATCAGGGCCAGCAGGACCCCAACTTCGAGTTCGCCGCCCAGTACCCGGAAACCACCCAAAAGCAGGACGACGGCGACGCAGATGTTGCCGATCAGCACCAGCCCGGGCTGGAAGATGCCATTGAGGTTGATGGAGCGGACCGTCACCAGCCGGTAGTCCTCCGCCAGCTGGCCGTACTTTCCGGCGTTCTCGCGTTCCTTGCGGAAGGCCTTGACGGCGCGGATGCCGGTCATCGTTTCAACGAAGTGCACAATCAGCCGGGCTGAGACAACCCGGGACTCCCGGAACGCGATCTGTGAGTGTTTCTGGTACCAGCGGGAGAGGAAATACATGGGCACGCCGGCCGCCAGGATGAGAAAGCCGCTCCGCCAGTCCAAGGCAAAGATGGTCACGGCGGTGAACACCATAAAGAGCAATCCGGACGCCAGCGAGCTCACGCCGGAATCCAGCAGTTCGCGCAAGGCCTCCAGGTCTGAGGTCTGACGGGCAATGATCCGGCCGGAGGTGTAGTTCTCATGGAATTCCAGGCTGAGCCGCTGCGTGTGCCGGAAGACCCTGACCCGCAGGTCCAGGAGCATGGCCTGGCTCAGTTTTGCCGTGGACGTGACGTACAGCGAGGTCAGGACGGCCGCGATCACGGCGGCACAAAGATAGGCGACGCCGGTCATCACCAGTGGCAGGTTGTCCCCGGCCTGCAGCGCGGGAAGGGCGTTGTCGATCCCGAAGGCGATCAGCACCGGCCCCGCAACCCGGGCTGCCTGGGAGACCACGACCATGGCGATCGTGAGCCAGAACCTGAGCCGAAGCGGATGGATCAGGGAGCCCAGCAAGGCGACCGACCGGCGTCGTACCGTTTTGCTGTCGCTCTTGCTGAGGTTGGTGTTGTCCTCATTGGCGGTACCGAACGTTGCGGTGCTCATCGGATCGCTTCCTCTGCATCGTCATCAAGGTCCGACAGTTCTGAGTCGAGGTCCCGCGGTTCGGTCTCCAGGCTGGCGATCACGTACCGGTAGTGCGGATTGGCGGCCAGGAGCTCGGAGTGCGTGCCCACGGCGGTGATCCGGCCTTCCTCCAGGAGTGCCACCCGGTCCGCTAGTGCCACGGTGGAGGGACGGTGGGCGACGATCAGCGTGGTGGTTTCGGTCAGTACTTCGCGGAGCCGGGCTTCCACCAGTTCCTCGGTGTTGACGTCCAAGGCGGACAACGGATCGTCCAGCACCAGGACGCGGGGTTTTGCGGCGATGGCCCGGGCCAGGGCGATGCGCTGCCGTTGCCCGCCGGAAAGGCTCAGGCCTTCCTCGCCGATCAGGGTGTCCACGCCCTCGGGTAGTGAGTAGGCGAAGTGCGCCTGGGCAACGTCCAGTGCCTCGTCGAGCGCTGCTTCACTGGGCTCCGGCGCGCCCAACAGCACGTTGTCCCGGACTGAATTGGAGAAAAGTGTGGTGTCCTCGAAGGCGACGGCAACCACCCTGCGCAACTCGCCGACGTCGAACTCCCGCAGATCGACGCCGTCGATGGTGACGGACCCGTCGGTGACGTCATAAAGCCGGGGGACAAGTTGAAGGAGGGCGCTCTTGCCGCTGCCGGTGATTCCCACGAGTGCCATGGTCTCGCCCGGCCTGACTTCAAGGTTGATGTCCTTGAGGATGGGTTTGTCCGGCACGTCATCAAAAGCGAAGGTGGCGTTGTTGAAACACAAGGCACCGCGCAATTCCCGCGGCCGCCCCGGGTTTTCGGGGCTGGTGATGGTGTTGACGGAATCCATCACTTCAAAGTGACGGTCGACGGCGGTCTTGGCGGTGAGTGCCATGGACAGCAGCATGCCGCAGAATTCCACGGGCGTGGCAATGACCGCCGCTGTGGCGAAGAAGGCAACCAAGGCGCCGATGCTGAGGCTGCCGTCGGCAACGAGCAGCACGCCGGTGACCAGTCCCGCACCGAGGGCGAGCTCGGGCAGGAGCGTTACCACCATGGTGAACGTGGCAAGGTGTTTGGCCTTGAGGATCTCCGTCTGCCGGAGCTCCTCGGCCTGTTCGTTAAAGCTTTCCAGCGCTTCGCGGCTGCGGCCAAAGGCTTTGAGGACTCGGATGCCGTGGACGGATTCTTCGACCGTGGTGGCCAGGTCCCCGGCCTGGTCCTGGCTGAGCCTGGCTACCTTGCTGAAGCGGGTCCGGAAGCGGAAGGCATTGATCATGATGGGCACGGCCGCGGCCAGGAAGATCAGGGCGAGCTGCCAGCTCATCGCGAACATCACGGCGATGCCGATGATCACGGTGAGGCTGGTGACTACCAGCATGATCGCGCCGAAGGCCATCCAGCGGCGCAGGAAGTTGAGGTCGCTCATGGCACGGGACAGCAGCTGTCCGGAACCCCAGCGGTCATGGAAGGACACGGTCAGGTCCTGCAGGTGGTCATACAGCGATACCCGCATCCGGGTTTCCACGGTGGTTGCCGGGTTGATCACGAAGAAGCGGCGCAACGCTACAAGCCCGGCTTCCGCCACACCCAGGACCAGCACGATGCCGGCCGAGATCCAGACAGCCGTGGTGGCTCCGCCGGCATGGAGGGTGTCATTGATCAGGACCCGGAGCACCTGCGGGATAGCCAGCGCCACAAGGCTGGCCAGCAAAGCAGAGATCAGGCCCATCAGCAGTTTGGGCATGATGGGTCTTATGTGTGGATATAGACGGCTGATTGATGTGAAAAATGAACTCTGCGTCTTCGCCATGCCGCTTCTCAAGCCTCTATCGAAGTAGTTTCCCCTAGCAACTACCCTATGCCATGCACTGATACGATTCAGAGCTTTTCCGCACGGTGGGTTGCGACTTTAGGTGAGGGCGGCGGCTCATGGGCGCCATCCCCAACTGGCTCGCAGTTAACGCTGTCAAAACGCGTTATAAGTGCGTTAACGGCGAGTCACCTGGGGGAAGTGAGGGTGAGGAGGACCGCTTCCGGCCTGCACGCGATGCGCACCGGAGCGAAACGCGAGGTGCCGATGCCGCCCGAGACGTTGACCGGCGTCGTATGGCCGTTGCTTTCCCAGTCGTTGAGGCCCTTGGCCCGCCAGGTGGGGAGATCGCAGTTGGCAATGACTGCGCCATAACCGGGGATGCAGATCTGGCCGCCGTGGGTGTGCCCGGCGAGCAGCAGGTCCGCGCCGGCCTCCGTGAAGTGGTCCAGTACCCGCTGGTAGGGCGCGTGGATGACGGCGACGCGCAGGTGCGGCTTGTTGTCCTGGCCCTTCGTGCCGCGTGGCCAGCCGGCGTACTGCTCGCGGTTCAGGTGCGGATCGTCCACGCCGGAGAAATCAAACCGCATGCCGTTGAGCGGGATGGACTGGTTGCGGTTGGTCAGGTCCACCCAGCCGGCCATGCCGAACCCCGAACGCAGGCGAGGCCAATCCAGCTTCTTCGGATCCTTACGGGCCTTGGACGGGCCCAGCAGGTAGGACGCCGGGTTCTTCAGCGCCGGGGCGAAGTAATCGTTGGAGCCTGGAACAAACACCCCGGGGAATTGCATCAGGGGCGTCAATGCTTCCAGCAGAGGATCGACGGCGCCCGTGTGGCTGAGGTTGTCACCGGTGTTGACCACCAGGTCCGGTTTCAGCTGGGCGAGGGATTTCAGCCACTCAGCCTTGGCGCGCTGCCCGGGCACAAAGTGGATATCGCTCAGGTGCAGGATCCGGAACGGCTTCTGGCCGGGCGGCAATAGCGGCAGCTGTTCCTCCCGGACTTCAAACTGGTTCTTCTCCCAGAGCCCGTATCCAAACGCGGAAAGCCCGACGGCGCCACCCACCCCAGCGGTGCCGGCCAGTCCGCGGCCGAGGGAGCGGGCCCTGGCCGCGAACGAAGTCACGTCAGCCATGCGGGCTAGTCGTCCTTGCCCTTGTCGTCATTCCCGTTCCCGTTGCCGGAGTTATCCGCAGGCGGGGCTGCAGGTGCAGGGGCATTGGTGGCAGGGGGCTGGGTTGCGGGCGTAGCCGGGCGGGCAGGTGCACCCGAAATGAGGTTGCTGGGCGGCGGGGTAAACGGATTCGTTCCATAACCCGGGGCAATATCGCGCATAAAGCTGGTGAACATGGGGCCAGCGATCATATAGCCGTCAATCGCCTCGTAGAAGTTGCCGTTGATGTTCAGGTTCCTACCGGGACGGAGCTGGTTGTCCAGAGGATCACCGAACCAGGCAGCCGTGGCCAGGCCGGTGGTGTACCCGACCACCCAGGTGGAGCCGTTGGAATCATTGGTGCCGGTCTTCGCCGCGATCGGGAAGCTCGTGGTGGTGGAAAGCCGGGGACGGATCAGGGAACCCGAACCGGTGTTCATGACTTCCTGCATGCCATACGCCACGCCGCGGGCAACTTCAGGCTTCACCGCGTCAACACAATTGCTCGACTGAGCCGGCAGCTGTGCACCCGTGGGGTCCGTGACTGACGTGATCGCAATCGGTTCGCAGTACTTTCCGTCATTGGCGAAAGCGGCAAAAGCTGCTGCCATGGTGAGCGGGGCTGTCTGGGTGGAACCGATCAGGTTAGCGAGCGTGGTCATCGGCACCTTCGGATTGGGATCGCCGTTCTTCGGGTTGCCGCCGTGGATACCGACGGCATCCACGATCTTCTGGATTCCACACAGATCCACTTGGGCTGCCGAAGCGAACGTGGCGGTATTGATGGAGTTCTTGAAGCCCTCCAACACATCCATGCTCCGGTACCACTGACGCTCAGCATTCTGCAGGTCGAAGCTGCCCGGAACCCTGGCGTCATAAAAACCGTCCACTGGTGTGGGGCAGGTGTTCTTCCAGGGGAAACCCGGGGGATACACCCGCCGCGAAGCGTCAACTCTGGTGTTCATAGACTTGCCCTCGTTCAGCCACTGGGCAAACGTGAAGGGTTTCATGGTGGATCCGGGCTGGAAACCGCCCAGGCCGTTGAGATCGTTGCCGTCCTTGTCCTGCTGGTCCACGTTGAAGTTCTGGGTTTGGTGGAACTGGCCATCGGCCGGGAGCATGGAGGTGTTTTGGGCCATGGTGATGATCTTGCCGGTGTTCGGCTGGACGGACACCATGGAGGCGCCCCACTTGTCCGGGTTGGCTCCGGCAGCCGCGTCAGCCTGCGCCTGGGCGTTGGTCTGGGCTACGGGATCCAGCGTTGTGGTGATGGTGAGGCCGCCGCGGAGAATGGCATTCATGCGATCCTCTTTAGTAGCACCATAGGCCGGGTTGTTTTCCAGCAGGTGAAGGACGTAGTCGCAGAAGTACGGAGCCGTCGAGGCGTAGGCGCAGCCCTGTCGCGTTGGCGTGACGGTGGTTTCCACCGGCGTAGCCACGGCGGCGTCGTGCTCTTCCTGGGTAATTTTCTGCTGGTTGAGCATAAGTCCCAGAACCAGGTCCCGGCGGGATTTTGAGGCTTCCGGGTTTGCAATTGGATCAAACGCCGACGGGCTGTTGACCAGACCGGCAAGAAGAGCCGCCTGCGGAAGAGTGAGGTCCTTCGCCGAGGTGCTGAAGAAGAGTTTGGACGCGGCTTCAATGCCGTAGGCGTTCTGGTTGAAGAACACGATGTTCAGGTAGCCCTCAAGGATTTGCTCCTTGCTGAACTCCTTCTCGAGGGCGATAGCGAGCTTCATCTCGCGAAGCTTGTCGCCTACGCCCTTGTTGACGCCGTTGAGGATGATTTCCTCATCTTTTCCTTCGGCGGAAAGCTTGGAGTTTAGGACGTTGTTAACGTACTGCTGGGTAATGGTGGAAGCGCCCTGCCGGTTGCCCTGGGCAGTGGCCACCACGGCCCGTAGGATACCTGTGGTGTCAACGCCGCCGTGCTCGTAGAAGCGGCTGTCCTCCACCGCGATCACGGCTTCCTTCATAAAAGGAGAGATCTGCTCCAGGCCCACGCGGGTGCGGTTTTCAGCAAACAGCGTGGCGATGACGCTTCCGTCCGCGGCCAGGACCTTGGTGGACTGGCTGGGCGGCTCTACCTGCAGCTCTGCCGGGAGGGCGTCAAAGAACTCGATGGAGCTACTGGCAGCAGTGCCGCTCACAGCAGCGGCAGGCACCAACAGGCCCGCCACGAGGACACCACAGATGGCACTGACGCCAAGGAAGCCGAGTAACTTCCCCAGGGTAGTTGCTGTGTCGAAAAGTGGGTTCTTGCGAGTCGCCATGTTTTCCACTTTACCGGCAAGGGCTAGGCTTTAGCTCATGACCAAATGGGAGTACGCGACAATTCCGCTCATTATTCACGCTACAAAGCAGATCCTCGACCAGTGGGGCGAGGATGGCTGGGAGCTTGTCCAGGTGGTCCCCGGACCCGATGGCAACGGACTTGTTGCCTACCTGAAGAGGGAGAAGCAGTAGCAATGACTACTCCTTCCGAAGCCACTGCCGGCGCGGCGGCAGCCCCCGTTTCCGCCGTCGAACAGCGCCTTGCAGAGCTGGGACTGGAGCTTCCGGAGGTTGCCGCCCCGGTCGCCGCCTATGTTCCGGCGCTCATCTCCGGGAACCACGTGTACACCTCCGGCCAGTTGCCGTTTATTAACGGCAAACTCCAAGGAATGGGCAAAGTCTCCGCCGGGACCGAAGGCGCCTCGGATGAGGCCACCGTCTCGCCGGAAGATGCGAAGCAGTACGCCGCCATCTGCGCTGTGAACGCACTGGCCGCCGTGAAAAGCGTCATTGGCGATCTGGACCGTATTACCCGGATCGTCAAAGTTGTGGGCTTCGTTGCCTCGGATGCCTCGTTCACCGGCCAGCCCGGTGTGATCAACGGCGCCTCGGAGCTTCTGGGCCAGGTGTTGGGCGATGCCGGCCAGCACGCACGTTCCGCAGTCGGCGTTGCCGTTCTGCCCCTCGACTCCCCTGTGGAAGTCGAACTGATTGCCGAATTCAGCTAGGACCGGTTTCCCCTTTGCCTCAGCTAGCCAGACGATTGTTTGTTCTGCCCGACGAGCTTGTCGGTTCGGCGCAGAGCTGGCTGGAGCACGGCGAACTGACCGCCCGCGCGGCCCGTTTCGCTTCCTCCGTGGTTCTACTCCGGGATTCGCCCAACGGCCTGGAAACCTGGCTGGCTTACCGGCCGGGTTCCTCGCCGCTGGGCGTTCTGGCGTTTCCCGGGGGATCGCTGGACCCGTCCGACGACGACTCCGTAGGCTGGCTGGGCCCCTCACCGCAGCAGTGGGCGGAGCTGATGGGAACGGACGACGTCGGGCTGGCGCGCCGGCACGTTGTGGGCGCCATCCGCGAACTCTTTGAGGAAACAGGAGTCCTGCTGGCTGGGACTGACCTTTCCACCACAGTGGAATCAACCTTCACGCCCGATTGGATGCGGGCACGGACAGCCGTGGCCGAGCAGGAAAAGTCCTTCACCGAGCTTCTTGCCAAGCGTGGGCTTTCCGTCCGCACGGATCTGCTCAAGCCTTTGGTGAACTGGCTCAGCCCGGACTTCGCGCACCGCCGCTTCAACACGCGTTACTTTGCTGCCACCGTTCCGCTGAACCAGCAGCCCACTCTGCTTGAGGACAAGGGAGTCTGGGGCCGCTGGGTCAGCCCGGCTGCGGTTATGGCCACCCGCGACACCACCACCCTGGGCGACGAAGTTGACCAGCCCAACACCGTGGGCCGGGAGCTCGGCGAACTCCTGGTTCCGGGCTCCGAGATCATGCTGGAGAAGATGGCCAACGCCAACGGCTGCATCGCCTACCTGAGCTACAAGCGGAAAGCCCACGTCTACCAGCCCCGCCTGGTGGAAGAAGACGGCAACCTGATGCTCGAGGTCGAAGCCGCAAAGACGGTCGCCGGAGATCCGCAGCGCGAACGCTAAGGCAGACTCGGTGGTCGAGCTTGTGTCTGGTGGTCGAGCTTGTCGAGACCTATCGCCGTCCCTGTGAACTGCGACTAACCGAAAGCCCCGGCAAGTCGGCGTAGCGCCCAGCAATGAGCGCTATGCGCTTGGCTCGGCTCCACCCTTGGACCTGCTTCTCCCGCGCGAAGGCCTCATCAACTCGCGAATACTCTTCAAACCAGACAAGTTCCAGAGGCCGACGACGGCGCGTATATGCAGCCCCTTCACCTGTCTGATGTTGGGCGAGCCGTATCTCCAAATTTTGCATGCTGCCCACATAGTAGGAGCCGTCTGAGCAGCGGAGCATGTAGGCGAAGGGCATGAGGCAATTCTGGCCGGCATCCTAGATTCAGACAGATGCTGGTTTGCCTATGTGGATAAAGGGTCTCGACGGGCTCGACCATCGGGGACTCGACGGGCTCGACCACCGGCGGGCACAAGTAAGGCCGGTTCCGACGCATCGGAACCGGCCTTACTTGTTTGGATTTAGCGGGAGCGCTGGCGCAGGCGCTGCATGTCCAGGATGACGACGGCGCGGGCTTCGAGGCGCAGCCAACCGCGCTGGACGAACTCGGCAAGGGCCTTGTTCACGGTCTCGCGGGAAGCGCCTACCAGCTGGGCCAGTTCTTCCTGCGTGAGCTCGTGGGCCACTAGGACGCCATCCGTTGCAGGACGGCCAAAGCGGTCTGCCAGGTCCAGCAGCGCCTTGGCCACACGGCCGGGGACGTCGGAGAAGACGAGGTCGGACAGCGAGTCGTTGGTGCGGCGGAGGCGGCGGGCCAGTGCCTGCAGCAGCTGGGCGGATACCTCCGGGCGGGTACGCAGCAGGGTGTTCAGGCTTTCGTTACGGAGGCCGGCGAGGCGGGTCTCCGAGACTGCGGTAGCAGTTGCAGTGCGGGGGCTCGGATCAAACAGTGCCATCTCGCCGAATAGCTCGCCCGGGCCGAGGATGGCCAGCAGGGACTCGCGTCCGTCCGGAGAGGTGCGGCCGAGCTTTACCTTGCCGGAGACGATGAAGTAGAGCTGGTCGCCCTGGTCGCCTTCACGGAAAACCGATGCACCGCGCGAAAGGTCCACCTCTGTCAGCTCATCTGTCAGCAGACGGAACGCTTCGTCGTCGAGCGTGGCGAAAAGGGGCGCTCGGCGCAGTACCTCGATGTCCATGAAATCTCCTGAATTGATATGTCGGCTGTGACGCTTGTGCCATTGTTTCAGAATTTTCAAGTGTCTGTGACGTAGTTGGCACGCGAAACGCCCATGAACGGGCTCCCGGACCCCTTATTTGGGGCAGATTGTCAGCCTTCAACATTAGAATTGGGTCTTGACCCCTTTGTGAGGAGCCTTTGTGTTTGGCCTGACCCTTCTGGACCTGGCGTTGATCCTGGCCCTGATTTCCTATCTTTTTTACGGCCTGCGCAACGGTTTTTTGGTCACACTCGGCGGGATAGCCGGTTTCGCTGCCGGCGCCGTGGCCGCATTCCTCGCCATCCCGCTGGTCAGCAGCCTGGTCCCGGACAGCAACTGGCGGCTGACCGCCATCGTCGCTGCCGCCGTCGTGCTGGTGGTCATGGGTCATGGCCTGGGGACCATGATCGGGCGGAAAATCCGCGGAGCCGTGCGGATCCAGCCGCTCCGCGCCATTGACCGGCTGGTAGGCGGCGTGGTGAATGTGGTGGTGTCCGCGCTGGTGATGTCCATGTTGTCCTTCAGCGTCAGCACCCTGGGCGTGCCTTTTCTGTCACAGCAGCTCGCAGAATCCAAAGTCATCCGCTTCATAGATACGGCTACTCCCACACCCGTCAAAACCACCATGGCGCAACTTCGCTCAGTGGTCATCGGGGACGGAATTCCCACCCTGATCGGGATCGGGCAGGGGCAGCCGGCCGTGGTTCCGGATGCCAGCACCGATACCCCCGCATTGAACCAGGCAGCCCGTTCCGTGCTCAAAATCACGGGTACGGCGTTCCAGTGCGGCCAGAACCAGACCGGTTCCGGCTTTGTGGTGGCTGAGGGGAAAGTCGTCACCAACGCACATGTTGTTGCGGGCGTGTCGCAGCCGGTCGTGGAGATTCCCGGGGTTGGAGCGCTGCCCGGATCGGTGGTGCACTTCGACACCGTGAACGACCTCGCGGTCATCGCCGTCGCTGGCTTGCCGGCCGATCCGCTGACCCTGGACGGGAACCTTCCTCCCGGCTCGACGGCCGCGTTCTCCGGCTACCCGCACGGCGGCCCGTTCCAGGCCCAGCCCGCCAGCGTCCAGGACATTGTCACGGTCCTCGTGCCGGACATCTACGGCAACAACGCCGCCCCGCAGGAGGTTTACCGCATTGCCGGTAACGTGCAGCCGGGAAATTCCGGCGGCCCGTTGCTGACCATGGACGGCGCTGTTGCCGGGGTGGTCTTCGCCAAGACCACGTCCAACGAAGAGCAAGGCTTTGCCATCACCATGGCGGACCTGGGTCCACTTGCGGCGCAGGCTCCCTCCCTGAATGCCGCTGTTGCTCCGGGGCCGTGCATCCAGAAGTAGGGCATCCAGGCGCAGGAAAGTGGCCCGCTTTGCGTGACTTTTGCAGCCGGGCCGGTGGCTGAACCGCGCAAAGCCGGGGCGCGGAGAACCTGCACGGGCTAAAAATCACGCAATTGCGTAGATGAAGCTTTCTTCATCCCCGTTTCATGATGGCCTCATCCGGGCCTGCAACCATAAACACATGCAAATGTTCCGACGCGTACTCCTCCTGGCCGCGGTCCTCCTCGTTCCGGTGCTGCTCACCCTGGCTGGATCCCTGCTGGCTGCTCCGGCCGGGCCTGCGCAGATTGATTCGCGGCCCGTGGAGCTGGGCAACGGTCCGGACGGCAAGCCCGCGCCGGGGATGGAACCCACGACGGCGGGTCCAACCACCGGGCCAACACCGGCCCCGGTGCCGGAGACGCCCACTCCTCCTGCTCAGGAAACCCCAGCTCCCGTACCGCCTTCTCCGGAAAATGTGGCTCCTCCCGCCCCGGCACCAGTGCAGCCGGCACCTGCGCCTCCGGTTGTGGTTGACGACGACGATGCAGACGACAGCGGGGATGACGACTGATGAATCCGGACACGAAGGCCTCCCGAACGAACGACGCGACAACCGTCCCGGCAACTGCAGCAACAACGGCAGAGGCAACTGCCACTCCACCGGTCACCCTGCCGGCGCCCCCGGACCGCAGCCCGCGCGGACACCGCACCAAGGGCCGGCTGGGATCCAGGGTTCCTGCCCGGTGGCGGATCGCCGCCTGGATCCTGCTGACAACGGCGTTGACGCTGCTGGCCGTGATGTTGACCATGCGCTCGCTCCTGCTCAACGGTGCAACGCATGCGGCACATCAGGACCTGGCCCAGGAGCTTGAAGAGTTCCGCGCCTTTGCGAAGGAGGGCAAGGATCCGACGACGGCCAAGCCGTTTACGTCGATCGAGAAAATGCTGGAGATTTACCTCAGCCGCCAGTCAGCGGCCAATGGTGAAGTGATCCTTGGCGCTGTTGGCCAACGTGTGATGTACACGCCCACCGGGGCGCTGGGTACTGCCGATGCAATGCACCAGTTGCCCCACGACGCGGCACTGCTGGACCGGATCCGGCAGGACCCGGCAGCGTCCGGGGTGGCGCACACAAGCGCCGGGGAAATGCACTGGGTCAAGCTGGCCGTGGTGTCCGGACCTGACACCGGCTACCTGATCATGGGCGACTATATGGCGCCGCGGGAAGCCGAGGTGACCGGCACCGTCCTGACCATCTTCTTTGTGTCCCTGGGTGGACTGCTGGTGACGGCGGGCATGGCCTGGCTGGTTGCCGGGCAGATACTGCAGCCGGTGCGGGCGGTACGGGAAGTCGCGGAGGACATCTCGGAGTCGGACCTGACCTCCCGTGTCCCGGTCCGCGGAAACGACGACATTTCGGCACTGGCAGTCACCTTCAACACCATGCTGGACCGGCTCGAGACCGCCTACCGTACCCAGCGGGCCTTCGTTGATGACGCGTCCCATGAACTCCGCACCCCCATCACCGTGATCAGGGGCCACCTGGAACTGATGGAGGACAACGCCGTCGACCGTCAGCGCACCCTGGCCCTGGTGGATGATGAACTGGCCCGGATGGGACGGATCGTCTCCGATCTGCTGCTGCTGGCCAAGGTTGACCGGCCGGGCTTCAGCCAGCCGAAACCCACCGAGGCCGCCACCCTGCTGCTTGATATTGAAGCGAAAGCCCAGGTGCTGGGCAGCCGCGGCTGGCCCATTCTGGAGATTGCCGAGGGCACCATCAACGTCGACGCCCAACGGATCACGCAGGCCGTGCTGCAACTGGCCACCAACGCCTGCCAGTTCTCTCCGGAAGGCAGTGTTGTGAGCCTGGGTTCAAGGTTCGACGGCGGAGGCCCGGGCCGGGAGTTTACCGTCTGGGTTTCGGACCAGGGAAAGGGTGTGGACGAAGAAGAAGCTGCCCGCATCTTCGGCCGGTTCCATCGCGGCCGGGCTGCCCATGATGAGGACAGGGTAAGGCCGGGCGCCGGCCTGGGATTGGCCATAGTCCGCAGTATCGCCGAGGCCCACCACGGCTCCGCCTGGGTTCGCAGCAGCGCGGGGAACGGAGCCACGTTCGGCATCAGCATCCCGGCGCCGGAGCAGGAAACCCCGGACACTTCAAAACCGGGCGCGGAAAGCAGCAACGACGCCGATCCCGCCCGCCACGACAGAATCCACACCGACAGGACAAACACGCCATCAAAGGAGCATTCCGAATGAGCCGGATCCTGATTGCCGAGGACGATCGGCGCATTGCGGACTTCGTCGAGAAGGGCCTCCGCGCCGGCGGCTACTCGTGCCTGGTGGTGGACGACGGAGCCAGTGCGCTCCTGCTGGCCCGGTCCGGTGAATTCGACATGCTGATCCTGGACATCGGCTTGCCCACCCTCAGTGGATTTGAAGTCCTGGAACGGCTCCGGGGCGAGGGCTCCAAGACGCCCGTTATTGTCCTGACCGCCAGCGACTCCGTGGCGGATACGGTGTACGGACTTGAAAGCGGCGCCAATGATTACATGACCAAGCCGTTCCAGTTCGCTGAACTCCTGGCGCGGATCAGGCTGCGCCTCAACGACGACACGGACACCGGTCCGGTGCTCACGCTCAGCCATGGGGACCTGGTGCTGGACCTGCGAAGCCGCAGGGTCCATCACGGTGACGAGGTTGCCGACCTGACGGCCCGGGAGTTCTCGCTGCTGGAAGTCTTCCTCCGCCATCCGCGCCAGGTGCTCAGCCGGGAACAGCTGATCTCCCACGCCTGGAACATGGACTTCGATCCGGCGTCGAACGTGGTGGACGTGTACGTGCGCGCGCTCCGTGCCAAGATCGGCGCTGAACGCCTGGAGACGGTGCGCGGCGCGGGATACCGGCTGCAATGAGGGAGGTCATTTACCGCGCCTCGCCGCAAAAGCAGGCACTCCCGGAACCCGGCCCAAGGTTCCTGGGCATCCTGAGCCCGGCAGGCGCCGTCGGACTCCTGGCCTCCCTGGCGATGATGGCTGCCCTGGCCGTCAACGCCGCCAACAACTGGGGACTGGGCAGCGAAGCCGCCCTGACGCTGTGCATCTTCATCGCGGCAGTGTGGCTCTGGGTGTTCTCGAAAGTGGAGGACACCTACGTGGCCTTGGGTGCCGCCGTCGCCCTGGTGGTGACCGGGACCCTGCCCACGGAGAGTCTCTTTGCGGCCTTGGGGGAAGACACCATCTGGCTGCTGATGGCCGCGTTTGTAATCGCCAGCGCCGTCGCGTCCACCGGGCTCGCGGCCCGTGGAGCCGCTTTTGTGGTGTCCGGAGCACGTTCGGCCAGGCAGCTGGCGCATCTGTCCTGCCTGGGGCTGGTGGTCACGGCGTTCGCCATTCCGGCGACGTCCGGCCGGGCCGCCCTGGTGCTGCCCATTTTCCTCTCCCTCCGCAACGCCCTGAGGGACCGGCCGGCAGTGGTCAGGATGCTGGCCATTCTGTTCCCCACGGTGATCCTGCTCTCCGCAGTCAGTTCCTTCCTGGGTGCAGGCGCCCACCTGATCACCAGCCAGGTCCTGGAATCGGCAGGTTTTGCCGGCTTCGACTTCGCCTCCTGGCTGCTGCTGGGACTGCCGCTGGCGCTGGTGGCATCGTTCCTCGCCACCGAGCTGGTGGTCCGGCTGTTCACGTCCGGTGAAGACCGGGCCGAGCCGCTGAAGGTGGATCTGGCCACCCTGCAGCAAGGCAGCAGGACGCCGATCACCGGGCCGCTGGACCTTGATGAGCAGCGCTCGCTGCTGCTGCTGAGCGCTGTGGTGACGTTGTGGTGCACCGAGCCCATCCACGGGCTGGACCCGGCCGTGGTGGCGCTGATCGGGGCCCTGGTGGTGTCCTTGCCGGCCTACGGGTCCGTGAAGTTGGGGGCGGCGCTGAAGAAGGTGCCCTGGTCCATGCTGCTGTTTATGGCGGCAACCCTGGCGCTGGGCTCAAGCCTGGTGACATCCGGGGCGGCAGCATGGCTCGCGTCCTCGCTCCTGGGCCCGGTGGGGTTCCTGGGGGCCGCAAAGCCGTACGTGTTCGTCGTGGTGGTGGTGCTGGTTTCCACGGCCGCGCACCTGGTGATCCAGTCACGCTCGGCCCGGTCCGCGGTGCTGATTCCCATTGTGGTGGCTTCCGCCGCGCCGATGGGGGTGGATCCCATGGCGGCGGCTTTTGCCTCCACCGCCGCCGCCGGTTTCTGCCATACCCTCACCAGCTCCGCGAAACCGGTGGCTATCTTCGCCGAGACGGACGGCACCGCCAACTACGACCCCGCCGACCTGCTCCGCCTCTCCGCCTGGCTGGCGCCGCTGAGTGCCGCCGTCGTCCTGCTTTTCAGTTTTCTGGTGTGGCCCGTCCTGGGCCTGCCACTGTTCACCACCCGCTGACGCGGGATTACGAAAAAGGTGTCCCATGGTTATGTCCATCCCGCAACGGATCCTCGTCGCTCCGTCCGGATTCAAGGAAAGCCTGGACGCTGCAGAAGTGGCAGCAGCCATCTCCGCCGGCATCCGAAGGGTGATTCCCGGCGTCCGGATCAACGCAGTTCCCATGGCCGACGGCGGTGAAGGCACCGCGAAGGCGCTGGCCTCCGCTACCGGCGGACGCATCATCGCCACCCGGGTTACCGGACCGGTCGGACAGCTGGTGGACTCGCATTATGCGGTGCTGGGACGGGTTGAGAGGCCTACCGCCGTGGTGGAAATGGCAGCGGCAGCGGGCCTTCGCCTGGTGCCGGCGGGGCTTCGCAATCCCGGACTCACCACCACCCGCGGTGTGGGGGAGCTGATCCTCGCCGCATTGGATCAGGGCGTGGAGAGGATCGTCGTGGGGTGCGGGGATTCGGGAACGTCCGACGGCGGTGCGGGCGCCCTGCGTGCCCTGGGCGCCAGGATCACGGATCACCACGGGCAGGACTTGCCGGAGGGGGGCGCCGCGCTTGCCGATGCAGCCGGAATCGACCTCAGCGGCCTGGACCCCCGGCTGGCAGGCTGCAACATCGAGCTGGCCGTGAATCCCTACAACGTGCTGTGCGGCCCCCAGGGTGTAGCCCGGGTGTTCGGTCCGCAGAAGGGCGCCAGCCCGGAGCAGGTGGAGGTGCTGTCCCGGGGCCTGGACCGGTGGGCCGCGTTGCTGGCCCAGGCAACCGGCATTCCGGAGGAGTCCCTGCGCACGGGGACCGGCACAGGCGCTTCCGGCGGGCTGGGTGCGGGACTGGCGGCCATTGGCGCCCGGCTGGTTCCCAGGTTTGAGCTGCTGCTTGATTCCGGACTGGCAGGGATCGACCTGGACGGGGCCATCCGGTGCGCGGACCTGGTGGTTACGGCTGAAGGCGCCATCGACTTCCAGACACCGCGCGGCAAGGTCCCGGCAGAGGTAGCCCACCGCGCCCAGGATGCGGGTGTGCCTGTCCTGGCGTTCGCCGGGTCCATCGGCAAGGACGCAGGAGATGTCCATTCCGCAGGGATAGACGCCATCGCCGGAATTATCCCCATCCCGATGGACCTTGACCGGGCCGTCGCCGAAGGTGCCATGCTGCTGCGGGACGCGACGGAACGGACGTTCCGGGTGCTGCTGCTGGGATCGGCCATCTCGTCCCGGCTGGGCTCGGCAGCTTAGCGGGCCCTCATCAGGGTTACTTCCGGGTGGCCAGGAAATCGATGGCCAACTTGTAGCCCTGCACGCCCGCGCCCACGATGACCGCGGTGCACACGGGGGAGAGATAGGAATGGTGCCGGAATTCCTCGCGCCGGTGCACGTTGGTGATGTGGACCTCGACGGCGGGGAGTTCCACGGCGGCCAACGCGTCACGCAAGGCCACTGAGGTGTGTGTGTAGGCACCGGCGTTGATGACGATTCCCATCGACGTGCCCTTGGCTGCGTGGATGGCGTCGATGAGGTCGCCTTCATGGTTGGACTGGACACAGTCCACGGTGAGGCCGTGAGCGGCGGCAGCCTGGATGGCTAGCTGCTCAACGTCCGCCAAAGTCGCCGTCCCGTACTTATCCGGCTCGCGGGTGCCCAACAGGTTCAGGTTGGGGCCGTTGATGACCAGGATGGAGCCGCTGCCGGCTTCGGCAGAGGAGGACGCGGTGGCGGGAGCATCAGTCATAGGTGCAAATCTATCGGTTGCGCGGCCCGCCGGGCATTCCATGAAGAATGTCCGGCGGGCCGCGGCGTCCCGGTCAGGCGTTGCTGAATTTGAGCAGGATGGCGTGCTCGGGGTTGAGGATGGGCATGGGAAGCCCCACTTCGGCCAGGAAACGGCCGCTGGCCTGTGCCCCCTCTGCGAGCCAGGCCGGCGGCTGGATCTGCGTGAAAGTATGCGCATAATCAGCGTCGGCCGGGCCGGGGAAAATAGCTTCCACCCGGTAATGACGGTCCGGGACGAGGCCCGGAATGGCGATCCGGCCCGGCTGCTCCGCGAACGACGTGCGGGTACTGACCAAGGCGAACAGCGCCGCCGTCGTGCCCTCCTCCACTGAAGTTCCCACCGCGCCGTGCAGCATCAGGGAAGGATCTCCGACGTCGGCACGCACCATCCGCCCGGTGTGCAGGAGGCCGCGGTGTTCCTTGTAGAGCCCGATGAACCGCTTGAGTTCCTCCCGCTCGGCGCCGCTGACCTGACGGATGTCCCATTCCATGCCGAAGTGGCCAAACAGCGCTGTAATGGCGCGGAAGGACAGATCGTGGGTGCGCGCCGTGGTGTGGGACGTGGTGGGTCCGATGTGCGAGCCCACCAGTTCCGGCGGAACCACAAGGCCCGTCCAGCGCTGGATGGACTGCCGTTCCAAGGCGTCGTTGCAGTCCGAGGCCCAGATCCGGTCCGTGCGTTCCAGGATGCCCAGGTCTACCCGGGCACCGCCTGAGGAGCAGGACTCGATCTCGACGGCGGGGTGGGCCTTTTTCAGCTCGTCGAACAGCCGGTAGGCGGCCAGGGTCTGGGCATGGACCGACGGGCGGCCTGCGTGGCCGTGTTCGGTCAGGTCCCGGTTCTGGTCCCACTTGAGGTAGCTGATGTTGTTGTCCCGCAGCAGGGCATCGATCTGGCCAAAAATGTACTGCCAGGCTTCCGGGTTGACCAGGTCGATGATGTGCTGGTTGCGCCACTCCAGGGGCAGCCGGCCGCCGTCCTTGTGGGACAGTGCGGAGGGGCTGACGATCCAGTCCGGGTGGGCGCGGGCAACCTCGGAGTCCAGGTTCACCATTTCCGGCTCCACCCAGAGGCCGAACTCCATACCGCGGGAGGTCACTGCCTCAATCAGCGGGGCCAGCCCATTGGGCCAGAGATCCTCGTCCACGTACCAGTCGCCCAGCCCGGCACGATCGTCCCGACGGCCACGGAACCAGCCATCGTCCAGCACAAAGCGTTCCACGCCCAAGTCCGCCGCGGATTGCGCCAGCCCGATCAGTGACTCCAGGTTGTGGTCGAAGTAGACGGCTTCCCAGGTGTTCAGCACCACCGGCCGCGGCTTGGAGTTGTTGACGTGCTGCGGCCGGGACCGGAACCAGCTGTAGAACGACTCACTGATGCCGTCCAGTCCGCGGTCCGAATATGCCGCGAACAGAGCCGGAGTGGTGTAGCTGGCGCCGGGAGCAAGGATGACTTCAGAGGAACCCAGCAGCTCGGAGCCGCCCACCATGGTCCGGCCGTCCGCCAGGGTGTCGGCGAACTGTTCGTGGTCCCCGCTCCAGGCCAGGTGCGTGGCCCACACTTTGCCGTGCCGGTTGCCGAAGCCCTCCGTGCCCGCCGCGAGCAGCAGCGACGAATCGTGTCCGGTGCGGCCGTGGCGCCCGGAACGGACCCAGGTGCCCTGATGGAGGGGCCGGCGCTGAGGGTGGTTTTCACGGCACCAGCGTCCGGTCAGGTCAAGGAGTTCGACGGCGGCCGGAGCCACCGGCAGCACGGTCGCCAGTTCGTCGAGCTGGTATGGAGAAGACCCGTGGTTGGTGAGGGTGTGGCGCAGCTCCAGCAGACCGCCGTCGTGCAGTGCGATGTCCGTCGAAACGGTAACGCCGGCGTCCGGATCCGCCTGGACGATGATGGCGGCGTTGCCCTTGACCTGGACCTCGGTAACGCGGAGCCGGACGGAGAAGTCGTAGCCGGCCACGCCGTCTACGATCCGCTGCCCGCGCAGTGCGGGGCGGCCCCGCCAGGAGGAGGAGGCCTGGGGGAGCAGCCCGGCGGGAACGCGCGCGTCGATCGCCGAATGCGGGACCGGCTCCACCAGGATGCCCAGGTCCGGGAGGACGGCTCCCAGGTCGGCACCCCAGTGGATGACCTCGGCCTCGCCGTTGTCGAAGCCGATCACCAGGCTGGTGGCGGCGTGTCGGAGGTGGAGCGGATCCATGAAGTGGCCCTTTCAGGGTGGAAGTTTTGGGTGAAGACAGGGGTCAGGCTGCGCACCGGGGCCGGAGCTTCGGTGTGCAGCCTGAAAGAGTGCTACTCGAAGAGCGCGTTGACCTGCTCATTCGCTGCAGTCAGGGAACTTGCCGGTGCCTTGCCGGAAATGACCGCGTCCATGGCGGGCTTCATGATGCCGCTGACTTTGGCGGCGTTGTCCGTAATCGGGAGCATAAAGGTGGTCTTCTCCTCCACGTGCTGGGTGAAGGCGCTGACGTCAACACCCTTCGCGGCAAAGGCCTCGGCGGCCTTGTCCGAGGAAGTCTTGATGGCGGGGAAAACCACGGCCTTGGACGCTACAACGTCCTGGCAGGCAGCGGAACCGAGGTACTCCACCCACTTGATGGCGGCGTCCTTCTTCTTGGTGCCGGCCCACACCGAGTCAGCCAGGCCGTTGAACATGGAGGCGTTCTTGCCGTCAGCACCCGTGGGGGTGGGCGCAATCCCGAGGTCCAGGCCCTTGTAACCCGTGTACTGGCCGATCATCCAGGAACCATGGGAGTTGATGGCGGCTTTGCCGGCGCCGAAGCTGTCTGCGGCGTTGGCGCCCACCGTGGTTTCCAGCTTGGGCATGTAGCCCTTCTCCGTCAGGCTTGCCCACCAGGCGATGGTGTCCTGGACGCGCTGGTCATCGTAGTTGTAGTGCGTTCCCCATGGGTTCTTATCGGTGGTGGTCCAACCGGTGGTGGCGGACAGGTAGCTCCACTGGGTCTGTCCGGCGTTTTCGGCATCGGAGTTGGGCAGGCCCAGGCCGTAGACGGCGACGTTGTCCTTGTCGAAGCCGGGCTCGTCGCCGCGCTTGCCGTTCTTGTCCACTGTGAGGCGGGCGATGGCCTGTTCATACGAGCCGCCGTCTTCCGGGTTCCAGGTCAGAGAACCCATCTGCTCAGGGGTGAGGCCGGCCTCGGTCGCCATCGTCTTGTTGTAGAAGAGGGCCACGGTGTCCCAGTCCTTGGGCAGACCGTAACGCTTGCCGTCCTGGCCCACCCAGAGATCGGCCAGGCCCTCGTTGTACTGCGAAAGGTCAACGTTGTCCTGCGCGACGGCGTCATCCAGGGCCACCAGCTGCTTGGTCTTGAGGAAGTCCGGGTACTTGGCGAGGTGGTTGGTGAAGACGTCCGGGGCGGTGCCGGAGGCCATGCCGTTGTTGATCTTGCCCCAGTAGTCGTCCCAGCCGGTCTGCGTGACCTTGACGGTGATGTCCGGGTTGGCCTTAGTGAAGTCCGCTGCGCATTCCTGGTAAGCGGGCAGCTGGTTGGCGTCCCAAAGCCAGTAGTTGATCTCGCCCTTGGCCGAATCACCGCCCCCTGTGCTTCCGCCTCCGCAGGCGGTGAGGGCCAGGACTGCTGCTGCGGCGACGGCGCCGAATGCCTTTTTGTTCATCATGATGGTCCTTTCAAGAAACGTGCGACGGTGCTTGTTGAGGGGGTGCAGGAAGTACTACTTGGTGCCGTTGAAGCCGATGGAGTTGACGATCTTCTTGCCGAAGATGGCGAAAAGGATCAGGACGGGAGTGGCGGAGACCAGCGTGGCGGCCATGAGGCCTGACCAGTCAGGTGCGCCCTGGGGTGATTGGGATTTGAAGACGCCCAGCCCGACAGTGAGGACCCGGGATTCTTCGGAGGTTCCCACCAGCAGCGGCCAGAAGTATTCGTTCCACTGGCCCATGAAGGTCAGGAGGGCCAGGGTGGCGATGGGGGCGGCCGCGTTGGGCATCACGATCTGGAAGAAGATCCGCCAGTGCTTGGCGCCGTCGAGCATTGCCGCTTCTTCAACTTCACGGGACATGTTCAGGAAGAACTGGCGCATGAAGAAGATGGCGAACGGGGTCATAAACAGATAGGGCAGCACCAGGCCGAGCATTGAGTTCAGCAGGCCCAGGTTCTTGATCAGCAGGAAGTTGGGCAGTGCCGTGAAGATCGGCGGGACCAGCATGGTGGCCAGGAACAGCGAGAAGACGGCGTTGCGGCCCTTCCAGTGCAGCCGCGAGAAGGCGTAAGCCGCCATGGAACTGAAAAACACGGCGCAGGCGGTGGTGATGCTGGAGAACACCAGCGAGTTGCCCAGGTACTGCCAGAAGTTGATGGAGGCGCCCGAACCGCCGTCGGCAATTGCCTCGGCCGCCGTCTGCAGGCCGAAGACCCGTTTGAAGGCGTTGAGGCTGAAGTCTGCCGGGAGCAGGCTGGCGGAGTTGGCGGCAAGGGAGCCGTTGGTGGACAGTGCCGTGCGCAGTACCCAGTAGAACGGCAGGATGCTGACGGCGATTGCCAGGCCCAGCAGGACCCAGGCGATGGTGCGGCGCCAGTTGAACGGACGGGTTCCGCCGGGGTGCCGGCGCAAATCCTGGAGAGGACGACGCCGGGTGGCCGGTTGTGAAGGCACGGGGGCTTTTGTGGTGGTCATTGGAGTGTCCTTAGTCCAGGTCCGACTGGTTGCCGCGGAGGAACTTCATCTGGATGAAGGCCACCAGGGCAAGGATGAGGAAGAGGATGACGGCCAGGGCCGAGCCGTAGCCGAAGTCCTGTTCGTTGAAGGCGCGCTGGTAGATGTAGAACTGCAGAACGCGGGTTGCGTTGACGGGTCCGCCGGCGGTGGTGACGGCCACGGTGTCGAACACCTGGAAGGAACCGATCACGGTCACCACCAGCACCAGGACCAGGACGGGCCGCAGCAGGGGAAGCGTGATGCGCCGGAAAGTGCTGAATGCCTTGGAACCGTCGATGCTGGCCGCTTCGTAGACGCTGTGCGGGATGGCCTGCAGGCCGGCGAAGATCAGCAGAGCCGTGTAGCCCATGTGCCGCCAGGTGTTGATCAGCGCCTGGGTGGGAATGGCCCATTGTTCGCTTCCGAAGAAGGCCACGCGTGGCAATCCGATCCACTCGATGAGCTGGTTGACGATGCCGATCTGGTAGTCAAGCATCCAGAACCACAACAGGGCCGCAATAACGTTGGCCATCAGGTACGGCATCAGCAGCGCGCCCCGGATGATGGTGGATTTGGCTACCCGGTGCATCAGGATGGCCAGCCCCAAGGCCAGCGTGGTTTGCAGGGCGATGTTTATGATCACGTACTGGCCGGTGACGCCCAGGGCATTCCAGAACAGCGGGTCCTGGGAGATGCGTTCGTAGTTCCTGGTGCCGATCCACTCGGGCTCGCCCAGGATGCTGTATTCGGTGAAGCTCAGGTAGATGCCGCGGATGGTGGGCACCAGGTAGAAGAGCACAAACCCGATCAGGGCCGGGGCGATGAAGAGGAGGGCGACTTTCAGGTCACCCCGTTTGCGGGGACCGCCGCGGCCGGCCGGCATTCCGGAACCGAGCGGGGCAGGTCTTTCGTGCTTGGCAAGGGTGGTCATCGTCGACCCTTCCTGACTGTGATGTGGGTAACAGGAGCAACTTGCGAAGAAATCTACACGAGTAGAAGCGGGTAGCGCAAGTGCTATTTTTAACCATGCGTACATGGCCTTTAGTCCAAGTATTTGACTATTGACTCGAGTAGATCCGAAATGAAACACTTGGATTTCTGAAGGAGAACGCTTGCCCGTGCTCCCTCTCCGGCGAGGAAGGTAACCAATGACGTTTTCAATCGGTGTAGTAGGCGCAGGCCAGTTTGGCGGACAATTTGCCCACCTTTTCAACCTGCACCCCGGTGTCAGCTCGGTCTATGCCGTGGACGAGCTTCCGGAGCGGGCAGCGGAGGCGGCGGGACGTTATGGGCTCGCGGGCGTCAAGGGCAGCTTCGACGAGCTCCTCGCCTCCGATGTTGATGCGGTTGCCATTTTTACCCAGCGCTGGACCCACGGCCCGCTGGTGGAGAGTGCGCTCCGGGCCGGAAAGCATGTCTACTCGGCGGTTCCCATGGCCGTTTCCGAGGAAGAGATCGGGCGGATCATTGATGCCGTGCGGGAGACCGGGAACGTCTACATGATGGGGGAGACCAGTTACTACAACCCTGCCACCGTCTTCGCCCGTGAGCAGCACGCCGCGGGCCGGTTCGGCAGGGTCTTCTACGCGGAGGGCGACTACGTCCACGACATGGATCTGGGCTTCTATGATGCCTATCAGTACAGCGGCGGTGAGCGCTGGAAGGAGACGGCCAGCTACCCTCCCATGCTGTACCCCACCCATGCCATCGGCGGTGTCCTGGGTGCCATGCCCTCGCATGCCGTGAGCGTCAGCTGCATCGGCGTCAAGGACCACCTGGATGACGGTGTTTTTGACAAGGACGTCAGCATGTTCGGCAACGACTTCTCCAATGCCACGGCGCTCTTTGAACTGAACGACGGCGGCGCGATGCGGACCAACGAGATGCGCCGGGTGGGCTACCCGTCCCACATCCGTGAGTCCAGGTTCCGCTTCTTCGGTACCGATGCGAGCTTTGAACAGCTAGCCAGGGTCACGGTCTGGCAGGACAAAACCAGTGTCCAGGACATCTCCGAGCAAATGGAAACCCGGCCGAGCATCCCCTTGGACGACCCGTCGCTGGCCAATGTAGCTCCCGAACTCAGGGACGCCTTTGTCTCCGGGCTCGCCCCGGTCCACAACGCGGACCGGCTGCCGGAAGAATTCCGCGGCGCCCCCAACGGCCACGAGGGCAGCCACCATTTCCTGGTGGACGACTTCGTTACCGCCGTCAACAACCGTGCACTCCCGCCGGTTAACGCCTGGGTGGCCGCCCGGTTCACCATGCCCGGCATCGTGGCACACGAGTCTGCCCTTCGCGGAGGTGAGCGGCTGCCAATCCGCGACTTCGGCGATGCCCCGTCCGTCGGGTAGCTAGCATGGTCTCCATGACTTCTACGGCCCCGGTGGCTTCCCACGGTCCTGTGACCCGCAAGGACGTGGCCCGCTACGCCGGCGTCAGCACCGCCGTGGTAAGTTATGTGGTGAACGGCGGGCCTAAGAGGGTGGCTCCCGCCACGGAAGCCAAGGTGCAGGACGCCATCCGGGTGCTGGGTTACCGGCCCAATGCAGCGGCACGGGCGTTGAAGCTGGGTTCCAGTGAGACGCTGGGGCTGATCATCCCGGACAACAGCAACCCGTTTTTCTCGCTTCTGGCCCATGCCGTGGAAGATGCAGCGGCTGAGCTGGGCTTTGCCCTGCTACTGACCAACTCCGGGGGAAGCCTGACAAAGGAGCGGCGCCACATCCGCAACCTCGCGGCCAGGCAGGTGGATGGGGTCTTCCTGGCCAGCGTGCTGTTTGAACCGGACCTCGAGGACCTCGCCAAGGCGGACATCCCCTGCGTGCTGCTGAACAACGACCGCGAGACCGAAGGCTTCAACAGCATCGGCGTGGACCTGGCCGCGGGCGCCCGGACGGCAGTGGAACACCTGCTCTGGCATGGGCATACCAGGATTGGCCTGGCCATGGGCACCAATGTTTCCAACGACATCGACGGGCGTGAACTGGGCTGGCGGGAAGCGCTTCGCGATGCGGGCGTTGCCGAAGGGCCGATCATCCACAGCGACTTCACCAGGCTCGGTGGATACCTGGCGGGGCAGCGGCTCCTTGCCGGTCCGGACAGGCCCACCGCCATTTTCGCCAGCTCGGACATGCAGGCCATCGGCATCCTGCGCGCCATCCACGAAGCCGGGCTCGCCGTACCCGGTGACATCGCCGTGACGTCCTTCGACGGTGTTGCCGACGCCGAGTACTCGTGGCCGGCGCTGACCACCGTGGAACAGCCTGTGCGTGCCATGGCAGCAGCCGCGGTTACCGCGTTGGTGGGTGCGGCACGGCATGAACCTGCGCAGCATCGGATTTTCCCCACTGCCCTGCACGTCCGGCAGTCCTGTGGCTGCCCTGACGGAAACGCGCCGCAAGGAGCCTAGAGGCCGGCGATCCGGAGCTTGCTGACCCGCTCGCCCAGGACCCGCTGTGCCTCGGAGCTGAGTCCTGCATCGCTGATCACTTCGTCCGCGTCTTCCAGATCGCCGATGCTGCTCATGCCCAGCGTGCCCCATTTGCTGTGGTCTGCCAGGACCACCACCTTGCGTGCGGTGGCCACAAACGCCCTGTTCGTTTCGGCCTCGAGGATGTTGGGCGTAGTGAAACCTGCCTTCTCATCCATGCCGTGCACGCCCAGGAACAACACGTCAAGGTGCAGCTGCTTCAGCGCTGCGGTGGCAATCGGCCCCACCAGTGCATCCGACGGCGTGCGCTCGCCGCCGGTCAGGATCACGGTGGAGGAGAACCGGGCGGCCCCTGCTGACGATCCGTGGTGAAAGAGATCGGCGATCCGGATGGAGTTGGTGACCACCGTGATCCGTGGGCCGTGGACCAGCTGCGCGGCCAGGGCCCAGGTTGTGGTGCCGGCGCTGAGGCCCACGGCCATGCCCTCCTGAACCAAAGCAGCAGCTTCTCCGGCGATTGCCCGCTTCTCAGCGGTGAGCTGTGTGGACTTAAGCTCAAAGCCGGGCTCGTGGGTGCTGGCCCCGCCCGGCAGCTTGGCGCCGCCATGGATACGCTCCACCTGCCCGGCTTCTTCCAGGAGCTCGATGTCCCGCCGGATGGTCATCAACGAAACGCCCAGCTGCTGGGCGAGGTCGGATACCCGGACCACCCTTTCCCGCTGGACAGCGTCCACAATGACCTGGTGTCGAGCGGCAGGGAGCATCGGGGCGGTTCCTTCGATAGTGAGGCAGGACTGACCCCAGCATACGGCGACGGCGGCCCCTGCCGTGGTTGGTGGGCGCCGCCGTCGTACGTTTGTTGCTGTTTGTTCCGGCCCTACTTGCGGAGGGACGTGGCGATCTGCTGCATCACTGTGTTGTCCGAGAGGGTGGTGGCGTCCCCGACTTCGCGGCCTTCTGCCACGTCTTTGAGGAGGCGCCGCATGATCTTGCCGGAGCGGGTCTTGGGCAGTTCCGGCACTACCAGGATGTTCTTGGGCTTGGCGATGGGACCGATTTCCTTGCCCACATGGTTGCGGAGCTCCTGGACGATTTCGTCGCCGGAATCCACGGCGTCGCCACGGAGGATCACGAACGCCACCACGGCCTGGCCGGTGGTTTCGTCTGCAGCGCCCACCACGGCGGCTTCGGCCACGGCGGGGTGGCTCACCAGCGCGGATTCGATTTCCGTGGTGGAGAGGCGGTGCCCGGAAACGTTCATCACGTCATCCACGCGGCCCAGGAGCCAGATGTCGCCGTCTTCGTCCTTCTTGGCGCCGTCTCCGGCGAAGTACATGGACTCGAACCGGGACCAGTAGGTCTCCTTGAAGCGCTCCGGGTCGCCCCAGATGCCGCGGAGCATGGATGGCCAGGGTTCGCGGATCACCAGGAACCCGCCGTGGCCGTCCGGCACGGACTCGCCCATTTCGTCCACGACGTCCACGGCGATGCCGGGCAGCGGGACCTGCGCGGAGCCGGGCTTGGTGGCCGTGACTCCGGGCAGAGGAGCGATCATTTGCGCGCCGGTCTCGGTCTGCCACCACGTGTCCACGATGGGTGTCTTGTTGCCGCCGATCACGTCCCGGTACCACATCCAGGCCTCGGGGTTGATGGATTCGCCCACCGAGCCGAGCAGGCGCAGGGATGACAGATCGTACTTGTCCGGGATGTCCCGGCCCCATTTCATGAAGGTCCGGATCGCTGTGGGCGCGGTGTAGAGGATGGAGACCTTGTACTTCTCCACGATCTCCCACCAGCGGCCTTGGTGCGGCGAATCGGGGGTGCCCTCGTACATCACCTGCGTGGCGCCATTGACCAGCGGTGCGTAGGCGACGTACGTGTGCCCGGTGACCCAGCCGACGTCGGCGGTGCACCAGTAGACATCCGTTTCGGGGTGAAGGTCGAACACGGCCTTGTGCGTGTAGGCGCCCTGGGTCAGGTAGCCGCCCGTAGTGTGCAGGATGCCCTTGGGCTTTCCGGTGGTTCCGGAGGTGTAGAGGATGAACAGCGGATGCTCGGAGTCATGCCCGACGGCGGTGTGTTCAGCGGATGCCGTGCCCACGGTGTCGTCCCACCAGAGGTCGCGGTCCGTGTGCCAGTCCACGTCCTGGCCGTTGCGCTTGACCACCACGACGTTCTGGACGGTGTGGCCGTCATTTGCCAATGCCTCATCCACCGCCGGCTTCAGCGCACTGGGCTTGCCGCGCCGGTACGTTCCGTCAGCGGTGACCACCAGCTTGGCCTCGGCGTCGTCGATCCTGGAGCGGAGCGCATCAGCCGAGAAGCCGCCGAACACCACCGAGTGGACGGCACCGATCCGGGCACAGGCCAGCAGCGTGATGACGGCTTCCGGGATCATGGGCAGGTACACGGCAACGCGGTCACCCTTGGCAACGCCGAGGGATTCGAAGGCGTTGGCGGCCTTTTTGACCTCTTGGGTGAGCTGCGCATAGGTGTACTGCCGCGTATCGCCGGGCTCGCCTTCGAAGTAGATGGCCACCCGGTCTCCGAGGCCGTTTTCCACGTGGCGGTCCAGCGCGTTGTACGCGGCGTTGACCTCCCCGCCCACAAACCACTTTGCGAACGGCGGGTTGGACCAGTCCAGCGCCTCCGTGAAGTCCTTGTTCCAGGTCAGCAGCTCGCGGGCCTTCTTGGCCCAGAAGGCGGGGCGGCCTGCCTCGGATTCGGCGTAGTCGGCCTCGGTGACGACTGCGGATGCCTTGAACTCTTTCGACGGTGCGAACTTGCGGTTTTCGTGAAGCAGATTCTCGAAAGCGTCGCCGTGCTGGCCGTCCTGCGAGTCGACTTGCTGGCCGTCTTGCTGGGACGCGGCGACGGTACCGGGCCGGGTGATGTCCTGGGACATAGTGAACCTCATCATTCGTCGTTCTGTGCCACCTCAGAGTGCCCGGTGTCCGCGCTGCTGCTGGCCTTTGGTAGCGGCACTCCATTGGACTGCGCCATCGGGCTGCGGCACGGACACGGCACCCACTGGGAGCTGTTCCTTTGACAGACTATCGCCTGCGACACACGGCGCTGTGCCGCTGGTCACATCCGGCGCCATGAGCGGCATTTATTTAGCGCTGAATGGTGACGCAAACCGGTGATGGCACGGGACTGGGCGTACCCGCGGCGGACCGACAGCGCCCTGCTTGCCCGGTGCCGGCGGCCGGTTCCCGGCTAGTGATCGTCATGGGGGTTGGCTAGGCTGAGATGGAATTGTGATTTTGTGGCACGGTCTTGTGGCGCTCGCAGTAACGCCCCACAAATCCTGCACCTGCAGCCGCCACGTTAAGGAGAACCAAATGAACAAGCAAAGCCCGGCCCAGCCCGAAGGCCTCCAGGACAGCAAGGCAGGCTCCCCGACTTCCGCTGCCGCCACCTCAGGTAACTCCCGCTCCCAGTTCCAGGCAGTGCTGGGCCCTTTCACTGTCCGGGACCTCACAGTCTTTGGCGCCGGGCTCGTGCTCTTTGCCGCTTCACTCCTCCCGCTGTTCGCGGAAACCTACAACCTCTGGAACCTGGGCAGCTTGTTCTCGCTGGCGCTCGGTATCCTGCTTCCGCTGATAGTTGTGGCGCTCTTCGTGGCCCGCCGGCTGACTCCGCAGACCGGACTGCGCATCGGCTCGCTGTCCGTCGACCAGTTCGCGTCCGTGACGGCGTCTTACACGCTGGGGTTCTTCTTCCTGGCCGCGGCCGCTTCCTTTGCACCTACGCTCCTTCTGGGTCTTCTCGGCGCCTTGGTGTTCTTTGCCGCCACGGTTCTGGGCCGCTTCCTGCCCTTCTTTTCAGGTGATTTCCTGAACCGTGCAGAGGTCCCCGCCCACGTGGTGGCCCGTGATTCCGCGGTGCCTGCAGCCAAGCCCAACGCGCCCAAACCGGCTAAGCCGGATGCCGCGACTGCTGGTCCGGATGCTGATGCGGCTTCAGCCACCAGCGGTCCTGCCAGTACCTGGAAGGCCGCCGCCGCCAAAACCGCCGCCGCCGTGGCTGCCGTAACGGGAAAGAACGACGCCGACAAGGCTGCTGGTTCCGACGCTGCTGGTTCTGAGGCTGCGAAGCGCGATTCCGTCACCTCGAGCGCTTCACAGTCCGACGCCGGGATCCCGGCGGGATCGGCTGCCGCACCTTCTTCTTCGGCTGCGCCCGCCGGGCCGGCTTCCTCGGCGACCACCGGCGCAGCAGCCGCAGGTGCCGCCGCCCCGGCACCCACGATGGCTTCCGCCGTCGTACCTCCCCGGTCCGAAGAGGAGAAGAACACCGCAGCTGCAACCGCCGATGCCACGCGGCAGGCCGGGCCGGACCAGGGCTCGGCAACGCCGGCAACCACCGTCAACCCCCAGGTCCGTCGCCAGGACCCAATCGGCGCCACCGTGGATCCCGCCAGCCGTGCGGAACCCGACCAGCAGCCCGCATACGAGGCCTTTTGGTTCGCCGTAGCGCAGCCGCGCACGGCAGTTGATCCGCGGACCGGGTCGCCGGCCTTCGTGATTGAGCCGGGCGGCTGGGTGCTGGCGCTGGAGGACCGCGGGCACGAGTTCCTCGTCCAGCACACGGATGGACGCGTCGGCGTCCTGCGCGACCTTAGCAATATCGAGCGGGGCTAATAACGCCATGGCCACGACCGGGCAGGGGAATTCAAGGCCCTCCAAGGAGCGCGCACAGGAGGAGCCATCGACGGAACCGATACCAAAGGCGGTCCCGGGGGAATCCCTGCTCGCGCTCAAACGGCGGGCCAGGCGGATCAACAGGGAACTGGGCATGGCCTATCCCTACGCGCATGCAGAGCTGGATTTCAGCAACGCGTTCGAATTGCTGGTGGCTACGGTCTTGTCGGCGCAGACCACGGATGTGCTGATCAACAAGATCACGCCGCTGCTGTTCGCAAAGTATCCGGATGCCCGGCATCTGGCGGACGCTGACCCGGCCGACCTTGAAGAGATTCTGCGGCCCACAGGGTTTTTCCGGGCCAAGTCCCGGAACATCCTGGCACTGGCCAACCGGCTGGTTGATGAGTACGACGGCCAGGTCCCGGGCAAATTGGCGGACCTGGTGACGCTCCCAGGCGTCGGGCGCAAGACGGCGAACGTGGTGCTGGGCAACGCTTTCGGGATTCCCGGCATCACTGTGGATACACACTTCGGACGCCTGGCCCGCCGCTTCGGCTGGACTGCGTCCGAGGATCCGGTCCGCATCGAAGCGGAAGTCGGTGCGCTTTTTGAGCCCAAGGACTGGACCATGCTGTCCCACCGTGTGGTGTTCCACGGCCGCCGGGTCTGCCACTCGCGCCGGCCTGCCTGCGGCGCTTGCCCCGTGGCCAACTGGTGCCCCAGCTATGGAATGGGCGAGACAGATCCCGTAAAAGCCGCGAAGCTGCTCAAATACGAGCTGGCGCCCGGCAACGAAGCGCTCCTGGCCCAATTGCTGGCCGAGACGCACCGAGCGGCTGAAATCCGGATGGCATCGCAGAAGCAGAACAGATGAATGCCCGGGAAGACCTCCTGAACCTGGTGGCCGCCCACGAATCCGGCAACGGAGCAGCCGGACACCCGCACCTTGACCCGAAGGCCCTCGACGCTGCGGCCGCGCGGCGGGCAGCGGTCCTGGTTCTTTTCGGCGTCCTTGATGATGTGCCTGCCCAGTCCGATAAACCATACGCGTCGGCTGACCTGGATGTGTTGCTTCTTGAACGGGCCCACACCCTCAATTCGCACCCTGGCGAGGTGGCTTTCCCTGGCGGTGGCATCGATTCCGAGGGAGAGGGGGCGGCTGAAGCAGCCCTCCGGGAGGCCGAAGAGGAGACCGGGCTGGACCGCACCGGCGTCGAAATCCTGGGTGTGCTGCCCGAGCTGGGGCTGATCCGCAGCAATTTCCTGGTGCGTCCGGTCCTGGCCTGGTGGGCGTCACCCTCACCGGTCCGCGTGGTGGACTATGGCGAATCCGCCCAGGTTTTCCGTGTTCCCGTCCGGGACCTGCTGGACCCGGCGAACAGGGTCACTGCCACCATTACGGCCTTTGGCCAGACCCACAAGAGCCCTGGATTCCTGGTCCGGGACGTGCTGGTGTGGGGGTTTACGGGCCTGATCCTCGACGGACTGTTCGACCAGCTGGGGTGGACCGTGCCCTGGGACCATGGCCGGGAGTACAAGATTTCCCGGCACTAGTTATTGCGTTGGGCGCAGTTATTGGTTCGGGCCCGGGTATTTTCTACTTCCGCAGTACGGCTTCCGGCGCAGGCACCGGTGTCTGTCCTGCCGTCCGATAGAAACTGACTTCGGCTTGCTCTGCCTTGGCCTTGTGGACTGCTGCCAGTGCTGCTGCGTCCGCGGGATCCAGGGCATGACGCTCCGCAGCCGCAGCCAGCCAGGACCTGGCCAGCACGGCGTCGTGCTGCTCACCCAGGAGTCGTTGTTGGATGGTGGCGGGTTCCAGGATGGCTGCTGCCGTTTCAGGGAAGGCCGGTGCCACGGCATCTGTGGCGTAGCGCAGCTCCTTCAATGCCTTCCTGGTGTTGTGCAGGGCGGCGTGGTGTTCCTCCGCGCCAGCCTCCGCCATGGTCAGCTGAAATCCGCTCCGGACTGCCAACCAGCTGGCCTGAAGTGCTGTCCGGGCCTTCTTCCGTCCCGTTTTTATGCCGGGATGCCTGTCGAGGGCCTGCTTCAGGTTGTGGATGGAGCAGCGGTAACCGGCGGTTGCTGGTTCCGTGGGAGCCTGCCCGGCCTGCCCGGCCTGCCCGGCCTGCCCGGCCTGCCCGGCCTGCCCGGCCTGCCCGGCCTGCCCGGCCTGCCCGGCCTGCCCGGCCTGCCCGGCCTGCCCGGCCTGCCCGGCCTGCCCGGCCTGCGCCGAAGAGTGCACGTCCAGGGCACGAATAAGGCCCCGGATGGCGGCAGGCCGGCGCCATTCCGCCCCTTCGTCCATGGCACGTTCCAGGCTCATGGCCAGCACATGGGCGTCCCGTGATTCGCCCAGCCGGCGGGCAAGCTCCTTCAGGCTCTCCCGGTCCTTGCGGGGAAGCTTTGGCAGCAGGTCCTTGTAGACACGGGCCGCCGACCTGAAACGCCGCAGAGCCTGCCGGGCGTCATGAATGGCCTGGGGGTCTGCAGACAGGGCAGGATCCAGCTGCTCATCGATCCGGCTCAGCTGCGTATGGAGGTACTCATGCAGGACGGCGCCTGGCTTGGAAGCGGACTTATTTGGCGGCATCGTAAGAATCCACCACCGCAACGCTGACCGGGAATTCCACGGGAATCCGGCCAAAGAGGAGCTCCTTGGCCGAGTTTGCGGCGTCTTCGATGGCCGCAATGCAGGAGGGGACCGCGGCCACCGGCGCATGCACCATCACCTCATCATGGAGGAAGAACACCAGCTCGCCCGTGGTCGAACCGCCGGCACCTAGGGCGCGCAGCCGCCGTCGTAATTCCGCCAACCAGCAGGACGCCCAGTCCGCAGCTGATCCCTGCACCACGAAATTCCGGGTAAACCTGCCGCGCGAGCGCGCGATGGATTCGGCCCTGCGCTGCTCCTCGGCCGACGTCGAACGCTGGCTTCGGTACCACGCCTCGGATGGCGGCGGGGTGCTCCTGCCCAGGCGGGTGCTGACGGTCCGCCCTGCTTCACCGTCACGTGCAGCCCGTTCCACATACTCGACGGCGCGCGGATAGGTCCGCGCGAGCTGCGGCATCAGGCGTCCGGACTCGCCCGTGGTTGCGCCGTAGATAGCGCCGAGCAGCGAGATTTTTGCCTTGGCCCGGTCGCCGCCGAAACCCTGGGCCGCGATGCCTGCGTACAGGTCCTTGTCCCGCGCCGCCTCCGCCATCTTGGTGTCCTGTGCCAAGGCAACCAGGACCCGGGGCTCCAGTTGCGCGGCATCGGCAACAATCAGCTTGTGGCCGGGTTCGGCATGCACGGCACCGCGGATCTGGCGTGGAATCTGCAACGCGCCGCCGCCGCGCGAAGCCCAGCGGCCGGAGACCACCCCGCCTACAACGTATTCAGGACGGAACCTGCCGTCCTCCACCCAGGCGTCCAGCCATGCCCAGCCGTTGGCCGTGTGCAGCCGCGAGAGTTTCTTGTACTGCAGCAACGGTTCGATGGCCGGATGATCCGATTCCTGCAGCTCCCATTGCCGGGTGGATTTCACCTCGATGCCGTTGCGGTGCAGGGCCCGGATCAGGTCCTGGGGCGAATCGGGGTTGAGCTGGGGCGAGCCGAGCAACGTCCGCAGCTGGTTGCCAAGCGCTTCCAGCTTCGCCGGCCGCTGGCCATTGGCAGGCCTGGGGCCCAGGAAGTCCTCCAGGATGCTGCCGTGGAGTTCCTCCCGCCAAGGCACGCCGGCGTGCTGCATTTCGGCCGCAATCATGGCCGAGGCGGACTCGGCCGCGAGCAGGAGCTGGAGCCGGTGCCGCTGGTTTCCTTCGAGGGGTACCTCGGCCACCGCCTGCTGCTGCGCGGCGAACTCACTGCGCAGGTCTTTCAGGCCCAGCCTGGTACCGTTCGCTCCACTCGTTCCGGCGGTGCGGTGGGGAGCATCGAACAAGGCGCCCTGGTCAGCGGGCGGCGGAGGTGGCCGGAGCACGCGTGGCGGCTCGGACAGGCCGTCATCAGCCGGGAGCCGTTCACTGGATTGCGCGTAGTCGGTATGGATAGTGAACTCGGAGAACGCCAGGATGTTGCCGCAGAGCGTGAGGTCGTGGCAGCGTTCGAGGTCGATGCCGGACGCCAGCATCTGCGGGTACCAGTCCTGGGTTCGGTTCCAGACCCAACGGGGGCGCGTGCTGCTGCCGGCGTTTTCCAGGCCGCGGACGACTGCGGGGAGTTCCTGCGCGCGGACCACCCGCGGTTCGGGCCGGTCCGGGTGGGGATCACCGGATGCAGTGAGTGCCTGCAGGGCCGCCCCGTCGGGGTGGGAGGCGAGTAGCAGGTACATGCCTCAATTCTGCCCGCTCGGAGGGGAAGGTCAGTACCGGCAGTTTGCGTATGTGGACAGTTGCCCTGTTCTGGGGCGTTGTTGAGGAGTTTTCCGTGCCCAGTACTCCTCCACAAGGCTCTGGCGCGAGACATTATTATCAGCCTTTTCCACATAGCGCAGCCCTGGTCTTCTGCGTTCCGAGGCGATCCGTCACAGTGGCTGCATGAACAGGCACCAGCGATCACCGGACGCTTCCGATCTCCAGGCAGCCCACCTGCCCTTGTCCGGACCAACGCATCCGGACGTCCGCGCAGGTGCTGATTCGCGCGGGAACCCGGGCTCAATGGTGGACCGGCCGGACGAGTCCTGGCTCCCTGGCGGCCCCGGGGAGATCCTGCTGGTGACGGCCTTTGATTTCCTCCGTCATGAGGTGGCCCGCATCGTCGCCGCAGCCGGTGGGCAGTTGCGCTGTGTGGATGACGCAGGCCAGGCGGCCCCCTTCTGGGATTCCGCTGAGGCGGTGCTGGTGGGGAGTGATATTACGGAACTCCCGGGCCGGCGCCGCGCTCCGGCTGTCCTGGTGGGAACCAATGGTGAGGGGGACAGCTTGTGGCATCTGGCAGCCTCGTTGGGAGCCGAACGCGTTGCGGTGCTCCCTGATGCTGCGGGATGGCTCGCCGAGCACCTCGCGCGGTCACGGTCACCGGAAGCAGGCGGCCTGGTTGTTGGTGTGACGGGAGGCTGCGGCGGAGCCGGCGCCAGCACCGCTGCCATCTGGCTGTGCCAGGCTGCCGCTGGACTTGGGGCCAGCACGCTCCTGATCGATGGTGATCCGTGGGGAGGCGGGCTGGAACTGGCCCTGGCGGCTGAGGAATCGCCGGGACTGCGGTGGCCGGGGCTCGCGGAAGCCAGCGGAAGCATCGACCCGGAACAATTGCGGCAGTCCCTGCCTACAGCCGGGGGATTCTCGTTCCTTTCGTGGCCCGGCAGCCGGGACCGGCCGGCGGCAGTTCCCAGCGCCACCCTGGCAGGGGTCATGGATGCGGCCAGGCGCGGATATGAGGTGGTAGTTGTGGATTTAGGCCGGGCGGCGGAACCGGTCCAACAATTCGCGTGGGACTGCGACCGCATGCTGATCGTAATCCCGCCCCGTCTGAAGGCGGCAGTTGCTGCTGCCCGCCTGGTACAGGAGCTCCCGCCGATAGAAACGGGCCTGCTGGTCCGAGGCCGGGCAAAGGCGGGGCTCGACGCCGCCCTGATCTCCGAGGCAGTGCGCTTGCCCATCCACGGCTACATCCCGGAACTCCGTGGCACCGCGGCTGCCACTGAATCGGGCAACCTGCTGGAGCTTGGCAAGCGGCGGAACGTCCGGCGCTTTGCCGCTGGCGTTCTGGATGCAGTGGACGATGTCCTCCTGCCGGCGGACATGTCATGAAAAGCGTGCCTCCCGGCCGGCGGCGGAAGGACATTACGGGCACCGGGTCCGGCAGTCCGCGCCTGGCTGTAGCGGAATCAGGCAGGCCACCCGTTGGCGGCCCCGGCACTAGCGGTAGCTCCCGGCTGGCAGAACCGGGACGCGGTGGCACCGCCACCATGGATCCCAGTCTTCTCGCAACAGTCCGCGAGTCAGTTATGGCGGGGGAAGGGCCGGTGACTCCCTCCAAAGTGGCAGCGGCGGTGCAGGCAACAGGGCGGCTGCTGGGAACCGCCGGATCGCTGGCCACGGCCGAACGGCTCAGCGCCGAGCTCAATGGTCTGGGCCCTCTCCAGGAGTTGACCCGGGACGAAACCGTGACTGACATCTTTGTGAACGCTCCTGACTCGGTTTGGGTAGATCGCGGTTCGGGACTGGAACGTACCGGCATTGTGTTTGCAGGGGAATCCCATGTGCGTGCCCTCGCCGCCAGGCTGGTCGCGGCGGGAGGACGCAGGCTTGATGACGGCTCGCCGTGCGTGGATGTCCGGTTGGATGCCGGCTACCGTGTCCACGCCGTCCTGCCGCCTATCTCCACCGCCGGCACGCTGCTTAGCGTAAGGATCCGTCGGGAGCAGGTATTTTCCCTGGACGAGCTACGGCGTAAAGGGATGTTCGGTGAAGTCATCCAGGACATTCTGCGGTGTCTCATCGAACGAAAGCTGAGCTTCCTGATCAGTGGTGCCACCGGTTCGGGCAAAACCACCCTGCTCTCCACACTGCTGGGGCTGTGTCCACCCGGCGAGCGGCTTGTCCTCATTGAAGACGCGGCCGAGCTCAACCCGGTCCACCCGCACGTTGTAGCGTTGGAGACCCGCCACGGAAACCTCGAAGGCGGGGGAAGCGTAGACCTGGCGGAGCTGGTCAGGCAGGCGTTGCGGATGCGGCCGGACCGGCTGCTGGTCGGCGAATGCAGGGGTGCCGAGGTCCGGGAACTGCTCGCCGCCATGAATACCGGCCATACCGGCGGCGGCGGAACCATTCACGCCAATACCGCTACGGCAGTCCCGGCACGCCTCACTGCCCTGGGCGCGTTGGCCGGGATGGACCATACGGCTGTGCGTCTTCAGACGGCCAGCGCCCTGGATGCCGTGATCCATGTCGAACGGACTGCACGCGGCCGTCGCCTCAGCTGCATCGGTTCAGTGATGGACCACGACGGCAACCTGGCCGTGGTGCCCGCCGTGGACATCATTGACGGGGCGCTGCGTATGGGCCCCGCGTGGAGCGCCTTGGCGCTGCGTCTGGGGATGGATCCGGATGTTCTGGGAGTGCACTCATGACAGGGCTCTTCCCGACGCTGCTCACCGGACTGCTGGTGCTGGCCGCTGTCCTCCTGCTGGCGCCCCGGCACAGTGTGACCACACGGCTTTGGCGTTTGCTCGGTCGCGGCGGGCTGGAAAGTACGCGCCGTCCTCCTTCCGGTTCTCAGGCTACCGGGATTGAACGACGCGGCGGATGGCCCGGCATCATCCCGGCCCTGTCATCCCGGATAAGCGTCGTCCGGGCAAGGACCGGGAACGGGCCACAGAATGCGATGACGCTGGCTGTGCAGCAAATGGCAGCCCTCCTCAAGGGCGGCCGCAGCCAGGGGCGTCTTTGGGAAGAACTGATGCTGGTCCATGCAAGCCCGTCCACCGGTTCTCCATCCGGGGCGCCGGGATTTTTCCGGGCCGGGCAGCGCCCGGAAACCGGCCGGGTCTTGGGCAGGGCTTCGCTGGACGTGGTGGCCGCGGCGAGGGGAGCCTCAACACTTGGCCTTCCCGTCTCCACAGCGATCAGGAGCGCTGCGCTCCGGGGGTCCTTTCTGACGGACAGCCGTGAGCGCCGCGTATGGTTCGACGTCGCCGCCTGCCTGGACGTTGCCGACGCCAGCGGCTGCCCGCTCGCCGATGTCCTCACCCGGTTGGCGGCCCAGCTTGAAGTAGAAGATGATGCCGAGGCCGCCAGGCAAACGGCGCTCGCCGGACCCAAGAGCACCGTAACGCTCCTGAGTTGGCTGCCGCTGACTGGACTCGGCCTTGGCGTCGCACTGGGTGTGGACCCATTGGCCATGCTGCTGGGCACACCTATCGGCTTCGCTGCACTTGTGGCAGGCGTCGTGCTGACGCTTGCTGGACGGCTATGGTCGGCCAGGCTGGTTCGATCCGCGGCCGTGGGTCCGGCATGAGACCCGCGGGCTGGAGGAGAAAGGTCATGGCGGCATGGGCTGGCTGATGCCGGAACTGATGATCGGGCTGGTCCTGGCAGCAGCTGCGGTACTCGCGTTCCCGGCTGGTACCGCGCCTGCACGGAGGCTGCACCGGCTGACCGGGCGCCCGCAGGGGCAGCCTGGCTCCGGGATCTCTGGACCTCGTGGACGCCCGGGTAGAGGGCTGTTTCCGGGTGCCAAGCGGAAAGAAGAGCCCTACGGCAGCCCGCAGGGATTGCGTGACCCTGCGATGGTGCTGGAGTTGGTAGCGGCAATGCTCGAATCCGGTTCCGGTCTTGGGCGGGCACTGGACCTGGTAGCTGCGGCTTCCTCTGACCACATAAGGACACCGCTCAGGCCAGTCGTTGCCGCAATGGCTATTGGCGCTGACTGGGATACCGCGTGGCAGTCCAGCAGCACACCCCACCCGGACGTCCTGCTGCTCCGGGATGCCCTGGGCTTCGCTGCTTATACCGGTGCGCCATCGGCATCGATCTTGTATGCACAAGCGGCACGCATCCGACGGGACAGGTTCCGTCAGGCCGAAAAACGTGCTGCATCACTGGGCGTCAAGCTGGTGATCCCGTTGGGGCTGTGTTCCCTGCCGGCCTTTATATGCCTTGGAGTGGTTCCTGTACTGCTAGCCCTGGTGCCATCCGGGGGCTGAACTACCCCGCACCGGTCCTCCACAACGGCGGATTTGGCCAGGTTATCCACTTGGCAGAATCCGCAGCTTACGGAGGTCCGTCCGGGCGGGAAGAGTCGGACTTACCCGGTAAAACCGCCGGTCAACGAAAGGAAAAGCAATGTCAGCACAACCTACAGCGCCCGCTGGAACCACGCCGGCACGGGCTGGCCGTGCGGCTCAGGCTGCCGCCCTTGAAACGGTGGGGAACGGTCCGCTTCCCGACGAAGGTCTGGCAGAGGTCATCGAGCTCTACCCGGTCCCTCAGGACGACTTCGACCTCCTGGACTTCGATCCGGGCGTTGAAGCCGGTTTTCCTGGTGGTGCTGCCCAAGACCGGACCAAGCCAACATGGCGCAGGAGCAACCGACTGGCCATCTTGCGGCTCAAGCTCAAGTACTTTGGACGGCTGCGGCTGATGGCTTCGGAGGCAGGCATGGCCACGGCCGAATATGCCATCGCCACCTTCATAGCAGTCCCGCTGGGTCGTAAGTTGTGCTAGCTGCGTCCGAGCAGTCGGGAAGGGTCAACGAAGACGGAGTAGCCGCTCAACTGTTCTTGGTCATCGAGTTCGATCGGCAATGGGCTGGTGAGATCAGCGTTCGACATCTCGGCCACTTGGACGAACGCTTTCAGGTCAGCCAGCGTCACTTCGGTGGTCAGTTCCAGGGTGATCTTCACGGAGAGGTTAGTCATGGCCTCAGTATTGCAGGCTGAGCAGACAGGTTGCGCGGCACTCAAACCTAGTGGTCCCATTGATTTGAAAGCCAGGGCACCTAGCCCGGTCAGGCCAGCCGCAAGGGTCCGTCTCCGGTCAAAGTCCCCGCCAGTTGCTTTCCGGCAGTCGAAGTTCCCCGCCAGCTGAGGAACCAACGCACCGGCAGATGAGGACCCGCAAGGGCAAGTCCGCCAAAGGGAGCGAAGGTCAAGGCCCGCAAGTCCTTTCGAGCCGTAGAACGGACGCACCGCGTCCAACCATCTACGCTCTCGAAAGGAGCACCCAATGTTTGACGACGCAACAATCGACAACCTGGCCCAGGCCCGCCTCATCCTCGGGGGAGCCATAAAGAGTGGCCGTCCGCTCACCCCCGAGCAACAGCTCATTGTGGACAACGCCAAGAGCATGGGCGAAGACGTGGCCCGGAGGCTGGAGCGCGAGCAGCGCGGAAGTGAACTGCTCAAGGCCATCGGCGGTGGCCCCGCGCCGGACCTCGTGCGGAGTCCGAACGGCGGCTACTACGAGGATTACAGCGGTGCCAACAGCGGTCAGGTCGAGTACCTGGACTTCGGCTCCAAGGCGTTTGGCCGGAAGATTGCCGAGTCCATCAAGCCTGCCGGATCGAAAGCACTGATCACCACTGGTTCGCAGATCGTGGATACCCCTTTGATCGTCGCCAACCCGATGACTCTGGCAAGGCCGCTACAGAGCTTCCTGGAAGCCCTGCCGGTAGTGCGACGGGCTGCGGTCTACTCAATTCTTCGGCAGGTCACGCGAACTCCCAATGCCGGTGTTGTCGCCCCAGGCGCAACCAAGCCTGTTTCGGCAATGACCCTGCAGAGCTTCGAGAAGCGGCTCAAGATCGTCGCCACCCTCTCGGAGCCGGTGAACCGCTACGACCTGGAAGACTTCACCAACCTTGGTTTGTTCGTCCAGTCCGAGCTGCAGTACGCAATCCAGCTCGAAATCGAGGACCAGGTCCTGAACGGCACCGGCACCGGCGAGAACTTCGAAGGTCTCGCCAACACCTCCGGCATCCAGCTCTACACGGCACCCGCTGGCCAGGTCGATGACCTGGTCTCAATCCGCAAGGCGCTGTCGATCTTCGACAACAGCGGCGAGACGGCCAACGTCGTGATCCTCAACCCGACCGACTGGGAAGGAATCGTCACCAAGCGCAACAGCTCCGGTGCATTCGACCTCGGAACGGCAGTCAATGAAGAGACCCGGAGGGTATGGGGTAAGCCAGTAGCCCTATCCGGACTGGTACCCAGTAATACGGCATGGGTATTGGGGGAGGGGTCCGCCAACATCAGTACAGACGGACGGACGCACTTGGACTGGGACGCTTCAACCGGCTTCGCAACCAACACGCTGCAGGCTCGTGTAGAGACGCGGGCGGAAGTGGACGTGGTTCGCCCGTCCGCAATCGTGAAGGCGACGTTCGTCGACGCCTAAGCAAGGAGTGGGTGGGGCCTTATGGTTCCGCTCATGGAGTCAACCGGGGTTTTCTCATTCTTTCACCCGGAAGGCCGCGAGAGTTAGGGTTCCTTCACCTCAAAGACCGACCTGCTCCACCACAGGATGGCCCCGGTATCCGACCCAATCGGTACCGGGGTCAGTCTGTATATAAAGGGCATTGAAGCCTTGGCCGCTGGACCAGTAGAGACAGGGTTACCTGATAAGTGTCCTCCCCCCGTCCGAAGAATAGGGGGATCATACGCGTGTTCGTATGCGCGTGAGGGGCTATAGAACGGCTGTTTTATTTCTCTCGTCAATGTCAGGCCTCTGTGGAATGCTTGGCTCATGACTCAAATCGAAGACGCTTTGGCGAAAGCCACCGAACTAACAAATGCACAACGCGTGAAAACAGAAGCAGCACTTGATGTGTTCGCTCCTAAAATGGGCGAGGCGCTCGGGCGGTGGGCTTCAGACGGAGTGGAGCAGCACCTGACTCAACGTCCCCATTTGGTGACTAAAATTGAGGACGATTCAGAGCTGTCACGGATAAAGCGGGAACTCAACGAGTTGCTGGCAACCTGGCCCGGAAAAGTGAAGGCTTCTTTGCTGAATCTGGGTCTAATGTCTGAGAATCTACAGAGTAAGTGGACGGCTGGCCTGCTGGGGATTATCTATTCAGCTACAAATGATTTGACCCGTGAAGCCGAACAATTCTTTGCCGAAGCCTTTGGCGAATACCCGAAACTGAGCCTCAAACGACCATCAGATGGGGACTTTCCGCCCAGCGTTGGGAATATAGTGCAGGGGGCCTGGGAAGACTTTGCGCACGAGCACTCAAACCTAATGGAGATGGCCGAAGAGCAGCGCAAGTGGGCTAGGAAAGTTAGTGGACAGGAAGCAGCATCGCGGTGGGGTCAGGCCTAGCTCCCGACTGAGGGTAGTTGTAAGGCGGCTAAACCTCGTGCTCCAATTTTCGGGACGAGGTCTTCAGCCCTCAGCCCGTTGTGCGGCCTCGTCACTTCCAGTTGCATTGGGCTGCAGCTACAGAAGACCCTCGGTGGAAACGCCGGGGGTCTTCTGCTGTTCCTGGCCTCGCGTCGGCCCGTCTTGGTACTTCCCGTGACCTCGCGTGGCTGGCAGGTCTACGAATACCGGCGCGGTCCTTCCGATTCAAGGGAGGGCCGTCCGGAGCTTGGCTGGCCACCCTCACCGGCAGGGCATCGGGCGTGCGCACGCGAGATCCGGTGGTTGTGTGGCTGGCAAAGCCAGTGTTCTGATGGTCCAGGGGATTGGTACCCCCCATCCTTGGAGGATTCGAGGCCCTTGCTCCGGCAGGGGCCTCGGTCGTGCCAGAACCGGTCTTCCACGCTGAGAAGCACCCCGGTAGTTGCGCCGAACCCAAACCTAGTGGTGAAATGGGTCTCGACGGGCGATCCCCTCACTACGGTGGGCAGGAGCCAAGGCTTTACAAGCTGAACTAGAAAAGGCGTCGGTACCGGGGAAGCTCCGGGGGTTTCGCAATACCTGCGAACTATCCCCGTTGAGCGCAAGATGCCCGGGGGGACCCCGCAGGAGTTTCCTCCAAGGAGACCACCCCTGATGGTTACCATCGAAGAGCGCCGGATTCCGGACGCCAATTTCCAACGCCTGCTCATCCTGCTGTTCGGCAGCGCCCAGGCTTCACAGACCCCTGGGGAGGTGAAGTAAATGGGCACGAACTACACCATCCCAGCCGAGCAGCGAGCCAAGATTGCCGCCAGCGTCAAGAAAGCTAACGCCGACAACCCTGAGTTGAGCCGTGCAAAATCGCAGCGCCAGCGGGGCAAGCCGTCCCGGGGTGGTCACACCACCTCACACACGAAGCGCGGAGTCTCTAAGCCCGAGACGTGCGTCTTCTGCCGTGAAGAGCAGGAAAGTGGCCAGCATGGTTAAGGTCAGCCAGAAGGGCGACGCCAAGGAACGGGTCAGGCAGGCCGCGCTCGCCGCAGCCCAGGCAGGCTACCCAGTATTCCCAATCCGCCTCTGGCGGGATGAAGAGGGGAAGCTGCAGAAGACACCGCTTGTGAAGTGGACCCAGGAATCCACCACGGACCCGGATCACCTGCTCAAAATCTGGTCATTCAAGGCCAACGCCTACGGCATCGACACCGGCAAGGCAGGGTTGGCGCTGGTGGACCTGGACACTCACAACGGCCAGGACGGACCCGGGCAGTGGGCAAAGCTGCTGCCGGACGCTCCGCAAACGTTGACCGTCCAGACTGCCTCCGGTGGCCAGCACGTCTATTACCGGGACCCGTCCGGCGAAATCCGCAACAGCGCCAGTGTCCTGGCTGACGGCGTCGATATTCGGGGCAATGGCGGTCTCGTTGTCGGCCCAGGGTCCGAGTTCGACGGCCTGACCTACCGGACGAGCGACGGAGGACCGCTTCCGCCAATCGAGGAACTCCCGGAGGCCCCAGAGGCCCTGCGGGCACTTCTGAAGTCACGGGCAACGGCACCGAAGCCCGAGAAGGCCGCTTCTGGTCTGCCGCTGGGGGAGACGGGCCAGGGCACGGCGCTGGTCCGCGAACTGTTGGCGGTCGTCAACGCCGAAGGCGGCACCCGGAACCACCAGCTCAACAAATCCGCGTTCGCACTCGGGCAGATCGTCGCGGGAGGTGGGCTTAGTGAATCGGTGGTCCGGGGAGCGCTGGAAGAAGCAGGCCGACAGGCCGGACTGGATGAGTTCGAAATCCCCAAGTCGATCGATTCGGGCCTGCTCTCCGGAGCAGACAGCCCGCGCAACATCGAGCGCACGCCGGAAGACCTGTTCACCGGCCTTGACCTTGCCGACTGGTTCAGCACGGATCATCCGGCACCGCCTCGGTTCGGACTGGGAAACCTGATCTATGAGGGATCGGTCCACATCATCGCCGGGGAACCCGCCTCGGGTAAATCGGTGCTCTGCTACCAGTGGGCCATCGATTCGATGAGGGCAGGCAAACGGGCCATCCTCCTGGACGAGGAAGCCGGACCGCGAGACGCACTCGGCAAGCTCGTGGCCCTCGGTGCCAGCACCGAGCTGCTGAAAGACCGGCTCACCTATCTCGCGCCGAGCGGACGGAACCTGGACAAGCTCACCGCCCAATTCCACGCGCTGTTTTCCTCCGGCGATGTCGGCGTGGTGGTGGTGGACAGCCTGGGTGCAGCGCTGGCGATCGCCGGGAGGCCCGAGAACGACAACGGGGAGGTGGGCAGCTTCCTTACCTCGGTGGTTCTGCCGCTGGCTGAGAAGTACGGCGTTACGGTCCTGCTGATCGACCACAAGACGAAGGGGGACACCGGACGGTACAGCCGGGGAGCGTCGATCAAACTCCAGCTCACGGCGGTGCAGCTCGCGGTAGTAGCCACCCAACCCTTTAGCAAGTCGAAGGACGGGGTGATGACCATCGAGTGCAACAAGAACCGTTTCGGTGACTACGCCGAGGGGGACCGCTGGAAAGTGGATGTGATGACCGGCAACGGCAAGATCCTGCTGGACGTGGAGGAATACACCCAGGCAGACGAGACCGAGGCATTCATCAAGTCCGAACTGGTGCAGGCAGTGGCTGGCCACTACCGCAGCGTCCACCCGAGGACGTTCGCGCTCCGCAAGCTGCACAAGGTTGAGGCGATCAAACAGCATGGCTCGAAGCAGAAGATCGAGACCGTCGTCAAGTGGCTCGTGGCCCAGGGCGTACTGACCAGGAGCGGTCCCAGCAGCCCCTTGCAGTGGGTGTCCGGACAGACCGTCCTGGACCTGTCCGAGGTGTCCTCGTGAAGGCCCCGAAAACGTCCCGGGACGCCCGCCTCTCGGGACATATCTGCCGGGACGGTCTCGGACGCCGAACGTCCCGGTCCTGCCGGGACGTTTTCACCCCGTCCTTCCGGGCCGGAAGCCCCAGCGTCCCGAACGTCCCGAAGCGTCCCGGGACGGTCTCCCCTGTACCGTCCCGACGTCCCGGACCCTTTAGGGGCCGGGACGGTAGGACGGGGATACCCCGGAGCGGGTGCGTCCTGGTGGTTGCGGAGTCTGTCGGACTCCGTTGCCTCGGGGGCGCATCCGCGACTCCGGACCACACCGCGAAGGAATTAGAAATGGGCAACAAAGCCAAGAACAAGCGGACGGCTCGTGAGATGGAGCTTCGTCAGCGACTCAACGGTGTCCGCAGCCGACGCCAACAGGCGGAAGCCATCGGACAAGCCCTGGACGCTCTGCGCTCAGGTCTCGAATGGGAAGACGTCGAAATCACTACCCGCATGGAAAGCGAAGGAATTAGTCATGTCTGACAAGGAAACTGCAGTCGGGTTCGTGTCGTGGTTCTTGTCCCAGCCCCGGGGCAGCGTCGCTAGCAGAGTGCGCCTGCTGCTCCACGCGGACCTCGCAGCGGCCAAGGTGGCTTCCGTTCCCACCAGCCTGCGAGAGGTCAAGGAATGGGCCAAGGATCGCCCGGAGTCGCCACCCGAGCTGCACGAGTGGCTGGCCCAATCCATCCAGGAATGGAAGCAGTGGCTGAACGTTACGCCTGCCTCAACGTCAGACGGAACGGGTGAATCAAAGTGAGCCGGATTGAATTTGACCTGACCATCAAGGACCACACCAGGGCCGCACGGTTGATGCTGGCGACCGTCAAGGGTGACTCGGTGGCGGTGGCTGAAGTGATGGACGAAGTGACCCGAGAACAGGAGGGCGGTGCCGTGAATGCTCTGATTCTGGCCTTGACCGATTTCAGTGTTCGAGTGGTCGGCGCGGTAACCGGTGATAAGGCCCAGGAGCAGTTGGAGGCAACATTGCTGTCGCTTCTGGACGACGAGGACTAATCGAGGTTGTAGGAGGGTGGGGCTGGTTCACATCAGGCCCACCCTCCGCTTCAACCAGCGATCAAATCGCTTCGGAAATGAGCGGATGAATTTGATGACCATGAAGCCCAGGGCGGTTGCAACAAGCACCACCAAAGGCCCAACAATGTTTGCGCCGAGCGGCGTCTGGCTCCAGGCGAAGAAGCCGTTTATGAGTGCGAAGAGGTCCATAGCCAAGAACGTAGCCCGAAGACTAGGGATTCACCTAGGCCGGGGCACTCAAGACCTGTGGATAACCTGTGGATTAAGTGTGCATATTTGTGCGCAACCTGTTAGCTGGCCTGTGGATAACAAAATCACTTTCGGTCTCGCCCTGCTCTCACCTGCGGAAACGCTTCAGACACAGTGTGTGTTAAATAGTTTTTCCACAGAGCTTCATCCACAGCTTGAAACACGCGCTCGGGCGTGGCCTGTGGGTACTTGTGAGTAGAAATTTGAGCGTGTTTTGATGGAATTTTTTCCTTGACAGCCAGTCAAATAACCACGAGGAGCCAACAATGACGAAGAACCAGACCCCCAAGGCCGAGACAGCCACCGTGCAGTGCACCTGCGGCTGTGGCGAGGCCACTCAGAGCGCTAAGAGCCTCTACCGCCCAGGTCACGACGCCCGCCACGCTGGGCTGGTGGCCCGGGACCTCGTCGCTTCCCGAGTCCAAGGCCATGAACGCCAGTACAGCGAGGAAGACCTCGGCTCCGACGCTCTCCGGGCGAAGGCCCTCAAAATGGCCGACCGGCTCGCCGCCAAGGCCCAGGCGCAGGCTGACCGCGCAGCCGCCAAGGGCAGCAAGTGGACCGAGGCCGAACCGGTGAAGCGGGGCCGCTGGACCTATCCCACCCGGACCAACGGCAAGATCACCCAGGTTAACGACCGGCGCGACGGCTCAGGCACCTGGGCCGCACTCTAACCAACATCAGCCAGCCCCGGTGACAGCCGGGGCGACGCTGTAGGAGAACGCAATGAAGGCAGCATGGTACGGGCGAGTCAGCTCCGCAGGCCAAGTGGATCACGGCAGTTCCCTGCAAACCCAGCAGGAGCAATGCGAAGCCACCATCAAGGCCCGGGGCTGGACCCAGGTAGGCAAGTTCGTGGACGAAGGTCTCAGCGGGGCCAAGGACGACCGCCCGCGCTGGCAGGCGCTCCTGGCCGCATGCCGATCCGGCGAAATCCAAGCCGTGGTCGTGGCGTCCCTGGACCGAATGAGCCGCAACGCCGCGCACGCCATCACCATCACCTCGGAGCTGGAACGGCTCGGGGTAACCCTGGTCGTCATCCGGGAACAGATTGATCTCTCCACGCCCTCAGGCCGGATGATGCGCACCATGTTGGCAGGCGTGGCCGAGATGGAACGGGACCTCATCCGCGAGCGCTCCGTCGCCGGTCAGCGAGCCAAAGTCGCCCGCGCTGCATGGCCGGGTGGTCAGCCCAGCTACGGCTGGCGGTTGGACGGCAAGGGCAAAGACGCCCGACCCGTCCCGGACCCTGCGGAGCGTGATGCACTGGCGTACATGGTGAAGTCCGCACTCGCAGGCCACACCACTGGGGACATCGCCCGTGAACTGAACCGCCAGGGCATTCCCACGCGGTCTGGTGCCGACTGGTCCCACACCGTCATCCGACGCATGCTCCGGAACCCCGCACTCACCACCGGTGAGCATCGATGGGGCTTTATCGGCAAGATGGGCACCCGTTACACCAAGACCCAAACCGACGCCCGCACAGGCAAGCCCAGGCACGGCGATCCGGTGATTCTTGAACTCCCTGAGCCACCCCTGGACCAAGCCACCTTCGACGCGCTGCAACAGGTCCTGGACTCCGCTCCCAGGTCCGGTCTGCGGCAGGACAACCAGCAGCGGCAATGGCTCTCAACCCGGATCCACGGCACGTGTGGCAGGCACTATCTCGGCGTCCTGGTCTTGGAGCGCAACGGCATCCGCCGACCCATCTACCGTCCCGAGTGCAAGCGCAGGCCAAAGGACGGCCAGCCACCATGCACCTGCCGACAGATCGACGTAGCCAAACTTGATGCCGCAGTCTGGGCCGAAGTCGTCGGCGTACTGGGGGACCGTGAGCGGTTGCTGAAGCTGGCCGCAGAGTGGACCCGGCAGGGGGTCACGAGCGAAGCTGACAGCCGCGAGCTGGAGCGGCTGGGGGAGCAGGCGGGGAAGCTCGCCCGCGCCATCGAGCGGGCCACGGACGAGGCATTCATGGCCGACGATCCGGAGAGCCTGCTACTACGGGTTGCCAAGTACCGCACCCAGCTCGCGGACGTAAAGACCAAGCTGGAGGCGCTGCAGACGGCAGGCCCCGGCGCACGTGGGAACGCCCGACAGCTCACCGAACTGGCCGAACTCGCTGACCGGGCAGCGGAGCGGCTGCAGCACTTGACGGAGGCCGAACGGCTGGAACTGGCGGAGTTGCTGGATCTACGGGTGGAGGTCTCCGGGCCAATGGTGGGTGGCCTGCCCGAATCGGTGACCGTTCGCGGGGTCCTGGACCCTCGGATGGAGTAGCAGACCCAGCGGGACAGCCACCTTGGCTGCAGTCGGGTTCGCCGGTGTGCTGGTGTTCCTGCTCCGCAGCGAGGAAGTACGCGGCTTCCTGCTCAACCTCATCCGGACGGCTCTGGCCCTTCCATGAGCCAGCGGGATGGCGGGAAGGTCAACGGCAGGGGCCTCCGGCTTCGGCTTCAGAACGGCCGGGGAAGGGCCGTCCCGAAGCGCGAAGCACGGGGACAGGAACTCCTGGACTCTGGGGCCGGAGGCGGCAAGGCTTCAGTGGCGGGATCTTGTGGACGACCCCGTGGACTCTGTGGATCCCGTGGGGCCGTGACAGCCGAATTTGCCGTTGTCCTTCCCGCAGTCCTGTTCCTGCTGGCTCTGCTCTTGGCCGGTGCCGCCGCCGGAGTGACCCAGCTTCGGTTGGAGGGGGCAGCACGCGCCGGTGCCCGCGAGCTGGTGCGAGGCGAAGACCCCGGAATGGTGACAGAAACTGTCCAAAGGCTTGCCGGTACAACAGCCGCCACAGCCGTTTCCTCAGACGGAAGCTGGTCTACCGTGACAGTCTCGGGCCGTGCCGGTGGTCCCTTGGGAGGTTTGGTCCCCTGGACACTGACGGCAACAGCGACGGCCAGGACTGAGGCAGCGTCACTGTCTTGGCAGCCCGCGGGGTGATTCAGTTGAAGCCAAGCAACCGCGAGAGGGGCTCAGGCACAATTCTTGCCGCCGGACTGGGGATGGTCCTGATCCTGCTCCTGTCGATGCTGCTGGTGTTGGCCCAGGCTTCGGTCATGGCAGGAAGGGCGGCCGCAGCGGCAGACCTTGCCGCACTGGCCGCGGCGGACGCGTGGCGCGGGCTTACTTCCGGCGAGCCATGTGCCGTGGCCGGGGAAATCGCGGCAAGACACCAGGCACAGGTAGTTGAGTGCAGCACCATGCCCGACCTCTCAGTGGAAGTCCGGGTCCAGCTCAACACCCCAGCCGTTGTGGGCCCGGCGGCCGCCTCGTCCAGGGCAGGGCCGCCACCTGGATCGGAGTAAACGGAGGTTAACCCGCCAGCTGACGGGCCACCCGGGCTATGTTGGCTGCAGCATTTCCTGCACCATCGAGATCGCCATTCTCGGTTCCGCCGTCCGCCGGACCAGCGTCCCTTGCATCCCGCAGCAGCACGTTCAGAAGGGTCACGGCAGCATCCTTGTCCAGCGGGTTGTTCTTGTTGCCGCACTTGGGGGACTGGACACAGGACGGACAGCCGGATTCGCACTCGCAGGCCTTGATGGCATCTCGGGTTGCGGCCAGCCAGGTCCGGGCCTTGTCGAAGCCTCGCTCTGCAAAGCCTGCACCGCCCGGATGTCCGTCGTACACGAAGATGGTGGGCACACCGGTGTCGGCATGCAGGGCTGTGGAGACTCCGCCGATGTCCCAGCGGTCGCTGGAAGCAACCAGCGGAAGCAGGCCAATGGCAGCATGCTCGGCCGCATGCAGGGCACCGGGGAATTGCGCTTCAATCAGCCCGGCCCCGGCGAGGGACTGGTTGTCCACCACAAACCAGACCGCCTTGGTGAACAGGTCACGGGCGCCAAGCTGCAAGGGCTCCTCACCGAGGACTTCGTTGGAAACCAGGGCTTTACGTTGGAAGGAGACGACTTGGGTAGTCACACGCACGTCGCCAAAATGAACACTGATATCGCCCCACTGCGCAGTCCGCAGGGTCTCGATCACTTCGATCTGGGTGACGTCCCGTGCCGTGGTGTAGTAGTCGGGATTGGCGCGCCGGGCAACAACGCAGTGGTCGTCCTCGTTGAGTTCCTCCACTACGTACGTGTCGCCCTGATGCACATAAATCGCGCCGGCATGGGCCTGGTAGTGGGTCTGTGGGGAGTCCATGGTGCCCAGCAGCGAACCGGTGTCTGCGTCCACGATGCTTACCGGCCCGCCGCCGTCGGCCCGCAGATTCACCATCCCGGCCGCGCTCTGCGGGTGGGTCCAGAACCATCCGGCAGGCCGCCTCCGCAAATACCCCTGGGCCACCAGCTGATCCAGAAGGCGTTCAGATGTTGGCCCGAACAGGTCCAATTCACCAACGCCGAGCGGCAACTCCGCAGCGGCCGCGCAGAGGTGCGGGCCCAGGACATAGGGATTGCCCGGGTCAAAGACGGTGGCCTCAACGGAGACGTCAAAGATGGCCTCCGGATGGTTCACCAGGTAGGTGTCCAGGGGATCGTCGCTGGCCACAAACGCGGCTATGGCGTCCTGCCCTGCCCTGCCGGCACGGCCAATCTGCTGGAAGAGGGAGGCCCGCGTGCCCGGCCAGCCGGCTACAAGCACTGCGTCCAGGCCCGAGATGTCGATGCCGAGCTCCAACGCGGAGGTGCTGGACACTCCCAGCAGCTCGCCGGAACGCAGCGCACGTTCCAGTTCCCGGCGTTCCTCCGGAAGGTACCCGGAACGGTAGGCAGCGATGCGCTGCGGCAGGCTGGGGTCAACCTCGTCCAGGAGCCGGCGCGTGATGGTGGAGATGGTCTCGGCGCCGCGGCGGGACTTGATGAAGGCGATGGTCCTGATCCGGGCAGACACCAGGTTGGCCAGCAGATCGGCGGTTTCGGCGATGGCCGTCCGGCGGGCGGGCGCGCCGTTCTCGCCTTTGAGTTCCAAGAGCGCGGGCTCCCAGAGGGCAACCGTCGTGGATCCGTGCGGCGACGTATCCTCGGAGACCGCCCGGACGGGTGCACCGATGAGCCGGCCGAAGGACTTATCCGGTTCCGAGGCTGTGGCGGACGCGGCAATGAACACAGGTTCAGGCAGGGACTGGCCCGCGCCGTAGTAGGCGCAGATCCGCCGCAACCGGCGCATCAGGTTGGCCACGTGGGAACCAAAAACCCCGCGGTAACTGTGCGCCTCGTCGATGATGACGTACCGGAGCCGGCGGAAGAAGCTGGCCCACCAGGCATGGTTCGGCAGGATCCCGAAGTGCAGCATGTCCGGGTTGGCCAGGATGAAGTTGGCATGGTCGCGGATCCAGCGCCGGGATGCGGGGTCGGTATCGCCGTCGTAGGTTTCCGCCCGTACGGTGGGCAGCTTCAAGGCCCGGATGGCTGCCAGCTGGTCAGCGGCCAGGGCTTTGGTGGGGGAGAGATACAAGGTGACGGCGCCATCGTCGTGGATCTTTCCCGGATCGGAAAGGACACGAAGTTCGGAACGGTGGATCGCATCAAGGGCTGGCAGTTGATAGGCCAGGGATTTACCCGACGCAGTCCCGGTGGCGATCACTACATGCTCGCCCGAATGTGCCAGGCGGGCGGCTTCGATCTGGTGCCGGTAGGGCTCCTGGATGCCCAGCGAGCGGTATGCATCCACAACATCCGGGTGCGCCCACTCGGGCCAAGCCTCATGAATTGCCTGGCGTGCAGGGATGACATGGACATGACGGAGCTGCTCCGGATCCGGGCCGCGGCCCAGCAGGGGAATCAACGAGTCATGGGGGTTCACCCCAACATTCTTTCATCCGTGCGCCCGCCGCGGGTCACCGTCGCCAAACAGGCGCCGGGTTGTGTCAGGCCACCGAGAGGTCCGCGCCGGTTTCAGCTCCGGACACGGACATCATGAGCACCTGGCAAACCTTCTTCCAACCAAGGTGCGAGTACAGCTTTTGGCCGTCGAGGGAAGCAAGGAGCAGTCCGTCCTCCACATCCTGCCCGAGGGCCTGCGCGGCGAGGGCCTTCATGATGAAGCTGCCCAGGCCGCGACGCTGGAAGGCAGGCTCGGTAACGATCTTGTCGAACACGGCAGTCCGGTCCACCACATACACCTGCCCGCTGGCCGCAACCACACTGCCGGACCGGACGACGGCGTGGTGGACGCCGTCGAGCTCGGTGGTTTCCAGGGTGAGGTCATCGTCAGCCAGCCAGGGATCTTCGGTGTCCTGGGTGGACATGTCCACGATCATCATGGTTTGGGACGCGGAGGCCATCTTCAGTCCGTGTTCCTGGGCGAGGAAGCTGTACCGGGCGACGTCGGTGCTCAGCACTGTCAGCAGCCGGGTTGGCGCCTCGGCTGTCTTTGCGGCCAGGGCTGCGAACTCAGCGTCCGAAGGATCATGGGCAAAGTACTCCCAGTCCTGGGTGGAATCGTGGCGCAGCGCGGCCGGGAAACGTCCTTCAGTGGAAACTTCGTATCCGCGGCAGCCGGCCCAACCGGCCACCCAGACTTCCAGAAGGTGGGTCACATCTTCAACCATGGTCTCGGGAGTCATGAATCGAGCGTATTGCAGGCCGTCAGCAAGCAACAGGGCCGGGAGGCCGGAAAGCGGCTTGCTTATTGAATTGTGATGAGATGTGGCGCCAGTACCCTTAAAGGTGTGAACAAGATTGTGCTCTTCTATGGGTTTACCCCGCTTGCCGACCCCGACGCCGTGCGTCTTTGGCAGCGTGCCCTCTGCGAAAAGCTGGGCCTGCGGGGCCGGATCCTGATTTCCAAGCACGGTATCAACGCCACTGTTGGCGGCGAAATCCGGGCGGTCAAGGAGTACGTAAAATCCACCCGCGAATACCCGGGCTTCCATGGGATCGACGTGAAATGGTCCGACGGCGGTGCGGAGGACTTCCCGCGGCTGAGCGTAAAGGCGCGGGATGAGATTGTGTCCTTCGGCGCACCGGGGGAACTCGCCGTTGATGAAAACGGCGTGGTCGGCGGTGGCACCCACCTTCAGCCCGAGGAACTCCACGAACTGGTGGAGGCCAAGAAGCAGGATGGCGAGGACGTGGTGTTTTTCGATGGCCGGAATGCCTTCGAAGCCCAGATCGGCCGGTTCAAGGACGCGATCGTGCCGGACGTTGCCACCACCCATGATTTCATCAAGGAACTGGACTCCGGCAAGTACGACGACCTCAAGGACAAGCCCATAGTCACCTACTGCACAGGCGGAATCCGCTGTGAAGTCCTGTCCAGCCTGATGGTGAACCGGGGCTTTAAAGAGGTCTACCAGCTGGACGGCGGAATTGTCCGTTATGGGGAGACCTTCCGCGACAAGGGCCTTTGGGAAGGTTCGCTCTACGTGTTCGACAAGCGGATGCACCTCGAATTCAGCGACGAGGCAAAGGTGATTGGCGAATGCGTGCGCTGCACAGCACCCACCAGCAAGTTTGAAAACTGCTCGAACCCCAGCTGCCGCAACCTCACGCTCTACTGCTCGGAATGCGCCGCGAGCCCGGAGACACTGCGTTGCCCTGAAGGCTGCGCAGCAGCCTTGCCGGGGTGACTGCTAAAGCAGGATCAGACGGTAGGCCACATTTGCGTCCTCATCGGCATGGACGTGCAGCGACAGCACCACGTCCTCCGAAAGCTGAAGTACATTAACCCGTGCCGGACCACACAACAGCCTGAGATCAATCAGGGCTGATTCCACGCTCCGCACCAGAAAATCAACACGCCGCACACTCCTGCACGCCAATGTCAGCGAATAGGTTCCCGCCGGCAGTGGGCCGGTTTCCTCCCTGCGATCCTCTCCTGCTTCGAGCCTGGCAAGGCTGCGGTAGACCACTTCGCCTGCTGCGTCCGGCATGATTTCCTCTGCCCAGGACTGCATCTCCTCGGTAGGAAGGGCGGGCGGTCCGCGCCGGCGGACCTGGGGCTCCACTGCGGCCGGGGCTGTGGTGGCTGCAACCTCAGGCTGGGACCAATCGTCCTCATAGGTATATTCGCACCCGGCCAGAGAGGGCAGTGCAAGAACCATGGCGAGAACGACGGCGGAAGCTCGGCGAGGTGCCGCGCACGCGGGATCCGGCGGGCGTACTTCAGCCCGCCGGGGGCCGCTCCACCGCGCCTTCACAGACGGCATACCCCGACTGTATGCCTGCGGGGACACCGGCACCAGAGGCAGGCCCGAGTGCAGGCGCGGTCACCCGACTGGCTGGCAGTTAACGCACTGAAAACGGGTTTTGGGAGCGTTGAGTGCGAGTCACTTGGGGGCGGGGGTGGCTGTCCCGGGCGGGGCCTTAAGCAACCGGACTCCGCCTACGCCATAGAGCGACTCCATCGGCTGCAACGAAATTGTCGCGTGCCCCGGGACGAGGTCAATCAGTGTTTCGGTGGCCTCGCCGCACGCGACTCTAATCATTGTGGCGACGGAAGCCTCGCCGTGTTTCTGATGGACGCGAGCCATTACCTCCCCGTCGGGGCTGCAAGCAGTAATCACCACGTATTGCCCGGCCTCCGTGATATCGAAGGCGAAAGAAGCCGTCTGGCTGCGCCGCAGAGTCATGTGGTCCGAACTGCCGGAAAGGGCCTTCGCCGGAATGGGCCCAAGCAGCGCCTCGACGGCTGCCGTCAACTCGGCGTTCTTCGCCTCAAGGGCCAGCCTTGATTCCCTGGAATTGACCGGTTCCCATGTGGGCGTAGGCGTGGCGGTGGGCAATGGTTCCAGATCCGCGTACTCGCAGCCAGCCAGTCCGCCAACAACCAGGCAGCCCAACGTAAGCATTACCGCAGAGCGGAAGGGCCAGCGAAAAGGTGCTTCCCGCCGTCGAACTTTTCCCCCGAAAGTCATGGGCAGAGCCTAGCGTGCGGGCTGCTGGGCCGTTTCGGCAGCGGGAGAAACGCCGGGCGGCAAGAGAAATATTGCTCCCCTGGAAACATCTGGTTGGGTCGGCTTCAGGTTGATCGACACCCATCCCGTGCCGAGCTGGACCGGCGTTTGAGCCCGTTCGCCACAGGGAACGACGGCAGTCACCTCGGGACCCGACTCCGGATAGATGGTCAACGTTGCCTGGCCGGAGGGGCTGCAGGCGGTGAGGACAGAGTACTGCCCGGACTCGGTCACGGTGGCGCCTATGCCCATGCCGCTACCGGACCGCATTCCGCCGGTGCCCCCGTTCAGGTGTTCCGGCAGCACGCCGAGCTGCTTCTCCACATCGGCGGTCAATTCGGCGAGGCGGGCGTCGAAGGCAGCCTGCTCCTCCGGTGACCGTTGAACGTCCACCGGAGGCGTGGGCGTCGGCGTCACGGCGGGCAACGGCTCAAGCGGCGCGTACTCGCAGCCAACCAGTCCGGCCGAAAGCAAACAGCCCAGGCCCAGTACCGCCGCAAAGCGGCTGCGCCCCCGCAAAAGTGCCTGCCGCCGTCGAACATTTTCCCCAAAAGTCATGGGCCGAGCCTAGCCTGCCGGCAGCAGCCGGTACGCGTAGAGGGTGGGCGCGTCCACGCTGGAGACGCTGAATTCCACGGGACCGCCGGGTACGTCCAGCTTGGCGGTTTCGCGCGTCCCGTAGCACGCGGCACCCAGGTCCAGGACCTCTTTCCCGGCCACGGAAACTGCCAGGAACGCCTTGCCGCCGCCCTCGCACACCAACGTCAGCGAGTATGTTCCTGCGGCTACTTCGGACGTGATGGCCGTGGGTTCGGCGTCCATCAACCGGCCCGACTCCTCAACTACGGCGTCCCCGGCCGCCGGGCTGGGTGAGGGGAGCGCGGTTGCCTGCCATTCCGGCACGTCTGCGTCCTCGATCGACACGCGGGGTGTGCACGCCGTCCCGGAGAGTACGACGGCGGCAGCAGCGGCCAGTGCCAGGGCGCGCCGCAGCGCGGGACGGGGGAGAGTCATGCCTCCAATTTACCCGCCGGGAACCGCTGCTACGGCCAGGAGGGCGGTACCTGCGGAAGGAGGATAGGCCCTTGACCTTGACGCAACGTCAACCTTTAGAGTCAAGATAACGGCCCGGACAGCGGGCCGGAATGTACGGAAGGAACGATCGTGGACTGGTCCATCCAGGAGATTGCCAAGATCACCGGAACCACCAGCCGCACCCTGCGCCATTACGACGACGTGGGGCTGCTCAAGCCCAGCCGAGTCGGCTACAACGGCTACCGCTACTACAACCAGGATGCCCTGGTGCAACTGCAGCGGATCCTGCTGCTGCGCGGCCTGGGCCTGGGATTGCCGGTGATCGCCGAAGTCCTGCGGAACGAGCAGGACGCGGCCAAGGCGCTGACCGGCCACCTGGACTGGCTGCGCCGGGAGCAGGTTCGGCTCGGAGTGCAGATCGCCTCCGTGCAACAGACATTAAAAGCAGTCAAAGAAGGAGGGAACATCATGGCAGAAAACATGTTCAACGGTTTCGACCACACCCAATACAAGGACGAGGTGGAGGAACGCTGGGGCAAGGACGCGTACGCATCCGGTGACAAGTGGTGGCGCAGCATGACCGCTGCCGAGCAGGCCGAGTGGAAGGCTCGCGTCGGCCAGCTGAACAGCGACTGGATCGCGGCTGCAGAATCAGGTGTGGCGCCGGACAGCGATGCAGCACAGGCGCTAGCCAAGCGCCACGTGGAATGGCTCACCGGTGTCCCGGGCACACCTGCATCGCAGAACGGTGGGGACGTCAAGGGCTACGTGACCGGGCTCGGCGAAATGTACGTTGCCGATCCGCGCTTCGGCGCCAACTACGGCGGCCAGCAAGGTGCTGAGTTTGTCCGCGACGCCCTGCACATCTACGCGGACGCCAACCTGTAAGTCGTGCTGAGTTCCGGGAACCTGCGCGGGAAGGGAGTCGCCGGGCCGGAATAGACTTGCCCGGTGACTTCCTCCACCCTCTTCACCACCGGCAATACGGCAGACGCGCCCCGCAGCGACCTCCCGCACCTCCTCACCGCGCTCGCCTCGGACCTCCGTTCGATCGGCTACACGCTGGACGGGGTGGCGGAGTTGCTGGGTGCTTCCGCGTTCGCGGCGCTCGACCGGGACCAACTGATCCCGGCGCTGCTGGCCACCGAGGAAGCGGAGGCTGATGTTGCAGGTGCGGAAGGCGGCACTGAGCCGGGCGAACGACGCAAGGGCCTTGCCGCCGTCGTCCGTCTTTGGCTTCTGGCGGTGCCGCAGCCGGGGGAGAAGCTCGACGCCGTCCTGCCCGCCATCCGCACGGAAGGACTCGTGGAGCTGCGGCTGATTGAGCCCGACGACGACGGCGGCTACCGTGCCGCCGCCGATCTGCGGCCCTACGGCTGGCAGGGTGAGCCGGGGAGCCAGGGTGAACCGGACGACGTCGAGATCTGGGTGGCGAGCGACCTCGCCGCGCACCAGCGGCCGGGCGTCCTGCGACACGACCACGTCCTGGGAATCGGCCAGGCTTCCACCACGCTGGTGCAGACCACCATCAGGCGCGAAGTGGACCGGGCGCTGGACCTTGGCACAGGCTGCGGGATCCAGTCGTTCCACCTGTTGGACCATGCGCAGCACGTCACGGCAACGGACATTTCCGAGCGGGCACTGGCGTTCACCCGCTTTAACATGCTGCTCAACGCGGATGCCCTGGGCCTGGACCCGGAACGGTTGGAGGAGCGGGTAAGCCTGCGGCTCGGCTCGCTCCTGGAGCCTGTGGAGGGGGAGTTGTTCGACCTCGTGGTCTCCAACCCGCCTTTCGTCATTACTCCCAGGACTGCCGGAGAAGATGCGGCGGACCAGTTCACCTACCGCGACGGCGGCCTGCCCGGGGACGAGATCGTGGCCACGCTGATCGAGTTGCTGCCCAACGTCCTGGCACCAGGCGGAACGGCGCAGCTGCTGGGCAACTGGGAAATCACCGACGGCTGGGAATGGCACGAACGGCCGGAATCCTGGCTCCCGGACAACGCCGAAGCCTGGTTCATCCAGCGTGAGCAGGTCGGCCCGGAACAGTACGCCGAAACCTGGCTGCAGGATTCCTCCGAGTCGCGGAACCGCGAGTCCTATAAGGACTCCTACGCCGCATACCTGCGGGACTTTGCGTCGCGGAATGTGACGGGCATCGGCTTTGGCATGGTGTTCCTGCGCAAGCCCGCCGACCAGAGGCGTACCCTAACTCCAGCCGCACCCGCGACCACAACCAACCTCCTTCGTCGGTTTGAGGAAATCACGTACCCCATCGAGCAGCCGGTCGGACCGCACCTGGGTGCCGCCGTCGAACGCTTCGACTGGCTGGCCGGGCACAGCCTGGAACATGCGCACCTGCTGGTAGCGGAAGACGTTACCGAGGAACGCCACCAGCGCCCTGGAGCGGAGCATCCCGGCGTCATACTGCTGCGGCAGGGCGCGGGACTGCGGCGGACCAATCTGCTGAGTACCGAGCTGGCCGGATTTGTGTCCGCCTGCGACGGGGAGCTCTCCGTCCGGCAGATCATCGGCGCACTGGAAGCCCTGCTGGGAGGCGGGGAAGGGTTCGACGGCGGGACGTTCCGAGAGGGCCTGCTGCGGGATGTCCGCAACCTCGTGGCGGATGGATTCCTGCTTCCGGATCCGGCCAACGAGGAGCAGTCCTGAGCCCCGGCATTTCCACACCGAATGCGCACGATTGTCCAAAATATGGTGAACTAGGCCAGTATGGGCTGATCCGCCCGCGCAACCCTTTTCTGTAGGAGCACCGTGCCAAGCAAGGCCAAAACCGGCAAGAAACTCGTGATTGTGGAGTCTCCGGCCAAGAGCAAGACCATCGCCAAGTACTTGGGCGAAGGCTTCATTGTGGAGGCCTCCATTGGTCACATCCGCGACCTGCCACAGCCGTCCGAGCTCCCCGCGGAACTGAAAAAGACGTCCGTGGGCAAGTTCGCCGTGGACATCGACAACAACTTCAAGCCGTACTACGTGGTGTCGCCGGACAAAAAGAAGAAGGTGGCCGAGCTCAAGGCCGCGCTCAAGGACGCCGACGCTCTTTACCTCGCAACTGATGGGGACCGCGAAGGAGAAGCCATCGCGTGGCACCTGCTCGAGGTGCTCAAGCCCAAGGTGCCTGTCTACCGGATGACCTTCGGCGAAATCACCAAGGAAGCCATCCACCGCGCCATGAACAACCTGCGCGATGTCGATTCGGCCCTGGTTGATGCGCAGGAAACCCGCCGTGTCTTGGACCGCCTGTACGGTTACGAGCTTTCCCCGGTGCTGTGGCGCAAGGTTGCCCGCGGCCTGTCCGCCGGCCGCGTCCAGTCAGTGGTTACCCGCATGGTGGTGGACCGCGAACGCGAGCGGATGGCGTTCAAGGCAGCGTCCTACTGGGACCTGACCGGCCAGTTCGGTGCCGATTCCGGTTCGTTCAAAGCGAAGCTCGCTTCCGTTGACGGCGCCAAGGTTGCCTCCGGCCGCGATTTTAATGACGACGGCGTACTCACCGCCCGCAATGCCGTGCACCTCAACGAGGAACTCGCCACCTCGCTTGCCTCCGGGCTCCAGGATGCGGACTTCCGCGTCCGCTCCGTGGACACCAAGCCGTACACGCGCCGTCCTGCCGCGCCGTTCACCACCTCCACGCTGCAGCAGGAGGCCGGCCGCAAGCTGCGCTTCTCCTCCAAGAGCACCATGCAGGTTGCCCAGCGCCTGTATGAAAACGGCTACATCACCTATATGCGTACCGACTCCTCGGCACTGAGCAACGAGGCCGTCACCGCGGCCCGCCGCCAGGCCTCCGAGCTCTACGGTCCCGAGTACGTGCCGCAGTCACCGCGCGTCTACGCCAACAAGGCCGCCAACGCGCAGGAAGCCCACGAGGCCATCCGCCCCGCCGGTGACTCCTTCCGCACCCCCGCCCAGGTGGCCAAGCAGCTCTCCGGCGACGAATTCCGGCTCTACGAACTGATCTGGAAGCGCACCGTCGCCTCGCAGATGGCTGATGCCAAGGGTTCGACGGCGACCATCCGCCTGGGTGCCACGGCAACAGACGGCCGCGGTGCCGAATTCTCCGCCTCCGGCACCGTCATTACCTTCCCCGGCTTCCTTGCCGCTTATGAAGAAGGCAAGGATGAGAGCCGTGGCGACGACGACTCCGATGAGGCCCGCCGGCTGCCGAACGTGGCCAAGGATGATGCGCTGACGGCGTCGGGCATTACCGCCGTCGGGCACGAAACATCCCCGCCGCCGCGCTACACGGAAGCCTCGCTGACCGCCGAACTGGAAAAGAAGGGCATCGGTCGGCCGTCCACCTACGCCTCCACGATTTCCACCATCCAGGACCGCGGCTACGTCCGGAAGCAGGGCTCCGCGCTGGTTCCCAGCTGGATCGCGTTCTCCGTGGTGCGCCTGCTCGAACAGCACTTCACCGACTATGTGGACTACGAGTTCACGGCAGACATGGAAGGCGACCTGGACAAGATTGCCAACGGTGACGCCGTGGGCGCCGCCTGGCTGAAGCACTTCTACTACGGTGAAGACGCGGAGCCCGGCCTGCTGGACATCGTGAACAACCTCGGCGAAATCGACGCCCGCGAGATCAACTCCGTGCCGATCACCGAGGGCATCACGCTCCGCGTGGGTAAGTTCGGGCCGTACCTGGAAAGCTCCATCCCCACCGTTGATCCGAAGACCGGCGAGATCGTCGAATCCGCCCGCGCCAACGTTCCCGAGGACCTGGCACCGGATGAGCTCACGCCCGCCAAGGCCAAGGAACTGATGGAGACGGCGGCACCCGAGGAACGCGTGCTGGGCGCCGATCCGCACACCGGGCACACCGTCGTGGCCAAGAACGGCCGCTACGGCGCCTACGTCACCGAGGTCATCCCGGAGATGACCGAGGAACAGCTGGCCAACCAGCCCGTCGAGTACTACAAGAACGGCAAGCCCAAGCCGCCGAAGAAGCCCGTCAAGGCCAAACCACGCACCGGTTCGCTGTTCAAGTCCATGACCGTGGACTCTGTGACGCTGGATGAAGCCCTTCAGCTGATGAGCCTGCCCCGCGCGCTGGGCGAGGACGCAGAAGGCAACCTCATCACGGTGCAGAACGGCCGTTTCGGTCCGTACCTGAAGAAGGGCACGGATTCCCGGTCCATCGGCACCGAAGAGGAAATCTTCACGATCACGCTGGATCAGGCCCTCGAAATCTACTCCCAGCCCAAGCAGCGCGGTGCCCGTGCCGCCGTGCCGCCGCTGGCCGAGTTCGGTCCGGACCCGGTCTCGGAGAAGAACATCGTGGTGAAGGAAGGCCGCTTCGGCCCGTACATCACCGACGGCGTCACCAACATCACGGTGCCGCGCTCCACGTCCCTGGAGGAGCTGACCCGCGAGCAGGCCATCGAACTGCTGGCCGAGAAGCGCGCCAAGGGCCCGGTCAAGCGCACCACCACACGCAAGGCACCGGCCCGGAAGACTGCGGCGAAGAAGTAGGGCCGGTTCCGGTGGTTGAGCTTGTCGAAACCAGCGCAACGTGATCGGGTAGATGTATGACTGAACAGCCAGCACACATCGATTCCACACCCCTGAACGAGCTTGAGGAGAAGCTTGCCTTGGGCGACCAGCCCGGCGGCAGCCCCGTGGACGTGATCCTCGCGTTCCTCAACAGCGAGGTCTACGTCGTCAGCGGGGACGGCATCGAAGGTGCCGATTCCGAGGTGCAGCCGCTGGTCCTGGCCAACGCCGACGGCGATCCCGTCCTGGCAGTGTTCTCGCACCCCAGCCGCGTGGATGAGCCGTACCTCGAAGCCGCTCCGAACATCCTGGGCACCCAGGGCGCTGCCATCATCGCCAATATCGGTGATGAGCTGGGTATGGTGATCAACCCGGGTGCGGCTTACGGCTTCGAGATCAACCCTGAAGGCATCGCCAACATCAAGCGCGACTTCAAGCGCACGGACGACGACGCAGCCGAATAAGTCCCGTACATAGCCTGGGCAGTGGATTCGGCTGCCCCGGTTATGTCAGGCGCGGACGGACCGCAATAATGGCACCATGCGTCTAGGCGTCCTCGATATAGGGTCCAATACTGTCCACCTGCTCCTTGTGGACGCCCACCCCGGTGCCAAACCGGCGGCGTTCGCGTCCCATAAGCGTCCGCTGTCCCTGGTGCAGTATCTCGACGGCGACGGCAACATCAGCGATGCCGGCCAGCAGGAACTCATCGAGTTTGTCCTGGAAGCCTGGGAATTTGCCGCCAAGCACAAGGCAGAAGACCTGCTGGCCTTTTGTACATCGGCCATCCGCGAAGCCACCAACGGGCTTGAGGTGCTGGCCAGGGTCAAGCACGAAACCACAGTGACCCTGCAGGAACTCAGCGGCAGCGATGAAGCATCCATGACCTTTTTCGCGGTCCGCCGTTGGTATGGCTGGGGCGCTGGACCCATCCTGGACCTGGACATCGGTGGCGGTTCATTTGAAATGGCTTTCGGGGAGGATGAGCTGCCCGCGCTGGCTACCTCGGTACCGCTTGGCGCAAGCCGCCTCACCAGGGACTGGCTGGAGCAGGACCCGCCCACCGCCCGCAGTGTCAAGGAGCTACGCCGCTACATCGCGGCTACGCTCAAGCCCGCTGTCCGCCAGTTTGAGGCCCTGGGCAGGCCCAACCTGACCGCAGGGACCTCCAAGACGTTCCGGTCGCTGGCCCGGATCGCCGGTGCCGCGCCAAGCGCGGCCGGGCCCTACGTCCGCCGTGAGCTGCGGGCCACGGACCTTGGCATCTGGACCCAGCGGATTTCTGCAATGACGGTGGAGGACCGGCTGTACCTGCCTGGTGTTTCCGAGGCCCGCGCCAAGCAGCTGCTGGCCGGCGCCTTAGTGGCAGAAGCCGCGCTGGAGCAGTTCAACCTCAAGAAGATCCGGATCTGTCCGTGGGCCCTTCGTGAAGGCCTCATCCTGCGCCGGCTGGACCAGCTGGTGTTTGACGGACCGCTTGGGCCGGCGCCGCACGTAATACCTTCCGTAACAAATCTGTCCAGTGTCGCCGACGGATTGGCCGGTTAAAAGAGTTGGCACCGGCGGACCGCTGCAGGGAAATGGGGGAAAACCCGCTGCAGCCCACCGGTGCCTGGCAAACATCCCCATGCTTGCCTCATCACTCGCACCCTCAATGAGGTACTAACTACGTTAGGCAGTGAAGATGTGCATTGCCTTGGGTAAGGATGGGAGCTTGCTGTGAATCCCGGATTCCTCAGCTCTTGCGGCCAACTGCCATGATGGAACCATGAGCAACCGAATCGCATTCCTTGGCTGTGGATCCATGAACGAGGCCATTCTTGGCGGGCTGCTGGAGGGTGGTGCGGATCCGGCAGACATCGTTGCCACCGTCCGCCGCGCTGAACGTGCCGCGGAACTCGCGGAGCGCCATCCCGGCATCATGGCCATAGCCGGGGCCGAGGAACCGGACAATAACAAACAGGCAGCCACCGGCTCCGCCGTCGTCATCCTTGGCGTGAAGCCCGTGGGCATCGCAGAACTGGCCCGGGAAATCAGCAGTTCCCTCGCGCCGACCACAGTAGTGGTCAGCGTTGCCGCGGCAGTATCCATTGCCCAGTTGGAAGCAGCCCTGCCCGCCGGCCAGCCTGTGATCCGTTCCATGCCGAACACTCCCGCAAGGCTGGGCCGTGGCGTCATCTCGGTATCTCCAGGCACCCACTGCACCCCGGCGCAACTGCAGCACGTCAAGGACGTCCTGGCGGCCGCGGGCAAGGTTGTTGAGGTTCCGGAGGAGCAGGTCGACGCTCTGTCCGCGATCAGCGGCTCAGGGCCCGCCTACGCCTTCTACCTGGCCGAGGCAATGGCCGCGGCCGGCGTTGAGCTGGGCCTGGACCCTGAACTGTCGTTGCTGCTGGCCCGCGAAACCGTGGCCGGTGCAGGTTTTATGCTGGCCGAGCCCGGTGCCGATCCCACCGCGCTGCGCGTTGCAGTCAGCAGCCCCAACGGCACTACCGAACGGGCCATCGCAACGTTTGACGAGCGCGGCATCCCGGCCATAATCGCTGCCGGGGCCAAGGCCGCAGCGGACAGGGCGGCGGAGATCACCAAGCAGCTGGGCTAACCGTCGCTGGTGGTTGAGCTTGTCGCTGGTGGTTGAGCTTGTCGAAACCCGACAAGCTCAGTTTCGACAAGCTCAACCACCAGTTGTTACGGCCTGGCCGCGAACCGTTCCAGGAGGTCCACATGGCCGGACACAATCAGCATGTCGCGGGCGGACACCTTGGTTTCCGGCCGGGCATAGGTGAAGTCCTCGCCCGGTGATTTCACACCCACGATGGTGATGCCGTATTTGCTGCGCACCTTGGATTCCTCAAGGGTGAAGCCTACGGTTTCGCGTGGCGGATACATTTTCACGATGGCAAAGTCGTCGTCGAACTCGATGAAGTCCAGCATCCGGCCGGAAACCAGGTGCGCCGCCCGGACGCCGGCATCGGCCTCAGGATAAATGACGTGGTTGGCTCCGATCCGGGTGAGGATTTTGCCGTGCGAGGGCGTAATGGCCTTAACCCACAAGTGCTCGATGCCCAGATCCACCAGGTTCACGGTGATCAGCACCGAGGATTCGATGGACGTGCCCACCCCAACCACTGCGGAACTGAACTCCTGCGCACCCAGCTGGCGGAGTGCGTCCATGTTGGTGGCGTCGGCCTCAACGACGTGGGTGAGTTGCGGGGCCCATTTTTGCACCAGCGCACGGTCCCGCTCAATGGCCAGGACCTCGCGGCCCTGCTTCACCAGCTGCTCGGCTGTGGCCGACCCGAACCGGCCCAGGCCAATGACCAGGACGGGGGCGTTGTGGGCTGGCCGGTTGACCGCCCCTGATGAACTAGCCAATGATGGGCCTCTCTTCGGGATAACTGAATAGTTGGCTGCGCTGGCGCAAGGCCAGCGCCGCCGCGAGCGTAACCGTGCCGACCCGGCCCATGAACATGAGGGCCGAGAGGACGTACGCTCCGGCCGGTGGTGCCTCCGCACTGAGGTTGGTACTCAGGCCGCAGGTGGCAAAAGCGGAAATTGCTTCGAACAGCACCCGGTCCAGGGGTTCACCCGTAATGGACAGCAAAAGGAACGAACCAACTGATACCAGCGTAGCGCCGGCGACGATGACCGAGATGGCCACACGCATGGCCCCTTGGGGAATGGTGCGGCCATGGACCTTGACGTCCGCGTCGCCGCGAGCCTCGGCAGCAATGGCCAGGAACATGATGGCGATCGTGGTGACCTTGATGCCGCCGGCCGTGGATGCGGAACCGCCACCCGCGAACATCAGGGCGTCGCTCAACAACATGGTGGTGGATTCCATGTGGTTCTGGTCTACAAGATTGAACCCACCGGACCGGAGATTAACCGATGCGAAGACAGAATGCAGCAGCTTATCTCCGAAGGCAAGGCCGCCGATGGTGCGGGTGTTGTCCCACTCCATCATGGCCCACAGCACGCTTCCCGCCGCGAAGAGGATGAGGGAGACCTCAATGGTCAGCTTGGTGTGGAGGTTCCATCTCTTCCAGTTGAGTCCGTTTTGCTGCAGGACCATAACCACTGGAAAGCCGAGGCTTCCCAGGAATACGCCCACCATGATTGGAACGAGGATCCACAGGTCATTCTCGAACGGAACGATGCCGTCCGCATGCGCCGTGAAGCCGGCGTTGTTGAAGGAAGAAATGGCGTAAAACAAACCATGCCAGACGGCGCCACCAATGCTCTCGCCCCGGACAAGGAAACGGGGTATCAGCACCAGGGCAAGCCCGGCCTCAATCACTACGGAGGTGGTGATGACGATCCGCAGCAGGGTGCCCACCTCGCCCAGGCGCCCGGCCGTGTTCATCGATTGAGCGGCAATAATCTTGCCGCGCACGCCCAGCCGCTTGCTCACCATCAAGGCCAGGAGCGAGGCAAGGGTCAACGTTCCCAGGCCACCAACGAAGATGGCGATCAGGATGACCAGTTGTCCAAAGAAGGACCAATGCAGCGCCGTGCTGACCACGGTCAAACCAGTCACACAGACTGCTGATACTGCAGTAAACATGGCCTGGTGGAGCGGGGTAACCTGACCGTCGGCCGATGCGGCCGGAAGGGACAGTAAGGCGGTGAACAGCAACACCACAACGGCGAACACCGTCAGGGCAAGCCGGGCGGGTGAAGTGTTGGCGATGTCGTCGACGAAGTTCCGCAGCCGCGGAAAGATGCCGAGGCCTTCCCGCTCAGGTTCCGCGGGATGCCAGCGGGCCGGGCTCCGGGGCGCTGACTGGCGTTCCGTCATGTGTGGCTTTCGTCGGTAGAAACTGTTCCCTCAGTAGTAAACCACTAAAACACGCACCGGGCCGGGCTTAGGCGGCACGCCTCAGGTAGCCTGTCCCTGATGACTTTCCTGCCAGGGCTCAGCAAACCGACCCCACCGACGACGGTGGTGTGGGATCCGTCGCTGATGGCATACAACTTCGGCCCCACTCATCCCATGTCTCCGGTACGGCTGGACCTGACCGCCCGGCTGGCCCGCAGCCTCGGCCTGCTGGACCTGGAACATGTCCGGGTGGAGGCACCCGAGGTGGCTGCCGACGTCGAACTTAAGACTGTCCACAGCAGCGAGTTCATCGACGCCGTCCGCCGGGTCAGCATTGATCCCACCCTTCCTGACGAAGAGCACGGGCTGGGCACGGAGGATGACCCCGCGTTCGAAGGCATGCATGAAGCCTCGGCCAGGCTGGCCGGCGGATCGCTGCTGGCGGCCTCGGCAATCCTGGACGGCAGCGCACTTCACGCGGTGAATTTCGCGGGCGGCATGCACCATGCGGCCCGGGGGAAGGCCAGCGGCTTCTGCATCTACAACGACGCCGCGCTGGCCATCCAGAAACTGCTCGACGGCGGCATCACCCGGGTGGCATATATCGACGTCGATGCGCACCATGGTGACGGCACCGAAAGCATTTTCTGGGACGACCCCCGTGTCCTCACGATTTCCCTGCACGAATCCGGGGTGAGCCTGTTCCCCGGCACGGGCTTTGCCGACGAGACCGGCGGGCCGCTTGCCCAAGGCAGCGCCGTTAACGTTGCCCTGCCCGCCGGAACCAGCGATGCCGGTTGGCTGAGGGCCTTCCACGCCGTTGTGCCGCAGCTGGTGGGTGCCTTTGCCCCGGAGGTAATCGTGAGCCAGCACGGCTGCGATTCGCACCGGCTGGACCCTCTGACGCACTTGAATATCAGCGTGGACGGCCAGCGCGAAGCCGTTACTGCAATTGGCCAACTGGCTGAGCGCTACTGCGAGGGGCGCTGGATTTCGACCGGCGGCGGCGGATACCACGTCACCGGGGTGGTCCCCAGATCCTGGAGCCACCTGATCGCGATTGCGGCGGGCCGGCCCGTCCCGCTGAAAACTCCAGTACCGGAGGACTGGCGGCGCTACGTCGAGGAGAAATTCGGGGCCGAAACACCGGCCCTGATGGGAGATGACGTGGAGCTGTGGTGGCGTTCCTGGGAAGTCGGCTTCGACCCCAACGACGCCATTGACCGGACCGTGATGGCCACCCGGAAGGCAGTATTCCCCTTCCACGGGCTGGACCCCTGGTACGACTAGGGCGGGACGGGATACCTGGGGTCAACGGCCTTGCCCGGGTGGCGGTTCTGCAGCATGACCACGAATCCATGGTCGAGAAATATTTGCATTTCCTCCCCTCGAGCCAGCGATAACAAAAAGAAATGCTGCCTGCCGGTGTAGTCGGCAGGCAGCATCTTCCACTTTTGAGGCGACCGCCAGCACGTGTCTCTATTGGAAGGCGGTTTACTGGCAATCAAGTCGGAAATTAATGGAATTGCACCGTAATCGGTGAATAGCCACTGCCGCTGTTGGCATACACATAGCCGTTGTCGGTTGACCAAAAGGAGAGTTGTGCGCTGGTGTACAGGGAAGTCAGGACGTTTCCGTTGAGCGTCCAGCCGCGGGCCCCGTTCCAGTTGTAGAAGCCCACGTTGTTATTCCTATCGCTGACCGAGAGGTACCGGGACGTGTCTGCGGCGTTGCGATAGTAGAGGACCTGTTTGTAAACGTAGGCCTCAAGCGACACTGCGGCGTTCTGTGTTGCGATGCACCACTGGCTGGAGTCTTGCCCCAGCCAGCCGATGGAGGCCCCGTTTACGAAGAGTTCGACCGTCTGGGCGGCTCCGACCGTGGCCGCTGCAACAGCTTCCACGTCCGGTTCGGACTCGATCTGGGACTGGTCAAACTGGTCCGCGAAGGACCCGGTGGGGATTTCAGGCGCGTCAATTGTCATGATTGTCTCCTTGTTTGGTCACATCCAGAAAATGCACTGGCGGCCTGCCCCCACAGCTCGTCAAAACAATTATGACTATTGTTGACTAATTAACTTTATAAATAACGAGAGCAGTTAATCTCCAATACAGCTTGATAGTGGCAGTTGACGTCCGGCACGTCAATAGCCTCCCGCATGCATTCTGAAACGGAGCCAGGAGACTGGAAGCGCGGTCCTTCCTACCGCCGGGGATTCCTTGCAACTTTGCTGCGGGAAACGCCGCTCCGCGGTCAGGATGGCAGCCGCGATCGACTTCCCATCCGGCTTGGAGTTCCTTGGTTAGGCCCTCCAAAGGCTATGGATGCCTTTTGGCGTATATGTCGCTAGGGTGGAGGGCATGGTGACAGACGACGTATTTGCCGTCATTGCGGAAGGAACCAGGAGAGACATCTTGGTTTCTTTGCGCTCGGGGGACAAAGCTGTGGGGGAGTTGGTTGCGGAGCTGCAGGCAAGCCAACCCACGATTTCCAAGCATTTGAAGGTGCTCCGCGAAGCGGAGCTGGTAACCATGCGTGCCCAAGGCCAGAAGCGGTATTACGCACTGAACACCGCCCCGCTGGAGGGCATCGCGCACTGGCTCGGCGCCTTCGACGTCGCTGCCGCTGATAGGGCACCCCAGGCCACCACGGCCGGGCCCGCCGATGTCCTGGCCCGCGAAAACGCTGAGCTGAGTCCCGCCGTCGTGCTGTCCGGAGGTCCGCAGTCCGCCACGGACGACACCGTGCCCCAGCAGATCGGCCGCTCCGTGGGCCGCGCCGCCACCAAAGCCGCGGACCTCTTCGCCAACCTGCCAAAGTTCGGCCGGAAGAAGTAGCTTCCCCCGGTGGTCGAGCGTGTCGAAATCTGGATCTCGACAGGCTCGATCACCGAACTTCTGGTGGTTGAGCTTGTCGAAACCGGGATCTCGACAGGCTCGATCGCCGGGATCTCGACAGGCTCGATCACCGAGCGATCGCCGGTTACTTGTCCAGCAGGCGCACGTGCTCCGGGGTCAGCTCGGAGATCTTGCTGACGCCCAGGAGCGCCATGGTGCGTGCCATGTCCTTCTCGAGGATCTGCAGGGTGCGGTCCACGCCGGCCCGGCCGCCGGCCATCAGGCCGTAGAGGTAGGCGCGTCCGATCAGCGTGAAGTCAGCGCCCAAGGCCAGCGCCGCCACGATGTCCGCCCCGCTCATGATGCCCGTATCGAGGATGATGGCGGCGTCGCTGTTATCGGCGGTGAACGCTTCCTTGACTTCCGGCAGCAGGTGGAAGGGGATGGGCGCGCGGTCCAGTTGGCGGCCACCGTGGTTGGACAGCACCACACCGTCGGCACCGTGGTCAACCACACGACGGGCGTCCTCAACGGTCTGGATGCCCTTGACTACCAGCTTGCCCTTCCAGGTTTCGCGGAGCCAGTCCAGGTCATCGAAGGTCAGGGTGGGATCGAACATCGAATTGATCAGGTCGGCCACCGTGCCCGTGTAACGGGACAGGGAGGCGAAGGTGAGCGGCTCGTGGGTGAGGAAGTTGAACCACCAGGCCGGGCGGTAGGAAGCGTCCAGCACGGTCTTCAGGGTCAGCGCCGGCGGGATGGTCATGCCATTGCGTACGTCGCGCAGGCGGGCACCGGCGACGGCGGTGTCCACGGTGACCATCAGGGTGTCGTTGCCTGCCTTGGCTGCCCGTTCGATCAGTTCCAGCGAACGGTCGCGGTCCGTCCACAGGTACAGCTGGAACCAGTTGCGGCCGTTGGGCGCTGCCGCCGCAACATCTTCGATGGAGGCCGTGCCCATGGTGGACAGGGTGTAGGGGATGCCCGCGGCTTCGGCGGCCTGCGAGCCGGCGTATTCCCCCTCGGACTGCATCATCCGGGTGAAGCCGGTGGGAGCTATGCCCACGGGCAGGCGGGACGGCTTGCCAAGAATGTCGGTGCTCAGGTCGATGCTGGAGACATTGCGGAGGATGCCGGGGCGGAACTCGATGTCCAGGAAGGCGTTGCGTGCCCGGCGGAGGGTGATCTCTTCTTCAGCCGCGCCATCCGTGTAGTCGAACGGGGCCTGCGGGGTGCGGCGCTTTGCCATGTCGCGGAGTTCCCAGATGGTGCTGGCGCGCTTGAGCCTGGCTTCCTTGCTGAACTCGGGCTTCTTGAACTGCATCAGCGGGGCAAGGTCCGAGTACTTCGGGACGCGGCGCTTGAGGGCTGCAGGAACAGTGTTCGACGCCGGTACGGCACCCGGTGCCGTCGTTGCGGGAACATCTGTGCTGCCCGGAGCCGGGGTAACTTCCGGGTTGCTCGGCTGGATGGTGTGGGTCATGGCTTCCTCCGTTGGTTCGCCGGACGGCTGATCAGCCCGAGGCTGTATTAAACACGCTGTGGTCTAACCACACTGTAAACGATGTGGTCCAACCACATCAACTATGATGTCTGGATGCGTACGCACCAGCTTGTCCTGCACTGGATCGAGAACCAGCTCTCCGAGGGGCAGTTGAGCGTTGGCGGCCGTCTTCCGGCCGAACGGACACTGGCCGAACAGCTCAAGGTCTCGCGCACGTCGGTCCGGGAAGCCATCCGGATTCTGGAGGCGCTGGGGGTGGTGCGTGCCGGCGTCGGCTCGGGACCGGAGGCTGGAACCGTTGTGATTTCAGATCCGACGGCGGCACTTGGCTCCACGCTCCGGCTGCACGTTGCCACCCAGCACCTGCCGGTAGCGGACATCGTGGAAACCCGGGTCCTGCTCGAATCCTGGGCCGCAGCGCATGTCCGTCCGGATGCGCCGGAACTGGCCACGGCCGCCACGCTCCTTGATGAGATGGACGCCGTCGGGCATTCCTCCGGTGATGGGGCCGCCCCGATTGATGATTTCCTTGCCCTGGATGTCCGCTTCCACCTTGCGCTGGCCGACGCCGCCGGCAACACCGTGGTCAGCGCCATGATGGGCTCATTGCGCGAGGCCATCCAGGGTTATGCAGGCAGGCTTACGGCGAACCTGCCGGACTGGGATGCCACTGCGTCACGGCTCCGCGCCGAGCACCACGGGATCCTGGCAGCCATCCAAAACAACGACGGCGGCCGCGCGGCCGCGCTGGTGGCCGCCCATATTGAGGGCTACTACCGCGAGGCCGGGGTAAAGCGGCCGCCCGAGGCATAAACCTCCTAGGCGTGCGTGAGGACGGGGGCTGTGAGTCTTCCATCTCGCATGGTGGCGACAGAATCGGTCAGCGGGACAAATTCGGTGTCGTGCGTGACCATGACGGTGGCAACCATGAACTCGTCGGTGACACGGCGCAGGAGCCGGACGATGGAGTCGCTGCGTTCGTGGTCCAGGGCCGAGGTGGGTTCGTCCACGAGCAGGACCTTGGGGCCACCCATTAGGGCGCGGGCAATGTTGACCCGCTGGCGCTGGCCACCCGAGAGTTGGTGCGGTCTCTTGTCCGCGCTGGCGCCGAGTCCGACGACGTCCAGCATTTCCGCAGCTTTGGCGCGGGCGGCTTTGACGGATTTTCCGCGCAGGTGTTCCCCGATGATGAGTTGCTCGGCGGCGGTCAGGGATGCAAGCAGGTTCGGCTGCTGGAAGATGATCCCGATAATCTCCCGCCGCAGTGCGGTGAGGTCCTTGTCGCTTAGCCCGGTAGCGTCCGTGCCGTCAATGAGCACCAGCCCGTGAGTGGGGCGGACCAAGGTGGCCGCGGCGGCAAGGAGGCTGGATTTGCCGGAACCGGAGGGGCCGACGAGGGAGATCATCTGGCCGGCCCGAACTGTGAGGTCCACGGCGTCCAGGGCTTTGATGCTTCCCTCCCCGTCAGGGTATTCAAGGGTGACGTTGACGAGCTTCAGGTGGCTTGCGGTGGATGACATGGCGGTACTTCCTCTTGGAACGTGGCGAGCAGGCGGGGGACTGTAGTGCAGTGGGGGGAATCAGTTGCCGCCGAGGGCGATGAGTGCATCGACTTTGGTAACGCGTTGGACCGCCAAGGCCGCGCCGGCCAGGCCGAGGGCGACTATCCCAAGAATGGGCAGCAGCGTCGTTGCAGGGGTGACCAGGAACGGAGCCGCTTGAGCTGCAAAGATCCCGCCGAGTATGCCGAGCCCGCCGCCAAACCCGGCACCGGCGAGCAGGACGATGGCTGCCTGGGTGATGGCGTCCCGCAGGACATAGCCGCTGGAGGCTCCCATGGCTTTGAGGACCGCTATGTCGCGCGTCCGCTGGATCGTCCAGACCGTCAGGAATGCCACGATGACCAGGGCGGAGATGCCGTAGAGAAAGGCCTGCATCAGGGTCAGGGAGCCATTCTCGCTCTTATAGGATCCCAGGGCCTGGAAGGACCCGGTGCGGGAAGCACTCACCGTGTGGGCTGCCTTGTCAGCGGCGGCTTCGTCAACTGTGGCGCCGTCTTTGTAGGTAATGGCGGCGACGGTCGCAAGTTGTTCAGGGTTGGATAGGTGAGCGAGTTTTGCCCAGGTAGGAAGTGCCGTCCAGACGACGCTGGTGTGCGAATACCACCGGTCCTCGACGACGGCGCCGACGGTCAACTCGATGCCTCCGACATTGGCTTTATCGCCCGCGTTTAGGGCCAGTGCCTTAGCGACGGTTTCACCGATGACGACGGTATCGGCCTCGACGCGGGACGGTGCGAGGTTGCCCTCGGGTGAGACGCCGAACACGGCCACATTGGTGGTCCCGGCACCGGCTTCGGTGTCCCCGGCCAGGGCCTGGAACCGGGTCTGGCTGATGCCCAGGGCTTCGACGTTTTGGACACCGTCTTGGTGCTTCCAGCTGGCGACTTGGGCGGCCGTGATTTCGCTTTCGGTGAAGGAGGCTTTGGCCTGGTTGGTTCCGGAGGCCCCGAAAGCGATGCTGTCCACGGCTTTGCCGGTGGTTCCGCTGGCTGCAACGGCTCCGAGTCTGTCAATGGCTGAGGTTGACTGGTCACCCAGGCCGGCCGTGAGTCCGGAGAGCATAACCAGCAGCAGGGTAATCAGTGCGACAACGCCACCCATCAGGGCAAACCTGCCCTTGGCAAAGCGGATATCGCGGATAGCAAGAAACACGTTTCTCTTCTTTCAGTGGATGGCGCCGCGGCCGGAAGGGCCCTTATGTCCACTCTCCCGCGGGCGGCGGTGCCTGCCATGGTGCAGAAGTTCGATAAGAGGCGGACGAATGGTTGATTCCGGGGTCAACCTTTTGATTGACCCGCACTCGGCCGGTGGCGCATAAGCTGATCCAGTGCGCGCTACCGACCTTCTTCCCGCCCCGGACAGCGACGGTTCCTTAGTGCCGGGCGATGGCCTGACCGGCCGCCTCAACGCCGTGCCGCCCTCTGTTGCCATCCTTCGCGTATTGCGGATCACCTTGCACGTCGGTTTCGCTGCCCTGCTTGGAGTGGCCGTCCTGAGGCTGCTGGTAGGCAGTGGCGCGGATCCCTTTCGGTATGTCTGGGTCGGGGCCGCGTTGGTTCTTGCCGGTGTCTATCTCACGGGGACCATCCTGGAGAAGCGCTTCGCAGCCGACGGATCAAGGTTCGACCCCGGTCCCTACGGAATTCTGTGGCTGGGAATCATCACCGTGTTGTGGGGCATTTTGTTGGCCGGGAGCGCAGAATTCGCCTGGCTGGCATTTCCCCTCTTCTTCCTCCATCTGCACCTGCTGCCGCGTCGGATAGCGCTGCTGACGATCGCATTGATGACAGCTGCGGTCATTGCCGCCCAATGGACTGCCAGCGGGCTCCCGGCTCCCCATTTTGCAGTCGTCGTCGGCCCGCTGTTCGGTGCTGCGTTCTCGGTCGTTACCGGGCTTGCCTACTTCGCCCTGTACCGGGAGGCGGAGAACCAGCGCCGCGCAGCCGATCAACTCCGCCGGACCCGTGCGGAGCTGGCCGCGTACCAGCACGACGCCGGCGTCTTGGCAGAACGTGAAAGGCTGGCCCGGGAAATCCACGACACCCTCGCCCAAGGCTTCTCCAGCATTGTCCTCGTGGCCCGCGAGGCAGAAAAATCGCTCGCGGCAGGAGACACGGCAACCGCGGCTGAACGCTTTGCGCTGGTTCAGCAGACTGCAGCGGAGAACCTTGCAGAGGCCCGGAACTTCGTGCGCGGGCTATCGTCCCCGCAGCTGCAGGAGGCCTCATTGGTCGAGAGTCTGCGCCGGCTATGTGAGAGCACCGAAACCAGTGCGGCGGCCCGTGGCCTGCCTTTGCAGTGCCGGTTCGAGCTTGACGGTGACGCCGTGGAACTGCCGCAGCCACACCGGGTGACGCTGCTCCGGGCCGCCCAGGCAAGTCTTGCCAACGTCCGGGATCATGCCGCGGCCGACAACGCCGTGCTGACGCTGGCATTTCTGGGCAGCGAGGTGACGATGGACATTTACGACGACGGAATCGGCTTTGATCCCGCTGGACTAACAGCATTGACGGAGGCCAGGACGGACGGGACGGGTTACGGCATCCGATCGCTGCAGCAACGGGTGCGGTCACTGAACGGTTCTCTTGACCTGGAGTCAACTCCCGGGGAGGGAACGGTTGTGGCCGTCCGCCTGCCCCTCCATGTGGCTCCGCGGAAGGAAGCACAATGAAGGACATTCGCGTCCTGCTCGTCGATGACCATCCCGTCGTCAGGGCTGGGCTGAGGGCGATGCTCGCCGCCTTTGAGGGCATCTCGGTAGCGGCGGAAGCGTCCGAAGGTGAAGCTGCCTTGAACGAAGTGAAACGCCTGCAAATGCTGGGTGACCCGGTTGACGTTGTGCTGATGGACCTGCAGATGGGCGACGGAATGGACGGTGTCACCGCCACCTCGCATATTAAACGGCTGGAAACGCCGCCGCCCGTCCTGATCCTGACCACCTACGACACCGACGCCGATATCCTGGCTGCAGTGGAGGCAGGAGCCAGCGGCTACATGCTCAAGGATGCCCCTCCTGAACAAATCCATCAGGCCGTGGTAGCTGCCATCGCCGGCCAAACAGTCCTGGCCCCTAGAATCGCGGCACTACTTATGGGTCGGATCAAAAATCCCGCGCCGGCGCTCACGCCGCGGGAAATCCAATTGCTCGAATTGCTGGCAACCGGACTGCCGAACCGCTCTATCGCCAAGCAAATGTTCATCTCTGAAGCAACCGTCAAAACCCACCTGGTGCACATCTACGGCAAGCTCGGTGTGGATAACCGCACAGCCGCCATTGCCGCCGCAACCCAGCGCCGCATCATCCGGGTAGCCGGCCAGCAGCCCTGACGTTCACGGATTGGACACACCCCGGCTGCCGGGCCTGCCCGCCAGCTGCTCACGAAGTAACCGGGTAACGCCGTGTAGCCGCTACTTCTTGGCCGGCCCGGTGCTGGCCCTGACTTCCAGGCGCGGCTGGTAGCGGCTGCCCGGCGTATCGGTGGATTCCTTGCGGATGAGGGCCCGCAACTGCTGCCAGGCTTCCTGGCCCAGTTCGGTGATGGGGACGGCGGCTGTGGTCAGGCCGGGAGTGGTGTACCGGGCGAAGGGGATGTCGTCGAAACCGGTGATCGAAATGTCGCCGGGGATGTCCAGGCCGCGTTCGTGCAGGCCGCTGAGCAGGCCCATGGCCACGAGGTCGTTGAACGCCAGGATTCCGGTGGCGCCGCTGTCCAGGACGGCGTCTACTGCCTCGTGCCCGGTGTCGAAGTCCGAGCCGCCTTCAAGCATCCGGACGTCAACCTCGGGGTGGGCTGCCTTGAACGCTTCCAGGCCTTCCAGGCGAAGGGCGTTGGAGGCGCTGCGCGGGGGCCCTGCCAGGAAGGCGAGGCGGGTGTGGCCAAGTCCGGCCAGGTGCTCCGCGAGGTCCTGGACGCCCTGGCCGTAGTCCACCACCAGGCTGGGAACGCCCTTGGTGCTGGTGGTGCGGTTTATCAGGACGAGGGGATGCAGGGAAGGAGCGATTTCCTCCAGCTCGGCGTCGCTCATGCGGGGAGCGCACAGCACCAGCCCGTCGCATCGCCGCCTGGCCTCGCCGGCCAGGATGGATTCTTCGCTGGACACCTCGAACGAATCGGCAATCAGGACCCGGTAGCCGTCTTGGGCCGCAGCGCGGCTGAGTCCGCGGAGGATGGCCTGGAAGGTGGGGTTGGCCAGGTCCGGCACCACAATGCCGATGGTGTCCGTCTTGCCCAGTGCGAGGCTGCGGCCTACGGGGTTGGGCTGGTACTTCAGTTCGACGGCGGCTGCCCTGACCCGGGCCGCGATGTCCGGGTCCACGGTGAAGTTGCCGTTCATTACACGGGAAACCGTGGCGTGGGATACCCCGGCCTTGACGGCGACATCTGCGATGCCGATCCTGCCCGTGGCCGATTTCCTAGCCATCCTGGAGCCCTCCTAAGCCGCCTACGCCACGCTGCCAGTTGCAGCCGTTGCCGGCCTTTGGACCGGCGGCGTAATGAGTCAAAGCATATAACGCTTCGCAAAGCATCCTAGAAAACGCTTTCTCCCAGATGGGATAATGGTTGACGGAACTCCGTTTCTGTTGATACAAATCATATAACGGACTGAGAAACCGCTTTCTCACATTTCACGTGAGCCACCGGTTATCAGAGTATTGAGCTTTCGAAAGGGACCCCCTCATGGTCAACGTAGTCGAGTCGGGTTCGGCTGCTGCCGGCACCACCACTGGCACCAGCACAAACGCCGGCACAAGCGCCGAACCAGCAGAAAACACCGGGAAGGCCCGCATCGCCTTGATCGGCACCGGCGGCCGCTCGGAGATGTACATCCGCGCCATCCTGGGCAAACACTCGGACCGCGCCGAGCTCATCGCATTCTCCGACGTGAACCCGGGCCGCGTGGCGTTCTACCAGCAGCTCATCCAGGAACTGGGTGCTCCCGGACCCGTTGCCGCCTTTGATCCAGCGGACCTTACCGCCTTCATCCAGGCCAACAGCATCGACCGCGTTGTCGTGACCACACCTGACTACACCCACGCGGACTACATCGTTGAGGCACTCGAGGCGGGTGCCGACGTCGTAGTGGAAAAGCCCCTGACCATTGACGCCGACGGATGCCGCCGCATCACCAAGGCCGTCCAGGAAACCGGGCGCAACGTGGTGGTCACCTTCAACTACCGTTACTCGCCACGCAACAGTGCCCTGAAGGAAATCATCCAGAGCGGCGTGATCGGCAAGGTCACGTCCGTTGACTTCAGCTGGGTCCTGGACACCGTCCACGGCGCGGACTACTTCCGCCGCTGGCACCGCGAGAAGAAGAACTCCGGCGGCCTGCTGATCCACAAGGCCTCACACCACTTCGACCTGGTCAACTGGTGGATCAACGATGTCCCGGAGCGCGTCTTCGCCTCCGGCGGCCTCAAGTTCTACGGCGACCGGAACGCTGCTGAACGCGGACTTGGGCCCCGTCCCGAACGCGGAACGCCCGACGCCGGTGCTCCCGCCAACCCGGATCCCTTTACCCTGGACCTGCGCGAGGACGAAAGGCTTAAGGCCCTCTTCCTGGACAACGAGCACTATGACGGTTACCGCCGCGACCAGGATGTTTTCGCTCCCGGCATCACCATTGAGGACAACCTCGCCCTGGTGGTGGAATACCAGGGCGGACCGCGGCTGAGCTACTCGCTGAACGCCCACAGCCCGTGGGAGGGCTACCGGGTTTCCGTGAACGGTACCGAAGGCCGGGCCGAACTGGAGGTGGTGGAGCGGGCCGCCGTCACCAGCAGCACCGACAAGAAGAACGTGGTTGACCCCAGTGCCACCCCCATCGAGGAAGACGATGCGATCCGCCGCAACGGCGAACGCCTGGTGGTCCAGCGGCACTGGGAAACGGCCTATGAGGTGCCGATCGTCAACGGCGAAGGCGGCCACGGCGGCGGCGACGAGCTTCTGCTCTCCGATCTCTTCAACGGTCCTGGCGAGGACCCGCTGGGGCGGCCGTCCGGCTACCTCGATGGCCTGCGTTCCGTCTCCGTGGGTATTGCCGGCAACCGCTCCCTTGAGTCCTCGCTGCCTGTCCGGGTTGAAGACCTGGACCTCGGCGTCGACCTTCGCCGCAGCTAAGCGGCCTGAAAGCTAAAGGAACTCTCATGAGCAGGATCTTTGTGACCGGCGGCTCCGGCCGGCTGGGGCGCAGTGTTGTGACGGGGCTGGCGGAGGCGGGGCACCAAGTGATCTCGGTGGACCGCGACGCCATTCCGGCCCACCAGTTGCCCGCCGGCGTCGTCCAGGAAACCGGGGACCTCCTGGCACCCGGCGAGGCCCTGCGCCTCCTGAAAAAAACCGAGCCCGACGCCGTCATCCACCTTGCCGCGATTGCGGTCCCGTTCAGCGCGCCGGAGGACGTCATATTCGCGACCAACACCCGGCTCGCCTACACGGTGGTCAGCGCGGCGACGGAATTGGGAATCGGCAGGATCGTCACGGCCAGCAGTCCCACGGTCCTGGGATACGGATCGCCCGCGGGCTGGCTGCCGGAGACGTTCCCGCTGGACGAACGCACCACCCCCAAGCCGTGGAACGCCTACGCCCTGTCCAAGCTGATCGCCGAACAGACGGTGCAGATGTTTGCCGCGGCCCAGGGGGACAAGATCCGGTATGCGGCGTTCCGGCCCTGCTACGTGATTTCACCTGAGGAATGGGAAGGCGCACCCACACAGCAGGGCCACACGCTGGCTGAGCGGCTTGCCGATCCCGCATTGTCCGCTCCTGCGCTCTTCAACTACGTGGACGCCCGGGACGTGGCAGATTTCCTCGATGTGCTGCTGGGCAAGATGGACTCCATCCCCAACGGCGAGACGTTCTTCGTTGGGGCTGCCGATGCGCTTGCCACTGCTCCGCTCGCCGAACTGATGCCGGTGTTCCTGCCTGGCAGTGCAACCATCAGCGCGGGATTGACCGGTACCAGCCCGGCCTTCTCCATCGCCAAAGCCCGGGACCTTCTGGGCTGGCAGCCCAAGCGCAGCTGGCGCACCGAACTCAAACCCAGCCTCAACGAGCAGGATCCCGCCGCGCTGGTCGCAGCCGGCGCCGGATCCGCAGCCAAGGAGACACCATGAAATTCGACGGCGTTCTGTTTTTCCCCGTCACCCCGTTCACGCCTGAGGGCACCGTCGACGTCGAGCTTCTGAAGGAGCACATTGCGTCCAGGCTGCCCTTCGGTCCCGGCGGCGTGTTTCCCGCCTGCGGCACCGGTGAGTTCCACGCCCTGAGCATCGAGGAGGTCAGCACTGTGGTGCGTGCCGCCGTCGAGGTTGTGGCCGGGAAGGTTCCCGTTGTTGCCGGCGCCGGCGGGCCGCTGGGCCACGCCATTGGCGCTGCCAAGGCTGCGGAGGCGGCCGGCGCGGACGCCCTCCTGGTCCTGCCGCCGTACCTGGTGACCGGCCCCACCGACGGGCTGGTGGCTTACGTCGAGTCCATCGCCAATGCCAGCAGCCTGCCGGTGATCGTCTACCACCGGGGCAATGCCAAGTTCACCGCTGCCTCCATGGTGCAGCTGGCAGCCAACCCCAAGGTGGTGGGCTTCAAGGACGGCCTCGGCGACGTCGGCCTGGCCCAGGAGATTGTGTCCGCCGTCCGCGCTGCCGGCCGCGAGGATTTCGCATTCTTCAACGGCCTGCTGACGGCAGAGCTGACCCAGGGCGCCTACCGCGGCCTGGGCATCCCGCTGTACTCCTCGGCCGCCTTCGCCATGGCACCGGAGATCGCCAAGGCCTACTACGACGCCTACGAATCCGGTGACGAAGAGCGCCGCAACGCCTTGCTGGAAGGCTTCTACGCGCCGCTGGTCCGGCTCCGCGACCAGACCCCGGGTTTCGGCGTCTCGCTGATCAAGGCCGGCCTGCGCCTGGGCGGTCTTCCTGTTGGGCCCGTCCGCCCGCCGCTGGTGGACCCCACTGAGGACCAGCTGGTCCAGCTGAAGGCCATCCTTGCCAAGGGCTACGAGCTGGCCGGCCGCTGATGAGCGCGCCTGCCACTGTTGCCGTTCGCACGGAACCGCGCATCACAGGCCTCTCGACGCGGCTCATCACCGTCCCGCTGCGCCGCAGTTGGGGTGCTGAAGCGCCGGAGAACCACGTGATCGTCACCGAACTGCAGACGGACGACGGCGGCGCGGGGCACGGTTTTTCCTGGACGCCCACCATCGGCCCGCAAGCGGTCAAGGCCCTCCTGGACCACGACGTCGCGCCTTTCATTGCCGGGCTTCCTGCCCAGCCTGAGGTTGTCTGGGACGCATTGTGGAAGCGGCTGCACGAGGCAGGCGGCGGGGGACTGACCACCATTGCGATGGCGGGTGTGGACCTGGCGCTGTGGGATCTTCAGGCACGCCGGGCCGGCACGTCCGTGACCGGACTGCTGGGTCAGCGGCAGGAGTCCGTGGAGGTCTATGGCTCCGGGGTCAACCTGCACTACTCCCTTGAGGAACTGGTGGCCCAGGCGGAGCGGTGGGTAGCTGCCGGGCACCAGGCCGTGAAAATCAAAGTGGGCAAGCCGGACATCCGTGAGGACGCCGAGCGGGTTGCCGCAGTCCGCTCGGTGCTGGGTCCGGACCGCAAACTGATGATCGACGCCAACCAGCGCTGGGATCTTCCCACCACGTTCCGCGCCCTCGAGGTCCTGGCACCCTATGGGTTGGAGTGGCTGGAGGAACCCATCCGGGCTGACGATCTCTGGGCCTACCGGCGGCTCCGCAAGCATTCCCCGGTGCCCATTGCACTCGGCGAAAACCTGCACACCATCTACCGGTTCCGCGACTTCATAGAAGCCGAGGCCGTGGACATCATCCAGCCCAACATCATCCGGGTGGGCGGCATCACCCCGTTCCGCAGGATCGTGGAGCTGGCCCGGACCAACAGCATCCGGGTCATGCCCCATCTGTTGCCCGAGCTCTCCGGCCAGCTGGCCCTGACCCTGGCGGAACCCACCCTGGTGGAGGACGTGGAGGACGCATCCTTCGAGCAGCTGGGCATCCTGGCCGGGCCATCACCGGTCCGTTTCAGCAACAGCCGCGTTACGCTCAGCGGCCAGGCGGGGCTGGGCTTCCATTTTTCTTCCAGAAACCAAGATACGTAACCAAGACACAACGAACAGGTAACCCACGTGAGCACTGCAACCCTTTCCTTGTCAGAGATCACCGCTGCCGCCACGGAGGCGGCCAAAGTCACCGGGGCAGCGTCCGACGTCGAACGGGCGGGTTGGCTGAACGCCGTCGCCGACGCGCTGGACGCCAATGTGGACGAACTGGTGGCGATCGCCGATTCCGAGACGAGCCTGGGCACTGCCCGGCTGACCGGCGAGGTGGCCCGCACCACCGGGCAGCTGCGCCTCTTCGCCCGCGTGATCACCGAGGGCTCCTACCTCGAAGCAGTGATCGACCATGCGGATCCGGCGGCCACGCCGCCCAAGCCGGACTTGCGCCGGATCCTGCGGCCCATCGGTCCTGTGGCCGTCTTCTCCGCGTCCAACTTCCCGTTCGCGTTCTCCGTGGCCGGCGGCGACACTGCGTCCGCCCTGGCCGTTGGCTGCCCGGTGATCGTCAAGGCGCACTCCGGGCACCTTCGTCTTTCGGAGCGGACTGCGGAGATTGTGTCCGAAGCGCTGCGGTCAGCCGGCGCCCCTGACGGCATTTTCGCGCTGGTCAGCGGGCGTGAGCTTGGCACGGCCCTAGTCCAGGATCCGGCGATCAAGGCCGTTGGCTTCACCGGTTCCATCCCCGGCGGCCGTGCGCTCTTTGACCTGGCCACCTCGCGGCCGGACCCCATCCCGTTCTACGGCGAGCTGGGCAGCCTGAATCCCGTAGTCATCACCGGCGCCGCCCTGGCGGAGCGTTCAGGGCAGCTGGCCGCAGGGCTGGCGGCGTCGTTCACCATGGGCGCGGGGCAGTTCTGCACCAAGCCCGGCCTGGTGTTCATCCCGTCCGGCACGTCATTCGGAGCCGAGCTGGCCGAGGCCAGCAAGGACAAACCGGCCGCGGGAATGCTCACCGAGCGGATCGCCGAAGCCTACCCGGACGGCTTGCGCAGCGTCGCCTCGGTGCCGGATGTCGCCGTCGTCAGCGGGACAGTGGACCAGGACGCCACCGCCAACGGCGCGGCACCTGTGGTCTTCTCCACGTCGGCCGCCAATGTCCTGGAACGTCCGGCCGAGCTGCTGGAGGAGTGCTTCGGGCCTACCACTCTGCTGATCGAGTATTCGGACGCGGCCGAGCTTGCTGAAGTCCTGGCCAAGGTCCCAGGCAGCCTCACGGCCACCGTCCACGCACAACCGGGTGAGGATGTTGCCGGGCTGGTGGACCAGTTGTCCGAGCTGGCGGGCCGCGTCCTGTTCGACGGATGGCCCACCGGTGTTGCCGTCAACTGGGCGCAGCAGCACGGCGGACCGTACCCGGCCACTACCTCCCTGTTCACTTCGGTAGGCGCGACGGCGGTCCGCCGCTTCCAGCGCCCCGTTGCTTACCAGGACGCTCCGGAAGCCGTCCTCCACCCGGCGCTGCGGGACGGCAACCCGCTGGGCATCCCGCGCCGCGTGGATGGCGGGCTGGTCCTGCCCCAGTAACGCTCTCTCACTTGATGTTGGTTTAACCGAAACGCTCTCTCAGTTGTCGCCGGTGCTACGGCTACAACTGAGAGAGCGTTTTGGGTATTACCGCAAGATCTGAGAGAGCGTCCTGCCTAGAGCTGCAGCGTGGTGGGGCGGGCCAAGCCGTTGACGGTGGTGGCCGGCCAGCGCGGGTCCAGCGTCAGGACTTGCATGCCAGATTCCGTGAGCTGCACTGTGTCCTCGATCTTCACGCCCGGGCCTGACGGGTTCCAGGCGAACGGTTGGTTGACCACCACGAGATCAGTCGAGGATGCGGTGACGCGGGGATCGCGGCCCGCATAACCGGCGGCGCCGCCCTGGTGGTGCTGCTCCCACTGCTCGGGGCCGAAGCCGTGCCGGACATAGGAAGCCTTCACCTCGGCGAAGATCAGGTCCAGGCGGGCGCCGGGAACCGTGGCGTCGAAGATGTCGGCCTCGACCGCGGCGATCCGGGCCTCGGCGTCGAGCTCCTGGGCTGTTGAGGCATCGAACCGCACCCAGCGGGTGATGTTGGCAATAAGGCCGTCCCGCCGCGCACAGACAACCGCCATGGCGCGGCGGCCCAGCGGAGAGTGGGTGGCCAGCGGATGCCGGAATTCGCTCCGGGAGCTTCCGTTGCAAAGCAGCACCAGCGGATCGGCTCCGGCGGCGACGATGCGTCCGGCCAGCTGGGACGTCAGCTCAAACTCGGTGGTTTCCGGCGTGGCTGCGGACAACACATCGGTCATCATTTCAGCGGTTTCCCGGCCCAGCTGGGCATAGCGGGAGCTCTCGCCGGGAAGAAGGTGCTGCCGTGCGGCGCGGAGTTCATTAACGACGGCGGCCTCCGCCAAGGGTGCCGACCCCGCGATTTCGACGGCGGCCTGGCGGAGATCGCCATACCAAGGGACGCTGTGCAGCGTCACTCCTGCTGGAAGTTCTTCGGCCGCGATCCGGCTGGCCTCGTTGTTGAACGTCATCAGGTGGTCCCCGCTGCGGTCCACCAGTACAACCACTACAGGATCACCGGCCAGGCTGATGTGGACGCGGCTGCCGTCCAGGTACCAGGTCAATGCGGTGGTGCTGTCCAGCAGCAGGGAGTCGCGGCCGGCGGCGTCGAGGATGTCAAGCACGCGCCGCCGCTTGACCTCCCGGTCCGGGCTGCCGCCCGGCCCACTAGGCAGATTACCGGTGTTTTCTGCCGTGCGGGATCCTGCTGCGGCGGTTGTCTGGCTCATGAATGGCCCTTCTGCTGGTTGGTCAATTCTTCGATGTCGTCGGTGCCCAGGATGCCATCCACCACGAAGACGGTGACGCTGCGGCGCACAGGGGAACCGGGTTCGGCGATCACCGGGGCATCCCAGGCCAGGGACCGGCCCACGCCCGGATAGCCGTCCACGCGGACAAACCAGGGATCCTTGGAGTCTTCCGCCGCCACAAACACCAGCGTCGCAGGCCCTGGCGAGGCGCCGCCGTCGAACGTTCCGGACCAGGCCAGCCACGGCGTTATGCTGCCGTGCACCTCGGATTCACCGGAACCGGCAGGCGTCTGGACAGTGGCATCCCGGCAGGGAGGAAGCCGCCAGAAGAAACCTCCGTAACCGCCTTCGTGCCGTCCGTTGGAGCCGGGACTTCCCAGGCTGACCGGCGAGTTACCGGCGGGGGACAGTGCGAAGTCCAGGGCCAGGCGCCAGGCGGAGGGGCTGACTGCTGCCCACGTCCAGGTGCGTTCCTCGGTGAGGAGGGCGGCGCCGTCGGGCCCGTCCCAGGTGAGGGACTCGCTGAACCCCGCGCTCTCCTCCCAACTAGGTAGCAGTACTTGCTCTTTAGACGCCTCTAAACGGTAACTATTGCTACCTAGTTGGGCAGATGGGCTGATAGTGGTGCTCCGGATGGTGCCGTGGTCCGGACGCCACACGTACTGGCCGGCCTCCCGTGTGTACGTGCGTCCGCCCCAGAAGTTGACGCCGTCCACATCCTGAAGCGCGACGCCGACGCCGAGGTGCCAGACGTGGTCCAGCGGCTGGTGGTCCGTGACGATGGTGCCGCCGAGTGTGCGGACCGGATGCAGGTATGGCCTGGGGGACGAGACGGTGCGGACGTGGCTGCCGTCCTGGTAATCGGCCACAGGGTGGCCGTCGATGGCGAAGGAGCGGACCGGCGGAACGGATCTGGCCCAGGGTACGCCCAGTTCCGCAAAGGTAGCCTGCGCCTTGCACGCCCGTTCCACCAGCTCATTGATGCCGTTGACGACGGCGTGTGCCTCGTCTCCGTTGCCTTCCCACGTCAGGTGTCCGGCCGGAATCTCCTGCGGTGCCGGTGCCGTGCGGATGGCCTCCAGGACCGTGGTGAACGCACCGCTGCCGGCCAGCGGACTCAGCAGCGAGGTGCCCGAAGACCGGGCCTCCAGCAGGTTTTCGAGGAGATCCGTCCGGCCGAAAACCTCGCGGCGCTCGCCGTCCGGCGTGGTGATAAGAACTTCGTCCTCGGTGTAGAAAAGGGTGATCTCGCCCCGCGTCCCATGGACGGTGATGGTGGGTTTCTGCTGTTCGGGTGCGCACAGGGTCAGTGCGCAGAGCAGGGTGCTGCCGGCCATGGTGCGGATCCGGATGACCGAGGTGTCGTCGCTCTCGGTGGGATGCGCGCGGTACAGGTCCGTCTCGACCGAAGCCACGTCGTCCAGGAGGCGGGCGCCTGCCATGGCCAGCCCGGTGGCGACGGCGTGAGCCAGCGCGTTGGTGGCCACCCCGTCCACAACGTCCACGCCGTTGATGCTGCGTTTGCCTGCCCACGCCGAACGTTTGAAGTACCCCGTGGTCCGAAGCCATCGGCCTTTGGCGCTGAGGCCCAGCACGTCGCCGATTTCGCCGGCTTCCACCAGGTTCCGGATGGCCGGGAGTGCCTCTGACCCCAGGCTCTGGAAGCCCACCTGGACCAGGTTGCCCGAGTCCGTGGCGGCGTCGAGCAGTTCCTGGAACTGGGCCATTGAGGCCACAGGCGGCTTCTCCACGTAGACATCAAGCCCCGCCTTAAGGGCTTTCAGCGCCAGGGGAGCATGGGTCTGAATGGGCGTGGCCAGGATGATGACATCCACCGCAGGCCCCGATTCCATGAGCTGGTCGAGGTCCGGGAACACGGCAACGGATTCACCCAGCCGGCCGGGCTCTGGAGGGTTCGGGTCCCCCACTGCCACCAGGTCCAGGGCACCGGCCTCCTCGAGCCGGGCGAGGTTGGCCAAGTGGCGCTCGCCGAACCCGTGCACGCCCACCAGGGCAACCCGCGGCCGCCCGGTTTCGGCCGTCCCCTCCCAACCAGGTAGCACTTGTTGCCCTTTTGGGGCCTCTAAACGGCAACTATTGCTACTCAGTTGGGGAGGGCGGAGACCCGACGTGAGGAAATCGATCGCCTCGCGCTGCATGTCCACAGTGAAGGCGTGGCCAACCGGCCAGAAGGTCCCGGTGTAGCCCTCCGCGTGCAGGGCTTCCAGTTTGGCGTGCGCGTCCCGCATACCCGTTTCTGGGAACAGCTCATCGGCCAGCGCGTACTGCACCAGCAGGCTGCCGGCCGACGAGCGGGTTGTCAGTCCGGGCCAGTCGCCCAGTTTCCACAGTCCGGGAGTCTGGAGCAGCCAGGAGTGCGCGTCCAGGTAGGCGGGAAGCAGGGATTCGAACGTGGTCATCATGCACGCCACCACGTAGCTGCGGATCCTTGGACTCAGCGCGGCCAGCGTCAGGGAACGCCCGCCGCCGCCGGAGAAACCGATGCAGCCCAGCCGGTTTTCGTCCACCCCGGGCAATGCTGCCAGGACCTCGAGCGCGGCAAGATCGTCGTGGGCCACCATGCCAGCGAAGCTGGTGCCCAGCAGGCCTGCTGCCTTGGCCACTGTGTCCTCGTGGGCTGCTGCGGCAGCGTTGTAGCGTTCCGCTTCGGAAGGCACGACGCCGTCCTGCCGCCACTGCACTTCCCGCGCCTCGAGTGCCGATGCGGTCCGCCACGGCGGGGCTGTGAGGTCGAAGCGGCGGCTGCCCCAGGCGAAGGTGTCGTGTGCCAGGACAGCGAAACCGGCGCGGGCTACCTCGGTGGCAAGTGCCTGGCCACCGTAGTGCCCGGCCTTTGAAGCCTCGAACATTGGGTGCGAGGGTGGCAGCTCCACCAGGCGTTCGGCACCGTCAAACTTGTTGCCTCCGTGGCAGTGCAGGGCCAGCACGCCCGGCAGCGGACCGGAACTTCCGGCGGGCCGGATCAGCCAGCCAGTAGTGCGTGGCCCGAATCCCAACTGCCAGCTGAGCTGGGAGGTGGTGACGCCGTCGTGCGTTTCCTCCCAGTGGACCGTCACCTCAGGTGCTGCGGGAAGCTCCGGAACCCCCAGCGCATCCCCAAGTTCCTGGGCTGCGGGAGCCGCTGCCTGGTAACGGGGATGTGCCTGAACATAGGCAGGCCAGTCGTCATAACCGGCGATGGCGCTGGGCCGTACCGGCGGGGTGTTGGTGCTCACTGGCCTGCCTACTGTTCAAGGGGGCGGTGCCCCAGGGGTCAAGGGGATGCAAAGCGTACTGCTGAAGAGGCTAGCCCAGGTTTTGGTTCACCTCTGCGATGAAGCTCTTGGCTGCATCCTGCGGGCTGATCTTGCCGAAGAGCACATCCGTCATAAAACGGTTCTGGACCTCCATGGTGGCGGACGATCCGGCAGGGAACGGCAGCGGTGCCTTGATCTTCATTTCTGCCAGCCGGTCCAGGTATGCCGCTTCTTTCTGCTGCGATTCCTTCAGCAGCGGCGTGATTCCGGCTTTGAGTTCGGTGTTGGCCGGCATCCCGCGGTCGCTCTTGATCTTGGTTGCCGCGTCCATGTTGTTCACGAGGTAGTTGATGAATTTGGCGGTCTCCTTGGGGTGCTTCGACTTCGAGGAGATGGCATATTCCATGGAGGAGCGCAGCCAGGAGCCGGCCTGCTTGCTCTCGCCGGGGAGCTTCATCATGACCAGCGGGGACCCGGAGTAGGAGTTCATCTGGTTGCTCCAGGAGATCTTCATGCCCTGCTTGCCCTGGCCCATAAGGGTCATTTCCGGCTGCGCTGATCCGTCCTCCACAGTCTGGGAGGCGGACGGTGCACCTCCGGTGTCCATCAGCTTCTTGTTCAGCTCGAACCACTCAGCCGCGGTCTGCTCGCTGATGCCAAGCTTCTTGCCGTCATCCGTGTAGAGCTTTTCGCCGTGCTGGCGGGCCCACACTGCAAGGAAGGAATCATTGGCCATGGGCGTGGTTCCGAAGGTGCCTGCGGGGGAGTTCTTGGTGATCTGGGCGGCAATTTCCGTGTAGTCGTCCCAGGTCCATGTTTCGTCATCAGGCAATTCGACGCCGGCTGCTTCGAAGACCTTGGGGTCGATCACCATGGACATCGCGTTGACGCCGGCGGTGATGGTGTACTGCTTGCCTTCGATCTGGCCCAGCTCCACTGTTCCTTCGGAAAACTTGGAGGTATCGATCTCATCCTTGACCGTGTCCAGGTCCAGCAGCACACCACGCGTGGCATATTCACTGGGGTAGGCGCCGCTCATGGCGATGACGTCAGGAGTGGTGCCGCCTGCGATCTGGGTAGCCATCTTGTCCCAGTAGGAGCTGAACTCGGTGTTCTCGCCCTGCACCTTGATGGTGGGGTTGGCAGCTTCAAAGTCCTTGATGACCTCCAGGGTGGTCTTTGCCCGGGAATCGTTGCCCCACCAGGCAAAGCGGATGGTTACGGGATCCTCGGCCGTGCCGACTTTTGCTTCCGGCGCGCCGCCGCAGCCCGTCAGGACCAGAGCCAGGGCTGCCGTCGCTCCGGCAACCCCGAATACAGATTTCTTGAGACCAAACCTCATTGTTTTGTGCCCCTCAGTGGTAGTTGGTGTTCTTGTGACCTGCACAACAGAAAACGCTTTCTCAAAAACTAACAAAGGGCTATGCAGGAGTCAAGAAACCGTTTACTTTGGTAGGAAGCCGCTTTCCAGTGGCCCTCTTCGAGAGGGGCTCTGAGATCGGCACACCAATGACTGACACCCGCGGGCGGCTGGAACACAAACCCGCCTGTATGGATCGCTCCGGCGATCACCACCCACGTGGACGGCCACGATGACCAAAGGAGACCACATGGCCGCTAGATTCACTCCCAGGACCCCCGGCCGGGCAGAAGTGCCCGCCGGGCCGGCCCTGCCCCGCAGGACGGACCTGCAGCCATGAGTGCTATGAGCGAACTCAGTTCGTTGACCCGCCGTAAGGGCAGGGTTACGGCTGAGGAGAAGAAGGCCAACGGCCGGGATAACAAGGCGGCGTATATTTTCCTGCTGCCGTGGCTGGTGGGTTTGGTGGCGATCACCATCGGGCCGATGCTGATGTCGCTGTATTTGTCTTTTACTGATTACAACCTGCTTCAGCCTCCGGAGTGGACGGGCCTGGATAACTTCGCCCGGATGCTGACCGATGCGCGGTTGCATAACTCCCTCGGCGTGACGTTCACGTATGTGTTCATCGGGGTTCCGGTGCAGCTGGCGGTGGCACTGCTGATCGCCTTGGTGCTGGATAAGGGCCTGCGCGGGTTGCCGTTTTACCGTTCGGTGTTTTACCTGCCCTCGCTGCTGGGTGGTTCCGTGGCGGTGGCGATTCTGTGGAAGCAGATCTTCGGGACCACGGGCCTGGTCAACCAGGTCCTGGCGATGTTCGGTGTCCAGGGTCCGGGGTGGATTTCGGATCCGAGTACCGCGCTGGGCTCCATCATTTTGTTGCATGTGTGGACGTTCGGTGCGCCGATGATCATTTTCCTCGCGGGCCTGCGGCAGATCCCGGTGATGTATTACGAGGCCGCCAAGGTTGACGGCGCGACGACGCTTCAGCAGTTCTGGCGGATCACGTTGCCGATGCTCAGCCCGATCATCTTCTTCAACCTGGTCCTGCAGATCATCGGCTCGTTCCAGTCCTTCACCCAGGCGTTCATCGTCTCCGGTGGCAACGGCGGGCCCTCGGACTCGACGATGTTCTTCACCCTGTATCTCTACCAGAAGGGGTTCGGCCAGTTCGACATGGGCTACGCGTCCGCGATGGCCTGGGTCCTGCTGGTCATCATCGGTGTTTTCACCGCCATCAACTTCATCGCTTCCAAGTATTGGGTTTTCTATGACGACTAAGCTTCAGAGCCTGCCCGTCCCGGACAAGAACACCACCGGCACCGGCAAGCCCAAGACCCCCCGCAAGCCCCGGATCCGCGAATCCCGCGGGACCCTGGCGTTCAGCCGCAAACAACGCATCAAAGCCCTGACCAAACACGCGATCCTGATCCTCGCCGGCACGCTGATGATCTACCCGCTGCTGTGGATGGTCGTCTCATCACTGCGGCCCAACGAGCTGATCTTCCGCGAGCCCGGTCTCTGGCTCAACAGCCTCGAGATGTCCAACTACACCTCGGGCTGGTCGGCACTGACCCACCCGTTCGGGCACTACATGCTCAACTCCGCGATCGTGGTCATCGGCTCCATCCTGGGAAACCTGATCTCCTGCTCGATGGCCGCGTACGCCTTCGCCCGCCTCCAGTTCAACGGCAAGAAGCTGTTCTTCGGCATCATGCTGCTGACCATCATGCTCCCGTTCCACGTGGTGATCGTGCCGCAGTACATCCTGTTCTCCCAGATCGGCTGGGTGAACACCTTCTGGCCGCTGCTGGTGCCCAAACTCCTGGCCACCGACGCGTTCTTCGTCTTCCTCATGGTCCAGTTCATCCGCGGCATCCCCAAAGACCTCGACGAAGCCGCCCGCATCGACGGCGCCGGCCACCCCCGGATCTTCCTCAAAGTCATCCTGCCCCTGATGGTCCCGGCCCTGGCAACCACCACCATCTTCACCTTCATCTGGACCTGGAACGACTTCTTCGGCGCCCTCATCTACCTGACGGACCCGGACATGTTCACCGTCCCCGTCGCCCTCCGCGCGTTCGTGGACTCCCAATCAGCCACCAGCTGGGGATCCCTCTTCGCCATGTCCATCGTCTCCCTCCTGCCCGTCTTCCTCGTCTTCCTCTTCGGCCAGCGGTTCCTCATCAAAGGCATCGCCACCACCGGCATCAAATAAATCTTCCGGGAGTATCTTGTATTACAAGTAGTAAACTTGTAACCTCAGGTAGAGAAAACGCTTTCGCGATTTCTGAATTACTCTCCCGGACCATCAGATCAAAGAAGATCGGAGTACCCAGTGCCTCTTTTTTCCCGCTCGAAGTCTGAGCCAAAGGCACAGACCTCTTCCGACGGCGGCCCCCGCCGCCTGCGGAAGACCGGCGTTGTTGCTGCGGCAGCCGCCGTCGTCATCGGCTTGAGTGCCTGCGGTGGGGGAGCCGCACCACAAAGTGCCGACGGCGTCGTCGAACTGCGTTTCTCCTGGTGGGGCGGCGACAAACGCGCGCAGCTCACCCAGGAAGCCATTGCCGCCTTTGAGGCGGAAAACCCCAAGATCAAGATCAAGCCTGAGTACGGCGACTGGAGCGGCTACTGGGACAAGCTGGCCACACAGGTCGCTGCCAACGATGCTCCGGACATCATCCAGATGGACGAGAAGTTCCTCACGGAGTACTCCAGCCGGGGTGCCTTGCTGGACTTGTCCAAGTATGACGTCGACACCTCCAAGCTGGATAAAGCGGCCCTGGATGCGGGCAAGAGCGAGGACGGGCTGACCGGAATCGCCGCAGGCATCAATGCCGCTACCATTCTGGCCAACCCTGCAGTGTTTGAAGCTGCGGGTGTTCCGCTTCCCGATGATGCGACCTGGACGTGGGAAGACTTCGAACGCATCGCCGCCGAGGTGACGGAGAAGTCGCCCGCGGGCACGTACGGCGCGGCCGCTTACGGAACCGACGAGGCTTCTCTTGGCGTCTGGCTCCGGCAGAACGGCAAGTCGCTGTATACCTCGGACGGCAAGCTGGGCTTTGAGCCGAAGGACATCGCCGAATGGTGGGCGTTCCTGAAGCAGATGAGCGAGAACAAGGCAGTGCCCTCCGCCTCCGAGGTGATAGAGGCCGAGGCTGCTCCGCTGGACCAAAGCGGGCTGGCCACGGGCAAGAACGGCATGGCGTTCTGGTGGTCCAACCAGGCTCCTGCACTGGAAAAGGCCTCCGGCGGTGACCTGAAGATCCTTCGGTTCCCCACCAAGACCGGCTCCTCGGCTGATGCCCAGCTCTGGTACAAGGCATCCCAGTTCTGGTCGGCTTCGTCACGGACCAAGCACCCGGAGGAAGTGGCCAAGTTCATCAACTTCCTGGCCAACGACGTCAAGGCAGGCGAGGCCCTGCTGGCCGACCGCGGTGTTTACCCGAACTCCGAGGTCCGTGCTGCGATTGAATCGAAGTTGACGCCGGCAGACGTCAAGGTAGTGAAGTTCATCAGCGAAATCGAAGATGAACTCGGTGAGGCCCCGGCGTTGCCTCCCAAGGGTGCAGGCGCCATCCAGGAAATCGTCAAGCGCTACACCTCTGAGGTGTTGTTCGAGCGGCTTTCCACCGATGAAGCAGGCAAGAAGGCCCGTGACGAGATGGCTGCAGCAATCGGCAGCTGACACCAGGGCTTTCGACGTCGGAACCAAAGCAGTCCCGGCAGGAACCATGCGGTTCCTGCCGGGACTGCTTTGTGTAACCCTTGGGTTACCCTTCCGAAACCACCGCCACGGCACCTGCCGGGACCACGCCGTCGAACGTTGCACCGGTGAGAAGATCCACGCCGGTGGCCTTGACTGCGGCGTCCCGCCGGGAGTGATTGATGGCGAAGAGGAAGGTGGCGCCGTCGTCGGAGGTCCGGCGGATGAGTTCGACGCCGGGATCGGCTGCTGCCAGGGCTTCGACGCCGGCGTCGGCAAGCAACCGCTCCACCAGTGCGTCAACGCCGTTGCTGTCCGGGAAGGTGGCCAGGTACCAGGCAGAGCCCTCCCCAACAACATGGCGGGTGAGTGCGGGTACGCCTTCCAGCGGGTATTCGGTGAAGGTGGACAGCGCTTTGGCTCCGGTGAGGTGCACGTGTTCACTCCAAACGGAAGCGGACGTCCCGCCGCTCAGGGTCAGCTCACCGCCGTCCAGCAATGGGTGGAATTCCTCCACCCGGATGCCCAGCAAATCCCGGAATGCGCCGGGGTAGCCGCCCAGGCGGACGTGGTCCTGCTCGTTGACGATCCCGCTGAAGTAGCTCACCAAAACCGTCGCACCACGCGAAGCGGCGGCAGCGATCGATGATGCGGCTGAGTCTGTGACGGCATACAGCGTGCACACCAGCACCAAGTCGTACTCGTCCAGCGAAGCGGACGGATGCACCAGATCCACCGAAATCCCGCGCAGCACCAAGGCCCGGTGGAAGGCCCGCAGCAGGTCCGGATACTTCACGTCCTGGCTCGGCTTGGAATCAATCTCGCTGGCCCACCAGGCCTCGTAGTCGAACACAATCGCCACGCGCGATTTCACCCGCGAACCACGCACCGGTGCCAGTTTCTTCAATGCCTCGCCAAGTTCCACCACTTCGCGCCACACCTTGGTGTCCCGGCCCGCGTGCGGAACCATGGCGGAGTGGAATTTCTCCGAGCCGGCAAAACTCTGCCTCCACTGGAAGAACATAATCGCGTCCGCCCCACGGCCCAGGTGCGACAGTGAATTCCGCAGCATCTCCCCGGGCATCTTGGGCTGGTTGCGCGGCTGCCAGTTGACCGCCGACGTCGAATGTTCCATCAGGATCCACGGCTCGCCGCCCGCAATTCCGCGGGTGAGGTCCGCGCTGAACGCGAGTTCCAGGTGCCGTTCGGGATCGGCGGCGACGAGGTAGTGATCGTTCGCGATGACGTCAAGGTCCTTGGCCCAGTCGAAGTAGTCCAGCATCTTGGTGGCGCTTGAAGCCATGAGGTTGGTGGTGGCCGGAACGTCCGGGGTCACCTCGCGCAATACGGCAAGGAGTTCGCGGTAGTAGTCCATGAACGCCCATGAATTGAAGCGCATGAAGTCCAGTTGCTGCCCCGGGTTCAGGGTGGAAGGCGCGACGCCGGGCGGCAGGATTTCCTCGAAGGAACCGTAGTTCTGGGACCAGAAAGCCGTTCCCCACGATGCGTTCAAGGCGTCGATGTTGCCGTAGCGCCCTTGCAGCCAGGTGCGGAAGGCAGCCGCGTCTTCGGGACCGTGGAATTCACCCACGTGGCAACCAAGCTCGTTGTCCACGTGCCACAGGGCCAGGGCCGGGTGGTCCTTGTAACGTTCGGCAATGAGGCGGGTAATGCCTGTTGCGTAGCGGCGGTAAGCGGCCGACGACGGCGTGTAGTGCCGCCGCGAGCCCGGTCCCAGCGTGGTGCCCTCAGCCGTGACCGGGAGGATCTCCGGGTGCTTGCGGACCAGCCAGGCGGGGGGAGCTGCCGTTGCGGTTGCGAGGGCTACCTTGATGCCGTTGGCTGCCAGGTTGTCCATGACCTCGTCAAGCCACTCGAAGTCGTAGGAACCTTCCGCCGGCTCCAGCAGGGCCCAGGAGAAGATGCCCACGCTGAGGAAGTTCACGCCGGCTTCCTTCATCAGCTCCAAGTCTTCAAGCCGGACCTCCCGGGGCCACTGCTCCGGGTTGTAGTCGCCACCGTAGCCGATGCCGTCCAAACTGCTCCAAACACTGGCCGGGCGTGAATTGTCCTGGTGCTCCATGGGACTCCTTCGTCGTCGTCTCGTAGAAATCTAGCGGAAATCAGTCTGATGGGAAAACGCTTGCCTAGACCTGCGATTAGAGCTATTGTATCGTTTCAGAAAGAGTGTTAGCCAGCTCACTACTACCTAGTAGACATCAGAGCCAGCTTCCACAACTGAGCAAGGAGGCTCTTATGATGATCAACCGCAGGAATTTCCTCACCACCATTGCACTGGGCACCGCATCTGCCGCCGTGCTCTCGGCTTGCGGCCAGTCCGGTACTACCGCAGGGAAGACCGGTTCGGCCGAGAATCCCGTCACCATCAACTACACCTGGTGGGGCAACGACGACCGTGCCGAGCGTACCCGCAAGGCCATTGCACTGTTCGAGTCCAAGAACCCGGATATCAAGGTCAACGGCAACTTCACTGACTTCGCCGGCTACTGGCAGAAGCGCGCCACCGAAGCAGCCGGTGGTGGCCTGCCGGACGTGATGCAGTGGGATCTTTCCTACCTGCGTGACTACGGCCAGCGCAACCAGCTCCTGGACCTCAGCACGGTGAACATCAACACGGACGCTTTCGACAAGTCCCTGCTGCCCTCCGGCCAGATCCGGGGCAAGACCTATGGCATCCCCACCAGCACCAACGCCTTCGCGGTGTACTACGATCCCGCCAAGCTTGCCGCCGCCGGTGTTGCAGAGCCTGACGGCAACTGGAACTACAAGGAATTCCATGAATTCATGACCCAGGTGGGTACAAAGAGCAACGGTGCCTTCTTTGGCGGCGGCGACTACACAGCCGTTTGGTGGATGTTCAACATCTGGCTCCGCCAGAACAACATGGAAGCCTTCACGGAAGACGGAAAGCTCGGCTTCACCAAGGACGACCTCAAGAAGTGGTGGAGCCAGCCCGCAGATCTCCGCGGTACGCCGGCCATGATTCCTGAAGAGCGCGTCACCCAGCTCCTGCCCAAGTCGGCCTTCGGTTCCAACGCTACGGCCAGCGAGGTCACATGGGACAACTTCATGGCGGGTTACCTCGGGGACAGCGGCGCCAAGGAGCTCAAGCTTGTTCCTGTTCCGTCCGATGATCCGGATAACCTGGGCCTGTTCCTGAAGCCGTCCATGCTGATGGTTGCCAGTGCCAAGACCGAGTTCAAGGATGCCTCCGCACGGTTCATCGACTTTATGGTCAATGATCCCGAGGTGGGCCAGATCTTCAAGACCTCACGTGGTGTTCCGGCGTCCAAGACCCAGCGTGACGGCACCACATTCGAAGGTACGGACAAGCTGGTTGTTGATTACGAGAAGTCCATCGAGAAGTACCTCAAGGACGCCCCGGAGCCGCCCATCGTCGGCTTCGGCACGCTGGAATCCTCGTTCAAGCGCATCGCCTCGGACATGAACTACGGCAAGGTGGACATCAACGGAGCCGTTGACGCCTGGTTCAAGGAAGCCGAAGACATCATCAAGCAGAACGCCTGATCCCGGCGTTCACGACTGACGGAATGAACCTGTGACTCAAACCCAACCTGTGAGCAGGCGTTCGCCCGCTCCCTCGCTGCCGCGCAAGTCGCGGCAGCGGGGAGTGGACACCCGCGCCGGCTATACCTTCCTGCTGCCCTGGATGCTGGGCTTCTTCGCCCTCACCGCAGGGCCGATGATCGCCTCGCTGTACCTGTCCTTCACCAACTACAACCTCTTCGAACCGCCCAAGTGGATCGGCCTGGACAACTACCTCTCGCTGTTCCAGGACGAAAGGTTCATGCAGTCGGTGGGCGTGACCGTCAGTTACGTGGTCTTCGGTACCCCGCTCAAGCTCGCCGCGGCCCTGGCCGTAGCGATGCTCCTGAACAGCAAGCGCAAGGGCCAGGGGTTCTACCGTTCGGCGTTCTACGCCCCGTCCCTGATCGGCGCGTCCGTGTCCATCGCCATCGTCTGGAAGGCCATGTTCGGCGATGCCGGCCCGGTGGACCAGGGACTGTCCTTCTTCGGGATCAACCTGGGCGGCTGGGTGGGCAACCCCTCCATGACCATGCCCATGTTCGTCCTGCTGACCGTGTGGCAGTTCGGCGCACCGATGGTCATCTTCCTCGCCGGCCTCAAGCAGATCCCGGGCGAACTCTACGAGGCAGCCTCAATGGACGGCGCCGGGCCCATCCGCAAGTTCTTCAACATCACCTGGCCCATGCTTTCCCCGGTGATCTTCTTCAACCTGCTGATGGAAACCATCCACGCCTTCCAGATCTTCAACTCTGCCTACATCATCTCCAACGGTGAAGGCGGCCCAGCCGGCTCCACCCTCTTCTACACCCTCTACCTGTACCTGCGCGGGTTCAGCGACTTCCGGATGGGCTACGCCTCGGCAATGGCCTGGCTCCTTCTGATCGTCGTGGGCATCCTGACCCTGATCATCTTCCGCACGTCCAAGTCCTGGGTCCACTACAGCGGTGATTCGAAATGACAACCACGGCAACACCCACACAATCAGCTCCGGAGACTCCGGCCGCGATCTACAACCCGAAGTCTGAAACCAGTCTCGCCAAAGGCATCAAGAGCGCGATCTTCCACATCGTGGCGATCGGCCTGGTCTCCATCGTGCTCTACCCGGCACTGTGGATGATCGCCTCGTCCTTCAAGCCAAACTCGGAAATCGGCGGCTCCAACACCGCGCTGTGGTCCAACAACTTCAGCATGGACAACTTCGTCACCGCCATGGACGGCATCGGTGGAGTCTCCACTATGACGTTCTTCACCAACTCGCTGATCCTCGCCGTCGGTGCCGTGGTGGGTACCGTACTTTCGGCCAGCATCTCCGCCTACGCCTTCGCCCGGATCAACTTCCCCGGCCGCGGATTCTTCTTCGGCATGATGATCGCCACCTTGCTCCTGCCCTTCCACGTCGTTATCATCCCGCAGTACATCGTGTTCCAGCAGCTCGGATTCGTGGACACCTACATCCCGCTGCTGATCGGCAAGTTCCTCGCAGCCGACGCGTTCTTCGTCTTCCTCATGGTCCAGTTCATGCGCGGCCTCCCGGCCGAACTGGACGAAGCCGCCAGGATCGACGGCGCCGGCCACGTCAGGATCTTCGGCTCCATCATGCTCCCCCTGATGAAACCGGCACTGATCTCCACCTCGATCTTCAGCTTCATCTGGAGCTGGAACGACTTCCTCGGACCGCTGCTCTACCTGAACACCCCCGAGAAATACCCGCTGCCCCTGGCCCTGCGCCTCTTTGTGGACCAGACCCAAAGCTCCGACTACGGAGCCATGATCGCGATGTCCGTGCTGGCCCTCATGCCCGTACTGATCTTCTTCCTGATCTTCCAGCGGTACATTGTTGAAGGCGTCTCCACCCAAGGCCTGAAGGGCTGACGGAGACAGAAAATGAGCACCATGGATACGACCCGCCGCGCGCAGGACAACAACGACCGTATGCCGGTCAACAAGTTCGCACTCTTCGCCGAAACGCTGCTGGCCGGCGTTGTGGTCCTGGTGCTGTCCCTTCCCCTGATCACGATGCCCGCCGCGTACGCGGCGGGCATCGCCCACCTTAAGCGCCACCTTGACGGCCGGGACGATTCCATCCGCGGCCTCTGGGACTTGTTCCGTGCTGCGCTGCCCGGCAGCTGGAAGACAGGCTTTATTACTGCGGCCGCCGCCGTCGTGATTGTCATCAATCTTCTGCTCGCCTGGGTGGGCCAGCTGCCCGGCCGGGACGTGATCCTGCCCGTAACGCTGATCGTTGCCACATCCTGCGCTGTCCTGCTCCTGCGCACGGCCACCGCGTGGTCCCTTCCGGGCGGTCTGCCCTCAGTCGCACCGGGTGTCAACCACGACGGCGGCACGGAAACTAAAGATGGCACCGGCGCCCCCGCGTGGCGGTCGGCGCTGCAAACGGGCAAAGCCGCCAGCCTCAGCGATTGGACCGGGTCCCTTCTGCTCGTGGCGGCATTGTTTATGGCCGTGGTGTTCGTCTGGATGCTGCCGGCACTGTTTGTTGTGGTTCCCGGGACGCTGATCCTGGCCGCGGCCGCCGTCGAATTCCGGTCCAACAGCAACAGGACAGGCGGCTAGGCAACTCCCGTGCCTCCACAGGATTCCCCAACTTCCCCCATTTCCGAAACAACCGTCCCACTGGAACCAGAACGCCGGGAACGCTGGTACCAGCTGCTGGGCAGCCGCAACTACCGGCTGTTCCTCGCCGCCCAGGTCACCGGCGGAATTGGGGTCTCCATGCAGAGGCTGGCGCAGGATTGGCTGATCCTGCAGCTCACCGGAAGCCCTGCCGCTGTGGGGCTGGCCGTCGCGCTGCAGTTCCTGCCCATGCTGGTGATCGGTCCGCTGAGCGGGATCGTCGTGGACCTGTTTCCCAAACGCAGGATCATGCTGGTCTGCCAGGTGATCGCCGCGGCCCTGGCCCTGACCCTGGCCATCTGGGACGGGACCGGCACTGTTCCGGTCATTGCCGTCTACATCAGCTGCGTGGTCCTGGGCCTCAGCTCCGCGATCGACAGCCCCACCCGCCAGGTTTTTGTGAATGAAGTGGTGGGCGATGCCCGGCTGCGGCCTGCAATCGGCCTGAACAACGCCATCATCCAGCTCGGTGCCATGGCGGGCCCGGCGCTGGGGGGCGTGCTGATAGCCGCCTATGGCACCGCCGCGGCATTCGCATCCAACGCCGCGCTGTGCCTGCTGGTGCTGGTCCTGGTCGTGGCCATCAGGACTGACCAGCTGCATCACAGCCCGCCCGCAACGCGTGGACGAGGCCAGGTGCTGGCCGGATTCCGCTACGTCCGGGATCGGCCACGCCTTTTACTGATCATCCTGCTGGCCGGTCTGCTCGGCGCCTTCGGCATGAACGGGCCAGTGGTCCTGGCGGCGTTCGCGGACCAGGTCTGGCACAACGGCGCGGCAGGCTTCGGCGTCTTCAATACCCTCAGCGCCTGCGGAGCGCTGGTGGGTGCACTCGTGGCGGCCCGGCTTCGCAGTTCGGGGCGCAAGACCATTGTGCTGTCCGCCGCGCTGTTCGGAATGACCCAGCTGGTGGCCGCCCTGATGCCCACGGTTGAGTCCTTTATGGTGCTGCTGGTTGTGGTGGGCATGATGACGCTGGTGTTCCTGACCTCCGCCGCCACCACTGTGCAGCTGGAAGCGGACGCGGAAATCCGCGGCCGCGTGATGGCACTGTACCTGCCCCTGCTGATGGGCGGCCACGCCATGGGCGGGCTGTTGGCGGGCTGGCTGACCGAGTCGTTCGGCGTCCGCGAAGGCCTGGTTGTCACCGGGGCGCTGGGCATCCTGTCCGCTGGCGTGGTCGGGCTCTTGCTATGGCTGAACTCGAAGGCCGTGAAATGATGAGCCATGCCTCCGATGCAGCTCTCCAGCAAACTACTGAACGTCAAGTATGAACTCCGCGGCCCGGTCCTCCATGCGGCCAGGGCGATGGAAGCCGAGGGCCATCGGATCCTGAAAATGAACCTGGGAGATACGGCGCCATTTGGCCTGGAAGCCCCGGAATCGGTGGTGGTGGACATGATCCACCACCTGCGCGGCGCCCAGGGCTACAGCGACTCCAAGGGGATCTTTTCGGCCAGGACCGCCATCTCGCAGTACTACCAGACGCGTGGGCTGATGCAGATCGGCGTCGAGGACATCTTCGTCGGCAACGGCGTCAGCGAGCTGATTTCCATGACCCTGCAGGCGTTCCTGGAGAATGGCGACGAAATCCTGATCCCGGCCCCTGACTATCCGCTCTGGACGGCGGCTGTGAACCTGGCCGGCGGCAAAGCGGTGCATTACCTCTGCGACGAGGACGAATACTGGTGGCCGGATATGGCGGACGTCGAGTCGAAGATCACCGGCCGTACCAAGGGGATTGTGATCATCAACCCCAACAATCCCACGGGAGCCGTTTACCCGCGGCACATCGTGGAGCAGTTCGCCGAGCTGGCCCGGAAGCATGACCTGGTGCTCTTCTCCGATGAGATCTATGAGAAGGTCCGGTACGGCGACGTCGAACACATCCACACCGCAGCCGTGGCTGAAGACGTCTGCTGCCTCACCTTCAGCGGGCTTTCCAAGGCCTACCGGATGCCTGGCTACCGGGCGGGATGGGTGGCCATTACTGGACCGCTGGTTGCTACGGAAGCCTACCGGGAAGGCCTGGAGCTGCTGGCGTCCCTCCGGCTCTGTGCCAACGTCCCGGCCCAGCATGCCATCCAGACGTGCCTGGGCGGCTACCAGAGCATCGAGGAGCTGATCCGGCCCGGAGGCAGGCTGCATGACCAGCGGGACCTGGCCCTGGAACTGCTCATCGCCATTCCCGGTGTTACCTGCGTTCCGGCGGCCGGCGCCATGTACCTGTTCCCGCGCCTCGACCCGGAGATGTACCCCTTCGAAAGCGACGAGCAGTTCGTCCTGGACCTGCTGAAGGAACAGAAAATCCTGGTCTCACATGGAACGGCTTTCAACTGGCCAAGGCCTGATCATTTCCGCTTTGTCATCCTGCCTTCCGTGGTGGACATCAAGGAAGCCGTTCGGCGGATTGATACGTTCCTGGCGCAGTACCGGAAGGCAGCCGAACCTCTGCAGTGACGCCGGCAGGGAGTGTGTAGTCCAGCACCATTGAGCCTGAAGCGCGGCTCCAGGAAACATGGATCATGCCGGTGGTGCATGGGATGGAACCGTTGGCGCTTTCCAGCCGGCAAAGGGGCGGCTCAATCACGACGGCGGTACCACCCGGGGCGGTAAAGCGGACGCCCAGCAGGTACTCCAAAATTTCCTTCAGGATGGACGCGGACCAGGCATGCGACTGGCTGTAGTCCGAGCCTTCGTCCAGATCCCACGCTTCCCAGGTGAAGGTGGCTCCCCGCTCCAGAAGGCGGGCAAATCCGGGGTGCCCCGAGGATGTCAGCAGGTCCAGGACGGCGTCCACCTTGCCTTGGCGCAGCAACGCCCGCACCAGCCGGTGGACGGTCAGGGGTCCCTGTTGCATGCCCATCGCAGCGATCTGCCCGGCATCCGCCTGTGCGAACTCCGGGGCCGTGATTCCCAACGAGAGCGGGAACGACGCCGCGTGCTGGGACGCGTGGGTGCTGGGTGTGCCGTCGGCATGCAGTCCGTCGACCATCACGCCATCTACCCGCAGCCTCCGGCGGATGGCATCGGACAGGGCATGGGCGCGCTGTTCAAAGCTGGCCGCGGAGCCCTCCGCCTCCTGCGTGCTTCCGGCCACTCGGCAGAGCCTGGCGGCGGACTGCAGCGCGGAGACAGCTTGGGCGTTGACTGTGGTCTTGGCCGCACACTCCATGTCATAGCCGAACCTCCCCGGAGCAGGCCAGTCCACGATTCCGTGCAGGTAGGGCCCGGAACCTCCACCCAACCTGGTGACCAATCCCGCCGTCGGGCCTTCCTCCGGGATGTGCCGCAGCGGGTAAGCGGCGGCGTCACACAGAGCTGGCAGGATCTCCCTTATCAGCGCAAGATCGCCGGTGCGGAGATAGTATTCCTCGGCCCATTCCGGAAGCATGAGCGAGAAATCCGGGATTTCGCGCTTGCCGTCGCCGTTGGGGTACACAGCGTTGAAATGCCCGCGGTCTCCGGCGCGGTGCCAGTAGCGGGCGCCGGACCAGGCGAATTCCCGCAGCGCCTGGGCAGTGAATGCGTGCTCGCCGAACAATGCCATGGTGCCGTAGGAAATGTTGACGGCATCGGCCAGGAACTGGCCCTTTTCCCGCGTGGGAGTGTCCACAAACTGTTCCTGGACACCGTGCAGGGCGGAATCCCTGAGCAGCGCAAAAACGGCATTCAAAGTGGCGTCCGAAGAACTGAAGCTGCCCTCGACGGGGTGCTTTCCATGAACCACGACGGCGCCCGCCCGGACAATGTCTGAAGCGTCCAGCCCCGGGAACTCGAGGTAGCGGAAGCCCAGATGGATGTTTGCCCGGTAACTGTGCGGGCCGTCCGGCTGGACGTAGGGAAAGGACATGTCCGTGTTCTGGCTGGCGGTCCTGCCGGCGTCCACCCTGCCGTCCGGGGTGAGCTGGTAGCCGGCCCGGAGCATCACCGTGCGGCCGGCGATTCCCGTGGCGAAATCGATGTCCGGACGCCCCGGGATGACCTTCCCGAAGTCCGCCACAAGGGTTCCGTCGGCCGCCGTCAGCAGCCTTGCCGCTGTTACAGGACGGGCCGCCACCACCGTTCTGCGGGGGTGGACGGCCGGGAACTCCGGACTGGGATGGGGGCCGTAGCTCAGGGCTGGCGAACTTGTTGCGTCAGGTGCGGCCGTTGCATCGAAATACTCGACGGTATCGCCCTCGTCATTGCGATACCCCGCCTGCCGGTAGGGTCCTTCGCTGACCTGCCACCCGCTGCCGGTGCCGTGCGCCTCGCGGCGGCCATCCGCATATTCCAGGTTCAACTGCAGGAGCAATCCGGGATGCGCGGCGGCACGGCCCTGGCCGGGCCCATACCAGTGCAGCAGCACGTCCAATCCGGCCTGGTCCGCGCCGTGCAGGACGGCGGTGACGTCAACGCCGTCGTAATATCCCTCTCCGGGGTACCCGAAACTTGTGGTGGTGAGGCACTCGGTTCCGTTGATCCGGACGGTGGCGCGATGGCAGGCCGCCACGTAAAGGCGTGCCCGCACCACATCGCCCCGCAAGGGAATGCAGTGTGTGGCGCGGGTCCACTCATCGGGCTGGCGGTGGTTGGTGGCAGTGGGCCAGTCCCGCAAGGGATCTGTTTCCTGTTGCACAAAGTCGCGGGAAAGCAGCACGGGCGCGGATTGTTCGACGCCGGCACGCACCTCGATGCGGGCGTATTCGGCCTGGCTGCGGGGTCCCTGATGGAAGGCTATGCCATGCACCGCGGAAGGCAGGACGGCAGCGGCGAGGATCTCGACGCCGTCGAGAATTACCGCGATGGTGGTGCCGTCATCGTGGATTTGCAGCGTCCGCCAGCCACCGGGACAAGCATCCGGGGCGTCATCCTGGCCGAGCTGCCCGGCAGCAAGGATCCGGGTGTCCGGAGCGGAGGCGCAGGGGATTTCCCAGAGCGGGGCTTCCCGGAGGACCACGTCTCCGGCATGTCCCAGTTCCACCAGGAGCCCGGTGCCTGCGCCGCTGGAGCGAATAAGAATGCCGGCCAGGCCAAGCTGCGGACGGACAACAGCCATGACCGTCCGGACGGGTGAAGTGGGCAAAATTCCGGACCGTTCACTCTCCGGGACACCGGGCTCCGGCCACGGCAACCACGGTGATCCGGCTACCCGGAGCACCCCGCCGAGCAGGTCGAGTGGGCCACGTCCGCCTGGCTTCCGATGGATCCATTCGGCCTGCCAGCCGCCTTTGCCATGGCCTGCAGATCCAGCCCGGCTGCCGTTGAGCCCCGTGCTGAATACCTTGGCCCCGGACCAAGGGCCTGGCTGGTTGGCTGCATCCATGACCCGGACGCGCCAGGAATAGTCGGAATCGTCGGCAAGCTCCGGGCCCTCGTAAGGCAGGCCGAAGCAGCGGGAGGAAGCAATGTGCCCGGAGCTCCACACTTCGTCGCCGGCGGTGCCCAGGACCTGGACTTCGTAGCCGGTCTGGGCGCGGGATGCCCAGGTTTCTTCGGTCTGTCCACGCCCACCGTGGGTCTTCTCCAGCTGCCAGCCGAAAACGGGACGCGCCCCGGCGGTCAGGCAATCCGGCATGCCCTCGGTACAGAGCTCAACAGCCCGCAGCGACCCGCCCATCAGTTGTGGACAACTCCAGCCGGAACAGTGCCGCCGTCCTGGCCGGTTCCAGCTGGCACAGCCCACGGAAGTCCCAGCTCACTGAACGTGGAGTGCGTGGCGGTGGCGCGTTCAATGGCGTCGTCGATGCCCTCCACAACGGCATGGGCGGAGTCGCCCTCACCTACCCACCGGACATGGTCGGCGTCGATTAATGCCGGCAGCGGGGCAGTGCGGATCGCCTCCAGCACCAGCATAAAAGCGCCGGTGTCTGCGAGGGAGCTGAGCAGCGGGACGCCGTCGCGGCGGTGGTCCAGGAGGTTCGCTGTGAGGTCGTCACGGCCGAAGGTTTCCTCGGTGCTTTCCCCGTTAACGCTCACCTCCAGGCGGTCCAGCGTGTAGTGGAACACCGCCGTTCCCAAGGTCCCCTGGAGCGTTACGTAGGGTTCAACAGGCTCGTCCACACAAAGGGTCAGCGCGCAGGTGACCGGCAGCCCCGCGGCCGTCCGGATCCTGATCACGGAGGTATCGTCGGACTCAATGTCATTGGCGCGGAACAGCTCCGTTTCCACGGAGGCGACATCCGCCGTCGTGCGTGCTCCGGCGATCCTGAGCGCGGTGGCGACTGCATGCGCCAGCGGGTTGGTGGCCACGCCGTCCACCACGTCAACGCCGTCAATGGTGCGTTTTCCCGCCCAGCGGGAGCGTTTGTAGTAGGCGCGGTCGCGGACCCATTTGCCGGTGGCGCTGATGCCGGTGAGCTGTCCGATCCGGCCTTCTGCGAGGAGCTCTTCGATGGCTGGAAGCGCATGCGAGCCAAGGCTCTGGAAGCCTATCTGGACGGCCTGGCCGGTGGTCGCCGCAGCTTCCTGGAGCCGGTAGTAGTCGGCCAAGGAAGCTACCGGCGGCTTCTCCAGGTACAGGTCGGCACCCGACGCGAGGGCGGCGAGTCCCAGCGGCGCATGGGTCTGGATAGGCGTGGCGACGATGACGACGTCGAGATCCGGTGTGGCCGGAAGCAGCTGGTCCAGGCTGTTGAAGACTGCTGCCGTTTCGGGGACCGATCCCTCGGCAGGCGGGGTGGGATCGGCCACCGCAACGAGTTCGACGGCGGCAGCCGACTGGAGACGCTGGAGGTTTGCCAGGTGGTGGGTGCCGAAGCCGTGGACGCCTACCTGCGCCACTCTTGCGGGTGCGGATGTTGTGGGCTCTGACGGCGGTGTCATGGTTCTCCGGTTTCTGTCCTGGTACGGCTCCGGTCGGCAAGCGCTTTCCAAGCTCTATCCTGCCTAATGAAGCCTGTCGCGTCCAGTTATGTAACGATTCAAAATAGTTCTTGACGTTACTCCTGCGCTTCCGTCAGGATGTGGGAAAGCGATTTCTAGGTGACGCAAGCCACTCCGGAAATTTCTTCTGCAACGTTGGAGAAGCGAGAGGAGCAGTGCCATGCTGTCAGGAACGTGGAGCGCCAAGGCGTACTCCTTTTTCGACACCCTGTTGTGGATCGCCTGCCTCAATATTTTGTGGCTCGTTTTCACCATTGCCGGCCTGGGCATCCTCGGCGCGGGCCCTGCTACGGCGGCCGCCCAGATCATGGTCCGGAAACGCGTCCGCGGTGACCTGGCCCCGCTGTTCAGGAACTACCCCCGCGAAGTGCTCCGCAACTTCGTCAAGGCAAACGCGCTGTTCCTCCCGGTGCTGGGCATAGCGGCCGCCATGGTCCTGAACTGGAACTACTTTGCCGGCGACAGGGGAGTGTTCCCCAACTTGGTCGCCATGCTCACACTCGTGGCCGGCATCCTGATGGTGGGTGCCATGTGCTACCTGTTCCCCATGTACGCCCGCTACGAACTGGCAGCTGTCCAGTACCTGCTGGTGTCCTCGCGTTTTGCATTCAGGCACCTGGCCGGAACCGTCATCCTGCTGTTTGTCACCGCAGCCGTGCTTTTTGCCAGCCAGGCCGTTCCCGGGCTGATCCCGTTCTTCAGCATCGGCGCCTGGCTGTTCATCACAGGCTGGCTCTGCGACAGGTTCTTCACGGCCAACGATGAATCCCTGGCCCCTGACAACGCCCAACCGGCATCGGGGCCCGTTTTCTCCGTCCCTTGATCCATCCCCTGCCTTGTTACTCCAATGAAATCAACCCCAACGAAGTGGAAGAGTCCTATGATCACTCGCAAAACCAGCCTGGCCGCAGCCGTCCTCACGGCGGCCGCCCTGGCGCTGACCGCCTGTGGCGGCGGCAGCACACCCGCCGCGGCGGACCTCAGCAAGGTCACCATCATGGCCCCGTACCTGGAGGCGCAGCCGCCGTCGAGCGACGGTGCTGTACACCAGAAGCTCGAAGAGCTGACCGGCAAAGACGTCGAAATCAGCTGGGTTCCCAACGCCTCCTACGGTGACAAGCAGAACATCACCATGGCCTCGGATGACATCCCACAGCTGATGGTGTTCACCACGAAGTCCTCGGCCTTCATCAAGAACGCTGAGGCCGGCGCATTCTGGGACCTCACGGACAAGCTGGAAAAGTACCCCAACCTGACCACCAACACCCCTGAAGTCCAGGCCAACTCCAGCATCAACGGCAAGGTCTACGGTGTTTTCCGGGCCCGTGCAGCCATGCGCGCCGCCGTGATGTTCCGCCAGGACTGGCTGGACAAGCTGGGGCTGCAGGCTCCGAAGACGACCGAGGACCTCTACAAGGTGGCGAAGGCCTTCACCGAGCAGGATCCGGACGGCAACGGCCAGCAGGATACCTACGGCATCACCATTCCCAAATGGGGTGGCCTGGGCACCAACAGCCCATACGACATCATCGAGGAATGGTACGGCGCCGGAAACCGCTGGACTGAAAAGGACGGGAAGCTGGTTCCCAGCTTCGAGACTGATGAGTTCCTGGAAGCCAATGCCTTCGTCAAAAAGATGATCGACGAAGGCCTGGTCAACCCGGACTTTGCCACCTTCGACGGTACCAAATGGAATGAACCGTTCCTGAACGGCAAGGGCGGAATCATCATCGACGTCGACTCCCGTGTGAGCCAGATTGTGAACCTCTTCAAGCAGACCAACCCTGCGGACTTTGAAAACAAGGTGGGCTTTGTTGGCAACCTTGAAGGGCCCGACGGCGAACTCCACGCCCACCCCACTGACGGCTACGGTGGATTTATCGCAGTCTCCAAGTCGCAGGTGCGCACCGAAGCCGAGCTGGACCAGATCCTTGAGTTCCTCAATGAGATGAACAGCGACGAGGTTGCCGTCCTCCTCAACAACGGCATCGAAGGCGTTAACTTCACTGTTGAGGACGGCGCGGCGAAGGCCATCACGCCGGAGACGCCCGAAGGCAAGACGATAAACGCCGACGTCAAGAGTTACGCGCAGCTGGGCATCAACGTCCGCGGCAACAACTTCTACCTGCCCAAGCAGGCCTCAGAGTACGAACAGCAGGTCTACGACAAGCGCCTGGAAGTAACGGCCAATGACCTCAAGAGCGCCGTCTACAACCCGGCTGCCCCCTATGTGTCCGAGACTTACGTTTCCAAGGGCGCCCAACTGGACAACATCGTTTCCGACGCACGGATCCAGTACCTGGCCGGCCAGATCGATGAGCAGGGCCTGAAGGACGCCATCAAGCTCTGGAACACCAGCGGCGGCGACAAGGTCAAGGAAGAGATCAACAAGCTCTGGCAGGAAAACAAGTAAGTGGCAGCACCTGTCATTGAAACCAAAGCCGGGGAGCGGGTGGCACCAGTTGCACCCGCTCCCCGGAAGCGGCGCGGGCTGGCTGTCCATCTGGCGCATTACAAGTGGCTGTATCTGCTGCTGCTGCCGGGCGTGCTCTATTTCGCGGTGTTCCGGTATGCGCCGATGTACGGCGTGGTCATCGCCTTCAAGGACTACGTTCCGTTCCTGGGGATCAACGAGAGCCCGTGGGTGGGTTTCCAGCATTTCCAGGACTTCTTTGCCAACCCGGACTTCGGCCGCTTGCTGGGGAACACGCTGATCCTGGCGTTCCTGAACCTGGGCATTGCGTTCCCGCTGACCATCGTCCTGGCCCTGCTGCTCAATGAGGTCCGGCTTTCGATCCTCAAGCGCACGGTCCAGACGCTGGTCTACATCCCGCACTTTCTGTCCTGGACCATTGTGGCGTCGCTGAGCTTCCTGCTGTTCGCTTTGGACATAGGCCCGATGTTCCATTTCATCAACGGGCTCCTGGGCACGGACATCGACTTCCTTTCCGACCCGGCCTGGTTCCGGCCGCTGATTATTCTCCAGGAAATCTGGAAGAACACCGGTTGGGGCACCATCATCTTCCTGGCTGCACTCGCCGGCGTGGACCAGGACCAGTACGAGGCCGCCATCATCGATGGCGCCGGCCGTTTCCGCCGCGTCTGGCACATCACGCTGCCCGGGATCCGGTCCACGATCATCGTGATGCTGATCCTGGCGATCGGCCAGATGCTGAACACCGGCTTTGAGCAGATCTATCTGATGACCAATGCGCTGAACCGCGGTGTGGCGGACGTCTTTGATACGTACGTCTACTTTGTGGGCATCACGCAGGGCGCTTACTCCTATTCCACTGCTGTGGGGCTCTTCAAGTCCCTCGTGGGCATTGTCCTGATCTTCGGGACCAACTGGGTGGCCAAGCGCTTCAACCAGAGCGGACTCTTCTAGATGAAAATCCACAACACCCGTGGCGGCCGGATATTTGATGCCGCAAACTACGTCTTCCTCACCGCGATCGGCGTTATCACGCTGCTGCCGTTCGTGTATGTTTTCGCAGGGTCCTTCGCGAACGAAGCCGAAATCACCAGGCGGGCGTTCTTCGTCTGGCCCGAACAGTTCTCCTTCGCGTCCTACGAATACATCTTCTCCACGCCGTCGTTCGTCCGAGCCCTGGTAACAACCGTGCTGGTCACCGCCGTGGGCACCGTGGTCCAGCTGATCTTCACCGTCACCATGGCCTATCCGCTGGCCAAGCGGAATCTCCGTGGCCGCCAGCTGATCCTTTCCCTGGTGGTATTCGCCATGGTCTTCTCCGGTGGCATGATTCCTACGTTCCTGCTGGTCAAGGAACTGGGCCTGCTGAACTCCTACTGGGCGCTGATCCTGCCCGCGGCGATCAACCCGTTCAGCCTGATCATCATCAAGAACTTCTTCCAGGAACTTCCGGCGGAACTTGAAGAATCGGCCAAGATGGACGGCGCCACCGAGGTGGGAATCCTCTGGCGCATCATCCTGCCGCTGTCCAAGCCCGTCCTGGCGACGTTCGCGCTGTTCTACGCGGTAGGCATTTGGAACGACTTTATGTCCCCGCTGCTTTACCTCAGCGACAACTCGAAGTGGACCCTCCAGATGTACCTGCGCCAGGTCACTGCGGCGTCGGATCTGCTGGGCACGGGCGATGTGGACCCCAATTACATCCCGCCGGCACAGGGCATCAAGTTTGCCGTTATTGTCGTTGCCACCCTGCCCATCCTGCTCTTCTACCCGTTCCTGCAAAAGCACTTCGCCAAGGGGATGCTCATCGGGTCGGTCAAGGGCTAAAGGTTAAGGAGTTCCATGAAGATCCTGATTGCCGGCGATTCCACAGCCGCCAACTGTCCCACCCACGAATACCCCATGAGCGGCTGGGGAGCCCAGCTGGCCCCGCACGTCTTCACCTGGGCCGCGGTCCACAACTATGCCAAGGGTGGAGCCTCCACGGAGTCCTTCCGGGCAGAGGGACTTTGGCACCAGTTGATGCCGCTGGCAGGCGTAGGTGATGTGGTGCTGATCCAGTTCGGCCACAACGACCAGAAACAGGCGCATCTGGCGCCACGCACTGGCTACACGGACAACCTGCGGCGGATGGTCGCCGAGGTCAAGTCCAAGGGCGCGGACCCCATCCTCTGCACCTCGGTGGCGCGGCGGCACTTCAGCGGCGGTGAACTGGAGCCGACGCTGGGAGAATATCCCGCCGTCGTGCGTGGACTCGCAGCAGAACTGGATGTCCGGCTGATCGACCTGAACTCCTGGACCCGGGAGCTCTACGTGCGTCTGGGCGACGAGGGTTCCAGGGAGCTGTTTGTCCACCTGGCACCAGGTACCCACGGCCACTGGGCGGGCGGCCTGGAGGACAATACGCATTTCTCCGTGACGGGCGCCCGGGCTGTTGCCGCGCAGGCAGCGGAGCAGCTGGCCGCTTTCGGGTATGGTCCGGCGGTATCCAGCGCGGGTGGGTTAATTACGACGGCGGCAGGCGCCTAGGTGGGGCCGTTCCGTCCCGAAGGGGAAGTGCTTTACCGCAACGCACTGGGTAGTCCCGAAGATATTGCCGGCTGGGTGGCCGAGGGGCCCGTCGCTTCTTCAGTTTTTGACGGGGAGGATGGTGCGCCGGCCCTGGAGTTGCGCGGCGCGCTGGATGATGCGGAGCATGGGGACCACGCGCACTGGACGCTGTGGTGCCCCGCGGAGTTTCCGGACGCCATCCGGATCCGCTGGGAGTTCCGGCCCCTCCAGGAACCTGGGTTGGCCATGCTGTTTTTCGCGGCGAACGGGCAGGACGGCAAGGACCTGTTCGCGCCGGAACTTGCGGAACGGACCGGTTACTACCCGCAGTACCACTCGGGGGATATTGATGCCCTCCACGTCTCCTACCTGCGGCACAAGTATGTGGCGGAGCGGGCATTCCGGACGTGCAACCTCCGCAAGAGCGCCGGATTCGAGCTGGTGGCGCAGGGCGCGGACCCCCTGCCCCCGGCGGAGGATGCCGTGGATTTCTACACCTTGGAGGTCGTGAAGGACGGCCCGAGGGTGTCTTTCGCCATCAACGGGCTGCCACTGTTCTCCTGGTCTGATGATTCAGGCAAGGTCCTTGGCGGCGGGTACCTCGGCTTCCGCCAGATGGCACCGCTGCGGGCGGCGTACCGGAACCTTGTGGTGGAACGGCTCTAGCTCATGTGGCTGGAATGAGCCGGAATGCATAGCGGGTTTCCGCGTCGCCGCTGGCGGGATTCATACGGAGATCGACTCCCTTTGTCGGAGCATCGGCCTGTGCCGAGAACATCTCGCCGTCGCATGCAACCATCTGGGGAGCAAGAATCTCAGACTCCGCCTGATCCTGGGTGCGGCCCAAAGCAAAAGCAGTCCCTCGCCAACCAGTTTGGCGAGGGACTGCTTTTATTGCCTCTATTGCCTTTAGTGACGAGGGGTGGAATCGCCCTGCACGTCAGTTGTAACGGCCGCTGAAGGCCGTTCCATCTGGAACGCCGGAATCTGATCCGGAGTGGGGCCGCCACGGAACTTTGGTGAAGGATCCTGTCCTTCACTGATCCTTTCGAGCTCCTGGTCTTCGAATTCTTCCTCGACGCCCATCATGATCGCGGAATCGTGGTTCGTGATTTCGCCGTTGAAGGCCCGGACCATAACGTTGCGGTCGAACTGGCCTTCCCACTTGGCAACGACGAACGTCGCTACACAGTTTCCAAGCAGGTTGACCACAACCCGCATGGAGTCCATCAGGCGGTCGGCGCCGAGGAGCAATGCGACACCGGCAACCGGGAAGATGCCCAATGCGGCAGCCGTGGCGGACAGGGCCAGGAAGGATGAGCCCGGAACGCCGGCCATGCCCTTGGAGGTCAGAAGCAGGACGCCGAGTGCTGCGAGCTGCTGGCCGAGGTCAAGGTTGTGGCCAAACGCCTGGGCAAGGAAGAGCAACGAGATCGAAAGGTAGATCGCGGCGCCGTCGAGGTTGAAGGAGTAGCCGGTGGGAACAACCAGGCCTGTGGTTGCCCGGGAGCAGCCGGCGTTGGTCAGCTTGGTCATAATGCGCGGCATAACGGCTTCGGTGGAAGCGGTGCCGAGTGCCAGCAGGAATTCCTCACGGGTGTACTTCATGAATTGCCACAGCGGAACCCTGGCGAAGCTCCAGGCAACGATGAACAACAGGCCGATGAAGACGATTGCTGCCCCGTAGCAAGCCAGGATGAGGAGCGCGTAGGTTCCCAGCGTTTCCAGGCCGTATTGGCCGATGATGAAGGCCATGGCACCAAAGGCGCCGATGGGGGCAACCTTCATGACCCAGGACATGATCTTGAAGATCAGTTCCAGGACGGTTTCCATCAGGCTGATGACCGGCATGCAGTGCTTGCGGCCGATGACAACGATGGCTGCGCCGAAGAAGACGGAGAAGAACAGCACCTGAAGGAGGTTGTTGTTGGCAAATGCGCCGATAACGCTGGTGGGGATCACGTTCAGGAGGAACGATGCAGCATCCTTGGGCTGGGCGTTGCCGGTCTTGGCGTCTACTGCTTCCTGGGACAGCGTCGCCGGGTCGATGTTCAGCCCCGCTCCGGGCTGGACGATGTTGCCTACAACGAGGCCGAAAACCAGGGCAAAGAGGGTTGCTGCCGTGAAATACAGGAGCGCTTTGACGCCTACGCGCCCCACCGCCTTGACGTCACCTACTGCGGAGATGCCGGTGACGATGACCAAGAAGATCAGTGGCGCGATGATCATCTTGATGAGCTGGATAAAGCCATCGCCCAGCGGCCTGAGCTGGGAGCCCAGGTTCGGCCAGAAGTGTCCGATGAGGACACCTGCCACTACGGCGATCAGAATTTGGAAGAAGAGCGACCTGTACAGGGGCTTCTTCTTCTGCGGAGCCGAACTCGCCTTCAGCGCCGCGGAATCTGGGATCTTCATTGATCTACCTATCAATCGGAACGTCCCCTGCTTTGGGGTCTGGATCAATGTAACTCCGATCACACACATTCCACAAGGGGGAAAGTAACTTTCACGATGTGGAATCATATTCGGCTGCACTGCCACTCGGTGATCTGTGGCGGACCTGTCGTCGAGGAGGCCGTGAAGAAACCTGGATGCAGGGCATCGGTGCGCTGTAGTTCGGCGAGATTTCGTGCCCCCAATGGATAAACTGGACAGGCCCGCTACGGGACGACGAAAATCTTGGGGGAATAGCGTATGGACGCGACTGTGTTGAACTCTGCTGTCCTGGTTGGCCTTGGTGCGGCTGCCTTCTTTTATGTCCTCTATGGTGTTGTTCGGGCCGCAGTAAGGGATGGAATTATTGCGGCGAGACGGCGGGCCGGGGATGGGTGTGCCGAGCCTGGGCTGCGGGATCCGGCTGCAGATGTAAAGAACCAGTAGTGGCAACGAGCCGAGGATTCTCGCGCCCCCGGCCGGTGCTGGGTTGGCTCCGGGAAATTGGCACAGTATTGCTCATCGCGGTAGTACTTTCGTTCCTGATTAAGACGTTTCTCTTTCGGGCGTTTTTTATCCCGTCCCCTTCCATGGTGAACACACTTGAGGTGGACGACCGGATTTTCGTCAACCTTCTTGTGCCGCAGCCGTTCGACCTCGCCAGGGGCGACGTTGTGGTTTTCCGGGACAGCAAAGGATGGCTGGAGCCGGAACCTGATCAGCCATCTTCCGGAGTTGGCGGGGCTATCGGAGAGGCTTTGGCATTTATTGGCTTGGTGCCGGACACCTCTGAACAACACCTGGTGAAGAGAGTTGTTGGCCTGCCAGGGGACCATGTAGTCTGCTGCACCAAGGCGGATGTGCTTGCCATTAACGGCACGGAATTAGGCGAGACCTACATCAATCCTGCAGAACTGCCCGTGGCTCAGCCTTTTGATGTGGTGGTACCAGCGGGGAAAATATGGGTAATGGGGGACAACCGGAACCACTCGGCTGATTCCCGGGCGCATCTTGATATTGACGGCGGCTTCATTGATATTGAGGACGTGACCGGAAAAGCCGCCGTTATTGCCTTTCCCCTGGACCGCATGAAGCTTCTGGATAACTTTCCGGACGTATTCAAGAATGTTGCGGATAAAGGCTGAAGGGGATGTCGCTGCGCTGTCGGCGGGTTGCCGCCATGTTGCTGATCGCATTCGCCGCGGGTGGTTGTGGGACAGAGCCGGATGATCCGCCGATTACACCGGGATCGTCGGACCGCTGGCATGTCCACGTGACTGGCCCCCGGGGTGATGACAGCAGGATTGAGGACTGCTTGGACGATTTGGCCATCGAGGAATCAATTCAAACGGCAAACCTTCCCTCCACTCACTTGAGTATCAAGCTCCAAACGACGGCAGCAGAGGCAGACGCCAAACGGATTGCAGATTGCCTGCATCAAAGCCTCGAGAGCGGCGACGTGTCCATCGCAAGCCCTGCGGATTGAGGTTTAATCCCTGACGGTGCTCTGCCGGACCACCAGTTCGGGGGTGAAAACCACCGCACGGTGCTGATGTTCCCCGTTGGAACTGTTTTCTTCCGCCAGCAGTTCAATCGCGGTGCGGCCCAACGCTTCCGTAGGCTGCCGGATTGAGGAGAGCGGAACGACGGCGGAGACTGCAAAATCGATGTCGTCATAACCGATCAAGGCAGTGTCCTCGGGGATCCGGACGGTATGCATCATGGTCAGGGACTGCATCACGCCCAGCGCAAGGAGGTCGTTCGCGCAGAAGATTCCGTCCGGCAGGCCGCCGTCGGCCCGTTCCACCAGGCTGTTGCCCACAGTGCGTCCGGCGAGGACGGTCTGGCCCTCCGCCTCCAGCACTTCCAGGGAGGCATCCGGGAACTCCGACACGGCGCGCCGGGCGCCCTGGAGGCGGTCTGCCACCTGACGGATGGCAAGCGAAGCACCCACAAAAGCCAGGCGACGGCGGCCGACGTCCAACAGATGCCGCGCAGCCAGGTACCCTCCGGCGTCGTCATCCACGGAGACCGAACTGAACCGGGTCTCGTCGGCCCGGCGGTCCACCAGCACTGTGGGGACACCGCGTTCGCGAAGCTGGTCCAGCCGTTCTGTGACGTCGCCTACGGGTGAAATCAGGAGGCCCTGGACGCGCTGTTCCTGGAAAAGGTCAATGTAATGGGATTCGCGTTCCGCTTTGTGGCCGCTGTCGCCAAGAAGGACGGCGCTGCCGGACAGGGCTGCGGCGTCCTCGGCCGCGCGCACCACGGCGGTAAAGAACGGGTTGCCGACGTCCAGCACAATCAGTCCGATGGTCCGGCTCTGGCCCGCCCGCAGCTGCCGGGCCGCGTCGTTGCGGACGAACCCGAGATCGTCGATTGCCTGGAGCACCCGCACCTTGGTCCGCTCTGACACGCGGTCCGGGTAGTTGAGGACGTTGGACACAGTGCCCACCGCTACACCGGCATGGTTGGCTACGTCCTTGATACTTGCTGTGCGACTCATGGTCCTCCACCGTTTCCCACCTGCGGACCGCGGTTTTTCCGGCTAACGGAAAGCGGTTGCTGATGCTTGACACCTGCTCGAGTTCAAGAGTACTTTGAATCGTAACAATGAAACGATTCAAAGAATTGAAAGTTCAGGTGAGCCGCAGATGCGCGTGTGTTTCCGCTCAACGGTCAATCCGGCAATGATCCCGGAGTACCGCCGCAGGCACGCCGCTGTGTGGCCGGAGATGCTCCGGGAACTCAAAGCCGCCGGGTGGAACAACTACTCCCTGTTCCTCGCAAGCGACGGCTTGTTGGTGGGCTACGTCGAGTGTGAGGACTTCGACGCGATACGCGCGCGCATGGCCCTGACGGCAGTCAATGCCCGATGGCAGGCCGAGATGGCAACACTTTTCGAAGACTCCGGCCAGGCACCCGATGAGGGGTTCCAGGTCATGGACGAAGTCTTCAACCTTGAAGACCAGTTGGCTGCTGCCGGCTGAGTCGTTTCGCAGGCAACGCACTACTGAAGACCCATCACCCAAGACCCGGAAAGACAATCACAATGAATGACGTAGCAACGACGCTGGCCAGGCTTGAAGGACTCGCCATCGAGGTTCCCTCGTGGGCCTATGGGAATTCAGGCACCCGCTTTAAGGTGTTTGGCACCCCAGGGACACCGCGGACGGTCCACGAGAAACTGGCCGACGCCGCCAAAGTCCACGAGCTGACAGGGCTGGCACCGACGGTGGCCCTGCACATTCCGTGGGACAAGGTGGATGACTACGCCGCCCTGCGTGAGTACGCCGCCGGTTTGGGAGTCGGCCTGGGAACGATCAACTCCAATACGTTCCAGGATGACGAGTACAAGTTTGGTTCGCTGACGTCCTCCACTGAAGCAGTGCGCCGTCGAGCCATCGAGCACCACCTCGAATGCGTCGAAATCATGCACGCTACGGGGTCCAAGGACCTGAAGATCTGGCTGGCGGACGGCACCAACTACCCGGGACAGGACGATCTGCGCGGCCGGCAGGACCGGTTGGCCGAGTCCCTGCAGGAGATCTACGCAGGCTTGGGCGAAGACCACCGGCTGGTCCTTGAATACAAGTTCTTCGAGCCGGCTTTCTACCACACGGATGTTCCGGACTGGGGCACTTCCTACGCACAGACCCTGGCGCTGGGTGACAAGGCGTTTGTCTGCCTGGACACCGGCCATCACGCGCCGGGTACCAACATCGAGTTCATCGTGATGCAACTGCTGCGGCTGGGCAAGCTCGGTTCATTCGACTTCAACTCGCGCTTCTACGCCGACGACGACCTCATCGTGGGTGCCGCCGATCCGTTCCAGCTCTTCCGGATTATGTACGAAGTCATCCGGGGCGGCGGGTTCGGCAAGGAGTCGGGCGTCGCCCTGATGCTGGACCAGTGCCACAACCTTGAAGAAAAGATCCCGGGCCAGATCCGCTCAGTGCTCAACGTCCAGGAAATGACGGCACGGGCGCTGCTGGTGGATACCGCTGCCCTTGCGGAAGCCCAGCGCTCCGGCGATGTCCTGGCCGCCAACGGCATTTTCAACGACGCCTTTTACACGGATGTGCGCCCGGCCCTGGCCGAATGGCGCCAGTCCCGCGGCCTGCCCGCGGATCCGATGGCCGCCTTCAAAGCCAGCGGATACCAGAAGAAGATCAACGAGGACCGCGTAGGCGGTCACCAGGCCGGATGGGGCGCATAGAAGCATGACGAACAAGACTGTTGAAGACCTGATTTCCCGCTCCAACCGCCTCGGTGCTGACAAGCGGAACACCAACTTTGCCGGCGGCAACACGTCCGCCAAGGGCATCGAGAAGGACCCGGTGACGGGCGAGGACGTCGAGCTCCTGTGGGTTAAGGGCTCCGGTGGTGACCTCGGGACGTTGAAGGCCGGGAACCTTGCCGTGCTGCGGCTGGACCGTTTGCAGGCGCTGAAGGGTGTGTACCCCGGCGTCGAGCGCGAGGATGAGATGGTGGCAGCGTTTGATTATTGCCTCCACGGCAAGGGCGGTGCTGCGCCCTCGATTGATACCGCGATGCACGCTTTGGTGGACGCGGCCCACGTTGACCACTTGCACCCCGATTCGGGCATTGCCATTGCCACGGCGGTGGACGGCGAAGCACTCACCAAGCAGATCTTCGGCGAGAAAGTGGTGTGGGTGCCCTGGCGCCGCCCCGGTTTCCAGCTGGGCCTGGACATTGCTGCGATTAAGGAAGCCAACCCGCAGGCGGTGGGCACCATCCTGGGCGGCCACGGCATCACGGCCTGGGGCGATACCAGCGAGGAAGCAGAGAAGAACTCGCTGTGGATCATCGACGAGGCGGAAAAGTTCATCGCCGACAACGGTAAGGCCGAGCCTTTCGGCGCCAAGCTTCCGGGGTGTGCAGCGCTTCCGGAAGCGGAACGCCGCGCCAAGGCTGCCGCCTTGGCTCCGGTGGTCCGAGGCCTGGCGTCGGCGGACAAGCCGCAGGTGGGTCACTTCACCGACGATCCCCGCGTCTTGGAATTCCTGGAATCTGCTGAGCACCCGCGCCTCGGCGCGCTGGGCACCTCCTGTCCGGACCACTTCCTGCGCACCAAGGTCAAGCCGCTGGTCCTGGACCTTCCTGCTGATGCCTCTGTCGAGGAGTCCGTTAAGCGCCTGCAGGAACTGCACGCGGAATACCGCGAGGATTACCAGGCGTATTACGACCGGCACGCGGACGCCGGGTCGCCGGCACTGCGCGGCGCGGACCCGGCAATCGTCCTGGTTCCCGGCGTGGGGATGTTCTCCTACGGCAAGGACAAGCAGACCGCCCGTGTCGCTGGGGAGTTCTACCTGAACGCGATCAACGTCATGCGCGGTGCTGAGGCGATCTCCACCTACGCGCCGATCGAGGAGTCCGAGAAGTTCCGGATTGAGTACTGGGCGCTGGAAGAAGCCAAGCTGGCCCGCATGCCCAAGCCCAAGAGCCACGCCACCCGGATCGCCCTGGTGACGGGTGCGGCGTCGGGTATTGGCAAGGCGATTGCGACCCGTCTCGCCGCGGAAGGCGCGTGCGTGGTGATCGCTGACCTCAACCTGGAGAACGCGGAAAAGGTCGCTGAGGAACTGGGCGGCCCCGACGTCGCCGTCGGCGTCCAGGCGGACGTGACGGATGAAGCGCAGGTAGCGGCAGCAATCGATGCCGCCGTGCTGGCCTTCGGTGGCCTGGACCTGGTGGTCAACAACGCAGGCTTGTCCATCTCCAAGCCGCTGCTGGAAACCACCGAAAAGGACTGGGACCTGCAGCACAACGTCATGGCCAAGGGCTCGTTCCTGGTGGCCAAGGCCGCCGCGAAGGCCATGATCGCGCAGGGCCTGGGCGGAGACATCATCTACATCTCCTCGAAGAACTCGGTGTTCGCCGGACCGAACAACATCGCCTACTCGGCGACGAAGGCCGACCAAGCCCACCAGGTCCGGCTGCTCGCTGCTGAACTGGGCGAGCACGGCATCAGGGTCAACGGCATCAACCCCGACGGCGTGGTCCGCGGCTCCGGCATCTTCGCCGGCGGCTGGGGTGCCAAGCGCGCCGCGGTCTATGGGGTGGACGAGGAGAAGCTGGGTGAGTACTACGCCCAGCGGACCCTGCTCAAGCGCGAGGTCCTGCCCGAGCACGTGGCCAACGCCGCCGCGGTGCTCACCAGCAACGAACTCTCCCACACCACCGGCCTGCACATCCCCGTGGACGCCGGAGTTGCCGCAGCCTTCCTCCGGTGACGGGCGAGTCGGTGGTTGGGCTTGTCGGGACCAAGGACACCGTTCCGGCCACGGCCGGTGCGGTGTCGTCCAAATGCGTGTTCGCAGCAGTGGACATCGGTGCGTCCTCCGGCCGGGTCATCCTGGGCCGGGTCAAAGGCGCATCCGACGCCGGTCCCGCCGTTGATCTGCAGGTGGTCCACCGTTTTCCCAATGGAGTGATGGAGCTCGACGGCGGACTGCACTGGGATTTCGACTCACTGTTTGCGGAGGTGCTCAAGGGTTTGGCCGCAGCGGCGGAAGCGGCCGCTGCGGCGGGTGAAAAGATCACGAGCATCGGCATCGACACCTGGGCAGTGGATTACGGCCTGGTCAACGATGCGGGGGATTTGATTGCCCAGCCGTTCAGCTACCGGGACAGCCGGGGCGGCTCCGCCGTCGAGCGGGTCCATACTGTCCTGGATCCGGAGCGCCTCTACGCCACCACCGGGTTGCAGTTCCTGCCGTTCAACACGATCTACCAGCTGGCCACGGAGCCGAACCTCAGCAGCGTCCAGGCGCTGCTGATTCCGGACCTCATCGCCTTCCTGCTCACCGGTCAGCGCCGGACAGAGGCCACGAATGCCTCCACTACTGGCCTGTTTGATGCCGTGGCGGGGGAGTGGGCCATCGAATTCTTCAGTGCCCTGGGGCTGGGCCCGGACCTGTTCCCGCCACTCATCCAGCCGGGTGAGACCGTGGGCGCCATCCTGCCCGAAATCGCAAACCAGACGGGGCTGGCGCCGGAAACCACCGTGGTGGCCGTGGGCTCGCATGACACCGCCTCGGCAGTGGCGGCGGTACCGGCCGCCACTGAGGACTTTGCCTACATTTCCTCCGGCACCTGGTCCCTGGTGGGTGTGGAACTGCGCCACCCCGTACTCACACAGGCCAGCCGGGCGGCCAACTTCACCAACGAGCGCGGCGTGGACGGCACCATCCGTTACCTCCGCAACGTCGGCGGGCTTTGGCTGTTGAGCGAATGCCAGCGCAGCTGGGCCTCCGGCAACGTACCCGGCAGCGGAGTCCAGGACTTTCCGGAACTTCTGGATGCCGCCGCCGCGCTGCCTTCCGGCGGCCCGCAGGTCAACGCCGACGATCCTGCCTTCATTGCGCCGGATCATATGCCGGAGCGCATCCAGGCTGCCGTCCGGGCAGCCGGTGGTGAACTGCCAAGCGGCCCCGCGGCCATCACGCGCTGCATCATGGACAGCCTCGCTGCCGGCTATGCCCGCACCATTGCCGACGCTGAACGCCTGGCCGGTGCCGCCGTCGACGTCGTCCATATTGTCGGTGGCGGGTCGCAAAACCGGCTGCTGTGCCAGCTCACGGCGAATGCCACGGGCAAAACAGTCATCGCCGGTCCGGTCGAAGCTACGGCCCTCGGCAACGTCCTGATCCAGGCCAGGGCGGCCGGCCAGGTGGTTGGCGGCCTGCGTGAACTCCGGAGCCTGATCGGGCCTGCCGAACCCGTGACATTACGCCCGGTGTCAGGCGTTGTTCCAGGCATCGCTGCGCTGGCAGACTGATCCCAGCCAGCAACACCCCGTACATCACCACAGGAACGACAAAGCCATGCCCCTTTTTGACCTGCCCCTGGAGAAGCTTCGCGAATATGAGTCGCCGGTGGCCCCGCCGTCGGACCTCAAGGACTTCTGGGACCGGACGGTAGCCGAAGCCCGCGATTTTCCGCTTGCCGCGACGTTTGAGCCGGTGGAGAACTACCTGACCCTGATCGATACTTTTGACGTGACGTTCGCCGGCTACGGTGGCGCACCGGTAAAGGGCTGGCTTCACCTGCCCGCTGGCCTGGAACCCGGAGACCAGCTGCCGGTGGTGGTCCAGTATGTGGGTTACTCCGGCGGCAGGGGCATGGTCAACCAGGACACCCGGTGGGCGCAGGCCGGGTATGCGCACTTCATCATGGACACCCGCGGCCAAGGTTACGGCGGGTCGCTCGGAACTACGCCGGATTCGCACAGCTCCGCCGGTGACGTCGCTTTCGCAGGGCTGATGACCCGCGGAATCGGGCACCAGGACGACTACTACTACCGACGCGTGTATGTGGATGCCTTCCGTGCAGTGGAAGCAGCGCAGGCCCATCCCGCCGTCGACCCCTCCCGCGTGGTGCTGCAGGGCGTCAGCCAGGGCGGCGGCATTGTGGTGGCCACCGCCGGCCTGGTTTCCGGACGGCTCGACGGCGTCGTGGCGGCACTCCCGGACGTTCCGTTCCTGCAGGACTTTCCGCGCGCCATCGACATCACCCCGCGTGGGCCTTACCCGGAGATCGCCGGCTTCCTGGCCCGGCACCGGGAACGGTACGGGCAGATCCTCGAGGTGCTGAACTATTTCGACGGCGTCAACCTGGCCAGATGGGCGACAGCCCCCGCGCTGTACTCGGCGGCGCAGATGGACGACATCTGCCCGCCGTCGACAGTCTTTGCCAGCTACAACGCGTACGGCAGTGACGGCGGAACGCCGGACAAGGACATCGAGGTGTACCGCTTCAACAACCATGAAGGCGGCCAGGAACATCAGTGGATCCGGCAGTTGCTGTTCCTGCGCAAGGTCCTGGGGTAAGTTACTACTGCGGGTGAGAAAACGGTTTCTCGCTCCGCGGTAGCAGGGAGCGATGAAGAAACTCAGCAGGATCAGTGTTTTTGGCTACGGGGCCGGCGACGCAGCCAACAGCATGATCATCAGCACCGGAAACATGTTCCTGCTGGTTTACTACACGGATGTTGCAGGGATCGGCGCAGCGGCCGCAGGGACACTGCTGGTTGCTGCGAGGGTCTTTAACGCTTTCACGGACATAGCTGCCGGACGCATTGTTGACCGCGTGCACAGCAAACGGTGGGGCAAATTCCGGCCCTTCCTGATGTTCGGCTTCGTCCCCCTGGTGCTCAGTGCGGCTGTGTTCCATGTTCCTGATGTGGACCCCTCCCTGAAGTTGCTCTACGCGTACATCACATACGGCCTGGTCTGCGTCGCCTACAGCATGGTCAATGTTCCGTACGGGTGCCTGGTGGGGGCCATGACTCAGGACGCCACACAACGCGCACGACTCGGCGGCGCGCGCACCCTCGGCGGGCTCTCGGTAGGGGCCAGCCTTGGATTCTTCATCGCCCCGCTCCTGGGTGCCGGCCAAGACATGCAGCAGGTCTTCACCTGGCTCACCCTGTCCTTCGCCGTGGTGGGTTCAGCGCTGTACTTTTTCACCGGTGCCGTCTGCGTCGAACAGATACCAGGCAGCGTCCCCAAGATAACGCTCCGCCAGAGCATGGCCGCGCTGAAGGAAAATTCGCCACTGGTGATCCTGTGCACCAGTTCCGTACTTTTTGTCACGGGGACATCCGCGACGGGTGCGTCCCAGTTCTTCTACCTTCGCGATGTGCTGTCGCGCGTGGACCTGTTTCCGGTGATGGCGGCAGCCCAGGTGGCAATTACCCTCACGCTGGCCGTGTTCATCTCCCGCCCCGTGGCGCGCTGGGGCAAGCGGGCCGTTTACTGTGCGGGTGGCGGACTCGGCGTGTTAGGCGGACTGCTGGTCTTTATGTCCCCTGCGGACGGGCCGCTGTTGGGCCTGGCAGGCCTGGTCCTGGGGATGCTGGGTTCGGCATCCGTCAGCATCCTGACCTGGGCGCTGATCGCCGACACCGTTGAATACGGCGAGTGGAAAACCGGTGTCCGCGTGCAGGGAATTAACTACGCACTGCTGGCTGCCACCAGGAAACTTGGAATGGGATTTGGCGGCGGCGTGGTGGCCTTCTCGCTGGCCTTGGGCGGTTATGTTTCCGGCATTGCGGACCAGCCTGACTCCGCAGTTCTTGCCATCCGGGCCGCAGCAGGACTGTTGCCCGCCGCGTTGGTACTTGCCGCCGTCGGAATCATGTACTGGTACCGGCTGACGGACAAGAGGCACGCGGAGCTCGTGGTGAGCCTGACCCGTGAACCGACGTAGCTGTTTTGCGCGCGTGGCGGATGCCGGTTATGGTGTGGCTATGACAAACCGTTGGTATGCGTATTTTTCGTTGGCTCTGGAGGAGCCCGCGTCTAACTGACACGCACCCAACTTCCTTCAGAGCCAACAGGGCAGAGATCATTTCTCTGCCCTTCGCCATATCCAAGGCGGGTTCTGATTCAAGGGCCCGCTCCCATTCCGGAACAGGACCCCTCATGAGCCCCGCAGCAACCGCCACCGCCAGTTCGACGTCGAACCTCCGCGTTAACCACTTCGCCGCCCTCCCCACGCCCCGCGACCTGATGGATGAGCTGCCGTTGGATGCCCGGGTGACCGGCGTCGTCGAGCGCGGACGTGACGAGGTCCGCGCCATCATGGACGGCGTTGACGACCGGCTGCTGGTGATCGTGGGTCCCTGCTCCATCCATGATCCTGAGGCCGGGCTGGACTACGCGCGCCGGCTTGCGGTCCAGGCCCAGCTGCACAGTTCCGAGCTGCTGATCGTGATGCGTACGTACTTCGAGAAGCCCCGGACCACCGTGGGCTGGAAGGGTCTGATCAACGATCCGCGGCTGGACGGCAGCCACGACATGGTCACCGGGCTGCGAACCGCCCGCAGGTTCCTCCAGGACGTCACGGCCCTTGGCCTGCCCACCGCCACCGAGTTCCTGGAACCGATCAGCCCGCAGTACATGGCGGACCTGGTGTCGTGGGGTGCCATTGGCGCCCGGACCACCGAAAGCCAGATCCACCGCCAGCTCGCTTCCGGGTTGTCCATGCCCATCGGCTTCAAAAACGGGACCGACGGCGACCTCCAGGTGGCCATCGACGCGTGCGGTGCCGCTTCGGCTCCCCAGGCCTTCCTGGGCATTGACGACGAGGGCCGCGCCGCACACGTTGCCACCGCCGGGAACCCTGACACCCACGTGATCCTCCGTGGCGGACGCAAGGGGCCCAACTACTCTGCTGCCGACGTCGAGGCTGCGTCCGAGCGGCTGGAAGGCAAGCAGCTCAACCCGCGCCTGATCGTTGATGCCAGCCATGCCAACAGCGGCAAGAGCCACCACCGGCAGGCCGAGGTTGCCTTGGAACTCGGCGCGCAGCTGGAGGATGGCGGTGCAGCCGCGGATGCTATTGGCGGTGTGATGCTGGAGAGCTTCCTGGTGGGCGGGGCCCAGAACCTTGACGTCACCGAGCACGCGGCGGGACTTTCCGATCTGGTCTACGGCCAGAGCGTCACCGACGCCTGCATGGAATGGGGCGTCACGGTTTCGGTGCTGGAGCAGCTGGCTGCCTCCGCAGGGAAACGCCGTGTTGCCCGCAGCGCCCGGCTGGCCGCATGATTCGCTGAATAAGACTTTCACATTGGCCCCGTGAGCCTCTAGAGTATCTAGCACATGGTTGTTCAAGTGCCCGGGGGCGACGCGCCGCAAACACGGCCCGCCGAACACCGCCGGGAGCAAAGGAATATGGGATGTCCGCAGATCAGAACTTCTCCAACGCGAAGTTCCTGACCGTGGCCGAGGTGGCCGAGGTTATGCGCGTTTCCAAGATGACCGTGTACCGTCTGGTCCACTCAGGAGAAATGCCCGCTGTCCGCTTTGGCCGTTCCTTCCGGGTGCCGGAGAACGCCGTCGAGCAGTATCTCAAGGGCGCCGTGGTGGAAGGCAACTCGGACACTGCCTGACCTGCCGGGGGACGCGGTCAGGAGGTGCCCCCGATTAGCGGTACCCTGTTAAGGAACGTTTTACGTCATTGTAAGAATCTGTCGGTTGTTTCAGTTCGTAGCTTTGTCCACGAACATTTCCATCAGACAGGTACTACATCTAGTTTGTGAGGAACTTTCGTGGGTTCAGTTATTAAGAAGCGTCGCAAGCGTATGGCCAAGAAGAAGCACCGCAAGCTGCTTCG
>JAPSJV010000054.1 GCA_031178005.1 Pseudarthrobacter sp.
GCGGCGGGAAAGCAACCGGTGACCCGGTATGGCGACGGTGGCAGGATGGGACCATGACTACTCCTGCCCTCGATCTCATGGCCAGCCTTCGCTCAGGAAGCTCCACGTCGCCCCGCCTCACCTGGTATGGGCCGGACACCGAGCGCGTGGAACTCTCCGGGCGGGTCCTCGACAACTGGGTGGCCAAGACCAGCAACCTGCTGCAGGACGAAGTGGATGCCGCCCCCGGAATGCGGCTCCGGCTGGCGTTGCCTGCCCACTGGAAGGCGATGGTGTGGGCCCTGGCGGCCTGGCAGCTCGGCCTGGAAACCATGCTGGAGGGAGACGCAGCCGACTTCCTGGTCACGGACGACCCGGATTCCGTTGACGGAAAGTACGGAGCCGTTTTTGCCGTCGCGCTGCCCGCCCTCGCCATGCGCTGGCCGGGGGAGCTTGTCTCCGGCTGTATAGATTACGCAGCGGAGGTTCGCTCGCACGGTGACGTCTTTATGCCGCATGCAGACCCAGATCCTGCAGCGTGCGCGCTGGTGGACGGTGGCGGACGCGGGCACCTCCACCGGGACCTGCTTGACGGTTTCGCCGTTGCCCACGATGAGGGCGTCCGGCTGCACATACCAGCAGTTGATGGCCTCGAGCCAGCCCTGGCGAACGCCCTTGGAGCATGGAAGCAGGGCGGCTCCGTGGTCCTCACACATCCTGATGTGGAGCTGACGGACAAGCTGCTTGCCGCCGAACGAATCCACGGCAACTAGCTTCCCCCGGTTTGGGCCTGGCCTCAGCCGCTATGGCTTGGCCGGCCCTTCCGCAGAAGGCTCGCGCTCCACGGCAACGGGGTGTTCCTTGTGCTGGTGGTGGAGTTCGATGAGTTCGTGGTCGTGGGAGAACTCCGGTTCCTGGTCCAGTTCCTCATTGAAGACCCAGAAGCGGTAGGCAAAGAACCGGAAGATGGTTCCCAGAACGAGTCCCACCACACTTCCCGCAATGAAGAGCGACGGCTTGTCGTTGAGGTCCAGCACGTACTTCGCGAACCAGACACAGCCGGAGGCGATGAGGAGCCCAACCAGGTTCATCACGGCAAAGAGCATCGCCTCGCGCACGACATTGGCCTGCTTGCGGTGCCGGAAGGTCCAGTAGCGGTTGGCCACCCAAGAGAAGATACTCGCCACAACGGTGGCAAGAGCCTTTGCCCAAACCTCGCTGCCGTGCATCGGCCCAGTGAAAAGCCAGATGTACACCGCGGAGTCGATGACGAACGCAACACCGCCGACAGCCCCGAATTTGGCCACTTCACGCCAAAAAAGCGAGGCCAACCCCCGGATGCGATCTGCGAGCGAACTAAACATGACCCTCCATGGCCGTTGAATGATGGGCCACACGGCCAGAGGCCTATTTTAGCCCCCAAAGTTCCGGGCCAGCCTCCCGGGGACCTTCCCGGCAGGGCATGGTTACCTAAAATCTCTGTGCCCAGCGCGGCCGGAAGGCGGTTTAGGGGGCGGTCTTCGGTAGGCTGGCCCATGTGACTTTTCCAGTAATAGGCGTAGTTGGCGGCGGCCAGCTTGCCCGCATGATGGCCCCAGCCGCAACCGCACTCGGCTTCGAACTCCGCGTCCTTGCCGAGGGCGGCGATGTTTCGGCAGTCTCGGCGGTATCAACTTCGCCCGTTGGCGACTACAGGGATCTGCAGACACTGCTTGACTTCTCCGAGGGCCTGGACGTGATGACATTCGATCACGAGCACGTGCCCACGGACCACCTTCGGGCCCTGCAGTCGGCCGGCGTCAACGTCCAGCCCGGGCCGGACGCGCTGGTGAATGCGCAGGACAAACTGGTAATGCGTGCCGCCATCGACCGGCTCGAACTTCCCAACCCCGCGTGGGCATCGGTGGACGACGTGGCGGCCCTGGTGAGGTTCGGTGACGACATCGGGTGGCCGGTCGTCCTGAAAATGCCACGGGGCGGATACGACGGCAAGGGTGTGCGGATTGTCGGTTCCGCCGAGGAGGCAGCCGGCACCGAGGAGTGGTTTGCGGCCATGAGCCCCCTCCTGGCCGAGGCAAAAGTTAACTTCACCCGTGAGCTTTCGGCCCTGGTGGCAAGGACACCCGACGGTGAGTCGCGCGCGTGGCCGGTGGTACACACCATCCAGGTGGACGGCGTATGCGACGAAGTGATCGCTCCCGCCCTGGACATCCCCGTGGAGGTTGCCGCCGCCGCAGAGGACGCCGCCCTGCGGATAGCGGGCGAACTGGGAGTCACCGGCGTCCTGGCCGTGGAACTCTTCGAAACTCCCGGCATGGGGCCCGGGTTCCTGATCAATGAGCTGGCCATGCGCCCGCACAACACGGGGCACTGGACCCAGGACGGTGCAGTGACCAGCCAGTTCGAACAGCACCTGCGCGCGGTGCTTAACCTCCCACTGGGAGCTACAGATGCGCTGGCTCCCGTAACGGTCATGAAGAATTTCCTTGGCGGTGACAACCAGGACCTGTATTCAGCATTCCCGCTGGCACTCGCCAGCGAACCGGCAGCCAAGGTGCACTGTTACGGCAAGTCGGTGCGGCCTGGCCGGAAGATCGGCCACGTGAATTTAGCGGGCACGTCCACGGCGGACGTGGATTCGGTCCGGCGCCGTGCCACCATGGTGGCAAACATCATCCGCGACGGCCGGGTACAGGCGGAAGAATCGGCACAAACTTTCGAGGAGAACTCATGAGCGCCCCAGCAACCCCTGCCGCCGGTTCGGCGGCCAGCCCGCTGGTGGGCCTCGTCATGGGCTCCGATTCCGACTGGCCGGTCATGGAGGCCGCAGCGGATGCCCTGGCCGAATTCGGGATTCCGTTCGAAGCCGACGTAGTATCCGCCCACCGCATGCCCACCGAGATGATCCGTTACGGGCAAACGGCCCACGAGCGCGGGCTGCGGGTGATCATCGCCGGCGCCGGCGGCGCCGCCCACCTGCCGGGCATGCTGGCCAGTGTCACTCCCCTGCCGGTGATCGGCGTGCCCGTCCCCCTGAAGACCCTTGACGGCATGGACTCCCTGCTCTCGATCGTCCAGATGCCGGCGGGCGTCCCTGTGGCCACCGTGTCCATCGCCGGCGCCCGCAACGCCGGACTGCTGGCGGTCCGCATGCTGGCCGCCGGGACCGATGAGCTTGCATCCTCACTGCGTGCAGACCTCCTTGAGTTCGCCTCGGACCTCAACGCCGTAGCAAGCCGCAAGGGGGCAACCCTCCGGCAAAAAGTCGCCGAGGTCTTCGCCCAAGGCAACACCCTCCGGGGCAGCCGTTAGGACCGCCGGCATGACCAGCAGCAAAGTACCCCGCTCCGCTTCCGATACGGCACTGACCGATCCCGTCCGGTACCCCGTCAGCGCTTCCTCCCCGGTACGCACCAAAAGGGGCTTTGTGCTGGTGCTGCTGACTTTGCTGGTCCCCGGCAGTGCGCAGCTGGTGGCGGGTGACAGGAGGCTGGGACGTGCAGCCCTGCGGGTTACGCTCTGCGCCTGGGCAGTCATTGTCCTGGCAGTGCTCCTGCTGATGCTCAACCGGACACTGCTCATCAATATCGTCACCAACCCGTTTGCGTCGCTGGCCATCGTCATCCTGCTCGTCGCACTGGCCGCAGGCTGGGCGATGCTGTTCATCAATACGCTGCGGCTCATCCGCCCGGTACTGCTGGCACCGTCAGCGCGCCCCGCCGTCGTCATCTGCCTTGTCCTGGCTTTGGTCCTGGGCAGCGGATCGCTCAGCTACCTCGCATACCTGCTGAACGTCGGGCGCAACGCGATTGGCAGCATCTTCTCCTCAGGTCCTGCCATCGACCCTGTGGACGGCCGCTACAACTTCCTGATGATGGGCGGGGACGCGGGTGACGACCGCACCGGGAGGCGTCCGGACAGCCTCTCCGTGCTGAGCGTGGACGCAGAAACCGGACGGACCGCCATCATCTCGGTCCCCCGGAACCTCCAGAACGCACAGTTCAGCGAGGACTCGCCCATGCGGGCGGTCTACCCGGACGGTTACAACTGCGGCGACGAGTGCCTGATCAACGCGATCAACACCGAAGTCACCAACGAGTACGCTGACCTTTACCCTGGCGTTGCCGACCCGGGCGCGCAGGCGACGCTGGAAGCTGTCTCGGGCACACTTGGGCTCACGGTCCAGGCTTACGTCCTGGTGGACATGGAGGGCTTTGCCAAGCTCATTGACGCCATGGGCGGCATCAAAATCAAGGCCGGCGGGTGGGTGCCCATGAGCGGCTATTTTGACGATTACAGCCAAACCCACGGCATGCCCCTCGGGTGGATACCGGCCGGGGAACAGACACTCGATGGCGATCGCGCGCTGTGGTACGGCCGGTCCCGCGAGTTCGTGGACGATTACGCCCGCATCCAGCGCCAGCAGTGCGTGCAGCAGGCGATGCTCAAGCAGCTGGACCCTGGCACCCTGCTGTCCAAGTTCGAGGATATAGCCAACGCGGGAACCAAAGTTGTGGACTCCAATATCTCCTCCTCGCAGCTTGGAAGTTTCGTTGACCTCGCCATGAAGGCCAAAGGCCAGGACGTCAAGCGGCTCACCATTGGCCCGCCGGACTTCGATGCCTCCTTCTCCACGGTCCCGGACTTCGACCAGATCCACGAGCGCGTGGACCAGTTGCTGGCCTCGGCGTCATCCGCACAGTCAGCGGGAATTCCCGACGACGTTATCGCCGCACCCGCTGCCGGCGGCGGCGGACACATCCAGGCGTCCGGCGTCCACTTCCCGGTTGCCTCCCTGGCGGGGGCAGGAAGCCTGCCCCGGCAATCCACGCCGTCGGACTTTACCCCGGTGACCACGACGCCCGACGGCGAGCCGATCACCGAAGCCTTGTTGAACCAGCTCAAGCGCGAGGGCAACGAGCAGGCTATCCGCGAACTCGTGGCTACCAACGGCCTCTGTGCACCGCTCTAGCCCCCACCGCAACGAAACCAAAGAAACGGAACCGGCCTTGTACCAGATTGAGAACGTCCTCCGGGATTACGCCTGGGGTTCCACGACGGCTATCGCAGCGCTCCTGGGACGGCCCGAATCCGGCAGGCCCGAGGCCGAGCTATGGATGGGCGCCCACGCCGACTCGCCGTCCATGGCCCACGTCCCCGAAGACGGCACTGACACTCCCCTGGATGCCCTGATCGCCAGCGACCCGGAGCACTTCCTCGGAGCCGAATCCGTGGCCCGCTTTGGCCCAAGGCTGCCGTTCCTGGCAAAGATTCTGGCTGCTGCCCAGCCGCTGTCCCTCCAGGTCCATCCGAGCCTGGAACAGGCACGGGCTGGATTTGAGCGGGAAAACGCCGCAGGCGTCGCGGCGAACGCGCCCCACCGGAACTACCGGGATGATAACCACAAACCGGAAATGATCTTCGCGCTGACGCCCTTTGAAGCCCTGTGCGGGTTCCGGCCGGCAGCGGAAACCCGGCAAATCCTGACGTATGTGGCCTCGGCCTTTGACTCCATGAAGGGGCAGGTGCCTGCCATGGTTCCGGCCCTTCTGGAAGACCTGGACGACGGCGACGAAGGGGCCGGCCTGCG
>JAPSJV010000012.1 GCA_031178005.1 Pseudarthrobacter sp.
TCAGCCGTAGCCGCTGCCGTGTTGTCCGTGGACTCTTCCAGCTCAGTCCCGGTTACCTCGAGCTCCTGCTCAGACACTTGGTCTCCTGCTTCCTCATTGCTAAACATGCTATTTAAATGGCTCAATTCCACAGACCCCGTGAAAACCCTCCGGTTACCGGAGAATCACGCAGCCTGCGGAGCTATAGCCCTACTGGTCCGTTGAACCCGAGCCGCCGAAGACCCAACCGACGGCGGTTCCGAACCCGATATCGAGCAGGCTGACGATGACCATCATGATGGCCACGAACACCAGCACCACTGCGGTGTAGTTGATCAGCTCCTTGCGGGTGGGGGAAACCACTTTCTTCAGTTCGCCAATAACCTGGCGGATGAAGAGAGCAATGCGGGCGAAGAATCCAGCCTGCTTAGCCGGGCGGCCCTTGGAGCTGCCCGCAGCCGTTTCGGTCACCAGAGCCTCACTCTTCTATGCGATGTCGGTTTACCCGGTCCGGAGCCGGACCATGTTGCTGCGCTGGTTCCGGCTACCCGCCGGAACAGCTTGCGCAGGGCAGACAGGACTCGAACCTGCAACCTGCGGTTTTGGAGACCGCTGCGCTACCAATTGCGCCACTACCCTATGGATCAAAGACACTTCAGGACGTGCGCCATCGCCAGAAATTGATGAGGCATAGTGCATCGTCCGTGTTTTCAACACCGGTGAACCAGTCTACGCAAGAACTTGGCTTACGTCGAACCAGCCTCAAAGGGTGTGCCGCCACAGAGGTCCAGACCCACTTCCGGGGCGCGGATCCAGGCGTTCACATTTGATGCGCCGGAGCCTGGATTTCGCGACGAACAGCATAGAGTAGGAGCCGAAGCAATCCACCAAACCAGCCTTTGTGCTGCCAGTGACGAACGGACCCCGCCATGTCTGCCGCCCGCGTTTCCCAGCGAATCTCCGCCATCGCCGAATCAGCCACCCTCGCGGTGGATGCCAAGGCCAAGGCTCTGAAGGCGGCTGGCCGCCCGGTTATCGGGTTTGGCGCCGGAGAACCCGATTTCCCCACCCCGGAGTACATCGTCAAGGCAGCCATTGAAGCCGCAGGCCAGCCGAAATACCACCGCTACTCCCCCGCCGGCGGACTGCCCGAACTGAAAAAGGCCATCGCGGAGAAAACCCTGCGCGATTCCGGTTATGCCGTGGAACCTTCCCAGGTGCTGGTGACCAACGGCGGCAAGCAGGCCGTCTACAACACCTTCGCAACCCTGGTGGACCCGGGCGACGAGGTCATTGTCCCCACCCCGTTCTGGACCACCTACCCGGAAGCCATCCGGCTGGCCGGCGGCGTTCCCGTGGAGGTTTTTGCGGGCCCGGAACAGGATTACCTGGTCACGGTTGAGCAGCTGGAAGCCGCCCTGACCGAGAAGTCCAAGATCCTGCTGTTCGTCTCACCATCCAACCCCACCGGATCCGTCTACTCCCCCGAGCAGGTGGCCGAAATCGGCAAATGGGCTGCTGCCAAGGGCCTCTGGGTGGTCACCGACGAAATCTACGAGCACCTGACCTACGACGGCGTCCCCTTCACTTCGATCGCCACCGCCGCCCCGGAACTCGGCGACAAAGTGGTAATCCTGAACGGCGTTGCCAAGACCTATGCCATGACCGGCTGGCGGGTTGGCTGGATGATTGGCCCCGCCGACGTCATCAAGGCCGCCACCAACCTCCAGTCCCACGCCACGTCCAACGTCTCCAACATTATGCAGATCGCGGCACTGGCAGCAGTGTCCGGTCCGCTGACAGCGGTGGACGAAATGAAGGTGGCCTTTGACCGGCGCCGCAAGGCAATTGTTGCCGGCCTGAACGCCATTGACGGTGTGGAATGCCCGACGCCGACCGGCGCCTTCTACGTCTACGCTGACGTCCGCGCCCTGTTGGGCAAGGAATTCCCGACGGCGGCAGGTTCCGCCACGCCGTCGACCTCAGCTGAACTCGCCGCACTGATCCTGGACGAGGTCGAGGTGGCAGTTGTGCCCGGCGAGGCCTTCGGCCCCTCCGGCTACCTGCGCCTGTCCTACGCCTTGGGCGACGAGGATCTGGCCACCGGAGTGGCCCGCCTGCAGGATTTCCTGGGCAAAGCCAAGTAGTCACCCTCTCTCACTTAATGCAATAAAACCACCGACGCTCTCTCACTTTCCTCAAGAAATTCATCACGGTGAGAGAGCGTTTGCGTTTAAGCCGCAGGAAGTGAGAGAGAGTCGGGGAGGGGTTAGAGCAGCCGGCGCTCGGCTGCCCATTTGGTGAGCTCGTGGCGGTTGGACAGCTGGAGCTTGCGGAGCACGGCCGACACATGGGTTTCCACGGTTTTGATGCTGATAAACAGCTCCTTGGCCACCTCCTTGTAGCTGTATCCCCGGGCGATCAGCCGCATGACTTCCAGCTCCCGGGCCGAGAGCCGGTCCAGTTCGTCGTCGGCGATGTCGGCCGGAGCCGTCCCGAAGGCATCCAGCACAAACCCGGCCAGCCGCGGCGAGAACACGGCATCCCCACCGGCTACCCGGAAGACGGCGGTGGTGATTTCCGCTCCGGATATGGTCTTGGTGACGTATCCCCGCGCCCCGGCCCGGATAACGGCCACAACGTCCTCTGCCGCATCGGAGACGCTCAACGCGAGGAACCTGGTTGTGCCGAGCAGGGCCGCCGAACCGGCAATCACCTCGCGCCCGCCGCCACCCATTCCGCCGGGGAGATGGACGTCAAGGAGTACGACGTCGGGCCCAGTCTGCGCGATCACGGCGATGGCCTGCTCAACCGTCGCGGCCTCTCCAACCACATCGATGCCGTCGCCGAGGTCTGCCTTGAGTCCGGAGCGGAAGATTGCATGGTCATCGACGATGACCACCCGTGCAGTTTGCTGGGTCATGGCTTTGCCTCCACATTCTCGGTACCGCCCGGCAGCGTCAGGCGGACCTCGGTGCCTTCATTTGAACTGGTGATGACAGCCGACCCGCCGTGGCGTTTCATCCTGCCAATGATGGACTCGCGGACGCCAAGCCTGTCCGCCGGCAGTGCCTGCGGATCGAATCCCGGCCCCCTGTCACGGACGAAGACCTCTGCAGCCCCGGCCGAAATTTCCGCATAAACCGACACGGTCCCGCCGCCATGCCGTGCTGCGTTGAACATTGCCTCGCGGGAAGCCTGGACCAGCGCATCATGGCGTTCGGTCACAAGGACGTCACCCACCGTCACCACTTCGACGGGGTTACCCAGCGCGTCCTCCACCTCGCCCGCTGCGGCTTTGATCCGTTCCGACAGCTGGGCGGGATCGGCGGCGGTGTCCCGGTACAGCCAACCGCGCAGCTCACGTTCCTGGGCACGGGCCAGACGGACGACATCGTGCTCGTTTCCTGCACGGCGCTGGATAAGCGCAAGGGTCTGCAGGACCGAGTCATGGAGGTGGGCGGCAATCTCGGCCCGTTCCGTTTCACGGACCCTGCCGGCGCGCTCGGTCTCCAGGTCACGCCAGAACTTCAGGCCCCAGGGAAGCAGCACCAGGGCAACGCCGCCCAGCACAGCCACGGAGGCCAGGAGCGCCAGCCAGGTCTGTTCCCAGGATCCGGAGCCGGACACGGTAACCAGGACTCCGGCCACCACCAGGGCCAGGCCCGCCGCCACCCGTACCCAGCCGCCTTGCTGCCGTGCTCCGGCCTTCTCCAGAAGCCCGCTGCGGCGGTTTTCATCCAGTTGCATCCAGGCAATCGCCGCTCCGCCCAGCACAGCGGCCGCCGGGATGATGGTTCCCAACGGAACGTTGGCCCCCATCATCTGCGCAATCAGGATCCCGGCCACCAGCAGCAGCCCCGCGCCCAGCAGGATCTCCTTGCCGTAAGGGACGGCGGACCAGCCACGAAGCGTCCCGTTGCCGCCGCTGCCCAAAGTGCGGCCGCTGAAGTCGGCCTCGGTGCGGGGTTGGGGCGGGGCACCTGCTGTGGAGCCGCCGTCGAAGGTTCCAGCGGTAGAGGGCATCACGGCTCCGCTCACGGCAGGAGCAATGGGCGACGCCGGGCGGCGGGCATTGCGCCGGGCGGCTTCATCCGCTGTGGGAACCATAATCCAGAGCCAGGCGTAAAACACCGCTCCGGCACCACCTGCCACGGCCGCGAGCGCCATGGCGATCCTGACGTTGCGCACCGGCCAGCCAAGGTGGTGGGCCAGCCCAGAGCACACCCCGGCGATCATGCGGTCGCCGCTGCGGCGGGCCAGCGGAGGGCGGAGCGGAGCTGTGGTCATGGTCCAATCCAAGCACGGATCAGGGCCTCCCGGACCGGAAACAGCGCTCAACCGGGGGTCAGTCAGGGTCCGTTCAGGGTGTTCCCCAGTAGAGCGGATCCAAGTACCGGGGAAGGATTGAAGCATGAACACTCAGCACCCCACCCCCGAAGACCCCGCCGGACCGGATGGTTCCGGACCGGACTCCACGCCTGAGCCCGGCGCCGATTCCGCGAGCAACCCGGCTTCCGCGAGCAACCCCACGGAACCGCTGCCCAGGCCGGCTGACGCTCCTTCCTCCTCCGGCTCCCGCACCGAGGGGGAACCCGGCGCGGAGCCGGACAGCGGCTACCACCCCGGCCAGCCGGGCGGAACCGGGCCGGCAGCCCCTCCGCCTCCCGGCCCGTCAACCATGCCTCCGCCCCAGCAGGACTTCTTCACCTGGATCCGGAGCCGCGGCATCCAGCGCGGCCCGAACCGTTGGGTAGGCGGCGTCTCCAGCGGCATCGCGGCCCGGATGGGCATTGACCCCATCATTGTCCGCGGGCTCTTTATCGTGCTGACGCTGTTCGCAGGCATCGGCGTCCTGCTGTACGGCATTGCCTGGGCGCTCCTGCCCGAGCCTGACGGCCGCATCCATGTACAGGAGGCCGGCGCCGGACACTGGAGCGGCGGCATGACAGGCGCGCTCATCACAACACTCCTGGGTTTTGGTGGCCTGGGCGGCGGCTTCTGGGGCGGCGGACGCGGCTTCGGCGGCTTCCTGTGGGCCTGCTTCTGGCTGGGCATCATTGTCCTGGTGGTCTACCTCCTGGTTGACCGGGGCCGCCGTCGCACAGGCGAGGCAAGCTACGCGGGCGTAAATGGAACCACCAGCTACGGCGCTCCGGACTACTCCGCCACCAGCTATGGCACGGGCGCTGCCACGTCCCCAACCCCCGCCACGGCACCTTATACGGCCCCGTACCCCACCGCCTACGCGTCCGCCTACGCTCCGGCTGGAGACGCTCCGTACACAACGCCTTACACGGGTGCTGCCTACGCTCCGGGACCTGCCGGGACTCCGCCCAAGCGACCTGCGCCTCCGGCCAAGCCGCGGCCTTCCGGCCCTGGAGCACCGGCAGTGGCCATCACAGCCGGAATCGCGCTTCTGGTGGGCGGCGGCCTGAAACTCCTCGACACCGCAAACATGATCAACCTGGGCGATTCACCCAACGCAGTAGTGTGGGCCGCAGCAGCTGCCGTTCTGGGCATCGGAATTGTCCTGGCCGGAGCACGAGGCAAGACCTCCGGCCTCCTGGGCTTCCTTGCCGTCATTGCACTCCTGATGGGCGCCGTGTTCAACATCGCCCATCACAACAACCGTTTCAACTTCGACGACGTCGCCTGGAGCCCAATCACCCTCCAGGAAGCTACCCGGGGCTACGACGTTACGGGAGCACAGGGAACCATTGACCTCACCGGGCTGGACCTCGACGCCCCGTTGGGTTCCGACGTCGAAGTTCCCCTGGACATCACGGCCAGCAACATCACCGTGATCATCCCGGACGATGTGCCGGTACAGATCAGCGCCGACATGACCATGGGCAACATCCAGGAACGCGGCAGCGACCGTGGCGGAATCTCCACCCGGGAAAGCAGCTACAACACAGCACTTCCAGGCTCAGCCCTGGTGGTCAGCATTGATGGCACTTTCAGCAACGTGACCATCCAGGAAGGAAACTGACATGTCTACAGTCGAGCCGGACCCCGTCAGCGGGACACCCGAGAAGAACGACGGCGGAACTCCGCGCGGCCGCGTCGGAACCATTGTGTGGGGGCTGATTATCGTCGCCCTCGCGGTCCTGATCGTCATCTCACAGCTGGGGATCGTCACCCTCAACGGCACCTACGTACTGGTGGGATTGATGCTTGGTGCGGGTGCTGCACTGGTCATCGGCGGGATCATTTCCGCCCGGAAACGTGACAATGGCACCACAACAGGGAAGTCTTGAACCATGGACAAGTTTTTCAGCATTGTCAGGGGCCTAGGCCTGAACCGTGGACCGCAACGCTGGTTGGGCGGCGTCCTGGGTGGGATCGCAGCCAAGCTCAACGTCGAAGTGGCCTACGTACGGATTGCTTTCCTGCTGTTCTGCCTTCTGCCAGGACCGGCCATCATTTTCTACGCAGCCGCGTGGCTGGTCCTGCCGGATTCAAAGAACAACAGGATCGTTCTGGAGTCTTTCCTGGACCGGCGATCGGTTAACTGACCGCAGTTCACGACCTCAATCAGTAGGCCGCCGCACCCGTCAGGGAGCGGCGGCCTACTGCTGTCCCCGCGCGTTTCGGGCCCCAACCCTTGGGTAATTCCTCAACCTGGTGTCCACCATCCGGTGGACACCAGGTTCAACCGGTCGGACCTGCCGCGCAGGGCCTCCACGCTGCCACGATGTTGGAATGAACCTTCCATCGGGCCAACGCCCAGGCGGCGACGCCATCACTGTCCGGAACCTGGTCAAAAACTACAGGCAGCCGGCCGGCGGAACGCTTGCCGCAGTCGACCGGCTGCAGTTGACCATCAGGGCCGGAGAGACCTACGCCCTCCTCGGCCCGAACGGCGCCGGAAAGTCCACAACCATCGAAATTCTCGAGGGCCACCGGCGCCCGGACGGCGGCGAGGTCCGTGTCCTGGGGACAAATCCCTGGAAGGCTCCGCCAGCGTTCAGGGCCCGGATCGGCATCGTCCTCCAGGAAGCCTCCGATGCAGGAGAGTTGCGGGTCCACGAAGCGCTGGGCTCCCTGGCCCGCTGTTTTCCGGAACCGCGCCCGGTGGCCGAGGTCATCGCCGCCGTAGGACTTGGAGGCAAGGAAGCGGCCCGGATCTCCACGTTGTCCGGCGGCCAACGTCGCAGGCTCGACGTGGCGCTCGGGATTATCGGACGGCCCGAAGTCCTGTTCCTGGATGAGCCCACAACCGGTTTTGACCCGGCTGCCCGCCGTCAGTTCTGGGATCTCATCAGGACCCTGGGCAGCGGCGGCACCACAATCGTCCTGACCACCCATTACCTGGACGAGGCGGAGCAGTTGGCAGACAGGATCGGCGTGATCAACCATGGCCGGCTCATAGCTGAAGGCGCGCCGGACCAGATCGGCGGTTCCGCACTCCGGATACCGCGGGTGCGGTGGCGGGACAGTTCAGGTTTCCATGAGCAAATCACCGAACACCCGGCCGCTTTGGTGAGCGAAATTTCGGGCGGCGGATCGCGCGAGCTCCCTGAATTGTCAGTTATCCGGCCAAGCCTTGAAGACGTCTACCTTCAGCTGATCGGTTCAGTTGAAGAGGCTGGACCACCTCCGGCGGAAGCTGCCGGCCCCGGTGCCACGGCCGCAGAACCGTCACGTGAAGGAGTCCGGTCATGACCGCATCATCTGCTACGAAAACCCAGGCTGCCCGGCACTGGCGGCCTTCCGCACTAGGGCTGGGCCTGCACCGGGCGGCCCTCGAAATCAAGCTTTTTAACCGGGATGTGCTGTCTCTGGTCCTGGTGCTGTTTTTCCCTATCCTCATGCTGTCCCTTTTTGGGACGGTGTTCGGCGACGAAGCCAGCATCGGAGCCGGACCTGACGGTGCGGGCGGTATAACCCCTGCCCACTATTACCTGCCGGGCATGCTCGCCCTGAGTACCATCCTCAGCGGATTCCAGAACCTCAGCACCTACGTCGCCACCGAACGCTTCAACGGAACTGTTAAACGACTGGCTGGGACCCCGTTGCCGGCTGCCTCCTATTTCCTGGGCAAAACCGGCCAGACCCTGTACCTGATCTGTGCCCAGACCGTGCTGCTGCTCCTTGCAGCCCGCTTTCTCTTCAACGTTCCCCTTCCCTCGGACGCCGGTGCGTGGCTTCTGGTTGGCACGCTGATGCTGTTGTCGACTGCGGCATGGGCCACAACGGCGATCGCATTCACGGCGCTGCCGAAGTCTGCCCAGAGTGCCTCCACCCTGGCTGTCCTCCCGGTACTGCTGTTGTCCTTCACTTCGGGTGTGTACTTCCCGTTTTCGCAGCTGCCCGCGTGGCTTCAGTCGATCACGAACATCTTCCCCCTGCGATGGACGGCCAGCGCGCTCAGGTCGGTTTTCCTGCCTGGCGGATTCGAGGCAGCCGAGCCGGGCGGCGAATACAACGTGCCTGTGACGTTCCTTGTTCTGGGTCTCTGGGCCGTCGCAGGGGCGGTGCTGGCGCGGCTCGCCTTCAAGTGGCCTCCGCAGAAGTAATTCCAGCCTGCCCTCCTGGCCCGTCAGCCGGCTCCGATGGCTTGGACACGCTGACGGGCATGGATAGGGTGCAGTCATGAACAATCCCCGGGGCAGGACTGAACGGCTGCTTCCGGCACGTTCCGTATGGACCACCTCCATGATCTGGTGGCACATCGGTTTCTATTCCGTCCTGGCCAGTTTGGCCTACCTGGCGCTTATGGATCAGCCGCTAAAACCGGGAACACCCCTGGTTGTGGCTGCCTTGGCCCTTCTGGCCGTGGTGTATCCGTTCCTGACCCGGACCAGGGATCTGAGAACCACCCGGCCGGTGTTCTACGTCGCCGTGCTGGTCACCGTAGTAGTGTTCCTGTCCTTCGTTCACGACGGCTCCGGAGCGCTGCTGTTTGTCGCGTTTCCGCAGGTCTGGATGTTTACCGCTTCGCAACGCCAAGGGGTAGTGGCCACAGCCGTGCTTTGCCTTGGAGTAGCGGCCGGGCAGGTCAGCCGTTATGGACTGGGCGGCACTGAGGTTTTCGGAATCACCGCACAGCTGGTTGCGTCCTTTGCGGTCAGCTGCATGATCGGTATCTGGATCTCCAAAGTCATCGAACAAAGTGAACAGCGCGCGGAGCTGCTGGCGGAACTCGAAGCCGCGCGCACCGACCTCAACGCCGCGGAACAGGCGCGCGGCGCCCTTCTCGAACGCGAACGGATGGCCCGGGAAATCCACGACACCCTGGCCCAGGGTTTCACTTCAATCGCGATGCTCGCCGAAGCGGCCCAGGCGCAGCTACGGAAAGATGGTGCGCCGGACCTGATGGAAGGCCTTGAGGTTATATCCCGCACCGCACGCGAAAACCTTGCCGAGGCCAGGTCCCTGGTAGCTTCAGGCGTGGCCACGAATGTCAGGGGCGGTGACTTGCTGGCCGCCCTGAAACGCCTGCCGGACAGCCTCCACCTGGAGGATATCCAGCTGGAAGTGGACGTGCCGGATACGCTGCCGCTGCTTTCCTCTTCCGAACAGGTTGCCTTGCTGAGGACAGCCCAGGAGGCACTGAACAACGTTCGAAGGCACTCGGGAGCATCCCGGGCGCGGCTCGAGGTCCAGGCCGCACCAGGCCCGGACGTGCCCGAGCTGTGCTTAGCCGTCCGCGACGACGGCCACGGTTTCGATACCGGCGCCTCCCACGCCGGATTCGGGCTGAAATCAATGGCTGCCCGGCTGGCCGAAATCGGTGGCCGGCTGCACCTGGAGTCGTCCAGCGCTGGAACCACGCTGACCGCCGTCGTGCCCGTCTCATTTCCCGGCCCGAACCACAGCGGCATTGACCGCCAGAAGGAAAGTGCCACATGACCCAGCAGAACATCCGTGTGGTCTTGGCAGACGATCATCCAATAGTCCGCGGCGGCCTGGCCACGTTGCTGGGAACTGCCGACGGGATTGAGGTGACGGCGCAGGCCTCCAACGGGCAGGAGGCTGTAGCAGCCGTGGCGGAAACCCTGCCCGATGTAGTGCTGATGGATCTTCGTATGCCCGTACTGGATGGGGCCGGCGCAACCGCGCAGATCCGTGACCGGTTCCCCGGCACCAAGGTTCTCATCCTGACCACCTACGACGGCGACGCAGACATCGTCCGCGCCGTGGAGTCCGGGGCGGTAGGGTACCTCCTGAAGGATTCCGCGGGTGACGTGATCATCGACGCGGTTTTTGCCGCTGCCAGGGGCGAAACGGTGCTGGCTCCGCCGGTGGCGGCCCGCCTGGTGTCGCGGCTCCGGACGCCGGACCTGCCCCAGCTCACCGCACGGGAGATCGAAGTTCTCCGGTGCGTTTCACATGGCCTCAGCAATGTGGAGGCCGCTGCCCGCCTGCATATCGCCGAGGCTACCGTCAAAACCCATCTGCTGCGCGTGTTCAACAAACTTGATGTGGACGACCGGACCCGGGCCGTTGTCATCGCCATGGAACGCGGCCTCTTGTAACCCGTTTGTGTCCTTCCCCACATTCGGCACTAGAATCGAGGGCGAGCTCAACGTGGCGCTCTGCCTGTATTCCTTCAAACCAGGATTGAGCCAGAGAATATGAAAATTGGAATCCTCACCAGCGGCGGCGACTGCCCCGGACTGAACGCTGTCATCCGCGGGGCAGTCCTCAAGGGCATCATCCAGGGCCACGAATTCGTCGGCTTCCTCGATGGCTGGCGCGGCGTGGTCGAGGGCGACGTCATCGACATCCCCCGCACCATGGTGCGCGGCATCGCCAAGCAGGGCGGAACCATTCTTGGAACGTCCCGCACCAACCCGTTCGAAAACGGCGGCGGCCCGGAAACCATCAAGGCACACATGGACCGCATGGGAATCGACGCCATCATTGCCATCGGCGGCGAAGGTACCTTGGCCGCCGCGAAGCGCCTTACGGATGTTGGCCTGAAGATCGTCGGCGTCCCCAAGACCGTGGACAACGACCTCGACGCCACTGACTACACCTTCGGCTTTGACACGGCTGTCCAAATCGCCACCGAGGCGATCGACCGGCTGCGCACCACCGGTGAATCCCACCACCGCTGCATGATCGCCGAAGTCATGGGCCGGCACGTTGGCTGGATTGCGCTGCACGCCGGCATGGCCTCAGGTGCCCACGCCATCCTGATCCCGGAAAACAGCACCAGCATTGAGCAGATCTGCGAATGGGTCCAGGAAGCCCACGACCGCGGCCGGGCACCCTTGGTGGTGGTGGCGGAGGGCTTCGTCACGGACAGCATGGAGACACCGCACTCAGAGCGGGGCCTGGATACCTTCGGCCGGCCGCGCCTCGGGGGAATTGCCGATCAGCTGGCCCCCGAAATCGAAGCCCGCACCGGGATTGAAACCCGCGCCACCATCCTCGGCCATATCCAGCGCGGCGGCGTTCCCTCCGCGTTCGACCGGGTCCTCGCCACCAGGCTGGGCATGGCGGCCGTCGACGCCGCGGTGGACGAACGCTGGGGAACCATGGTCTCGCTGAACGGCACGGACATTGCCCACGTCGGCTTCGAGCAGGCCCTGGGCAGGCTCAAGACCGTGCCCCAGCACCGGTACGACGAGGCCGCAGTCCTCTTCGGCTAGGCCGTCTGCCCGGCTGGTGTCGGTAGGCTTGGAGCCATGACACTGGACCACGGCAGCGCAGACATCATCCAGCTCGCCTGGGCCCGGCACCTTGGCCTGGCAGACCGCACGTTCGGCGATGCCCTCTCCAGCCATGAGCGGATTGTCCATGTCGACGATGCGGCAGCCAGCGTCCAGTTCATCCGGCTCTTCGGCGCATCCGCGCTGGTGGGACCGGCATGGGCGATCGAGGCCGCCGCAGACATCCCTGACGAGGACCTGGCCCAGCATGTCACGCTCATGACTCTGGCTCGAGATCACGGCGGCCACGGACTGGGCGCCACGGCGCTGTTTTTCGCAGACGACCTGCCCCTGAAACAACCGGGTAAGGAACTGACTGTCTCCCGGGCGCACCGGGACGTGGTGGAGCTCGAGTCCCGCTGCCCTCCGGATGACGTCAACGAGGTGGGCCTTGCGGATATGACACACCACTTCACGGTAATCCACGACGACGAGGGCCGGCATGTGCCGATTGCCAGCGCCGGCTACGCGGAGTGGGAAGGCCTGCTGGCCCAGCTTGGTGTCCTGGTGGAGCCGGATCGGCGACGCCAGGGGCTGGGCTCCCTGGCAGCGTCCATAGCCTCGCACGAGGCCCTGGCTTCGGGGCTCACCCTGCAGTGGCGTGCCGAAGTCAGCAACACCGGCTCGCTGGCCATCGCGCGCAGCCTGGGACTGGTGGCCGGGGGCATCCACACAACAGTGCTGCTGGGCGACTCGGCGTCAAAAAAGTAGTGCCTGACCGCTGCCGCCCTAGCCGGGCTGGGCGCTGCTCAGCTGCGGCTTGTCCCAATCGATGGCCGCCTTGGGCTTTTCATAAAACAGCACCACGGCTGCACCCAGGAGTATCACGGCCGCGGGCAGCATGATCGACTGGGCCATCGCCGTCGAAAATCCTGCGTGCAGGGCCTCCGGGAGCACTCCGGCGAACTCGGAAGCAGCGCCGCCTGCCCCTGCCGGAAGCTCCGCCGCGAGGCGGGCCTGGATCAGCACAGCGATGGCCGCGCTACCCAGCACGGAGCCGATCTGGCGCGTGGTGTTGTAGACGCCTGAGCCCGCCCCCGCCTGCCGTGGCGGCAGGTTGCGCGTGGCGGTGGTGCTCAGCGGCGCCCAAATGCCAAGGTTCGCGAAGCCCAGAACGGCGCTCGGCAGAAGGAACATCAGGATGGGGGTGTCCGGAGTCATCAACAACGAGTTCCAGACAAGGGCCACGGCCATGAGCACCAGGCCCGCGCAGTTGATGAACTTCGGGTTGACCTTGTCCAGGTAGCGGCCCACCACCGGAGCCAGGCCGGCCATGATCACGGCCATCGGCACCATCAGCAGCGCCGACTGCGTTGGCGTCATGCCCCGCACCAGCTGGTAATAGAAAATCAGCGGCAGGCTGAAGGCGGTTGCGGCGAAACCAACAGTGGTTATGCCGATGTTGGCGAGCGAAAAGTTCCGGTCCTTGAAGAGGCCCAGGGGCAGCAGTGGTTCACCCTTGCTGTACCGCTGCCATGCGACAAATGCGATCAGCACCACAGTGCCGGCAATAATCAGCGACCAGACGCTGATGGGTCCAACGATGGGGCCCCAGTTATAGGTCTCACCTTCCTGGATGCCGAACACCAGGAGGAAGAGTCCGACGGCGCTCAGTACCACGCCGGGGATGTCGAACTTGTGCGGGTGGGTGCTGAGGGACGGGACGAAGCGCCAGGCCAGGATGAAGCCCACGACGCCGATGGGGACGTTGATGAAGAAGATCCACTCCCAGCCGAGGCTGTCCACCAGGACGCCGCCCAGGATGGGGCCCACCAGCGTGGCGACGCCCGCCGTGGCACCCCAAAGGCCCATGGCCGCGCCGCGGCGATCCGGCGGGAAGATGCGCGTGATGACGGCCATCGTCTGTGGAGTCATAAATGCGGCGCCCAACCCTTGGAATACCCGGGCCAGAATCAGCATGCCGATGTCCGTGGAAAGCCCGCACCACAAGGATGCGAGGGTAAAGAGCACCAGCCCGCCGAGATACAGGTTCTTAGGGCCAAACCTGTCCCCGAGGCGGCCCGTGATCAGCAGCGGTACCGCGTATGCCAGCAGATAGGCGCTGGTCACCCAGATCACCGCATTGATATCGGCCTGGAGGGCTTCCATGATGCGCGGATTGGCAACCGACACAATATTGATGTCGATCAGGATCATAAAGAACCCGATCACCAGGGCCCACAATGCAGCCCACGGCCTGGTCACTTCTTCCACAACCGACTCCCCCTACGTTGCCGGCCTGCGCCGGATGAAATCAAAACCCGGTCAGCCTAAAAGCTCCAGGATGTCCTTCCGGGCAAACATCTCCGCGGCGGCACGGGCCGACGGGGTCCCGGCGTCAGGATCCGCTCCGGCGTCCAGCAGCACCTTCGCCACGTCCGGGTAGCCCTTGAAGACCGCTCCCGCCAGCGGGGTCTGGCCGCGGTCATTCACTGCGTTGGCATCGGCACCGTGGCCCAGGAGCAGGCGGACCGTGTCGGCATGCCCATGATAGGCCGCGAGCATCAACAGCGAATCGCCGGCGGCGTTGGTCAGCGTGGCCGGCGCGCCGGCCTCAAGGTAACGACCCAGAAGGCCGGAGTCACCGGCCCGTGCACCATCAAAAAGCGTGTGGGCAAGCTCAACGGCGTCCGCGTCCGGGCCGGGCTGGGAATCTGTCAACGGGTCCCCCTCAGGAATCCAGTCTGGCGCCCGACTACCTGGCCGGCGTCGGGCGCTACGATCACTTCCTGGGCGGCGGTGTAGGGTTCGTCGCCGTCCAGCACAGTCAGTGTTTCATCCGGGGCAACTGAACGCTTAATGACAGCCAATGCGACCGGGCCCATCTCGTAATGCTGGCTTACCGACGTCACGGTCCCCACCTTGCGGTCGCCGGCCATGACATCGCTGCCGGCCGCAGGAAGGGTGTGCTGCGAACCGTCAAGCTGCAGGAAGACCAGACGCCGAGGCGGATGTCCCAGGTTGTGAACCCGGGCGACGGTTTCCTGGCCCTTGTAGCAGCCCTTGGACATGTGCACGGCGGTCCGGAGCAGGTCCAGCTCATGGGGAATCGTGCGGTCGTCGGTTTCCGCGCCCCACCGGGGACGCCAGGCCGCGATCCGGAGAGCCTCCGCGGCCCACATCCCGGCAAGCTGGCGGTCCGCCACCGTGGCTTCCAGCTCCGCAGCAGGGACCAGGTATTCAAACCAGGGACGCTCGCGTCCCGGGTGCTGGTCCTCAGTGATGATTGAGTACGAGTAGCCGCCCGGGGCGACGTTGGGCCAGGGGTCCTCCCAGACGGTCAGCGCAGACCATTCCTCCACAGGCCTTGTGGACCCGAGGACCGCCCACTCCGCGGAAACGTCCGCCACCTCAACACGGAGCATGAACTTCATCCGGTTCAGCCACTCCGCCAGCGGTGCAGACTCGGCGCCCTCGACCAGCAGCCAGGTGGTCCCGCCGTCGTCCACTACCCTGGCGTCAAACTCGATCCTGCCCTGCACAGTAAGCAGCAACAGTTCGGTAGATTCGCCGGGGGGCAGCTGGGTGAGCTGCTGGGAGGAGAGAGTGTTCAGCCAGCTAAGGCGGTCCGGACCGCTGACCGTGACCACGCCGCGGTGGGAAAGGTCGACGACGGCACTCCCGTTGGCCAGCGCGCGCTGCTCCCGCAGCGGCTCACCATAGTGGGATGCCACTCCGGCGTCAGGGCCGGCGGCTTCGACGGCGCCCGGGCGCGACAACAGTAGGCTTTTAGGGTTCATAACCGAGAGAACGTCCTGTCCTGCCGGCAGTATTCCCGAAGGTCAGTCGGCAACGCGTTTAAGGAAGGCCGAAGCGTGTGCTTCCAGGCCCTTGCCTTCTTCTTTTCCTGCATCCCAGCGCCACAGCAGATTGCCGTCCACCAGGCCGAAAATACGGGTAGCAGCGCTGTACTCCTTCGAGTGGCTGCCGCGCATCACCATGTCTGTTGCGAGCTGGATCTGCGGACCCTTGATCTGGCCGTAATAAAGCTCGGTGATCCCACCGGGGTGGGTAATGGAGACCGAAATATTAAAGCCGCCCTCGGGATTCCTAAGGGCTTCCACCTCATCCGCGCTCTTCAACGCGGGAACGATGTCTGCCGGGGTGAGGCCCGGCCCCACGTCCGCATCCAGCTGTTTGCGTTCCAGGGCCCAGAACCCGATCTCCACGGACAAGGGCCGCAGGATGGTGCCTTCCTCATCCGTCAGCCAGCTCTCGGCCCTGTACTGCAGGTACGGCTGGCCGTTGTGGCTGAAGGAAACCTTCTGGAAGAAGTGCTCGGAGTCCTCATCCCCGCTGCCGAGGCGGCCGCTGCCTTCCCACTCACCAATGAGCCAGGAAAGCGGGACCAGTTCGGGGGTCAGGTCTGTAGGGATCTCAATAGGCACAGCAATTACCTCAAATAAATTCAGGGGCGCCCGCAGGCGTTACTTCTGGCCTTTGAACAGACGGTAAACCACATAGCCGGCGAACCAGGCCATGGAGATGCCGGCGATGCCAAGCAGGACAAGGAAGAAAATTTCGAATGCGAGAACAGACATGCTGACATCCTAACGCGTTAGTAGATAAGAAGTTTGTCTATGAAGTAGGCCAGCGAACCGACAGCGAGGACCGGAGCGATGCCTACCCCAAGGGCGGCAGGAACGCTCATTGGGCCGGTATGCAGCGTAGCCAGTCTCCGGAAACTGACCAGGACAGCACCAACCACAACCCCGAAAATTGCAGCCGGCAGCACGGCGATACCGGGGAAAACCAGTCCGGCCAGCGGGCCGGAAAGCCCTGCCATGGCAATTCCCAACGGGGCCACGATTCTGTCCGGCCAGCGGATCAGGCCAACCAGCAGGGCGACGGCGGCACTGACGGCAGCGACAGCCAGCATCTCCCGGACACCATTGAACCGGGCACCTGCAATCCAGCCCGCTCCCAGGCAGGAAAGCAGCACACCGGCGCAGCTTCCCAGCGTGGATTCCAGCCGCTTCGCCTGTCCTGTTCCGCGCAGCAACTGCACCACAAAGACGGCGATAAAACCCAACGCCATAAAGCCGGGAGCGGCGTCCAGGTATCCGGGGGCAGGAAGAGTGTGCGCGGCCCAGGCGGAACCGACGCCAGGAAGCGCGATAACTGCACCCAGGGTTTTCCGGGCCGGCACTTCAAGGAAGTGCGGCCAGCCGTACCCGGTAACCAGCGCCGCTGCTACAGCCACACCGAGCAGGGCTTCAGGCGAAATGTAGACGCCGCCAAGGATCGCGGCCAGGCATGCCAGTCCGGCTACTCCGATCAGCCACGGCTGCGCCGACATGTTCCTGGGCTCCAGGCCATTCGGGGCGCGGCTTACATCGGAATCGCTTGCTCCACCTGGTTCGGTGGGTCCTTGATCTCCGGCGGGATCCCGGCCGGCGGCGTCCGCTTTCACTTCTGGACTCACTTTCGCTGCATTCGACATCCTGGCAGTACTTCCGTGACTGTACTTTGCAGGCAATTGCGCTCCTGGGGCTTCGGACCCTTGACCCCTCCAATCCTGCCCTATATGAACTGCTTATGTCGCAAGCCAGTCGGCCGCAGGGCCACATACAGTGATTTCGGGCACCCTGTTGGTTATACTCAGACCTCAACTAAGCATCCTGTACAGGTGCCGGGCGATGGACTGTCGCGGTGGAAACGCTCCGCAATAATGGCAGCCAGGAAGCCGGAAATCTGTGCAGGCTGCCAGTACCGGCCGGTGAAAACCCGGTTCAGACGCTCAACGATGCGCGGACGGCCCATGGAGGAACAATGTCCCACATCCTGTTACTGACGAACAGCACCGGCTCTTCGGTTGATATCCTGCCTGCCCTTGAGTTGCTGAACCACCGGGTGCACATCCTTGCCGCCGAGCCCACGGCATTGCTGGAAACCGATCCCTGCGACATCGTCCTTCTTGACGCCCGCAAGGACCTGGTAGGAGCACGCTCACTCACCCAGCTCCTGAAGGCCACAGGGCTCAGCGCCCCGTTGGTCCTCATCCTTACCGAGGGTGGCATGGCTGCGGTTTCCTCGGCCTGGGCAGTGGACGATATCGTCCTTGATTCAGCCGGCCCCGCCGAAGTCGAGGCCCGGATCCGGCTGTCGATTGCGCGTGCGGTCCCCGAAGCCGACGAGGCACCGTCGGAGATCCGCGCCGCCGGCGTTGTGATTGACGAAGCCAGCTACACAGCCCGGGTCAACGGCACACCGTTGAACCTGACGTTCAAGGAATTCGAACTCCTCAAGTACCTGGCCCAGCACCCCGGCCGGGTCTTCACCCGCCAGCAGCTGCTCACCGAGGTCTGGGGCTACGACTACTACGGCGGCACCCGCACGGTTGACGTCCACGTGCGGCGCCTCCGGGCCAAGCTCGGCGCAGACCATGAAAACCTGATCAGCACCGTCAGGAATGTAGGCTACCGGTTGACCTTGGTAAGGCAGCACGAAGAACTCACTGAAGCCTGAGCGGTTTCCGTGGCCCAATCGCAGGCTGGAACGCCCGGCCTGCGTATAGCCTTGGCCTATGAGTCCCGCACATCCGGAATCCTGGCCAGTCCTGTCCATTAACGGTGGACTGGACACGCCACGGCTGCACGACGTCCGCGACCTCCTGGCCGCCGCCGAAGAGTCTGATGGCAATCCCCCGCTGTCCGAACAGACCGTCATCACGCTGAACACCGCCCCGCCCGGTTCCACAACGGTCCGTTCGCTGCTCCTGTACGCCCCTGAGCACGAGGACAGCGCCGGGCGGCAGGACGAGGCAAGCGGGCCTGACCTGGCGGGTGCCGCCGTCGTTGTTGAAGAAGCCGATGGAACAGGCACACTGGAAGTTGCCATCCACCCCAGTTACCGGAACCTGGGTGCGGCTGATCGGTTGATCGGTGAACTGCAGCAGGTCCGCGGGTTCTCCGGGCTGCAGGCGTGGGCGCACGGCAGTCACGGCGCCGCCGCCGAACTGGCGGCCCGTTACGGGTTCGGTCCGGTCCGGGAACTCTGGAAGATGCGCCTGACCGACGGTACGGCAGGACTGCCCGACGTCGGCCTGCCGGACAGCGTGGTCCTGCGCACCTTTGTGCCTGGACAGGATGAGGATGCCTGGCTGGCGGCGAACAGCGCTGCCTTTGCGCACCACCCCGAACAAGGTTCCATGACCCGGGCGGACCTCGAAGCCCGCATGGCCGAAGACTGGTTCGATCCGGAGGGCTTCCTTCTGGCCGAAGACGCCTCAGGCCGGCTGCTGGGATTCCACTGGACCAAAATCCACCCGTCCCACGGCGGACATCCTCCAGTAGGCGAGGTCTACGTCGTCGGCGTCACGCCTGAGGCGCAAGGCCTCGGACTGGGCAAGGCGTTGACGATCGCCGGCATCAGGTACCTTCAGCAGCAACGGCTCCAGGCGATCATGCTCTATGTGGATGCAGACAACACTGCCGCCGTCTCCCTATACCGGAAACTGGGCTTCACCCGATGGGACATGGACGTTCTTTACGGACCGCTGGCAGAGAACCGGCAGGCTGCCGGCGCGTCCACGTAACGAACCGTACAATGCGGCACGGCCTGCCATTTCCGTCGGATTCGGCGCTCCGAATGATTGTAAGGTTGAAGCAGATTCGCGCCGGCTGAGGCCAGCACCAGCCAGTGCCACCAGAAGGAGAACCAATGCAACCTGATACCGCCGATGCAGCGACGACCGAGGTCGTAGCCGCTCCCGCCCGGGCACGTTTTGGCTCCTCTGAAGTCCCGGCCTCCCGCGCAACGCAGGACCGGATCGACATTCCCGAGTTCGCACCCAACCTGGAGCCCGAGGGCGACATCCGTCCGGACCGGTTCCTGGACCGTGAGCTGAGCTGGCTGTCCTTTAACGCCCGCGTTCTGGAGCTGGCGGAGGACCCCACGCTGCACCTGCTGGAGCGGGTGAATTTCCTCTCCATTTTTGCCTCCAACCTTGACGAGTTCTTTATGGTCCGGGTGGCGGGCCTCAAGCGGCGGATCGCCACCGGCCTGGCAGTCCCCTCTCCGGCCGGACTCAGCCCCGTCGAGGTCCTCGAAGAGATCAGCGAAGAGGCCCACCGCCTGCAGGAACGCCATGCCCAGGTGTTCTCCGAGCAGATCCGACCGGCGCTGGCCTACGAGCACATCCACCTCATGCACTGGGACGAACTCGACGACGCCGCCAAGCAGCGGCTGAGCGAAATGTTCGCCGAAAAGGTCTTCCCGATCCTGACGCCGCTCGCCGTCGATCCCGCACACCCGTTCCCGTACATCTCCGGACTGTCGCTGAACCTGGCAGTGGTCGTCCGAAACCCCGTCAGTGACAAGGAACTCTTCGCCCGCCTTAAGGTCCCGGACCAGCTGCCCCGGCTCATCTCCATCGACGGGCCCCGCGCCGGTGCCGTCGCAGGCCGGGTGGCCCGCTTCATCGCCCTCGAAGAAGTTATTGCCGTCCATCTGGACAAGCTGTTCGCGGGCATGGAAGTCCTGGAACACCACACCTTCCGCGTCACCCGCAATGAGGATGTCGAGGTCGAAGAGGACGACGCCGAGAACCTGCTGCAAGCGCTGGAAAAGGAGCTGCTGCGCCGCCGGTTCGGCCCGCCGGTCCGGCTCGAGGTCACCAACGACATTAACCCGAACATCCTTGCGCTCCTCATCCGGGAACTCGGCGTTGAAGAGTCCGAGGTCTATTCCGTTCCGGCCCCCCTGGACCTGCGTGGATTGTCGGTGATTGCCGGGATCGACCGGGGTGACCTGCACTACCCCAAGCAGGTTCCGCACACGTCACGGTTCCTCAATGAATCGGAGACGTCCAAGGCAGCCAACGTCTTCGCGGCAATGCGACGCCGGGACATCCTGCTCCACCACCCCTACGATTCGTTCTCCACTTCGGTGCAGGCTTTCCTGGAACAGGCGGCTGCGGACCCCAAGGTCCAGGCCATCAAGCAGACCCTGTACCGCACGTCCGGCGACTCCCCCATCGTCGATGCCCTGATCGACGCCGCGGAAGCCGGCAAACAGGTTCTGGCGCTGGTGGAAATCAAGGCTCGTTTTGATGAGCAGGCGAACATTTCCTGGGCACGCAAGCTGGAACAGGCAGGCGTGCATGTTGTGTACGGCATTGTGGGCCTCAAAACCCACTGCAAGCTTTCCCTGGTGGTCCGCCAGGAAGTAGACGGCCTCCGTCGCTACTGCCACATCGGCACCGGCAACTACCACCCGCGGACCGCACGGTACTACGAGGACCTGGGCCTTCTGACCGCGAACGAGCAGGTGGGCGAGGATCTGTCCAAGCTGTTCAACCAGCTCTCCGGCTACGCGCCCAAGTCCACCTTCAAGCGCCTGCTGGTGGCACCGAGGTCCGTCCGTTCAGGGCTGATTGACCGGATCGAAACTGAAATCCGCAATGCCCGGGCGGGTCTCCCGGCCAGGGTCCAGATCAAGGTCAACTCCATGGTCGATGAAGCCATCATCGATTCGCTCTACCGGGCCTCCCAGGCCGGCGTCCGTGTTGACGTTGTGGTCCGCGGCATCTGCTCGCTGCGCCCCGGGGTTCCGGGATTGAGTGAGAACATCACAGTCCGCTCCGTCCTGGGCCGGTTCCTTGAGCACTCCCGGGTGTTCGCTTTCGCCAACGCCGGTGATCCCGTTATCTACATCGGCTCGGCCGATATGATGCACCGGAACCTGGACCGCCGCGTCGAGGCGCTCGTGCAGTTGTCCAACCCGGAGGACATCGCCTACGTGCAGGATCTCCTGGAACGGTACGTTGACCCGGCCACCTCCAGCTGGCACCTGGACAACGACGGCCACTGGATCCGGCACCACTTGGCCGAGGACGGGACCCCCCTGGGGGACATTCAGTCCTGGCTGCTGCGGTCCCGTTCACGCCAGCGGTCCCTGACCCGGCGCTAGGATCATGCACTTGGTCAGCGATAACCCGATAGCGGACCCTGCCGTGCTCCTGGACGACCCGGTCGCTGTTGTGGCTGCAGGCGCAATTCCATGGCGGGTGGTGAAAGACCGCCTTGAAGTGCTCCTGATCCACCGTCCGCGCTACGACGATTGGTCCTGGCCGAAGGGCAAGTTGGACCCGGGCGAGACGATCCCGGAATGCGCAGTGCGGGAGATCGAGGAAGAAATTGGTCTCCGCGCACCACTGGGCATTCCGCTGCCCGCTATCCGTTACCGGGTGGCGTCTGGCCCCAAAATCGTCCATTACTGGGCCGTCAAAGTGGAAGGGGCGCTGATCCGCCCGGACGGCAAGGAAGTGGACGCCGTGAAATGGTGTTCGGCCGAAACCGCAGCAACCCTGCTGAGCAACCCGTCCGACGTCGAGCCTCTGCAGCACCTCACGGCAGCCCACGAGCGCGGTGACCTGGCAACCTGGCCGCTCATCATCCTGCGGCACGCCAAGGCGAAACCCCGGTCTTCCTGGACGAAGGCGGAAGGCGAACGTCCGCTGGCAGCCACCGGCATCCGCCAAGCCCAGGCGGTCAAGCGGCTGCTCCAGGCGTGGCGGCCCATGCGGGTGGTCACCAGCCCGTGGGTCCGCTGCATCGCCACTGTAGCTCCGTACGCCAAAGCGGTGGACGCAAAGGTCAAGCAGGTTGAGGCGCTGACGGAGCACCGCCATGCCCGGAGCCCGCGCAAGACGGCTGCCGTAGTGGAAGCCTTGTTCGACAAACAAAGGCCTGTGGTCCTGTGCACGCACCGCCCGGCCCTCCCAACAGTGCTCAAACAGCTCAGCGGACACATGCCGCCCCGCCTCCGCCCGCTTTTGCCGGATTCCGACCCTTACCTTGCGCCGGGCGAGATGGTCATCTGCCACGTGGCCATGGGTAAGAAGCCGCGGATCGTGTCCGTGGAGCAGTTCAAGCCCTTCGACGACTGAGGGTTGACCCCGCTTGGTTTGTATCAAATACTTGACACATTGATACATAACTTGGTGCGGAGCCGTTGGGGGAAACATGGGCTTTCAGGATCTGCAGGCGGCGCTGAGCAGTGCCGGCCCCTTTGTCGTGTTGGGGCCGCTGCTTCTGGCCGCCGGTGTTTATGCCCTGCTGCGCTGGGTCATCGTGGCACCCGGGGGCAAGGCAACACCTGAGTCGATCTCGCAGCACGCGCTCTGGATCGGGATCATGGGCTGGATGGGCAGCTCGCTGCAGGGGGTCGCGCGTGCCGGGGTGATTCGCGCGTCCGGGAATTTCCCGCACAGCCAGGAGAGTGCCCCGGAGATAGCCAACGCTCTGGCTTGGCCTGTCCTTGTTGTTCTGGCTATCCACACGGTCGGCCAACTCACGTACCCCCAGCCCAAGCGGGCTCGCCGGGTAGCCACACTTTCCGTACGGCGCATCGCGGACTTCGTCCCTCGGCGGCTTGCCTGGACGACGCTCGGAATATTTATCGTTTCGGCTGTGGCGATCAGCTGGATCGCTACTTTGCCGGGTTACGAGGTTGTCCCGCCATCCCCTCTGCCGCCACCCCCGGCTCCGGGTGCCACGCCTGGCCCACAGCAGTACTACGATCTCATGGGTCGCGACGGGCGGATTCCCGGGTACCTGATGGCCATATACCTCGGTGGTGCGTTGCTGGTCCTGGCATTGGGCACGTGCGCAGCCCTGGCACTCATTGCAAGACGCAGGCAGCTGGAGACCTTAGACGCGGCAGACAACGACCTGCTGCGGACCATCGCCATGAACAGGCTGCTTCGCACCGTGGCCACGGTAGCAAGCGGGCTCCTGGCCATCGCAGGAAGCTACTCCGGAGTGCCCGATCCTTCCCAGCCTCCGCCCAGCTCCTGGCTCAACTACCTGGGCATTGCCAATATGGCGATTCTGCTGGTGATGTGGGCCTGGCGTCCTCCCCGGCTCAGTTCCCTCTTGGAACGGCACCCGGACCGATCCCTGGCCGCCTCCCGTGAGGCCGCCCAGCCCGCAACGAAGCTGGTGGTTTCCATCGGTGCTGCACTGCCGCTGGTGGGAGTCGGGCTTCCCGTACTGGTTCTCCTGATATCTGGCGGCTACGTGCTGATGGCCCTGCCCCAGGCCCTGCTCGGGCTGATGGCCGGAGCAATCCTTCTCACCATTGCGGCCGGCGAGATCCTGCTGCAGAGAAACTACGGGAAGGCCGGCCTGGCCAAATCGCTGCCTCCCCAGCCTGTCAGCCCATCACTTTTCACGGTGGCAGCAGTGTCGGCTGCAGCCTTCCTCGCCATCCTGGCTGTGACCATCCAGGGAGACTTCACTGCGGGTGGACTATTGTATGGACCCGAGTACCGATGGGTGATTTCGGCGATCGCGGCTGCCGGGGTCGCCGTCCTGGCACTTGTGCCGCTGCTGCTGGTCCTGCACAGGAAAAACTGTGGCGGGAACGTATCCGGACTTGATGCGGCCCTGCGTGGAATCAGTATTTACCGGCTGGTCCGTACAGTCGCCGCCTTCTTCCTCGCCCAGGCAGGGCTCCTCCTGTCCACGGAGAGCTATGCCTGGCGCTGGATCTTCGGACTGGGCAATCCCCTTGCACCCACCGAGGCCTATCTGTCCTGGAGCCCCGCACAGCTGACCGGGGCAATCCTGTGCGCCGCGTCAGTGGTGGTGGTTGTCATCCCCGTCCGCTCATTCATGGGCCGCCCCCAAGCCTCTCCGGCCAAAGTGGCGGAGTTGCGCTGATGGATCCCTTGTTGTCCGTTGACCTGACAGCGGCCACTCCCCCCTATGAACAGATCCGGTCACAGATCAGTGCGCTGATTGCCACGGGTGCGCTCGCCCCGGGAAGCCGCCTGCCTACCGTCCGCAGCTTGGCGGCCGACCTTGGCCTGGCCACCGGCACTGTGGCCCGCGCCTACAAAGAGCTGGAAGCGGCCGGACAGATCCAATCGCGGCGCCGTTCCGGGACAGTAGTCGCCCACAGCATCGACGGCGGTGGTGAGCAGGTGCCCAGGGCGACAGTGCCACTGCAGGTGACTGGCGCCGTCGACCTTTTGATCTCGGCCGGTCGTGAAGCGCACCTGAGCGATGAACTTCTCCTGGACTTGCTGCGCAGCCAGCTGCGCAGGACGGACAGTTCCGGAAAGCCGTAGACTTTAGCCGTGACTATCCCAACCCCGTATGAAGATCTGTTGCGCGACGTCCTGGCCAACGGAACCCATAAATCGGACCGTACCGGCACCGGGACCACCAGTGTCTTCGGCCGGCAGCTGCGGTTCGACCTGTCCCGGAGCTTCCCACTGATCACCACCAAGCGTGTGCACTTCAAGTCCGTGGCAGTGGAGCTCCTGTGGTTCCTGCGCGGTGACTCGAATGTGTTGTGGATGCAGGATCAGGGTGTGACCATCTGGAATGAATGGGCTGACGCTGAAGGTGAGCTTGGCCCGGTCTATGGGGTGCAGTGGCGCAGTTGGCCGACTCCCGACGGCGGACACATCGACCAGATTGCCGAACTGGTGGAGAACCTTAAGGCCAATCCGGATTCCCGCCGTCACATCGTGTCGGCCTGGAACGTTTCCGAGCTCAAGGACATGGCCCTGCCGCCGTGCCACGCGTTCTTCCAGTTCTACGTGGCGGACGGCAAACTGTCATGCCAGCTCTACCAGCGTTCGGCGGACATGTTCCTGGGCGTACCTTTCAACATTGCCTCTTACGCCTTGCTCACCCGCATGGTCGCGCAGCAGACCGGGCTGGAGCCAGGCGAATTCGTCTGGACCGGCGGCGACGTCCACATCTACGACAACCACGTGGACCAGGTCCTCAAACAGCTGGAGCGGGATCCCTACGAATACCCGCAGCTGGAGATAACCCGGAAGGCCGGCTCCATCTTCGACTACACGCTGGATGACTTCAATGTGGTCAACTACCAGCACCACCCCACTATCAAGGCGCCGATCGCGGTATGAGCAACCCAACAGATTTCACCGAAAACCTCGCTGGCTCCATCACCGGCGTAGCCATGATCTGGGCCCAGACCCCGGCAGGAGTCATCGGGATGGAGGGTGACATGCCGTGGCACCTTCCCGAGGACCTGAAGCACTTCACCCTGCTGACACAGGGCCATCCCGTGCTGATGGGCCGCAAGACCTGGCTCTCTTTCCCGGATAAGTACCGGCCCCTGCCCAACCGCACCAACATTGTGATTACCCGGAACCCGGACTGGGCCAGTGAACCCGAGGCGGATGGCGCCGTCGTGGTTGGTTCGCTCGATGAGGCTCTCATCGAGTCCCGCTTCGCCGAAGGAAACGGGACGGTCTGGATCCTTGGCGGCGGCGAGGTCTTCCGGCAGGCCATGCCGCTGGCGGACACCGCCGTGGTCACGACCATTGATGTCGATGCCGACGGCGACACCTACGCTCCGGAGTTCGACGCCGGATGGACGGCCACTGCCGCCGTACCGGCCGACGGCTGGCTCACCGGAGCGAACGGCACCCGCTACAAATTCACCCACTGGACCAGGACCGAAGGCTGACGTGCTCAAGAAACCAGAAACCCTCTTTTTCCTGGGCTACATGCTGCTGCCTCTTCTGGCACTGCTGTCCGCGATCGTCGGACTGACCACCATTCTGGGTGGCAACAAGATTGTGGGCGCCATCATCCTGGTTGTTGTGACCCAGGTGTTCGCTTTCGGCGCCTTCTATGCCCTGCGGGCGCGGAAGGCTGCGTTGCTTCAGGAGAGCCTTAGCGAATAGTCCCGGAGCAGGTCTGTGGCGACTGAGTGACGTAACCGACTGCGCTGTACCGGCTGCGAAGTCTAAACTGGACGAATGACTACAGCAGCTACCCCTTCCGTCGGCCTGGTCGGATGGCGCGGCATGGTCGGTTCCGTCCTCATGCAGCGTATGCAGGACGAGGGCGACTTCGCCAACATCAACCCGGTGTTCTTCTCTACTTCCAACGCGGGAGGTGCCGCGCCGTCACTCGCTGGTACAGCAGAAGGCAGCGCCGGCAAGCTCGAGGACGCGTTCGACGTCGACACCCTGGCGAAGCTGCCCATTATTGTCACCGCACAGGGCGGCGATTACACCAAGCAGGTCCACAGCGAGCTGCGTGGCCGCGGCTGGGACGGCCTGTGGATCGATGCCGCATCCACCCTGCGCATGAACGACGATTCGATCATTGTGCTGGACCCCATCAACCGCGATGTCATCGACAAGGGCCTGGTCAACGGCACCAAGGACTTCATCGGCGGCAACTGCACCGTCTCCTGCATGCTTATGGGCCTGGGCGGCCTGTTCAAGAACGGCCTGGTTGAGTGGGGCACCTCCATGACCTACCAGGCTGCCTCCGGCGGCGGCGCCCGGCACATGCGTGAGCTCCTCAGCCAGTTCGGAACACTGAACGCCGAGGTCAGCACTGAATTGGACGACCCCGCCTCCGCCATCCTGGACATCGACCGCAAGGTCCTTGCCCACCAGCGCACCAACATCGACGCCACCCAGTTCGGCGTGCCGCTGGCCGGCTCACTGATCCCCTGGATCGACGCGGACCTGGGCAACGGCCAGTCCAAGGAAGAGTGGAAGGCCGGCGTCGAGACCAACAAGATCCTAGGCACCTCTGCCGAAAACCACGTCATCATGGACGGCCTGTGCATCCGGATCGGCGCCATGCGCTCGCACTCACAGGCGCTCACCCTCAAGCTCCGCGAGGATCTGTCCGTCACCGAGATCGAGAAGCTCCTGGCGGACGACAACGAGTGGGCAAAGGTCATCCCCAACACCAAGGAAGATTCCATGGCCGGGCTGACTCCAGTGGCTGCTTCCGGCACTCTGGACATCCCCGTAGGCCGCATCCGCAAGATGGAAATGGGCCCGAACTACATCAGCGCTTTCACCGTGGGCGACCAGCTCCTCTGGGGCGCAGCCGAACCGCTGCGCCGTATGCTGAAAATCGCCACCGGCAACCTCTGAGCTGCGGACTGAAGACATAAGCGGCCCCTCCCCGCGATAGCGCTGCTGCCCAGCACCGTTATTGCGGGGGAGGGCCGCTTATTGCTGCCAGGCGGCGTGAACGCTCGATCATGGCCAGCAGGCGCCGGCGCAACTCCGCCGGGCGGGCCAGCTGGTCCCAGTCAAGCCGAAGAACCAGCCATCCGGCTTCGATAAGCGCGCTTTCCCGGCTGCGCTCGGCTAGAAGGACCTCCTCCGTGGGCCGGTAGTCCGAGTATTTGCCCCTCCCGTCGAACTCGACAATGATGCGCCGCTCCGGATCAGCAAAATCGGCCCGAAACTTCCCATTCCGGGTGCGCAACGGAACCTGGGGGACAAAATTCAGCATGCCGAATGACCGAAGGAGCAGCCTGGTTCGGGTCTCCCCTGCCGACTCTGAGCGCCCGTCCAGCGTCTCCAGCATCCGGGCTGCACGGCTGGCACCGCGCTTTATGGGACTTCCAGCCAGAAGCCGACACATCTGATCGAGGTCGGCTCCCTTTTGCAGGGCATGATCGCCAATAATCGCCGCCTGTTCCAGCGGCAGGATCCGGGCGCAGTCCAGGACAGTCCTCTCAAGGCTGGTTACCCGGATCTGCCGTCCATCCTTCAACAGCCAGGCAACGTGATCACCATCAGCCAGAGGCAGCCGATGCGTCCTGACATCCGGACCGGAGCTCGTGGACGAATTCGCATAGCCGGTAGTGACGTGGACGAGCCGCCCGGCATCCCAGACCTGACAATCGTGTAACCGCGCAGCACTGACATGGCTATAGAGCGACACACCACCGGTGGATTCATAGTGCGCCCAGACGAGCAGCTTGTCCCGGTCCCATGGCTTAAGCCCGTTCCACACGGCGCCTCGGACATAAGCTCCACGCCTTATCCGCAAGAGGACACCACTGCGGACTGCCGATGTCAGGACACGTTCTTCCATCCCGGCCGCAACCAGACCGGCGGTAGAGACCACCACGTTGCCCGGCCAATGATCGTCCACCAGTTTGCGAAGCTTCTCAGGAGTCATCCACCCAGCCTCCACGGCGGCCCAGGGTACCGAAAGTCGCCGGATGGCCTATGTGGACAACTGAGCTGACGAGCACCTACGGATACAAGCGGCCCCGGCCCGCAAAGGCGGTGTTGCCCAGCACCGCTTTTGCTGGCCAGGGCCGCTTGTGTTGGCCAGGCTAGCGCTTCAGGAAGTCCAGGTACCGCCGGGCGGCCTTGCTGAACACCGGTAGCTTTCGCCCGTCAAAGAGTTCAGGCACGACGGCGGCACTTGGGCCCGTGCCCTGGACGGCCCATGTGCCAATCACCTCTCCCCCGGCAACCATTGTCTTTTTGAAGACCCCGTTGTTGCCAGGAACGATCTTTCCGGAATGTTCGGCATCCAGGACCAGGCCCCGGTCCATATAGCCCAGCAGGAACTCGTCAAAGCCCGGCAGCAGCAGGACCGACCGTTGGCCTGGAACGCCTTCTTCCAGTAACGCGGCGGTTTCAGGCGACAGCCAATACTCGGTACCTTCGAATTCCAGGCAGGCCAGCTGGTCCCGGATGGATTCGAAGGCCGACCGTACCTCGGTCACTGGCAGCTGGGTCCACCAGGCGAAGTCCCTGATGGTGGCCGGTCCATGGCTGGTGAAATAGCGCAGCATCCACTCGGCCAGGGCATCAGGGCGTTCCAGCAGACGGGACGAGGGAATCCACTCATCGAAGGCGGCGAAATGTTGCTGGTTGCCCGCCATTGGTCCGAGCACCAGCCAGGCATGACGGCACAGCGTACCCAGGATGTGGATGCCGCGCTGGCCCGTGGTGGGCTGGCCGGCAGCTTCAAGGGCAGCAAACAGACCGGCACGGCTCACCGGACCGGACGCCGCGATCAATTCCAGGGCGATGTCCCGGCACTTCTCGATGTCCGGCCAGGTGATGCCGAGTTCGCGGTGCCGGCTGGCCACGGACCGCAGCAGCCGTTCCGCGGTCAGATCAAGCATCCACCTGAGATCTTCCGGTGGCACCAAGTGTAAAGTTCCGCGCATAGGCCAGGATCTGACGATGGTCCCTGCGTCGATTGCCGCCCGAACGTCGCTAAGGCCTGAGCCGGGAACTCTGGAGCCCACGGCCCACATGCCCGCTGCAAGGTCCTGGGCCTGCATGGCGGTCATCCAGCGGACGGCTTCGGGGGCGCTGCTGAACCCGGCTCCCAACAGTCCTTGGCTGGCCAGCCTCAGCCTGCCGATGATCCTGCCGTTTACCCGGTTCCCCTCGGTTTTAGCCATGCCCCCCATCCTAGGAGCTGGCCGGGCAGCCATCTACAGGACGCCCGTCAAACAGAGAGGAACGCTAGAGCTCCAGCCCGATCAGTAGCGGCTCGGGATGCAGCTCAATCCTGAAGGCCTCGCGCACCCCGTCCCGGACCTCTCGTGCCACGGCCAGCATGTCCTTGGCGGTGGCCGAACCCCGGTTGGTGATGGCCAGCGTGTGCTTGGTGGAAAGTGAGGCCCGCCCACCGGATGCGCTGTCCGGGTCCAGGCCATATCCCTTGGCGAATCCGGCGTGGTCAATAAGCCAGGCGGCGGAGAGCTTGACCAGTCCGTCGGAGCCGGACGGGTAGCGCGGCGTATTCTCAGGGAGCCCGGCGGCAACTTCCGCGGACACCACGGGATTGGTGAAAAAGGAGCCGGTGGAGTAGGTGTCCCTGTCCTCCGGGTCCAGCACCATGCCCTTGGATGCCCTCAGGCGCAGCACTTCGCGGCGGACATCTGTGGCGTAAGCTCGTTGGCCGGCCTCTACGCCCAGGGAGCGGGCAAGCTCGGCGTAACGGATCGGTGCGCTCATCCGGCCCAGCGGCAGCTGGAATTCGACGGTCAGCACCACAAACCGGGGCGACCCGTTGACGGTGGTTTGCTTCAGCATGGAGTCCCGGTAACCGAACTTCAGCTCGGAGTTGGTGAAGGTCCGCACCGCATTCTTTTGACGGTCCCAGGTCCGGACGGCGGCGATGGTCTGCGAGACGTCGGAGCCGTATGCGCCCACGTTCTGCACCGGCGTGGCGCCGGTGGAGCCAGGTATGCCTGAGAGCGCCTCCAGCCCGGACCAGGCGTGCAGCACGGCATGCTTCACCAGGGAATCCCAGTCATGGCCGGCTTGAACCACCACGGACACTCCACCACAGGAATCTTCGGCATTCACGACGAAACCTTCGGAGGCGAGCCGGACCACGGTGCCGGGGAACCCGTCGTCGGAAATCAACAGGTTGGACCCGCCGCCAACGATCAGGAGTTCACCGCCTGCGTCATCCACAGCGCGGACGGCATCGATGATTTCCGCCTCAGTGCGGGCCTCCACAAGTGTTGCTGCGGGGCCACCGACGGCGGCAGTGGTCATCTGGGAAAGCAAGGCTGGGGTCACCCCTCCAGCCTAGCCCGTGGATGACGCTGAGGTCAGCCCGCCTTGCGTGCCACAGGCGAGAGCAGGAAGCTGACCAGCAGCATGACCAGGACAGCCAGCAGAGAATGCAGGATGCCAACGTGCTCCGCCAGCAGCCCCAACAATGGCGGGCCGCAGAGGAACGCACCGTAACCGATGGTGGAAACAACGGAGACGCGTGCGGCGGCCTTCGCAGGATCATCTGCAGCTGCTGACATCCCCACGGGGAAGCCCAGCGAGGAACCCAGTCCCCACAGCGCCAGGGCAACAAACGCCACCCAGGGCGCGGGCGCAAAGACGAACAGCGCCAACCCGCCTACTGCCAAGGTGACGCAGACCCGCAGGACCGGGACGCGTCCGTAGCGGTCCAGCACCATGGTTCCGGCGAAGCGGCCGATGGTCATGAACGTGACGAACAGGCCGTAGCCGATGGCGCCGGCGGCATCCGACTGGTGGTAACTGTCCGCGAGGGCCAGTGCCACCCAGTCGCCGGCGGCTCCCTCGGAAAGGGCCAGGCCCAGTACCATCACGCCAAGGAGGAGCGTCCGTTTGTCACGCCAGGCTTGGGCGATCAGGCGTTTGTTGTCCACCGGAGCATCTGCGGCGGGGTCCGCCAGCGGCAGAATGGGGATGGGACCGGTCTGCGGGTCTTCGAAGGTGTCCGGCGTGTAGACGCGCTCCGCCGGGACGGGTTCCACATCCGCGCGGAACCAGGCGGACGCGGTAGAGACAGAGAGTGCGACGACGGCGCCGGCCGCGGCCAGGTGCCACACCACCGGCAGGCCACCCCAGGCAGCCCACGCGCCCAGCCCGGCACCGGCCACCGTGCCCAGGCTGAAGGCGCCGTGCAGCCGGGGCATGATGTGCCGGCCAAGGGCGCGTTCGACGGCGGCGCCCTCCACGTTCGAAGCGGTGTTCCAACTGCCGGTACCCAGGCCGATGATGGCCAGGCCAGCCGCCACCGCCACTGGATTGGCCAGGACCGTGGAGCCCAGGCCGGCAAGGGCAAGCCCGGCTCCTACCATGATGCTGCCGATCCGGATGGTTCCCTTGGACCCGAAGTGCAGCACAATCAGCCCGGACGCTGACACTGAGACGAACGATCCCAGCGACAGACACAGCAAAAGCAGCCCGATGTTGGCCGGAGTCAGGTCCAGGCTGTCCCGGATGGCGGGAAGCCGCGATACCCAGGAGGAAAAGGCCAGTCCACTGGCGGCATAGGCAATAGCAACGCCGGTACGCCACAGCGACAGCTGCCTTGCGGCGGCCACAGACCCGGAGTCTGTCCCGTCAGCGGACCGGCGGGACGGTTCCCTGGTCAGGACAGCCTGACAACGGCCTGGGCCTTCATCAGCACCTTCACGCCCCCGGCGATGGCGGTGAGGTCGATGCGGGCCGTTCCGGCTTCAGTGTCGAGTGCTCCAACGGTGCCGCTGACCTCGATCTGCGTGCCGGCGTCGGGAGTTCCCGTGGTATCTGCGACAGGCACGGGCTTGCTGAAGCGGGTCTGGTAATCCACGACGGCGGCAGGGTCGCCCGCCCAGTCGCTGACCAGCTGGACGGCGGAACCCATGGTGAACATGCCGTGCGCGATGACGCCGGGCAGGCCAACGGAGGTGGCGAAGGCCTCGTTCCAGTGGATGGGGTTGAAGTCTCCGGATGCCCCGGCGTACTTCACGAGGTCCTGGCGGGTGACCTCGATGGTGCGGCTGCCGATGTCCTGGCCGACGCTGAGTTCGGTGATGTTTGGGCTCATGGTTTTACTGACCCTCTCCGCGGACCAAGAGTGACGATGTGGTGGTGGCGACTTTTGCCCGGCTGCCGTCGTCGGCCAGCGCCAGGATTTCCGCACGGGTGGTGATCATGGCGCCGCCACCCATGGGACGGACGCCGTCCACATGGAGCTCGGCCACCAGGCGGTCGCCGGCAACAATGGGCCGGTGGTGGGTGAAGCGCTGGTCCGCGTGGACAACACGCGAAAAGTCGATGCCGGATTCCGGATCCTGGATCAGCTGCGCATCAGCGCGCTGCGCCACGATGATGGCAAAGGTGGGCGGTGCGACGAGGTCTGCGTGACCCAGGGCCTTGGCGGCGTCGACGTCGAAATGTGCTGGGTTGGTGGCCTTCACAGCCTGCGCAAACTCACGGATTTTCTCGCGGCCGACGTCGTACACTTCTGCGGCAGGGTAGCTGCGGCCCTGCAGGTCCGGATTGATACTCATGGCCTCAAGCCTAGCCGCAGGTTTCCGGCTGCCCGAAAGGTTACCGGCGCAGGTTTTTCCTCATGGCCTGGCCGCGGACAACTATCCCGACGATGTGCAGGACAAGTCCGACTCCGATCAACGGCAGCGAAGCGACGGCCAGTCCGGAATTGCCGTTAAGGTTGCCCAGGACATTGAGGATGATTCCGATCGCGATCATGCCCATGGCCGCGAAGACCAGGATTTTGTAGGACTTGGGCGCGGTGGCCCAGAATTCGTTCAGCACCGTGCAAGTCTACCGATGCTTTCCGGCGCGGCCCTAGAACAACGATTCCTGGACGGCGGGCACCTCAGAGATGTAGTCGCCCAGCCGGACCACTCCGCCGGCCAGCTGCCCCAGGTTCACCACAAACAACGCCTCGCTGCCAGCCAGGGACGCCAGGGCGTTTGCTCCGCACAGCGCTTCAATCCGGAAGCCGTGCTGCCCGGCGTCCAACGCCTGCGGATAGGCATGCCGCTCCCCCGCCGCGCACAGCAGGGCCGCCTGCGCCGGGCGCACCCAGGACTCATCCACCAATTCAAAATCCACGACGGCGGACTGGCCCAGCAGGGCGCGGACCCTGGCCGCATGGCCGTGGTTGAGGGCGTCCAGCTCGCCACCGGGCCTCGGTGCCGTCAGGGCTTCGGCCTTGGCTGCCGACCGCACCTGTTGGGTAAGCCCGGCTCCCCGGGTGACCAGGTCCTCGAGGACCCGGACCACGGCGCCGTCCCGCGCCCGCGCAACGTACCGGGCAGCAACGGCTCCCTGGTCCGCGAGCCGGTGCCATTTGCGAAGGTTGGAGGCCGTGCCCACCTTGGTGGTGCCGTCCCCAAATGTGGCCACATACAGCCAGTGGTCCTGCATGAGGTAGCTGCGCAGTCCGTCCGGGACCCGGCCGCCGCGGTGGAAGTCGTGGATCAGCCGGGAGTCGTCCATAACGAAGCACCGCTCGCACTGTTTGCCTTTGACCGCAGGAGCATGCGCGGGGCAAAGCACGTGCTCGCGGTTCGAGGCCGAGAAAACCTTAACGTGCCCCAGGCAGAACCTGCCCGGAATCACACGCTCGAAGGCCAGCCGCGAACCCGGCTCGAGGCTCACCTCCCTGAGTGCTCCGCCAGGTGTCTGGAGCCGCAGGACGGGAGTGCCGCCGTCGTGCTCTGGCGTTGCGGAAGGTGGCCCATCCCAAAAGACCCCGTGGACCAGATAACGGGCATCGGTCACGGGGTCTTCTCGGTGCTTCTGTTGAGCGGGGCTACAGCGCCGGCTGCACGCCAAACGCTACGGCCAGCTTCATGATCTTCTCGGCGCGGCCCAGGCGGGGCAGGTCCGAGCCGTCACGGATGACGCGGCCGTTGGCCTCGAAGTCTGCCATGAAGTCGGTAGCCCAGGCGACGTCCGACGGCGTGGGGCTGATGACCTCGTTGATCACGTTGGTCTGGTCGATGGCGAGGCACAGCTTGCCAGTCATGCCCATCATGACGGTGATGCCGGTCTGCTCCCGCAGGATGGGGTGGTTGGTGCCGACCGTGGGGCCATCGATGGGGCCAGGGAGGTTGCCGACGCGGCTGGCAACAACCAGCTTGGCCCGCGGGTAGGCCATGGCCTCCGGCGTGGCTGCCATGCCGGTGTCGCGGCGGAAGTCGCCGGAACCAAAGGCCAGGCGGAACACGCCCTGTGCCTTGGCAATGTTGTTGGCTTCCTCGATGCCCAGGGCGGACTCCACCAGTGCGATGACGGGAGTCTTGCCGTCCATCCGGTGGAAGCTCTCCGTGACCTGGTCCGCAGATTCGGTCTTGGCCAGCATCACGCCCAGGAGCCCCGGGGTGCCGCGCAGGCCTGCGAGGTCGTCGGCCCAGAACGGGCTGGTGGCGTCATTGATGCGGACCCAGGCCTTGCCGCCGGCGGTGAGCCAGTCAATGACATTGGCACGGGCCTCATCCTTCTGCGACGGGTCCACGGCATCCTCGATGTCCAGGATGATCGAATCCGCACGCGAGACGGCCGACTGGTCGAAAAGCTCAGTTTTCATGGCGTTAACCAGGAGCCAGGAACGGGCGATGTCAGCGGGGATGTTGCGATCGAGCCGGGTGGTTGCGGCCGTGGAAATAGACGTCATGCTACTACCGTATCTTTCCGCGCTGGGCAAAGCATAAGCCAGTGGCCCTTCCAAGTGATCTTCACTATGAACAAAACAAATATGACCGAATGCCAGGTGTGCCCCACGTTACTGTACCGCGCGGTATAGAATCGGGTTCCCGACCCACCTGCGGCACGTGCTGGTTTCCCGGCCTGCCGAAATCCAAGGAGCATCTGAATGACTGAGTATGCGGTAGTCGACCCGGCCACTGGCGCAACCATCAAGGAATATCCGACCATCACGGACGCAGAACTTGCCGCCGCGGTGGAGTCGGCAACTGCCACGCACAAGGGCTGGTCGAAGGGCAGCACGGTCCAGGACCGTTCCGACCTCATCCGCAAGGCAGCCCGCCTCCATGAAGAGCGCCGGCAGGAGCTGGCCAGCATCATCGTCCGCGAAATGGGCAAGCCGATCGAGCAAGCGCTGGGCGAGGTGGACTTCTGCGTGGCGATCTATGACTACTACGCGGACAACGGCCCGGCACTGCTGGCGGACGAACCCATCCCGCTGCTCGACGGCCAGGGATCGGCGCTGGTGCGCAGCTCATCCGTCGGCACCATCCTGGGCATCATGCCCTGGAACTTCCCCTACTACCAGGTGGCCCGATTCGCCGGCCCCAACCTGGTGGTGGGCAACACCATCCTGCTCAAGCACGCCCCGCAGTGCCCGGAGTCGGCCGCCGCGCTGGAACAGATCTTCCTGGACGCGGGCTTCCCGCAGGGCGCCTACGTCAACATCTATGCCACCAACGACCAGGTTGCGCGCGTCATCGAGGACCCGCGTGTCCAGGGTGTGTCGCTGACCGGTTCGGAACGGGCAGGCGCCGCCGTGGCGGAGATCGCAGGCCGGAACCTGAAGAAAGTGGTGCTGGAGCTTGGCGGCTCGGATCCCTTCATCCTGCTCTCCACAGATGATCTGGATGCCACGGTGGAAGCCGCCGTTGCCGCCCGCCTGGACAACAACGGCCAGGCCTGCAATGCGGCCAAGCGCTTTATTGTTGTGGACGGACTCTACGACGCCTTCGTTGAGAAATTGACGGCCGCGCTGAACGATGTCGAGCCTGCCGATCCCACCGCGGCCAACACCGTACTGGGTCCACTCTCTTCCGACGCGGCCTCGGCGCGGCTGGCCGAACAGGTGGACCGTGCCGTGGAGCAGGGTGCCCGGCGCGTCATTGGCGGCGAGCGCAAGGGCAACTTCTTCCCGCCCACCGTGCTGGCGGACATCACCCCGGACAATGACGCGTACCACGAAGAGTTCTTCGGGCCGGTGGCGTCCGTCTACCGCGTTGATTCCGAACAAGCCGCCGTAGCCCTTGCCAATGACACACCCTTTGGCCTGGGCTCCTACGTGTTCACCACCGATGACGAACAGGCCCTGCGTGTTGCCGACAGGCTGGACGCCGGCATGGTCTTCATCAACGCCGTTGGTGCCGAAGGTGCCGAGCTGCCCTTTGGCGGCGTGAAGCGGTCCGGCTTCGGCCGCGAACTGGGCCGTTACGGGATCGGCGAATTCATCAACCGGAAGATGATCCGCATCAGCTAAAGCCCTGGCCGACACCCATCTGACTCGCATTTAACGCACTCAAAACGCCCTTTGAGTGCGTTAAATGCGAGTCACTTGGGTTAAGGCATTGCTGCGCCGCGCGCCGTGCTCCACAGCGTGTACCACTCGATGCGGCTCATTCCCGCAGCCACCTCTTCCGCTCCGGCGCAGGCGGCGATCCGTTCCGGCCGGGAACTTCCCACCACAGGGGAAATGCGTGCCGGGTGCCGCATCAGCCAGCCAAGGAGCACGGCTTCCGGGGTGCTGCCCTTCTGCTCGGCCAGCTCGGTGAGCAGCGCCGCCGTTGCCTCTTCCGCCGCGGTGGCACTCAATGCGCCGATTTCCCCGGACACCGGGCCGCTGGACAGCGCCCCGGTGTACCGGCCGCGGGCCAGCGAGCCGTAGGCCTGCAACTCAATACCTTTGCGCGCGCAATGCTCCACCGTGCCATGCGGGAACCCGGCGTCGAAGCCCTCCTGCCGGTTGACCAGCACCGTACCTTCCAGCCATGCCGCTTTGTACAGGCTCATCTCGAGCTGGTTGGCCACCACGGGTGTCTCCAGCGCATCCTGCAGGTACTCGATCTGCGGCGCGGACATGTTGGACACTCCGAGGGCGCGCACCTTGCCTTCGGCCATTAACTGCCCGACGGCGGCCGCCACCTCTGCCGGTTCCAGCAGCGGATCGGGGCGGTGCAGGAGAAGGACATCCAGGTAATCCGTGCGAAGCCTGCGCAAGCTGGCATTAACGCGGTCCAGGATCGCGTCCCGGCTCAGGTTGTAGTGCCCGGGCAGTCCACCTTCAGCCAGGCTGATGCCGCATTTGCTCTGCAGCTGGATCTGGGGACGCAGGTCCGGCGTGGCCGCCAGCACCTCGCCGAAAACAGCTTCCGCCTTACCGCGGGTATAAATATCGGCGTGGTCGAAGAGTGTGATGCCAATGCCGCGGGCCGCATCGATCGCGGCTTCGGCCTGCTCCACCTCCGCGGTTCCGTAGTCCGGGCTGTCCCAGTCGCCGCCCAGGCCCATGCAGCCGTAGATCAGGCGTCCGCCGTTGGTGATGTGTGCAGTCATGTCCCCACCCTTCCACGTGACGACGGCGCCCCGCACGCAAAGGTGCGGGACGCCGTCGTAATTTCCGTATTCAGCCCTGGGAAACGCTTAGCCGAACAGCCAGGCCGTGGTGGCTCCGGGCAGCTTGCCGTCCTGGAGCCCTGAACTGCTCACGACGACGGTCCCCTCGGGAAGATCCACCGGTTCCGTGCCGAAGTTGGTCACCGACTGCCAGCCGTTTGGCCGGGCAAAATGCAGGACCTCGGGGTTGCTGTTGGGAATCCATTCGAGTTCCTCGCCGGACTGCAGGTCGGTCCGCAGCCGCAGCGCCGTGCGGTACAGCTCCAGTGTGGAACCTTCCGCACCGTCCTGCTCCTGGACCGCGTACCGGCTGAACCATGCCGGCTGCGGCAGGTGCGATCCACCGTCGCCAAATCCGAAGGAGGTACCATCGGCGGTCCACGGCAGCGGCACCCGGCAGCCGTCGCGGCCTATGTCCACGCCCTTGTTGCGGAAGAACGCCGGGTCCTGGCGCTCAGAGTCCGGAATCTCACTGCCCACTTCCTGCAGGCCCAGTTCCTCGCCTTGGTACAGGTAAGCAGAGCCGGGCAGGGCGAACATCAGCAGTGAGGCAGCGCGTGCCCGGCGCAGGCCGAGTTCGACGTCAACGTCCTCCTTCCGGCCACCGGCGAGCAGCCACTTCTTGCCGGCCTGGCCGGCCATGATTTCCCCTTCGACGGCAACCTCCGTGGCAGGCAGCCCATAGCGTGTGGCATGCCGGACGACGTCGTGGTTGGAGAAGACCCAGGTGGAAGAGGCACCGGACGCAGCTGCTTCCACCAGGTTCTTGGTGATGATCTTCCGGAACTGCGAAGCATCGAAATCGGCCTGCAGGAGGTCGAAGTTGAAGGCCTGGCCCAGTCCTTCCGGGCTGGCGTAGCGGGCGCGGCGGTCCGCGTGGACCCAGGCCTCGGCGACGGCGGTGCGCGGCGGGGTGTATTCGTTGAAAACCTTGCGCCACTCGACATAGATCTCGTGGACCTCGTCACGGTCCCAGTACGGGTGCGACCCGTCCACGAACCCGTCCGTTCCCAGCGCCTTCGCCTCCAGATCAGCCTTGGTGGGCAGGGTGCCTTCGAGGTTCTTGGTCAGTGCATGGGCGACGTCGATGCGGAAGCCGTCCACTCCACGGTCGGACCAGAAACGCAAGGTCTTCAGGAAGTCGTCGCGGACCTCCTGGTTGTCCCAGTTAAAGTCCGGCTGCTCCTTGGCGAAGATGTGCATGTACCACTGGCCGGGAGTGCCATCAGGTTCGGTGATGCGCTCCCAGGCGGGACCACCAAAGACCGAGTCCCAGTCCGACGGCGGCAGCTCGCCATTTTCGCCCAGACCGTCGCGGAAGATATAGCGGTCACGGGCCGGGGATCCCTTCGGTGAGGCCAGGGCTTCCTTGAACCACTCATGGCGGTCGGAGGAGTGGTTTGGGACAATGTCCGCTATCAGCTTGATGCCGGCGCGGTGCAGGGCCTCAGCCATTTCATCGAAATCGGCCAGGGTGCCCAGCTTGGGATCCACGTTGCGGTAATCGTCCACATCGTAACCGCCGTCCGCGAGCGCCGAGGGGTAGAACGGGCTCAGCCACACGGCGTCGATGCCAAGCGTCTTCAGGTACGGGACCTTGGCGGTGATGCCTTGGATGTCCCCCAGACCATCGCCGTTTGAATCCGCGAAACTGCGGGGGTAGATCTGGTAGACGGACGCCTGGCGCCACCAGTTGGGGTCTGCCATACGGTCGATCCCAGTGGTCTGTGCCTCGGTGGTGGTGCTCACGATACTCCTTTTATTTAGAATCTAAATTATCTCTTCGACAAGTATGTAATGCCCGCTGTCGAAGGTCAACAGCCTCCCCCGGTCCGTGGAACCAGCAGCTGTGGATTACACCCTGATCCAGGCAGTCGCCTCACCGGGCAACCGTCCGTTGTTTAACGGGACGCTGGACAGCAGCACCTCGCCGCGGGGCAGGTCCACCGGTTCGGTGCCGAAGTTGGTCAGCACATGCCATCCCCCGGGACGCGCAAAATGCAGGACATCGGCGTTGCCTGTCTCGATCCAGACCATGCTCTCGCCAGCCTGCAGCAGGCGGCGCAGCGCAAGGGCCTTCCGGTAGAACGCCAAGGTGGATCCGGCGTCGGAATCCTGGCTGCTGGCTGCATAGTCCGCGAACCAGGCCGGCTGGGGCAGGTGGGCGCCATTGGCCCCGAAGCCGAAGGACGGCCCGTCCGGCTCCCATGGCAGCGGCACGCGGCAGCCGTCCCGCCCCAGGCCGTCCCACTCCGCTCCACGGAAAAATGAAGGGTCCTGCCGGGCGTCCGCGGGGATGTCCGCCACCTCGTGCAGCCCAAGCTCCTCGCCCTGGTAAAGGTAAGCGGAACCCGGCAGCCCCAGCATGAACTGGGTTGCGGCTTTGGCCCGCCGGATGCCGCCGTCGATGTCCAGGGTTTCCCGCGGGCCACCTGCCTTAACCCATTCAGTTCCCTGCTTGACCTTCCGGCCCTTGAGTGGCTCCAGCCCGTAGCGGGTTGCGTGGCGGGCGACGTCGTGGTTTGAGAACACCCAAGTGGAGGTGGATCCGGTCAGCCGGACCTGCTCAAGGTTGGCACTGATGATCCGGCGGAACTGGCCGGCGTCAAAGTCCGCCACCAGAAGGTCAAAACTGAAGGCCTGGCCCAGGCCCTCCGGCGACGCGTACTTGGCGCGGCGGACGGGGCTCTCCACCCAGGCCTCTGCCACCGCAAAGCGCGGCGGCTGGTACTCATTGAATACTTTGCGCCACTCCGCATATATCTCGTGTACCTCGTCGCGGTCTGCCAGCGGATGCGTGCCGGAATCGCGGTCCATCAGTTCAAGTTCAGCCCGGCTGGGCAGGTCCTCGGCCAGATCCTTGACCAGCAGGTTCGCCACATCCACCCGGAATCCGTCCACACCGCGGTCCGACCAGAAGCCCAGGGTTGCCAGGAAGTCCTGGCGGACCTCCGGGTTGTCCCAGTTCCAGTCGGGCTGTTCCGGTGTAAACGTATGGAGGTACCACTGCCCGTCGGGCGTCCGGGACCAAGCCGGCCCGCCAAAAGCGGCAACCCAGTCCGACGGCGGCAACTCCCCGTTCATGCCCTTGCCGTCCCGGAAATGGTAGCGGTCCCGGGCCCGCGAGCCTTTCGGGGCCGCGAGTGCTTCCCTGAACCAGGCGTGGCGGTTGGAGGAGTGGTTCGGGACGATGTCCACAATCACTCTGATGCCCACGGCGTGCAGCGCGGCGACCATACCGTCAAAATCCTGCAGCGTGCCGATCTTCGGGTCCACGGCGCGGTAATCATCCACGTCGTAGCCGCCATCAGCAAGGGCCGAGGGGTAGAACGGACTCAACCAGACGGCGTCGACCCCCAGTTCCTTCAAGTACGGCACTTTGGCGGTAATCCCCGGAAGATCACCGATGCCGTCGCCATTGGAATCGGCGAAGCTGCGCGGGTAGATCTGGTAAACGGCTGCCTGGCGCCACCAGTTCGCCTCATCGGCGGGTGAATCGCCCTGGTGGTGTGGCTGCAGTTCTGCGGCAACGGTAGGCATGGAGAGTCCCCTTTCTCATGGAACAAAAATCGGTAGTGCGGTTCAGCCAGGGGCACGATGCCCCGTTCCCCAGTTAACTCCTGATGGCTAACCCTTGACAGCACCCTGGGTGACCCCCGCCATGACCCACCTCTGCGTGAACAGGTAGGCAACGATTGCCGGGGCCATCGCCATCAGATACGACGCAAAGGACACATGGTAGTTGTTGCTGAACTGCGTTTGGAAGAGGTTTTGCCGCACCGGAAGCGTCTGCAGCGCCGGGTCGGAGATGATCAGCGAGGGCATCATGAAGTCGTTCCAGGCGTACAGGAAAGCGAAGATGCCAACCGTGGCACTCATCGGGGCCAGCAGCGGAAAGATCAGCTTCCAGAACGTCTGCCAGGTGGTAGCACCGTCAATGCGGGCACTCTCCTCCAGCTCCAGCGGAATTGAACGCAGGAATGCGGTGAAAAGCAGCACGCTGAAACTCAGCTGGAACATTGTGGCCAGCAGGATCACGCCCATCGGGTTGTCCAGGCCCAGCCGGCCGGTGAGCTGGATCTGTGGCAGCGCCACCACCGGGAACGGAATGAACATCGCACCCAGCAGGTAGAAAAATGAATACCTGAACAGCTTGCGCTCCCAGTTGCGCACAATCGCATAAGAGGCGAAAGCAGCCAGGACAATCGTGGCAACCACAGTCCCCGCCGTGACCAGCATGGACATGGCGGCGCCAACGGGGAAGTTTGTCAGCGTCCACGCCTGGACGAAACCGTCCAGGCTGAACGGCGCAGGCAGCGAAAAGGCGTTGCCGTCCACAGCCTGGCCCTGGGTTTTGAAGGCCATGGACAGCGTGACATACAGCGGCAGCAGCACGGTGACGGCACACAGGACCAGGATTGTGGTGCCGGACCAGTTGATCCGTTCCATGGCCGGCTTCGCGGGCCGCCTGGTGTTTACAGGTTCCGCAGCCCGGCTGGCGGGACGGATACCGGCGTCGAGAGTTGTTTGTTTGGGCATCAGAGTGTGCTCCGTCCACGGGTCACCGAAAGCTGTACAAGGGAAATCAGGATGGCAATGATGAAGAAGATCGTGGCGTTGGCCATCTGGTAGGCGTAGTCGCCGCCGTTGAAGCCCGCGATCACCGTCATGGCGATGCTCCGGGTGGAGGTGCCGGGACCACCGTTGGTCAGCCCCACGATGATGTCGTAGGCGTTAAGGAAGCCCTTGAATCCGAGGATGACGTTGATAACCATGTACCCCGCCATCAGTGGGGCCGTGATTCTCAGGAGTTGCGCGAGCTTTCCGGCGCCATCGATTTCCGCCGCCTCGTAGACGTCCCCCGGAATGGAAACGAGCCCGGCGATGTAGATCAGCAGCGCCCCGGGAACGGCCTGCCAGGCCGTCACGGTCACGATGGCGATCCAGGCGAGGTCTGGATTGGCGAGCAGGCTGGTCTCCAGCCAGGGTATGCCGGCCGCGGCCCCGGCCGAGGGCAGCGAGTTCGAAAAGAGGAAGTTGAAGACGTAGGCGATGATGATGCCTGACACCACCATCGGGATGACGAACACCGTCCGCAGTGCCGTTTTCATCCGGATGCGCGAGGTCAACCCGACGGCCAGGAGGAAGGCGATCACGTTAACCGCGATCACGGTGACGGTGGAGAATCCGAAGGTGAACAGGTAGCTCTGCAGGATGGCGGGGTCACCGAAGATGGCTATGTAGTTCGTGAAGCCGTTGAACTCCCAGTCGCCGATTCCGATTGAGTCGGTGAAGCTGAAGAAGATCCCGATGATCGCGGGAACCGTGATGGCAAGCGTGAACAGGACCAGGCTGGGCAGGAGGAACAGATAGTAGATCGGTTCGACCCGGCGCTTGCGGCGTGCGCCGGAATCCTTCATCGCCTTGGTCAATGTGGTGGTGGACATGTGGCTGACTCCCTTGTTCATTACTGGCGGAACGCCAGTCGCGCCCAGTCTGCGTCGAGTGTGCTGAGGGTGGATGCAGGATCTGCGCCCAATACGACCGCCTGCGTGTAGTTGAAAACCGGGATGGTGCGCGGGACAAGGACTGACGGCCCCTGGTAGACCTTGCCTTCCTCGTAGTACTCCGCCATGCCCTCTGTGCGGGGATCGGCGACCCTCACGGCGTCCGTGGTGGGTGTAAACCCCAGCTGGGACGTGTTGTAGGCATCGATGTTCTCCGGCCGGTACAGGTACTCCAGGAAATCGCGGGCGGCTTCCTTATGCTTGGACGCCTCCGGAATCCACGCCGCCAGGTCTACGTTCACGCGGACCCGCAGGTCCTCTGGATCGTCAGTCACGGGCAAGGGAAAGGTTCCTAGGTCAAGATCAGGAGCTGTCTTGGCGATCTCGCTGAAGGCCCACGGACCCTGCAGGTACATGGCGGCATTGCCTTGCGCGAATGCCAGGTTGCCGTCGCCGTAGCCCCGGCTTGCGGCATCCTTGTTCACGTAGTTTTTGGCGAGTTCCAACATTTTGCCGACAGGCTGCTCGAAGTCCTTCCGGAAGGACACCTCCGATTCTGCCCCGACCTCCGTTCCCTGCTCCGTGAGCTTCTTGAAGAACTCGATGGTGTCCACCTGTCCGCCCACGGAATAGTCAAACCAGCCCTGTCCGATTGTCCAGTCGTCCTTCCATGTGGCGTAGAAGGGGGTCACACCTGCAGCCTTCAAAGCCTCACAGGCCGCGATCAGCTCGCTCCAGGTCTTCGGCACCCCGATCCCGTGCGCCGCGAAGATCTTCTTGTTGTAGATCACTGAGGACGCCATGATCGAGTACGGCAGCGCAGAGGTCCGGCCCGGGTAGGTACCGTACTGGTCCATCAGTGGCTGCAGGTCCTCGCGGATCCGGCTGGCGGCATCCGTCGTGGACAGGTCGCTCAGCGCGCCCCGCTGGACAAACCGCGAGGTTTCCATGTTGTAGTTCGCCAAGGCGATGTCCGGCGGATTGCCGCGGACAAAGCTGGCCGAGACAACGTCTACTCCCGAGGTGTCCAGGACAACCTCCGTGCGGTCCTGGGATGAGTTGTAGTCGGCAACAAGCTGGGTCATGTACGGGATGGCTTCGCGCTTGCTGAACGTGAACCGGATGGTTTCCTTGCCGGAATCCCCTGCGCACCCCGTGAGGAGTCCGGCCAGGAGGACCAGGCTGGTGCCAAGTCCTGCCATGCGTTTGCTGCGCGTCGGTTTCAGAGACACTCTGGTGGTCCTTTCGTTGGCGGACCCCAATGGCCGCGCTACTCTGCCGGACAGCCGGCGTATGATCTGGCGAAAGTTTAGATAGGAGCTAAATTTATGTCCTATCGCTAGTATCCAGTGACCCATGCCACACGTCAAGAGAATGTAAAGAGATGTGTCGGAATGTAAATTTATGTACTAAATTTATCGAGACCGCTCTATCGCTCCGATGGACGGCGCACGATCGGGGAGCCGAATGATCAGTGAGACCGCACCCTCAACCCAGCTGGTACGCAGGGTGAATGCCAAGGCGATCCTCAAAGCCATGCGCGGCACCGGGGTCATGACCGGCACGGATCTTATGGCGGGCACGGGACTTTCGCGGGCCACCGTTATTTCGATCTGCGACGAACTGGTGCGGCTCGGATGGCTCCGGGAGTTGGAGAACCAGCGCGGCGCCGGCGACTACATCAAGGGCAGGCCCGCGCGTCGGTTCACGTTCAACGACCGCGCAGCCAGCGTCCTCGGCATTGACATCGGAGCCAACAAAATCACGGCAATCGTGGCCGACGTTGCGGGAACGTCGCTGGCCAGGATCACCACGCCGTTCCGGAGCTACAACGTTGCCGCCGACGAGAGGGCGGATGTCCTGGACCGGATCGCCGCCGATGCCCTGGAGAAAGCCGGGGTGCCGGCAGATTCCGTTCTTGCAGTATCCGTGGGCGTCGCCGCTCCCGTCAGCCGTGACGGGGAAGTCCTGCAGGCACAGGAGTTCTGGAAGTCCTTCGACGTCCGCAAGCGGGTTTCCGAACGGCACGGCTGGCACGTGCTGCTGGAAAATGACGCCAACCTCGCTGCCCTGGCTGAACGCTGGCAGGGTACCGCCGTCGGCGTCGACAATCTGGTGGTGATGCTTGCCGCCGACCGCCTGGGCGCCGGGATCCTGGAATCCGGCCGCCTGCTCCATGGCCAGCTGGGCGGCTTCGGCGAGCTGGGCTATCTCGACAATGTTGGCGGGGTAGGCGACACCCACGGCATTGCCCACTACGCCGTGCTCTGGGGACAGCAAGCCCTCTCCAGCGGCATCACCGGCAGCGGGTCCAAGAGCCGGCTGAACGAACTATGCCGCGGTAATACCGCGGACCTCACGGCAGAAATGGTTTTTGCGGCCGCCGCGGAAGGCGACAGCACCGCCAAAGATATCCTGGACCGCCTCGCCACCCGCATGGCCAGGGCCATCGGTTCATTGAGCACGCTGGTCAACCCGGAGCTGGTGGTGCTCGCCGGCGGTGTGGCCGAGTCCGCGCGCGCATTGATTCCCGCCATTGAGAAACAGCTGCCGGAATTTACCTTCACTCCCCCGCGGGTGGAGACTTCTGCCCTGGGCGACGGGATCGTTTCCATCGGTGCGATCCGGCATGCCCTGGACTACGTCGAAGACCACGCCCTGGATCTCTACCCGGCCTCCTTGCCGAAGGAGGCCGTGCAGATCTGATTCCGGCCTAGTGACCTCCCCGGGCTCGGGCCGCAACGAGGCCGTGCTGAGTGCGCACCACGGCGATCCTCCCCTCCGTCTTGCGGAATCCGAAGGCGCGCAGGGATACTTAGGAATATGCCTAGGTATCATGATGAGCTCGACGCGCTGTTCCGCGCTCTCGCGGATCCCACGCGCCGGGCTGTCGTGGAGCGGTTGGCGATGTCCCCTGCGGTCGTCTCCGATCTCGCAAGACCGTTCTCAATGGCATTGCCGTCACTCATGCAACACCTTCGCATCCTCGAGAACGCGGGAGTCGTCACATCGGAGAAACACGGGCGCGTGCGGACCGTGAGCCTGCGACCTGGTGCCCTCGACGTGCTGCACCTGTGGCTAGGGGAGCAGCGAACCCCCGCAGAACATCAAGCCGACCGGCTCGGCATCCATCTCGCACGCACAACCCAGAAGGAAGTCTGATATGAACCGCGTTCGCATGGACCTGTTCGTCTCGCTGGACGGTTACACGCCGTCCGACCCGACACCCGAAAATCCGATGGGTGAAGACTGGGGTCGCCTTACAGCTGCGTACGCCGCTACCCGTACTTTCCGGGAAAACGTTTTCGGCGACACCAGTGGCGCAGGCACGACCGGCGTCGACGACCGGTACGCCGTCGCGTCCGTCGAGGGAGTCGGCTCCGAGATCATGGGTGCGGGCAAGTTCGGACTCCACGCCTTTCCCGACGATGTGGACTGGAAAGGCTGGTGGGGCGACTCGCCACCGTTCGGCACCGCGGTCTATGTGCTCACCCACACCGCACCGCGCCCTTCGCTCCCGATGAAGGGTGGCACCACGTTCCACTTCCGCAACACCGCAATCGAGGACGTGCTTACCGAAGCGACGGAGGCCGCCGGCGTCCTGGACGTTCGCGTCGGCGGTGGATACCGCACGGCGCGTGACTTCCTGCGTGCCGGGCTTGTCGACGACCTGCACCTCTTGGTCGCCCCAATTTTCCTCGGCCGTGGTCATCGCCTGTGGGACGACCTGCGCGGCTTCGAACTCACCCACAAAGTTACAACGGAAGTAGCGGAGAGTGGCGTCATCCACCTCACGCTGACGCGATAGGACTCACTGATGACAATAGAACGCCGGCTCGCTCGCTCTGGATTCACACTGACCCGGGACTACGCCGCTCCTCTTAAGCGCGTCTGGGATGCGTTTGCCGACGAAGATCAGAAACTGGGTTGGTGGGGTGACAGCGACCGCGTGCAGTCCCGTGAATGGGCGTTCGACTTCCGCGTCGGCGGCCACGACGTCGACGAGAGCAAATTCCACAACGGTCCACTCTCTCGCTACGAGGCCACATATACCGACATCGTCGAGCACGTGCGCATCGTCACGACGTACGACATGTGGCTCGACGGAGCCCATATGTCGACATCCGTGGCGTCATTGGAATTCGAGCCGACCCCTGCCGGTACCAGATTCACCCACGTCGAGCACGGCGTCTTCTTCGACCAGTTCTGGGCTGACGGCCGGAAGCGCGAGGAAGGCACCCGAGGCCTGCTCGACGCGCTAAGTAATTACCTGGCGTGACTCACTCCCTGCACCCAACATGCTGTTCATAAGAGAGTCCCAACGAGGTTAAACAGAAGCGGGAAAGCGACATCTACAAGGTGTTATGGGGGCGCCATCAAGCGCTGCGATCAATGTTCCGGCTACTCCGGCATCGCCATGGTGCGCAGGTCCAACTGACGCAGCACACGGTCCGCCACTTCAGGGTCCGTTCCCGGTTCGCTCCGCGCTATGAGCACTTCCTGCCGGGCAGCATCAAGGGCAATGGTCTGCACAGCGATGGCCAGCTCCCTGCCCCTCGCCCGCTTCTCCGCCAGGGAGTCATTCCTGAGCGATCCATCCAGGAGCTCAGCGTGCAGCCGGGCCATCTTCTGCTTGACCAACGCCACTTTGTCCGAGGGCAGCTCCTTCATCAGGTCGTGGTCCTTGAGCGCAGCGAGCGCGGCCTTCTGGGCCCGCTTAGCCAGCAGTTTTGCGGATTCCTCTTCATGGGACCCGTCCTCCGAGGCCTTGAGCACCCGCATCAGCCACGGCAGGGTCAGTCCCGGCAGGACCAACGTGGCAAGCAGCACGGCACAGGCTATGACCAGGATTTCGTGGCGCGCAGGGAAGTCGCTGCCATCCGCCACAGTCAGGGGAAGCGCCAGGGCCAGCGCCAGCGTGGCCAGGCCCCGCATGCCGCACCACGTCAGGATCAGCACCTCTTTGAAGGAGGTGGGCTGCAGGGCCCCCTTCCGGCGCGTGGACGCGGCCAGCAGGCCAAGCCAGGCGAACCGCACCGCAAAGACCAGCAGGCACACCACGGCTGCCATGCCCACCATGCCAAAGACGGCGTTGCCTTCCTCACGGATAACGTGCCGGATCTCCAGGCCCACCAGCCCAAACGCGAGGCCGGTAACCAGCAGTTCCACAACGTCCCAGAACGCCGTGCGGGTGACGCGTTCCGCAGCATCCTGCGGCCGGGCGTGGCGCTGCGTCTCCAGTGCGGTCACGACGACGGCGATCACGCCTGAGGCGTGCAGCTCTTCAGCCAGGATGTAGGCCGCAAACGGAATCACCAGCGTGACGGCGCTGCGGGCAACCATGGACGTAACCAGCCTGTTGATCAGCCTGCCGAACCAGCCCATGGCGATGCCCACCAGCACTGCAAGCGCAGCACCCACCACGAACTGAAGGATTACATCCGGACCAATGCGGGTCCCGGATACAGTGGCGGCAACCGCGGCCTGGAAGATGACGATTGCTGCGGCGTCGTTAAAGAGTCCTTCGCTTTGCAGCACGGTGATCAGCCGGCGTGGCATGTGTACCCGGCCGGCCACGGATTCCACAGCCACCGGATCCGGAGGGGCTACCATGGCTCCCAGCGCGATGGCGGCCGGAATGCCGATGCTCGGGATCATCAGCCATGCCGCTCCGGCCACCACCGCCGTGGAGACCACCACCAGGGCAACGGCCATCAGCAGCAGTGTCCGCCACCGCACCCGGAACACTGCCCAGGAGCTCTTCTGCGCGGTTGCGAACAGCAGCGGCGGCAGGAAGATGGGCAGGATCAGTTCCGGATCAATCTCAAGCTCGGGAAAGCCTGGGATGAAGGTCATGGCCACCGCGAGCAGCAGCATAAGCACGGGATAGGGCAGCCGGAGCCGGTCACCCAGGCCCACCGCAGCCACCGTTGCGAGGAGCAGTCCGATGATGAGCGCCAACTGATCCATGTTCCCGCTTTCCCCGAAGAAACAGCCGGTGCGGCTGGTGCCGCAGGCTGCTCCTGTACCCTATCAGGCAAGCAGCCGGGGAAAGCTCCGGCTAGGGCCGGGCAGCGCCGTCCTTCAGCGCGGTTTCCACGGGAACGCCGCCGTCGCGGAACTCGATGGTCCGGCCTATGGTTGCGGGGTCGGCAAGGGCTGCTGCCACCACCAGCGCTGTATTGGCACGGGACGTGGAATTGCGCCGGCCGTCGGCCGGCGGATCCACCTCGATCAGTCCGCTTGCCGCCCCGTCTGTCAGTGCGCCGGGCCCAAGCACCGTCCAGTCAAGGGCCGCCGAGCGCAGGTACTTGTCCGCCGCAGCCTTGGCCTCCGCGTACGCGAAGAAGCTGTGGTCCGAAGGCACACCGTGCTGCGGCCCGGCACCCAGGTAGGACACCATAATGTAGCGCCCGACACCCGCTTCGACCGCGGCATCCATCGAGCGGATGGCGGCGTCGCGGTCCACCGCGAACGTCCGCTCCGGGTTCCCTCCCCCGGCCCCGGCTGACCAGACCACCGCATCGTGGCCGCTGAGCGCCGTAGCCAGTTCCGCCGTCGTCGAATGTTCCACGTCAAGGTGCGACGGCGTTGCTCCAGTGGCGGCGACATCGGCGCTGTGATCCGGGTTGCGGATGAACGACGTGACGCTGTGGCCCTGGCTGCTGAGGATTCCGGACAATTGGAGGGCCACTTTTCCGTGGCCTCCGATGATGGCTATACGGGTCATCCACCCATTCTGCCCCTAGGCAGGGAAAAGCAGGAAGGCTATTGGCGTCACCAGGATCAGCGTGAGGACCACCCGTTGGAACCAGATGACCACCATTTTCCAGATCGGAAGCGGGATGTCCGTTGCCATGATGCACGGCACCAAGGCTGAGAAGAAGATGATGCCGGAGACCGAAACCACACCCACCACAAACTTCACCACCGGGACCGTCTCCACGGCAAGGAGCGCCGGCAGGAACATTTCGGCGATGCCCACGGCGCTCGCCTTGGCCACCAGCATGGGCTCCGGAAGCTGGAGGGCCCACGTGAAGGGGTAGAAGACGTAGCCCAGCCAGTCGAAGACCGGCGTGTAGGTGGCGAGGACCAGCCCCAGGAGGCCGATGGACAGGATGGAAGGCAGGATTGCCATGGCCATAAGCACACCGTCACGGACATTGACCCAAACGTTGACGGCCAGCGAAGGCGCTGCTGCCACCGTTTCCTGGGCTTCCCGCCAGGCGATGGACAACCGGCTTCCCCGCACATCCTCTTCGGGCTGCGGCGTGGCATCAGGGTGGTAGTCGTCCGGGATGCTGTTCAGCGGCCAGATGCGGACCGTGATGGCTGTGACGGTGAACGTCACCAGGAACGTGACCCAAAAGTATGCCGTCCACTGCCCCATAAGGTCCAGCGTCTTGGCCACGATGACCATAAAGGTGGCGGACACCGTCGAAAATCCGGTGGCGATGATGGCGGATTCCCGGGCGGTGTACTTGCCCTCTTTGTAGACCCGGTTGGTGATAAGCAGGCCAAGGGAGTAGCTGCCCACAAAGGATGCGACGGCGTCGATCGCCGAGCGGCCCGGAGTGCGCCAGATAGGACGCATGACGCGCTGGACCATCACCCCGATGAACTCCAGCAGGCCGTAACTGACCAGCAGCGCCAGGAAGACGGCACCGATGGGGACCAGCAGGCCCACCGGAATGACCAGCTTCTCGAACAGGAAGGGTCCCATGCCCGGTTCAAACAGCCAGGCCGGGCCCACCTTGAACACCATCATGAAGCCGACGGCCATGCCCACCACCTTGAGCAGCGAAAAGACCATGTCGACGACAGTCTTCTTCCAGGTGCCAGTGACAAACGGGTAGACGGCTCCGGCCACGATCACGGCCAGCGCATAGAACGGCAACACCGGGCCAATGCTCGACTGCAGGAAAGTGACGATGTGGTCCAGCATGATGGTATCCCGGCCGGCGATGGTGACCGGGACAAAGAACATAAAGGCGCCGATGCCGCTGTAGACAAAAAGCTTCCACATATGGGGCGAGGCCGTGCGCCGGGCCTGCGAGGTGGTGGCCATCGGGTGAACTCCTGACAGATTCCGCCGCTTCCCTGGTTGGACGCGGCTTTTCTTTAACTCCTTCCATGAGACCCCCGATCGGTGGCCGGAACAATGGCTTTTCTACCGCTGCAGTCTGGAATAGGAGACTCGGATCACAACAGACTGGGTCTGCGGTCACAATCCGTCGCCAGCACAATTGTGATGTACGTCACGGATCTTTGCTGCTTATAGTGCAAGGACCGAACAGGGAACTGTTCGACCTGAGATCAGCAGGCAGGGTTGTAATGGGCTGGCATCTACGGATGCCGGCTCTTTTTATTTAACTCCGCCCTAACCCCAACAGGAGGACCTATGAAACGTAAAATCATGGCGCTGGCTACATCAATGGTGATGCTGTCCGGCTGCGGCGCAGTCGCCGCGACGGCGCCCGGGACAACTCCGGCCGAATCAACGGAGCCCAAGAAGCCGCACGTCGCAATGCTGCTGGCCGGGTCGTCCAAGGACAACGGATTTATGCAATCCGGATACGCCGGCCTCAAGCGGGCCGAGGAGGAACTGGGCGTTTCCATTTCCTTCAAGGAAGGGGTAGCGCCCAACCCGGACGACCTGGCTGCCTCCTTGCGCGAACTCGCTTCGGCCGGACCGGACATGGTGATTGCCCATGGCGGCCAGAACAGCGATGCCGCCGTCACGGTGTCAAAGGAGTTCCCAGAGGTCTCGTTCGTCGTCACCCAGGCGAATGTCACAGGCGACAACCTGTCCAGCTACGAAGTACTCCAGGAGCACTCGGCGTGGCTGGCAGGCGCTGCGGCCGGGCTGCTGACCGAGAGCAACGTGGTGGGCCACATGTCCGGAATCCGTCCTGTACCCGGACTGAAGGGCCGGGCGGCATTCGTTGACGGCGTTGCGCACACAAACCCGGAAGCCACGGTACTGACCAATTTCTCCGGTAACCAGGACGACATAGAGCTGTCCCGAAAGATCGCCGCTGCAGAAATCAACGCGGGAGCCGACTACATCTTTACCATGCTCAACGCAGGCCGACCCGGCGTCGCCGATGCAATGCGGGAATCTGGCAAAGCCCGGCAGTTCGGCAACGTCAGGGACTTCACCCAGGACGATCCGCAAATTTTTGCCGGCTCCGCCATCGCCGATTCAGGCGCCGCTGCCTTCCAGGCCGTCAAGGACCTGGTGGACGGCAAATTCGAGCCGGGCTCAACCAACCACATCGGGCTTGAAAACTCCGACGCTGTGCGGTTGACGCTGTCCCCGGACGTTTCCGAAGAGGTCCGGACCAAGATCGACGGACTGGCTCAGCAAATCGTTGATGGCACCATCACTGTCAAAACCGAATATTCCGGGCCGGAATTCACTGTGGACTAGGTGCCCGGCCGATCCCTGCGGATCACGAAGAACTGCTGCACCATGGTCCAGATGTTCGTGACGGTCCAGTAGATCAATACGCCGATGGGGAAGATGATGCCTCCGGCGCCGAACACCACCGGCAGGATGTAGAGCATCACTTTCTGCTGCCGCATGAACGGACTCTCCACCGCCTCGTCCTGGACGTTCCTGGCCATGATCTGCTTCTGTGCTACGAACTGCGCTACTGTCATGGCCAGGATCATCAGGACCGCCAACACCGCGATCGCCACCGGGTCACCGCCGCGGCCCTCAAGCAGGGAGGCCGTCAGCGGGGCGCCGAAGATGCTGGACTCGTCGAACTGCACCACCTGCTGGTGGTTCATGGCGCCAACACCCTCACCTTCGCGGGCGTTCGTACTGATACCGGAAAGCACCTGGAACAGCGCGAAGAAGAACGGCATCTGGATCAGCATCGGCAAGCAGGCAGAGAACGGATTCGTCCCGTGCTGTTTGTACATGGCCATCTGCTCCTGCGCCATTGCCTGGCGGGACAGCTGGTCAGTTTTGCCCTTGTATTTCTCCTGCAGCTTCATCAGGTCCGGCTGCAGGGCACGCATTTGACGCTGTGCCTTGACCTGCTTGATGAACACCGGAATCAAGGCCGCCCGGATCACCAGCACCAGTCCGATGATGGCCAGGGCCCAGGTCCAGCCGTCCGCTTCGGGCATGCCCACAGCACTGAGGCCCTGGTGGAAGCCCACCATGATGGCGGAGACAAGCCATTTGAAAGGAAACATCACTGATTCGAAGAAATCCATACGTCATCCCCTGTTCGCCGGATGCCGCAAAGCTACGGTGAAACCGTGGGTTTGTCACGCAGGGCACTGCCGAAACTCAAAACCAGCCCCGGCGCGGGGCATGCCGGGAATGGTCCCCCTGGGGCACACTGGTGTCATGGCCGACTCCGAAGCAGTGACTACCCACGGTTCGACGGTTGACGAATGGACGCGCGCCCTGGCCGAATCCACAGGGTCGCCAGGCGGTGGCGCCGGAGCGGGTTTAATGCTGGCCATGGCCGCGTCTCTGACCTCCATGGTGGCGGGATATACCGACGCCGGTCCAAGCCGCCGGGACGAACTCGATGAGCTGCACGCGAGGGCGCGCTCCCTTCGGGTGGCTGCTCTCCAGCTTGCGGATGAGGACGCGTCGGCGTCCAAAGCGTTCGGGGCAGCGTTCCGGCTCCCACCCGGAGCCGAACGGGACGCCGAGATACACAAAGCCTCCGTGGAGGCCGCCAAAACATCCGCCATTGTGGGCGAACGCGCCATCGAAGCCATCCCTGACCTTGAATGGCTGGCGGACAAGGGCAACCCCGCCCTGATCGCTGATGTTATGGTCGCCTTCGGTGCCCTGAGGGCGGCACTGACGGGGGCGCGCACCAACGTCAGCTTCGACCTCTCGACCTCTGCGTCGGCAGGCCGCACGCTTGAGCAGATCCGCCACGAACACCCAGACTTGTGGGCGTCGGTTCAGCGACTGGGTGCAGCTTTAGACCAGATCGACAGACTGACGGCTGAGATAGATCACCGGGCCGCGCCCACCGACTCCGCTTGAGCGTGATGCAAAGCGCGGCATGGAGTTCTTGCAGCAAAGCAAAAGACCCCCGGAATCCTTGCGGATTCCGGGGGTCTTGTCTGTAGCGGTGGGGAGGCTCGATCTCCCGACCTCACGATTATGAGTCGTGCGCTCTAACCAACTGAGCTACACCGCCACGAATGAGAAAAACCTGCACCAAGCCGGTCAAAAACCGCCTTGACACAGGCTCCCATTCAGAGCCCCCCACCGGAATCGATCCGGTGACCTCGTTCTTACCAAGAACGCGCTCTACCACTGAGCTAGGGGGGCAACGAGTAAATACTCTACCCGATGAATTGATCCCCAACAAATCGGCATCGCCGCAGGTCCGACGGCGGTGCAACAGTTGCGCAGGAACCGTTGATATGGGCTGATTCCTCTGGTTTTTCAAGGGTTTCCAGGGGTTTTCCCACAGATGTGGCTTACCTGGCTGTTGAAGCCCTGGCCCTTAAACGCAAACGGACCGGCTGGAAAGCCGGTCCGTTGGTGCCGAAGATCACTCCGGCATCAGGCTGTTACCACTTGCCCTTGCGGTTGAAGTCGCGGTGGCCGCCTTCGCTGCCGCCGCGGGGCTTTCGTGAACCGTCGCCGTGGCCGCCCAAGCGGGAGTCACCGGTGCCGCGGTTGCTGTCGCTGCCTACGCTGCGCTCGGAGCGGTCGCTGTAGGAGCGGCCGCCACGGTCAGCGGAGGAACGCTCGCCGTCGGTCTTGCGGAATTCCTTCTTGAATCCGCCGCTGCCCTTGAAGTTGCCGCCACGGTCGCCACCACCGGAGTATCCGCCACGGTCACCGCCGCGGTCGCCGCCACGGCTTCCCTGGTAGCTGCCGCGGTCGCCGGAGGGCTTGCGGCCGTTGTCCAGCTCAAGGTGGATCAACTCGCCGCCGATCCGGGTGCGGGACAGGGCGCGCAGCTGATCGGGGCTCAGGTTCGCCGGGAGTTCCACCAGGGAGTGGTCCGCACGGATGTCGATGCCGCCGATCTGGGCGGAGGAAATGCCGCCTTCGTTGGCAATGGCGCCAACGATGGAGCCCGGCATAACGCGCTGACGGCGTCCGACGGCGATCCGGTACGTGGCGTTGCCCTCGGTGAGCGTACGGGTCGGGCCGCGTGAGCCGAAGCCGTCCTTGGAACGCTCGCGCTTCTGGAATTCCGGAGCAGCAGGCAGTTCCTTGACCAGCAGCGGCTGTCCGCCCTGTGCCATAACGGCCAGGGCAGCAGCGATCTCCGAGGCGGGAACGTTGTGCTCTTCCTCGTAGGAAGCGATGAGGTCGCGGAACGCCGCAACATCCTCGGAAGCCAGGGTCTCCGTGATCTTCTCGGCGAACTTGCCCAGGCGCAGCGTGTTGACGGTCTCAGCGGTGGGCAGGTGCATCTGCTCAACCGGCTGGCGGGTTGCCTTCTCGATGGAACGCAGCAGGTACTTCTCCCGCGGCGTCATGAACAAGATGGCGTCACCCGAACGGCCTGCACGGCCGGTGCGGCCAATACGGTGGACGTAGGACTCGGTGTCGTGAGGAATGTCGTAGTTGATGACGTGGCTGATGCGCTCCACGTCAAGCCCACGGGCGGCGACGTCGGTGGCCACGAGGATATCGATGCGGCCTTCCTTCAGTGCGTCGACGGTGCGCTCACGCTGCTGCTGCGGGATGTCGCCGTTGATGGCGGCAGCCTGGAAACCGCGGGACTTCAGCTTGTCAGCCAAGTCCTCGGTAGCCATCTTGGTGCGTACGAAGGCGATGACGCCGTCGAAATCTTCAACCTCCAAGATGCGCGTCAGGGCGTCGAGCTTGTGCGGGCCCATAACCTGCAGGTACCGCTGGCGGGTGTTTGCGCCGGTGGTGGTCTTGGACTTGACGGAGATCTCGGCAGGGTTGTTCAGGTACTGCTTGGACATCCGGCGGATCTGGCTCGGCATGGTGGCCGAGAACAGTGCAACCTGGCGGTCCGACGGAGTCTGCTGGAAGATCTGCTCCACGTCTTCGGCGAAGCCCATACGGAGCATCTCGTCAGCCTCATCCAGTACCAGGTACTGGAGTTCGGACAGGTCCAGGGAACCCTTGGAGATATGGTCGATCACACGGCCGGGGGTACCCACAACAACCTGGGCTCCGCGGCGGAGGCCTGCCAGCTGCGGGCCGTAGGCCGAGCCGCCGTAAACGGGAAGGACGGTGAAGTCATCGATGTGCTTGGCGTAGGAGGTGAAAGCCTCTGCAACCTGCAGCGCCAGTTCACGCGTCGGAGCCAGGACCAGGGCCTGGGTCTTGCGGGACGGGCCGTTGAGGTCGTGGAGCTCAGCCAGGCGGGACAGTGCCGGCACTGCGAATGCTGCAGTCTTACCGGTGCCGGTCTGGGCAAGGCCCACAACGTCGCGGCCTTCAAGCAGCAGCGGGATGGTTGCTGCCTGGATGGGTGAGGGCTTCTCGTAGCCGACGTCCTGCAGGGCAGCAAGGACGCGGGGGTCGATGCCCAGGTCCACGAAGCGGATGACGTCCTCTTCGGGCTCTTCAGCCTTCGGGGCTTCCTTGGCAGCGGGAGCCTCTTCAGCCTTCGGGGCTTCCTTGGCAGCGGGAGCCTCTTCAGCCTTCGGAGCTTCCTCGGCGGGAGCCTCTTCAGCCTTGGGGGCTGCTTCTTCGGCGGCCGGAGCGGTTGCTTCGGTGACGTTTTCGGACTGGTCAGTCCCGGCGTCGATCACGGTGTTTTCGGTTTCGACGGAGTCGTTCTGATTTTCGGGCATAGGGAAATTTCCTCATCCATAGGGGGCCAGGCGGCACTACCCGAGGTGAGTGGAGCCGCAGTACATGTGCCGTTTGGGTTGCCGGGCAATCCTTGACCGGCCGGTCACATAGAAGTCCGGCGCTTTCGCAATCCCGTGGCAGGACTTCCCGCTGCATCTCTTGGCTGCTATCCCAGCAGTCTGTACAGCGTTTTCTTTAGCCGGCTCTCCCTATGAAAATGCCCGCATCGCAATGGCGGGCCCCAACACTTGCCAGTCCTGCCTCAAAAATTGGGCAGGAATAAGGGATTTCCGGAGTGGGGGATATTTCAAGTGTAATGCACGCAGCCCAGCCGTGGAAAATCGACGGCGGTGAGCTTGCCCACAGCACGCGAGGATGGGCATCCCAGTAGCCATGTCCGCAGTTTTGCACCACATTGCGGGATGCAAGCCGTGGGCATCCCCGCCATTCTGCGCCGCGCCATCCGAAAGGCCGCCGAAAGTGGTGCAAACGTGCCGGAATTATCAGCCGTTACACGCCCAACCGACGTTCCAAGGCCGCGAACCTGTCATGGAATTCGGGCTGCAGACGGATCTCGCCGTCGGCCTCGGCATCACGGAGGGCTTCGATCATTTCCAGGTCCGGCTCGCTGAACCACTGGCCGATCGTGATGCCGTGCTTCGGGACGTAGGTGCGGTGGATGTGGTCGCCGGTCTGGATGCTCCCGGTGTGCACCACCCGGAGGTAGGCACCCACTTTCCCCTCCTGGGTAAACCGCTTCACCCACTGGGGCTCTTCCATCCGGCGCTGGAACGTGGCACACGGCACGCGTGGGGACGTCACTTCGAGTTCGACGTCGAGCCCAACCTTCCAGCGTTCGCCGATGACCGCACCGGTCGCGTCAATCCCGGAGACCCGGAGGTTCTCACCGAAGATCCCGGGCGGGAGATCCCGGTTGAGCTGCTCCACCCAAAAATCAGCGTCGGCCTGTGAGTATGCGTAGACCGCCTGGTCTTCGCCGCCGTGGTTGATCCGGTCTGCCTGGACGTCGCCATGCAGGCCCAGCTTGTGGACCTTGACGGGCCCCTCCACCGGTTGCTTGTCAATAGCGGTCACTCCCACGCTTCCTTGGTCCGGAAGGAGTTGACGAACGCGGCAGACGGCCAGTACCGATGCGGTTTCCATGGCTCCAGTGTAGGTTCCCGCGCTCTGCACCGGCACTGCTGGCGCCAACCGGCGGAGTCTTCATTCCGGAAGCCGCGGCCGGGCGGTGAAAAACCGACCAAACACGTGGCCAGCTCTCCCCTGATTCGCGCTCGCAGAGGGTGCTGCCAGCGGCTACGCTGGGCTGAGGATTGCACACGGGGCGCTGCATTGTGCCCACATTTTTCGTGGACTACCGAGGGGGAAGCAATGGCTCCGAGCAGTGAGCCGGACAAGGATCCGACGCCGGGCAGCAGCGCCGGAGACCCGTCCAGTGGCAATGCCGGCGGGGACAACGCAGGCGGAAGCACCAAGCCGCCGCCGTGGCAGGTTCCCAAGCCCGACCTCCGTCCCGAACTCCTGAACCAGCCGCTCCCCCACGTGGATCCCCTGGCCGACGATCTCCGGAGCGAGGAACAACTCCGTGAGCAGGCCCACCGCAAGAAGCGCTCGCAGCGACGGACCGTGGTGGTTGCCCTGGGCGTCACCGCCCTGCTGGCCGGCACCCTCACAGCCGTGGTAGCCAGCAACCAGGAACCCGAATACGCCCAGGTCTGCTTCAACGAGGAAACCGGCGAGCGCGTGGAGGACACTCAGTGCAACAGCTCGGCCGGCCGCAGCGGTGCGCTCTACGCCTGGTACTTCTACTCGCGTGGCGCCAGCGTCCCCGCCGTCGGCCAAAACCGGTCCACTGCTCCTGACTTCACGAGGACGGTGCCCCCAGGGGCAAAGGCTTCCACCGGATACAGCTCCAAAGGCGGGACTGTCAGCCGCGGCGGCTTCGGCAGCAGCTCCAAGGGTGGAAGCACGGGCGGGTAGGCGTGAAACGGTTATTGACGGCACCCAGGCCTGACTGGCAAGAGAAAATCCGGGAGCAGGGGCTGGTCTTCTCCACCACCACCATGCCCAGCGGCGAGAAAATCGAGTACTGGCATGAGGCCGCGTACTACGAATTCACCGTGGACGAGGTGGAAACCCTGGAGGGTACCGCCGAGGAGATGCACCGGATGTGCCTGGAGGCAGCCAAATACCTGGCAACTGGTGCCATGGGCCATATCGGCATCGGCCGCAGGCCCTGGAACTCGCCGCCGAGTCACTGCAGGCCGGCGACATGGACATCTACGGGCGTTTCGACTTCATCTATGACGGCCAGGGCGGGCCGGCCAAGATGCTCGAGTACAACGCGGACACTCCCACGGGCCTGATCGAGGCCGCCGTTGCCCAATGGTTCTGGCTGCAGGACGTGTTTCCGGAGAAGGACCAGTGGAACGGCATCCACGAGGCCCTGATCCGGCAGTGGAAGAAGATGCAGTACCGCACGGGAATGAGCACCTTGCATGTGGCGCATTCCGAGCTTGAAGAATCCGGCGAGGACTGGATGACAGCCGCCTACATGCGGGACGTGGCAAGCCAGGCCGGCTGGACCACCATTGGCATCAATATGTCGGACATTGGCTGGGACCCGAACCTGAACCGCTTTGTGGACCTGGACAACTTCATGATCAGCACCATGTTCAAGCTGTACCCGTGGGAGCTGATGATGAAGGAGCCGTTCGGGCACCGCCTGCTGGAGCGCTCGCACAATCCACGCTGGGTGGAACCGGCCTGGAAAATGCTCCTGTCCAACAAGGCGCTCCTGGCCGCGTTGTGGCACCTGTACCCCGACCATCCCAACCTGCTCCCGGCCTATCTCAACGAACCGGGACCCCTCAAGGAGTGGGTGGCCAAACCCCTGCACGGCCGCGAAGGGGACAACATCCGGATCAACGCCGCCGGCATCAACCTTGAACAGCCCGGGGAGTACGGCAGCGAGGGCTGGTGCTACCAGCAGTTCCATCCCCTGCCCGACTTTGACGGCAACCGTCCGGTCCTCGGCCTCTGGGTAGTGGACGGCGAGTCAGTGGGCTGCGGGATCCGCGAATCCGACGGCCCCATCACCGACTACTTCTGCAGGTTTGTGCCCAACACCATCGACGCGCCGGCTCCCGTTGCCGCGGACGCCTCATCCAGCAAGGCAGGAATCGCACTATGAGCACAGAGACCACGACGGCGGGAGGCGCCCCGGGCCCGTCCGGCACCGGTGTTCCGGCCAAGGGACTGCACGCCGGCATCCTGGACCTCGGCGACTCGGTGATGCTGGGCCTGGCTTCCACGGCACCTGTGTACTCGCTCGCGGCGACGCTGGGCTTCATCGTGGCCGTCAACGGGAACTACACGCCGCTGATCCTCCTGTTGGGCTTCATTCCGGTTCTCTTTATTGCCTACGCGTTCCGTGAACTGAACAGCGCCATCCCGGACTGCGGTACCACCTTCACCTGGTCCCGCCGTGCTTTCGGGCCCTGGGCCGGCTGGCTGGGCGGATGGGGCGTGGCGCTCGCCGGAATTGTGGTGCTGGCCAATCTGGCCCAGGTGGCTGGGCAGTACCTGTGGCTGCTGATAGGAGACGGCTCGCTGGCTGAAAACAAGCTGGTGGTTACTGCCACCGGCGTGCTGTTCATTGCCTTTATGACCCTGGTCAACTACCGGGGTATCCGACTGGGCGAACAGGTCCAGCGGGTGCTCACATACGTCCAGTACATTGCCCTGGGGATCTTCGCCCTGGCCATCATCATCGGGATTGCGGGCAGCGCAGCAGGGAACGCCGTCGGCGGGGCGGCCAGTTATGAGCCGTTCACGTTCGAGTGGTTCAACCCGGTTGGCGCCTTTGCCGATCCTGGTGCCGTGGTCCATGGCATGCTGCTGGCCCTTTTCATCTACTGGGGCTGGGATACCTGTCTGGCGGTCAATGAGGAGACCGAAAACCCCGCCACTACACCAGGGCGCGGCGCCATCATTTCCGCCTTCGTGCTGGTGGCCATCTACGTCTCTGTCGCCGTCCTGGTGATGATGTACGCCTCCGTGGGTACCGAGGGGATCGGGCTTGGCAACGAGGCCAACCAGGATGACGTCTTCCTGGCCATGAAGGACGTTGTCCTGGGCCCCTGGGGCTGGCTGATCATCGTGGCTGTACTGGCCTCGGTGCTCTCCTCCACCCAGACCACCATCCTTCCTACCGCCCGCGGCACGTTGTCCATGGGCGTCCACGGCGCACTGCCGCCAAAGTTCGGCGAGGTCCACGCGCGCAACCAGACTCCCGGCTTCTCCACGCGGGTCATGGGCATTGCGGCGGTGGCGTACTACGTGGTGATGAGCCTCGTGAGTGAAAACCTGCTTTCCGACTCGATCAGCGCCATCAGCCTCTTCATCGCGTTCTACTATGCGCTGACAGGTTTCGCCTGCTTCTGGTTCTTCCGCGGGACGCTGCGGGATTCCGCCCGTAACCTGTGGTTCCGCGGAATCCTGCCGCTCGTGGGTGCGCTGGTGCTGACGGCGGCGTTCTTCATCTCCGCCGTGCAGATGTGGGACCCAGCGTATGGCGATACCCAGATCCTCGGCGTCGGCGGTGCTTTCATGAGCGGCGTGGTGCTGCTGGCACTCGGTGTGGTGCTCGCCGTCGTCTGCCGTTTCCTGCCGTCAACGCGGGCCTACTTCACCGGCGCCACCGTCGCCACGAAGAGCAGCAGCTAGCACAGTCCCTACGCCGCTGGAACCGGCGCGGAATGCCGGCGGATGGTGGCACTGATGACGGCGGCGATGGTGCACATGGCCGCCGCACCAAACCAGGCGTACGTGTACTGGCCGGTAGAGTCCCGGACTACCCCCGCGCCCAACGCGGCTGCGGCCGCTCCGAGCTGGTGTGCAGCGAAGACCCACCCAAACACGACGCTGCCATCCGCTCCGAACGTCTCCCGGCAGATAGCCGCCGTCGGCGGGACGGTGGCAACCCAGTCCAGGCCGTAGATCACCACAAACACAATCATGCTGGGCTGGATTTCGGCGCTCAGCAGCAGCGGCAGCACCAACAGGCCGATGCCCCGGAACTGGTAGTAGACAGCGAGCAGGATGCGGGGGTTGAACCGATCGGTCAGCCAGCCGGATGCTATGGTCCCGACGATATCGAAAATTCCGACGACGGCTAGCAGCCCTGCGGCGGTTGTTTCAGGCATGCCGTGGTCGTGGGCCGACGGGATGAAGTGGGTGCCGATCAGCCCGTTGGTGGTTGCCCCGCAGATCGCGAACCCTGCCACAAGAGCCCAGAAGGTCCGGACCTTGCTGGCCCGCCGCAGCACCTGCAGGGCCCGCATTGCTGCGTTGGTGCGGGGACCGGTATCCGGTGTGGGCTCCCGGACGGGTTCACCGGCGGCCGGCGCCTCCGCGCCGTATGGCAGGACTCCAGCGTCAGCCGGAGAGTTCTTCAGGAACTTCAGCACCAGCGGGACCACGGCCAAAGCACCCGCTGCGATGAGAAGCGACGCCTGCCGCCAGCCCGGATCCTGGGCGAGCATTGCAATGAACGGCAGGAAGACCAACTGGCCTGCGGCGCTTCCGGCCGTCAGGATTCCGATGACGAGGCCACGGCTTTTCACAAACCACGTGTTGGCGATGGTGGCAGCGAAGACCAGCGCCATGGATCCGGTGCCCAGACCGATCAGCAACCCCCAGGTCAAGAGGATTTGCCAGGACTGGTCCACCAGAACGGTGAGGGCACTGCCCGCACCGATCAGCGCCAGCGCGGTTACGGTGACCTTTCGGATTCCGAAGCGTTCCATCAGGGCTGCCGCAAAGGGTGCCGTGAGGCCGAAAAGGACCAGGTTGATACTGACGGCGGCCGACAGGACGGTGGTGGACCAGCCGAACTCCTGCTGCAGTGGGACCATGAGGACGCCCGGAGCAGCCCGGAACCCGGCCGCGCCTACGAGTGCCAGGAACGCCACAGCCGCCACAATCCAGGCGGGGTGCAGCCTTCGCCGGCCCTGCGGGCGTCGGACTTCAGGGACCGGCGCTTCCAGTGCTTTTCCGTCAGCGACGCTCACGCTGCGCCACCTCGAACGTGAGCCGCGGTGGACAGTTCAATGGGATGCTCGGTCCTACCGAGGCTGTGCCAGGACGTATTGGCCGCGGTAAGTACTTCACCGCATTCGGTACAGGTATCCGCCGAACTTGTTCGCAGCCCGCAACTCGAGTGGATGACAAACATGTGCGCCTGGTCTGTTGGTGCTTCCAAATGTTTTTCAGCCCAGATGATCACGGCGTTCAGCACGGGAAGGGCGTCTTCTCCCCTGCTGGTCAGAACATACTCCTGCCGGGTCCGCCCGCCGTCGTCGTAATCCTGCTTGGTGAGCAACCCGTGTTCCATCAGGCCGGCCAGGCGTTTGGTGAGGACCGAGTCCGCTACGCCCAACCGCAACTTCATGGCATGAAAACGGGTGTTGCCAAAGAAAACTTCGCGGAGCACCAGCATGCTCCAGGGATCACCAAGAATGTCCAGGCCACGGGCCATACTGCACGTGCGTTGGGACCAATCGGAACGTAGAGGCATGGCGACAGGTTATCTGACTCTCTTCAAGAAAGCCACGCTTTTCCGAGTGTTACTGAATGAAGGTGAAGGCCTGGTCCAGGTCCGCGATCAGGTCCTCCACGTCCTCGATGCCGCAGGACAGCCGGATCAGGTTCACCGGGACCGCCAGCTCGGTGCCCTTGACGGACGCGTGGGTCATCTCTGACGGGTAGTTCATCAGCGACTCGATGCCACCCAGCGATTCGGCCAGCGTAAACACCGACGTCGATTCCGCCACCTTCCGGGCAGCTGCCTCGCCACCCTTGAACTGCACGGAAATCATGCCGCCGAATTTCTTCATCTGCTTCCTGGCGAGCTCGTGGCCGGGGTGCAACGGCAGGCCCGGATACAGGACTGCCTCCACCTCGGGGCGTTCCAGCAGCCATTCGGCCACGGCCTGGGCGTTGTCGCTGTGCCGGTCCATCCGGACGCCCAGTGTCTTGAGCCCACGGGTGGTGAGGAAGGCGTCCATGGGCCCGGAGACGGCACCCACGGCGAACTGCACAAAGCCGATCTTCTCCGCCAGCCCAGCGTCCTTGACCACGATGGCGCCACCCACCACGTCCGAATGCCCGCCAATGTACTTGGTGGTGGAATGAACCACGACGTCGGCACCCAGGGCGAGCGGGGTCTGCAGGTAGGGAGACGCGAAGGTGTTGTCCACAACCAGGAGGGCACCGGCGTCGTGCGCTACCTCTGCGAGCGCGGCGATGTCGGTGATCTTCATCAGAGGATTGGACGGCGTCTCCACCCACACAAAGCGGGTCTTGTTCGCGGCAACGGCAGCCTGGACGGCGTCGAGGTTTGCCATGTCCACGGGAGTGTTGCCGATCCCCCACTCGCCCAGGACGCGGCTGATCAGCCGGTATGTGCCGCCATAGGCGTCGTTGCCCAGCACAATATGGTCACCCGGACGGGTCAGCGCGCGGATCAGCGAATCTTCGGCGGCCAGCCCGGAGCTGAACGAATACGCGTGGGTTCCGCCTTCAAGCGCTGCCAGCTGTTCCTGGAGTGCATCACGTGTGGGGTTGCCGCCGCGGCCGTATTCATACCCGTCCCGGAGCCCGCCGATTCCATCCTGCGCGTACGTGGAACTGAAGTGCAGCGGCGGAACCACTGCACCCGTGCGCGGCTCAAAGGCCTGCCCGGCATGTACGGCGCGGGTGTTGAAACCTTGGTTTTCTGAGACGGACATGATGCTCCTTTTCGTGTGGTTGCTGGTGATCGGGTTTCGACAAGCTCAACCACCGGAGGTTCGGGTTTCGACAAGCTCAACCACCGGTCAGTGGCTCAGGTAGGCCAGAAGGTCGTGGCGGGTCAGGATGCCTATGGGCGCGCCGACGAATGTGACCATGACGGTATCCACGTCGGAGAGCAGCTCCCTGGCCGCGGAAATGGTTTCCAGCGAACCGATCACCGGAAGCCGCGGCCCCATGTGCTCGGAGATCTTGTCCGTCAGCTTGGCCTCGCCCCGGAACAGCTTGGAGGTCAGGCTCCGTTCGTCCACCGCGCCAAGGACCTCGCCCATCACCACGGGCGGTTCCTGGGACAGCACGGGGATGTGGCTGACGCCGAACTCGTTCATGATGTTGATGACGTCGCGGACCGACTCGTTCGGGTGGATGTGGACCAGGTCCGGGAGCTCGCCGGTCTTGGACTTGATGACCTCACCCACTGACGTTTCCTCACCACCGGAGAGGAAACCGTAGGAACGCATCCATTGGTCGTTGAAGATCTTGGCCAGGTAACCACGGCCGGAGTCGGGCAGGATAACCACGACGACGGCACTTTCGGGAAGATCGCGGGCCACCTTAAGTGCGGCCACCACCGCCATGCCCGAGGAGCCGCCCACCAACAGGCCCTCCTCCCGGGCAAGCCGGCGGGTCATGGCGAACGAATCGGCGTCGGACACGGCGATTACCTGGTCCGGCACCGCTTTGTCGTAGTTGTCCGGCCACATGTCCTCGCCAACACCTTCAACGAAGTACGGCCGCCCGGTCCCTCCTGAGTAGACCGAGCCTTCCGGATCCGCCCCGATGATCCTGACCCGTCCGCCGTCGGACTCCGGACGATCCCCCGAGACCGCTTTGAGGTACCGGCCGGTACCCGTGATGGTGCCACCGGTGCCCGCCCCGATCACGCAGTGCGTGACTTTGCCGTCAGTGTCCTGCCAGATCTCCGGGCCGGTGCTCTCATAGTGGCTGCCCGGTGCGGCCGGGTTGGAGAACTGGTCCGGCTTGTACGCGCCGGGGATCTCGGTGACCAGGCGGTCCGAGACGCCGTAGTAGCTCTGCGGGCTGTCCGGGGCCACAGAAGTGGGTGTCACCACAACTTCTGCACCGTAGGCCTGCAGGACGGCACGTTTGTCCTCGCCCACCTTGTCCGGCACCACAAAAATGCACTTGTAGCCCTTCTGTTGGGCTACCAGGGCGAGGCCCACGCCGGTGTTCCCCGATGTGGGCTCCACGATGGTGCCACCGGGTTGGAGCTTCCCGCTCCGCTCGGCGTCTTCGATCATCTTGGCCGCGATGCGGTCCTTGATGGATCCACCGGGGTTCAGGTACTCGAGCTTGACCAGGACCGTGGCCGCGATGCCGTCGGTGACGTGGTTGAGCTTGACCAGCGGGGTGTTGCCAATGAGGTCCAGAACGGACTGGGCGTACTTCATAGGTACAAAGCTACCGCCTCCAGCCGGCGCCGGGCGGGCTACTGCGCCGCTTCCCCGCGTTCGCCCTCCGGAAGGTTCTCCCACAGCCCCATGGTGTTGCCTTCACTGTCCTTGAAGTAGGCGTAAAAACCCATACCCGGGATGGCTTGCTTGGCTTGCACGACTGATCCGCCGCTCTGCTCCACTGTCTGCAGGGTGGCATCAATGTCCTCCACGTCAACGGTGATCACCGGGTTGCTGAGGTCGCTGGTCCTGCCGGTCATGCCGCCGTTGATCCCACCCGGGGCGCTGGGCATTCCCTGGTCATCTGAGGGGACTGTATAAACCGAGCTGTAATCCATGCCGGGGATCGGTTCGATCCGCCAGCCCAGTGCGTCCTGGTAAAACTTCCGTGCCCGTTCCTGATCGTCTGCCGGTATTTCGAAATGCACTACTCCACCCATTGCATTCTCCTGCCACGTTGAAAGGGCACGGCTTTCCCGTGCCACAAGTGGCAGTCTAGCCCTCCCGGGGCTGGAGGATAAGGGCTGATTTTCCGTCCTTGTCAGGCCGCTGTGGGACCATGTTTTTATGACCATCGCAGACGTACCCGCCCGGCTTGCCGCCGCTGCGGACGCGTCGCTTCGCTGGTACCCGGACGGGCCGTACAGTCTGGCGGGGACGCTGTCGCCGTTGTTCCGCGGGATGGGAGATCCCACCTTTTCCGTGCAGGGAAACGTAGTGTGGAGCGCTTTCACGACGCCGGATGGTCCCGTCACGCTGCGCCTCACCGGAGCATCCGGCGGGTCAGCCTTGGAGGCATCTGTGGACGTTCAGGCCTGGGGCCCGGGCGCCGCAGCCGCGATTTCCTCGGTCCCGCGGCTGCTCGGGGCCGACGATGACTGGAGGGCCTTCGACGAGCCCGCTTTCCAGGCCTCCCTGCCGCACCTGGTACGGGAATCACGACGCCGGAACAAGAGTGTGCGGCTGCCTGCCACCGGGCGGATGGTTGACTCCCTGGTGCCCACCATCCTGGAACAAAAGGTCACGTCGGTTGAGGCGAGGCGGGGGTACCGCTACCTCGTGCGGCGCTTCGGCACACCAGCACCGCCTGCGGGTCCCGGAACCGGAGTCGGGCCTGCCGGACTACTGGTCCAGCCAACGCCCGAACAGTGGCTGCACGTCCCGTCCTGGGAATGGCACCAGGCCGGAGTGGGTCCCCAGCGTTCGGCAACCGTTATGCGCGCCCTGCGTGCCGCCGTCGCGCTTGAACGTCTGGCAGCCCTTCCCGCGCCGGAGGCTGCCGCGAAGATGCAGGCTGTTTCCGGGATCGGGATCTGGACGGCGGCTGAGGTAGTGCAACGCACCCACGGCTGCCCGGACTCCATTGCCGTTGGGGATTATCATTTGGCGGCGTACGTGGGAGCTGCGCTCACCGGGAAACGGACCGATGACGCCGGCATGCTCAGGCTGCTGGAACCCTGGGCCGGACACCGGCAGCGCATAGTCCGGCTGCTGGGGCTGAGCGGCTATCGGAAACCCACTTTCGGGCCGCGGATGACCATCCAGGACCACCGGCAGCACTGACCGTGGACGGTCCCGGTGGATGGGTATAACGTGGCGCAGTAGGGGGAAGCCCATGATCCACACAGACAAACTCAGCAAGACCTTTACGGTCAAAAAAGAGACTGTCCAGGCCGTCAAAGCTGTCAATATCGATGTTGCCCCGGGTGAACTGGTGGCCTTCCTCGGCCCCAACGGCGCGGGCAAATCCACCACGCTGCGGATGCTCACTACGCTGCTGCGGCCCACGTCAGGAACGGCAACAGTGGCGGGGGTCGACGTCGGCACGGATCCCGCCGGGGTCCGCGCCAGGATCGGCTACATCGGCCAAGGCAACGGCGGCGGCCACAGCTTCCGGGTGATTGACGAGCTGGTGATGCAGGGCCGCTTCTACGGAATGAACACCTCCGATGCCATGGCCCGCGCCCAGGAGCTGATGACGTCCCTGGACCTCACTGACCTGGCCAAGCGCACAGTGGTCAAGCTGTCCGGCGGGCAGCGGCGCCGGATGGATGTGGCGCTGGGCCTGATGCACTCGCCCCGGCTGCTGTTCCTGGACGAGCCGTCCACCGGGATGGATCCGCAGAACCGCGCCAATCTGTGGGACCACATCATGCGCATGCGCGAGGAACACGGAACCACCATCGTGCTGACCACTCATTACATGGACGAGGCCGATTCCATGTCCGAACGCGTCATCATCATCGACCACGGGCAGATCATCGCGGACGACACCGCCGGCCGGCTCAAGGCCAACCTGGCCGGGGACCTGCTGGCCGTGGAAGTGGCGGCCGGTGCCGCCCCGGACGTCAGGGGGCTGTTGGGCCGGGCCGCCGCCGGAGGGGAGCTCCAGGAGAACGCGTACGACGGCGTCATCCGCTTCCGCCTCCGGCTCACCGAAGGTGCCCGGCTGGCTCCTGCGCTGCTGCAGGAAATGAGCGACGCCGGGGCTCCCGCGCGCTCCCTGGAGCTGAAACCGCCCACTCTGGACGACGTTTTCCTTGAACTGACCGGCCGCAACCTCCGGGAAGGAGCGCAGCTCTGATGGCGGTGCAGAGCCAGGATTACGGGCGGAAACCGGGCCTCCTGCAGATCCTCCACGACACCCGTTATGTCTTTTGGCGCGAGATGCTGCTGCCGTTGCGGGATCCGTTCTCACTGATCTTTTCACTGGTGCAGCCACTCATATTCCTGGGGCTGTTCGGGCCGCTGCTCAGTTCCGCGGTTGGGGCTCCTGCGTTCGGCGGCCAGTCCACGCTGCAGTGGTTCCTGCCTGGTGTGGTGGTGATGATCGCCCTCTTCGGCACCTCCATGACCGGTTCCAACCTGCAGTACGAGCTGATGACCGGGTCCTATGAGCGGATCCTGGCCACACCGCTCTCACGTTCGGCGCTAATGATCGGCCGGGCACTCAAGGAATGGGCGCCGCTGGTGATCCAGGGTCTGCTGATTTCGGTGGTGTGCATCCCTTTCGGTTTTGTCTTCCACCCGCTGCACGTACTGTTCGGGTTGATCATTCTGGGGATCTTCGGCATCGGGTTGGGAGCCCTGTCCTACGCGCTGGCCCTGGTCTCGCAAAACAAGGAATGGATCTTCTGGGGTGTGCAGCAGACCCTCCTGTTCCCGCTGATGATCCTCTCCGGGATCATGCTTCCCATTGAGTCCGGGCCAGGCTGGATGAAGATTGCCAGCTGGTTCAATCCTTTGACCTACCTGGTGAACGCGGAGCGTGAACTCTTTTCCGGAGCTGTGGGGACCGACACCCTGCTGGGCCTGCTCGCGGCGGCGGTGACCGCCGTCGTGGGAATGGCGGTTGGCATCCGGGCCATCAGCCGGAACATCAACTAACCCGCATCCTTCTGCAGGAAGGCCAGCACCGCCGCAACACGGCGATGAACGCCCGTCGCGGGCAGGCGGAGCTTCGTAAAGATGGCGTTGACGTGCTTCTCAACTGTGGAGGAGGACAGGTAGAGGGACTGTTCAATGCCGGCATTCGTCTTGCCCTGCGCCATTTCCCGCAGCACCTCGAGTTCCCGGGGAGAGAGCGTACCCAGCGGGTTTGCCGAGGACGCACTGCGGCGGCGAACCAGCGTATCCACGATCTGCGGGTCAATGACCGAGCCGCCTGCCCGCACCTCGCGGAGCGCATGGACCAGGTCCTCAAGGTCACCCACCCTGTCCTTCAGCAAGTATCCCAGGCCGGCGGAACCGTCGGCGAAAAGGGCGAGCGCATAACTCTGGTCGGCGTGCTGGGACAGCACCACTACTCCGGTTTCCGGATGCGCGGAACGGATTTCCCGTGCTGCCTCGATGCCCTCCATGTGGTGTCCAGGCGGCATTCGGATGTCGGTGAGGACGGCGTCCGGCCCGAAGCGGCGCACAGCGTCCAGCAGCTCGGCCGCATTGCCGGTGCAGGCCACAACGTCGATCTCGCCGGAGTCCTCCAGCAGCCGGCGGATCCCCTCCCGGACCAGGTAGTTGTCCTCGGCAATCACCACCCGCAAAAAGCCCTGCTCATCCATGGTCCTGGCCCTGCCCCTCCACCGGAAGATTGACCAGCACGGTGGTGCCGGAGGGATTGTTGCCGGAGACGTTCACAGTACCCCGCAGGGCCGCCACTCGGTCCCTGATATTTGCCAGGCCTCCCCGCCGGGCCGGCCCGTCCGCGGCAATGCCGCAACCATCATCAGCAATTTCGATCTGCAGATGCCCGTTGTTGCGGACAAGCCGTACCGACGCCGCCGTGGCTTGTGCGTGTTTGGCCGTGTTCGCGAGCGCCTCCCGGACGACGTAGTACGCCGTCGTCTCCACTTCTTCAGCAAACCGCTCCGCACGCAGGCCTGCGGCTGCCACGATCTTGAGCGGGATGGGGAACCTGGCCACACTGGATTCGATCGCTGCCACCAGGCCATTGTCACTCAGCACCGGCGGATGGATGCCGTGGGCCAGCTCCCGAAGGTCGGTCAGCGTCTCCCTCGCCTGGTCCTGCAGCTCGGCCAGTTCGCCCACGGTCAATTCACCGCGTTGCAACTTGTTCCGGGCGAGGCGAAGACCCGCTATCTGCGCGACGACGTTCTGTTGGATCCCGTCGTGCAGATCCCGCTCCAGGCGCTTGCGTTCATCGTCCTGGGCGGCCACAAGCCGCTCCCTCGACTCGGTCAGGTCAGCCAGCTGCTGCGCGAGCTGGGCGGTCAGACGGACATTGGCAACAGACGCTGCCGCCTGCCCGGCCACAGTGCGCAGAAGTGTGCGTTCGGCATCCGAGTAGTCGCCACGCCGTCGAGGTCCCACCTCGATATATCCCAGTTCTTCACCCGACCGCACCATCGCGCACGAGTCGACCGGCTCCCCCGACACCTCGCCGGCCACGCCTACCGGGGACTCGGCGGGCTGGCCGTCCATGCCGGCCAGGCGGATGCGCACCCATGAGGCGTCCAGGCCGTAGCGGACCGCGTCGCTTAGCCGGGTAAGCAACTCCCCGGGGTCCACGGCCTGATCCAGTTGGCGGCCCAGCCTGCTGAGCAGTGTGAGCTCCCGGTCCCGGTCGCCAAAAACCGCGCGCTGGATGATGCTGCGCAGCCACCCCCGAAGCGGCAGCAGGCAGATGGCCAGGATGGCAGTGAGGAGGACGGCCCCCGTCACTGCCAGGCGGTCAGCGAGCAGCACTGCCGGCGTAGCTGCAGCGATCCCGTACAGGACGGTGATAAGCAGCCCGGACGACCGCATCACCAGAAGGCCACGATCATCCGGCGCAATGTCGAACAATCCGTACCGGAAGATGCCATAGATGGCTGCGATCGGCATCGCGGTCAGGGACGCGAGGACAGCAACCGTGGTGAACCAGTACTGGGGAACGATCGACCATGAGATGAAGCTGGCCAGGGACACCGTCACCACCCACGCCATCAGCCGCGTCCGCTCCCGCACCTGTTCATCGCCGAAAAAAGTACGGACGTACAGCAGGCCCAGGCCCACGGCGACACTTGGCCAGGGCAGGTAGACAAGGGAATGGACCCACGGCGCGGCCCACTCCAGCCAAGGAACAACAAACATGTTCGGAATGGCCTGGCCGCTGATGCCGAGGTATGCCTGCATCACGGTGTGGGGTGTTGTCAGGAGGGTCAGCGGGCCAACCAGGACGGGAACCCAAACGAATACGACGGCGATCCGCTGCCACCGCCGTTCTGGTGTGCCCGTCGGGTAAGTGGCAAACATTGCAAGGAAGGCCGCTGTCGCCACGGCATCCGCTGTCAACCCGATCAGGTTAAAAAGCGGGAACCACGGCTCCTGGATCAGCCAGAGATTGTCCCGCACCAGGGTCTCGAACGCTGACCCGACGGCCATGCCGGTGGAGGCTACGGCAATAAAAACAGCAATCCGCGAAGAGGACACCGTGAGCAGCCAGATGCCAAAAGCGAACGTTGGGGTGATGCCCAGCAACGGCCAGCCCAGGCTGTGGTCCGCTGTGGGCTCAAGGAATCCCCGGACGACGACGACATAAAGCAGCGCCGCTGCCCCGAGCGGGGCCAGCGTGGCAAGAAAAACCCAGCGACGGAGCACACTCCCATGATCCGCCTCCCAAGTGATTACCGGGAGGGGGTCCTCCCCAGCAGCCATGGCGGTTATCCCCCATGGGCACTGCGGCCACCCGCGTTCCGGTTACCGCGCGCTCCTCGTAGCGTGACTTTCAGCGGATGCCGCGGAACGGCATCCCACATCAACAGGAGGACATCATGCGCAGGACGTACTCAGTCATTGCCTGGATCGTTGTTGGTGGCGTGGCGGTTCAGGCCGCCTCCATCGCCTTCGCCCTGGGCGGAATATCCCGCTTCATCCAGGACGGCGGCGTCATCGACAAGGCCCTCGTGGAGAGCCGCGAGGCAACCTTCACAGGAGTTGCTGGATTCATCATCCACGGGATTGTGGGCGGAATGGTCATACCGCTCGCCGCACTCCTGCTGCTCGCAGCCTCGTTCTTCGTAAAACTGCGTGGTGCACGCATGTGGGCGGGGATCGTGCTGGCCTTGGTGGCGTTTCAGATCACCCTCGGGTATTCCATCTCCGATGTGCCGTACCTCGGGCTGATCCACGGCGCCAACGCATTGGCTGTGCTGCTCACGGCCTGGCATGCGGCGCGTCTGATTAACCGGCCAGCAGCGGCCGGCGCTGCCGAAACGGCTTCCCATGCCGTCACCACGTGAACTGGCTTGTCGCGTTGCCATTGCCGTCTTGACCGCCGGCGCACTGCTAGCCGGAGGAATCGGGTGGGCTTCCACGTTCCTGGGCGAATATTCCGTGATGGACATGGGCCAGCTGGATTCCGGGCATTCGCACGGCTCCGGCGGCGTCGCCGGTGGCGCGTCCAGTCCCGGACGATCCGTGGCGGTGGGCGCATTGGTGGCCGACCCGCTCCGGGCACCGGACGTCCGCGTGCGGCTGACCGCCAGCCAGCAGACCATCGAGATACCGGGCGGACACGCCATCGAGGGGTATGCCGTGAACGGTACCTCCCCCGGGCCCACCATCAGGGCCCGTCAGGGAGACCTCGTCGAAGTGGTGTTCACGAACGATTCCGTAACGGCCGGCGCCACCCTGCACTGGCACGGCGTGGACGTTCCCAACGCTGCGGATGGGGTGGCCGGTGTTACCCAGGACGCAGTTCCGGTGGGTGGCAGCTACGTCTACCGCTTTGTGGCAGACGACGCCGGGACGTACTGGTATCACTCGCATCAGGTGTCCCACGAGCAGGTGGAGCGGGGGCTCCTGGGGGCGCTCGTCGTCGAACCTTCCGACCCTCCCTCCGATGGCCCTGAAACGGAAGCTCTCGCTCTGCTGCACGTCTACGGCAGCCAGCACACGCTCAACGGCAAGGTGCAGGATGAGCATGTCGCAGCTGCGCCCGGCTCAGCAGTCCGGGTCCGCGTTATAAATACGGACCAGGGCACGGCTTCGGTCTGGTCCGCTGCACCGTTCCGGGTGGCGGCAACGGACGGGCATGAGGTGAACGGTCCTGGACCTGTGGAGGACCACGCGGTACTCATTCCGGCAGGTGGACGGCTGGATGTCGTGCTCGAGGCACCCGCAGAAGGTGCGGCACGCCTGCATGTGGGCGGAGCCCGCAGCATCTCCATTGGCGATCCGGCCGCAACCGTGACGCCGGCCCGGCAGCCCGCCGGAACGCTCGATCTGCTCGCCTACGGCACGCCGGTTCCGCCGGCGCTTGATGTCCAGTCGCCGGACCGCGTTTTCGATTACTCGATCGGACGGCGGTGGGGAGTCATCAATGGCCGGCCCGGGAATTTCTGGACCATCAACGGGCAGCTCTTTCCGGACGTGCCGATGTTCCACGTCCGTGAGGGTGACGTCGTGGTGATGCGGATTGTCAACGGAACGGGCGAGGTGCACCCGATGCACCTGCACGGACATCACGTCGTGGTCCTCTCCCGCGACGGTGTTCCGGCGTCGGGCAGTCCCTGGTGGGTCGATTCACTGGACGTCCACCCCGGCGAGTCCTACGAGATTGCTTTTGCGGCCGACAACCCGGGCATCTGGAGTGACCATTGCCATACCCTCCCCCACGCCGTGGACGGCCTTATTGCCCATCTGATGTATGAGGGGGTCACCACACGGTTCACCATCAACGGCACCGCCGGCAACCAGCCCGAATGAACTCCTCCCTTTGAACTCCCCTAGAAAGAAGAATCCGATGCAAACGATGTCCCTCACCCCCCAGGTCCGTCTCGGCGCCCTGCTCTGTATGGCCGGCGGGGCCGGGCTTTTCATCCTCGCCGTCGCGTCCCTGGGCGTACCCGAGCTGGCGCTGGGCGCCGCGCCGCTGATGTGGGTCCAGGTTTTCCTGGCTGCTTGCCACGTGGGCCAGATGGCCGGTATGGCGGCAGTCGGCCTCAGCGGGGCAATCGGCCGCGCCGGGATGGCCGGTGTGTGGCTGGCGGGTGCAGGCGCCGCCACCTTCGCCGTCGCAGAGCTGACCGCGCTCGCCAGCAGACCTGGCTCCGAGACGGCGTTCGGCGTCGGGTCGCTGCTGACAGTCGTGGGCCTGTCCATAGCCGGGGGCTCCGTGCTGCACCAAGGGAGGTGGAACGGCCCGGGCCGGTTCCTGCCTGTGGCGCTCGGAGTCTACAACGTGCTGATGCTCCTGGTCCTGCTCGTGGGGCCGGTTCCGCTCGCAGTGGCAGCGCTGGCGCTCAATGGCCTGCTGTGGGCCCTGCTTGGCTGGTCCCTCCATCAAGCTGGGTCCGTCGTCCGCCCCGCGTTGGTTTAGTGTTCCGGGTTGTCCTTGCGCTTCGGCACCAGGACCGTCTGCGTCTCATCCCAGACAGCCAGGGCCTCCATGTTCATCGCCCGGATGATCCGGTCGAGGACGGCGGAAGGGCCGCCGTCCTCGAGCACCCCGGTTCGCAGCGTGGACAGGTCGTAGGATGCGAAGTCCGGCAGCTCAAGCTCGGCCATGAACATGCCCGTCTCGCCGAGCAGCGACGTCCCGCCGAAGTCCTGCACGGATTCCAGGGCAGCCGCGGGTGAGAAGCCACGCCCGGAAATGATGGCCGCCGCCCCGTGGCTGAACGCTGCCAGGCTGCCGACCACCATGCCGAAGCGGCGGAAAAGGGGCACCGGCAGCACCACGCGGTCGTCCTCGGTGTAGCCCAGCTGTTCGCCAAGGGAAAATCCGGTGTTCAGGATCTCGCGGTGTGTGAGCGTGGCCCCGTCACCGAAGTCCCTGCCGCCCCGTTCGAACAGCAGGCCGGCGGGGTCCTCCGGGTCCAGTTCCGCCATGCGGTCCTTCAAAGCCGAATGCCCGACGGCGTCAGCCCGCTTGAGCAGCTCCGCGTAGGTCAGTTCCGCCTCACCGTCAGGGACACCGGCGTCGAGCCCTTCCTGCCCGGCGTCCGGCAGGAAAACCACATGCTCCAGTCCGGGGCATTGTGCGAGGGCCTGGCGGGACATGCCGACGTAATCCCTGCTGCCGTCCGACGGCGCCGCCAGGAGCAGGCGGGTGCCGCTCTGCCGGACCACGTCCTCCAGCCCAGGGCCGGCGCCCGCCGGGTCCAGTGGCACCAGGACGGCCCCGGCCTTGGCACTTGCGTACTGGACCAGCGTCCATTCGGCGCAGTTGGGGCTCCAGATGCCCACCCTCTCACCCCTGGCAATGCCGAGGGCGAGGAGCGCGCGTGCGAGGCGGTCGACGTCGTCGTTCATCTTGGTGTAGCTCCAGCGCCGCGCATCACCGCCCGGCACCGGAGCCGCCTCGACCAGCGCATCATGGAACGGGAACCGGGCCGCCATCCGTTCAAAATTGTGGCCGATGGTCTCTTCGAGCAGTGGAACGTCAGTGTTCCCGGCTGTATAAGCGCGCATGCTGGCACGCTATCAACAGGAATGCCTCAAATGAAGCAAAATGACCCCGGCAAGGGGGTGCGCCGCGATCGGGTTCCGGGCGCTGTGGCCAGGGCCGGTATTGTGAAATCCATGAGTGCACCCATCGACCTGCAGGCAACGTTCATCCCCAACGACGGCGAGTTCTTCCGCGTGAAGCTGGCCCTGGAAATCGCCATCGACGAGGTGGTGAATGAGCCTGGCTGCATCCGTTATGAGCTGACGGAGGCCACCGAGGAGAAGCTGGTACTGACCGAACAGTGGGCCTCCGAAGAGGACCTGGCCAAGCATTCCAAGGGCACCGCCGTGCAGGATCTCAACGAATCGCTGAGCGCACTGCTGGCGGAGCCGGTGAAGCTGGAGCGGCTCTGACTTAAACATCGACTGCTCCGTTGTTGTCGTTTAGAGGGCCCTAAACGACAACAACGGAGCAGTCGATTGCTTTAAGTCAGGATTTGTCTGCTTCGGCCTGGGCCTTGGCGACGTGGGCGTGGACTTCTTCCATGTCCAGTGCCTTCACGGCGTCCACTACCTGCTCCAGCTGCTGGGCGTTCAGTGCGCCAGGCTGTGAGAACACCAGCACCTTTTCGCGGAAAGCCATCAGCGTGGGGATGGACGTGATGCCGGCCTCTGCGGCGAGCTGCTGCTCCGCCTCGGTGTCCACCTTGGAGAAGAGGACGTCCGGGTGCTTCTCGGAAACTGCGGCGTAAGTGGGCCCGAACTGCTTGCAGGGACCGCACCATTCTGCCCAGAAGTCGACAAGGACGATGTCGTTATCCTGGATGGTTGATGCGAACTGTTCACCTGTGATGTCTACGGTAGCCATGATTTAACCGTACGCGAGGCTGCAGTTGATGTCTCGGCCTGGTGCCGGGTGTTCGCTCCCCGCGTCATCCGGAATAAAACTGCCTGGCCGGTGTGGCGCACGGGATTAGGCCCCTACCAGAGGTGCGGAGCCGGGCGTCGGCTGCCGGGCAGGGCGTTGGTCTCGCGCCACTCGTGGATCCAGTCGGGCAGTTCAACGTCCGCGGGCGGGGCACCGAACTCGCGGATGATCTCCTCCTGGCTGACCGGTTTCCCCTTGCGGACCAGGCGGGTGGCGATGTAGGCACGCGCGTAGATCTCGCCGTCGGCCACCATTCTCTGCTCAAAGTAGATGGCTTTGGCATCCAGGCCGATGATCTTCGTTTCGATGGTGTACCGCTGCCAGAGCTGCAGGGACTTGCGGAAGGCGATGGTCTCCCCTGCCGCAACCGGGCTCCAGCCGCGCTGGCGCATCCGCTTCCACACGCCGCTGCGGACCATAAGGTCAAACCGCCCCAGGTCCATCAGGGAGAAGTACATGCCGTTGTTGACGTGCATGGCGATGTCGATGTCCGTGGGAAGCACCCGGAGCGGCAGGGATGAGCTGTCCCAGATGGTCAGCTTCGACCGCCGGGTGGACGTAAAAAGCATCAGGAGCGTGCGCAGAATCAGGTGCATGCCCCAATGCTACCCGCCAGTAACATAGCCGCACCAGTAGCGGCCGGATACAAAAAACCTCCGGAACCTGATGGTTCCGGAGGCTTTTCCTTGGGTGGCAGATGAGGGATTCGAACCCCCGTAGGCGTTGCCAGCTGATTTACAGTCAGCCCCCTTTGGCCGCTCGGGTAATCTGCCGAACTTCAAAAGAAGA
>JAPSJV010000055.1 GCA_031178005.1 Pseudarthrobacter sp.
GAACCGCCCACAATCAGGGATTCCTTGTTCGCGAGCGCCAGGGTGGCCCCGGTGCCCAGGGCAGCCAGGGTGGGCGCCAGGCCGATGGAGCCGGTGATGCCATTGAGGACCACGTCCGCTTCCACCGAGGCTATGGCGGTGGAGGCATCAGGACCAGCCACGATCTCGGGCCGGTACGACGGAAGGCCGGCTGCCCGCGCCGCGCCGTCAATCAGCTCGCGGAGCCTGCCTGGATCGCCGGAGGCGATGCCCACCGCGTGCGCCCTCGTGTGCACGGCCTGCTGCGCAAGGAGTTCGAGGTTGCCGCCGCCGGCGCTGAGGGCCACTACCTCGAAACGGTGCGGGGCGGCGTCGACGACGTCAATCGCCTGGGTGCCGATCGAACCGGTGGATCCGAGGATGACAATTCTGCGCGGGTGGCCCGCTGGTTGCTTGGTGGAACGTCCGGCGCCCGAAGTCTGCATGGCTTAAGTATCCCGCACCCCCGGCGGCGGCTGGTTGGTGGCGGGTGGCAGGAAGTGCGCCCGGGCGGGCATCTTGACGCTCCGGGCGCCCTGAGTAACGTGGAAGCGTGGACTGGGCCGCCTGGATTGACTGGTTGGACGCGCCGGACTACGAGTTCGCCCGGCAAGTGTTGCAGCGCGGCGTCGCCGGGCTCTTTTTCGTTGCATTCCTCTCTTCTCTCAACCAGTTTCCCGCACTGCTGGGTGAGCGCGGCCTCCTTCCCGTTCCTGACTTTCTGGAGGCCTTCAGCAAGTTCCGGCGGCCCACGCTGTTCCGCTGGCATTACTCAGACCGGCTCCTGCGGGCGGTGTGTGTCACCGGAATGGTCATCTCCGCGGCCCTCGTTCTGGGGCTCCCCCAGCTTGGGCCGCCTTGGGTGCCACTTATTGCGTTCCTGTCCCTCTGGCTGCTGTACATGTCCATCGTCAATGTCGGGCAGACGTTCTACGGCTTCGGCTGGGAGATGCTGCTGCTCGAAGCCGGCTTCACCGTGGCTTTCCTTGGCTCCGACCAGACGGACCCGCCCCGCACCATCCTGTTCCTCATCGCCTGGCTGGTGTTCCGCCTGGAGTTCGGCGCAGGCATGATCAAGATCCGCGGCGGACGGGAATGGCGGGACCTCACGGCGTTGTATTACCACCACGAGACGCAGCCCATGCCCGGGCCGCTGAGCCGGCAGGCACACCTCCTGCCCAAGCCGTTCCATAAGCTGGAGGTGCTGGGCAACCACTTCGCCCAGCTTGTGGTGCCGTTCTTCCTCTTCGCCCCGCAGCCAATCGCGAGCATCGCAGCTGGCATCATTATTTTCACGCAGCTGTGGCTCGTGGCCAGCGGCAACTTCGCCTGGCTGAACTGGATCGCCATAGTGCTGGCCTTCGCAGCCGTCAGCGATCCGGTGGCCCATGCAGTGCTGCCCGTCATTCCGCTCGATTGGCATGGCGCCGGTACCGGCCGCGAAACCCCGCTCTGGTGGCTCGCCATCACCCTGGCGGCGACAGTGCTGCTGGTGGTACTCAGCTACTGGCCCATCCGCAACCTGTTCTCCCACTACCAGCTGATGAACGCCAGTTTCAACCGCTGGCAGCTGGTCAATACCTACGGCGCGTTCGGCACGGTCACTAAGCAGCGGATCGAGGTCGCGGTGGAAGGCACTATGGACGAGGAACCGGACGAGTCCGCGGACTGGCGGGAGTATGGCTTCAAAGGCAAGCCTTGGGATGTGCGCCGGATGCCGCGCCAGTACGCGCCGTACCACCTGCGGCTCGACTGGCTCATGTGGTTCCTGCCGCTGCGAACCGTCCACGAAGAGTGGTTTTACGCGTTCCTCACCAAACTCCTGGAAGCGGACCGAGCGGTACTGCGCTTGCTGCGACATGACCCATTCGACGGCGAACGCCCCCGTTGGGTGCGTGCCCGCACCTACCTCTACCGTTTCGCAACCCGCGACGAGTTCCGCAAGACCGGCCAGCGCTGGATCCGCACTCCGCTGTATGAGGCCATCCCGCCGCTCTCACTGCGGCGAGCGCCCGGGCGGCGGCCGTAGAAAAAGCTAGGCCCTGATGCCTGCCCGGCGGATGGTGGATTCCGCGTGCTTCAGGATGGGGCCGTCGATCATCTTGCCGTCGTATTGGAATACCCCGCTGCCGGACGCATGGGCCGCTTCCAGCAGTTGTCTGGCTGCAGCCACGTCCGCCTCGGACGGCGCATAGGCCCCGCGAACGACGGGCACCTGGGTCGGGTGGATGCACGCCTTCGAGCTGAACCCGGAGGCCACGGCGTCGCGGGCCTCGACTCCAAGTCCCTCAAGATCGGGAATGTTGACGTACACGGCGTCCACGGCTTCCTTGCCGAAGGCTCCGGCCGCCAGCAGCACCGATGAACGGGCCTGCAGGGCAACAGCCCGGTAGCCGCCGTCGTCCTTCCTGCTCGAGGTGCCGCCAAGTGACGCGAGGAGGTCCTCGGCACCCCACATCAGCGCCACCACGTTCGGCGCGGCGGCGATGGCAGGGGCGTTGATGATTCCGGCGGCCGTTTCGCACAGGGCAATGACGTGGAATCCCTCCAGCGCCCGAAGCTGCGCTGCGTTTTCGGTCTTGGCAAGCATCACCGTCCGGTATGGCGTGTGGGCCAGGCAGTGCAGGTCCTTCTCAAAGTCCTCAGTGCCGGCCGGGTTGACCCTGACGATGGTCCGGCTCGGGTCAAGCTCGGGCACGTCCAGTGAGCCCGCGAGCTGTGCCAGGATGGCTCCCCGGGCCCGCTGCTTGTCAGGAGCGGCCACCGCGTCCTCAAGGTCGAGGATGACGGCGTCCGAGCGCTCAGCTGCCTTTTGGAAGCGTTCCGGACGGTCGGCAGGGCAGAAAAGAAGGGCGGGACCCATAACGAAAGTCATACAGCCATTCTCCGATTATTTTTCCGTCCGCGCTTCATTGTCTGGGGCTTCATTGTCTGGGCTTCGTGGTCTGGGGCTTCGTGGTCTGGGGCTTCATGGTCAGGGGCCTAAGTGTCCGTTCGCGCTTGGGCGCCGTGCTGGATGCGAGCATGTGCGTCCCCTGTCCACATGAGGCAGCTGCGGGTGGCCAAGGCCACCACGGCGCCGTCCTGGTTCCGGCCCGTGTGCTGCATGGTGACAATTCCTTGGCCGGGACGGGATCCAGAGAGCCGCTTTCCGGTGATGACGGTCTCCGTGTACAGCGTGTCCCCGTGGAACAGGGGGGCGGGAAAGGACACGTCCGTTAGCCCCAGCTGTGCGATGATCGTCCCCTGGGTCAGCTGGGCAACGGACTGCCCAACGACGGTTGCCAGCGTAAACATCGAGTTCACCAGCCGCTGCCCGAACGGCTGCCCTGCGCTCCACGCGGCGTCCAGGTGCAGCCCCTGGGTGTTCATGGTCATGGTGGTGAAGAGGACATTATCCGCTTCGGTCACGGTCCGGCCCGGGCGGTGGGCGTAAAGTACGCCCTCCTCGAGTTCCTCAAAGTACAGTCCGCGCTGTTCGATCACCCGGGGACCGCCGGCGGTTGAGCCTGCCGAGACCCCGTTCATACGGTCAGTTCCTGGTCTTCCTCGAACAGCTCGGCGCCCGTGGCGGCCGCTACTTCCTCGACGGAGACGTTGGGGGCCAGTTCGCGAAGCACGAGGCGCGGGGCTGCGCCGTCGATCACGACGTCAATCACCGCAAGGTCAGTGATGATGCGGTCTACGCAGGCTTTGCCAGTCAGCGGCAGGGTGCACTGTTCGACAATCTTGGGCCTGCCGTTCCGGTCCACGTGCTCCATCATCACGATGACTTTCTTCGCTCCGAAGACCAGGTCCATGGCGCCGCCCATGCCCTTGACCATCTTGCCGGGAATCATCCAGTTGGCCAGGTCGCCGTTGGCCGCCACCTCCATGGCACCGAGCACCGCGACATCGACGTGGCCTCCCCGGATCATGCCGAACGACAGGGATGAGTCGAAGAATGCTGCGCCCTTGTTGACAGTGACGGTTTCCTTTCCTGCATTAATCAGGTCCGGGTCCACCTCGTCCTCGCTTGGGTAGGGGCCCACGCCAAGGATCCCGTTCTCTGAATGGAGCACCACTTCCACGCCGGCGGGAATGTAGTTGGGAATCAGCGTGGGCATGCCGATGCCCAGGTTCACGTACTGTCCGTTGCTGAGTTCCTGGGCCACGCGGGCGGCCAGTTCGTTCCTCGTCCATCCCCTGCCTTCGGGATGCGACGAAGCCGCGCGCCGGTATTCGGGACGGACACCTTCGGGGCGGGGAGCCTGGGGGCTGTTCGGATCCATTCCTATGCTCCTGCCTGCTCACGGGCGCCGGCCGCAGTCAGGGCCACCGTCCTTTTTTCGATGCGCTTCTCTCCCTGCGGGACAACCACAACCCGCTGGACGAAGATTCCCGGCAGGTGGACGTGTTCGGGGTCCAGTTCTCCCGGTTCCACCAGCTCTTCGACTTCGGCGATGGTGATCCTCCCCGCCATGGCGCAGAGCGGGTTGAAGTTCATGGCGGTGGCGTGGAAAACAAGGTTCCCGTGACGGTCGCCCTTCCACGCGTGGACCAGGCCGAAGTCCGGTGTCAGGGACTCTTCCAGGACGTAGTCCACGCCGTTGAAACTCCGGACTTCCTTGGGTGCCGACGCGACCGCGATGCCGCCGTGGGCGTCGTACTTTTGTGGCAGGCCGCCCTCGGACACCTGGGTACCGACGCCAGCCTTGGTGTAGAACGCCGGAATGCCAGCCCCGCCGGCCCGCAGCTTCTCGGCCAGGGTTCCCTGCGGGGTCAGCACCACCTCGAGTTCACCGGCCAGGTACTGCCGGGCGAACTCCTTGTTCTCCCCCACGTAGGAGCTGATGGTCCGGCGGATGCGGCCGTCCCGGAGCAGGATGCCGAGGCCCCAGTCATCCACCCCGCAGTTGTTGCTCACCGTTTCGAGGTCCGTGGTGCCGTGCTCATGCAGGGCATTGATCAGCGCCACCGGGATACCGCACAGCCCGAAACCGCCCACAGCGAGTGAAGCGCCGTCGGGAATATCCGCAACGGCCTCCGCAGCGCTCGCAACAACCTTGTCAATCATCATTGATCCTTTCAGGTGTTCCCGACCTCGTCCCCCGGGCAGTCTAGAGCCCGAGCTCCCGGGCGATGAGCATCAGCTGGACCTCCGTGGTGCCTTCGCCGACTTCAAGGATCTTGGAGTCACGGTAATGGCGTGCCACAGTGAACTCGTTGATGAAGCCATAGCCGCCGAATACCTGGGTGGCATCCCGCGCGTTGTCCATGGCCGCCTCGCCTGCGACCATCTTAGCTATGGCCGCCTGGGTCTTGAACGGCTTGCCCGCGAGCA
>JAPSJV010000056.1 GCA_031178005.1 Pseudarthrobacter sp.
GGCCGAGATCCCGGACTATGTGCCTCGGCAATCCTGCAGGAGGATCTGTGGGTGGTGGCTAACGCCCCCGAGGATCCGCGTGCCCTCGCCAACCCGCTGGTGGCCGGCGGATTCGGCCTGCGTTTCTACGCGGCGGCGCCGCTCACCACCCGAGACGGCTACAACCTGGGCACGATGTGCATCCTTGATTTCAAACCGCGGGTTCTTACCCGGCAAGAAGAGACAACGCTGCGGTGCTTGGCCGCCGTCGTCGTGCATAACCTTGAGCTTCGTTTGGAAAGCCGGAGCGCAAGCTCCGCCCACTCCTCTTAGACCCCCACTTTGGTTCCCCCAGCGACCCAGCTTTTCCCCAGCTTTGCCGCGCAGGATGAGCGCGTCCGCAAACGCTTATTGGGGGGGACATGTTCCTGAGTACCTGCACACGACTTGCCCATATCAGCACACTGTTCAGCTGTGATGAGTACCGGGGGCTGTCATGAGCCCCCTGACCATGCACATCAACGAGGGATTTTTGCCCATGGTGGACGGTTCGCTCGTCTACCATCGGGGATTCGGCGACAGGCCCACCCGGATCAACGACCCTAAGCCGGCGCTGAAGATGGGCCCCCGGGTGTTCACGGCAGCCGGCCAAGTTGTCGCCAGCCGGATCTATCCGCTTAAGGCTCCGGTGCCGCCCTACGGAAGGCCCGCGCCTTTCAGCGGGGACCCGGCGCACGAGCGGCAGTTCCTGGCCAGGCGCGCTTACTGGGCCAGTTACTTCCCGGAGCGGACGCTGATCGCTGAGACCGGAAGCACCATCAGCATCCTGCTGCACAACAACCTGTCGCAGCCGCACGAGCTGCTCTTCCACGCTGCCGGCCCGGCGGGCGCCCACGTGAGGAGCGGCAAGGTCGCACCCGGACAATCCAGGCTCCTGGAGTTCCGTGCCCCGGCGCCCGGGACGTACCTGTTCTCCGATCCCGGCACCGAGCCGGTGGAGCGGACGCTGGGCCTGTACGGCGGGCTGGTGGTCATCGACCCCCGCAACGCGTGGCGGCTGGGCCAAAACGGACCGGAATTTGAACGCCAGTGGCTGTGGATGTGCCACGACGTAGCTCCGAACTGGGCGCGCATTGCGTCTCAGGGGCAGCCGGTCAACCCGCTCACTACTCCGGCCGTGCCGCGCTATTTCACGCTCAACGGATACTCGGGGTTTCAGGCGCTTGCCCTCACTCCGGATAAGGAGTTCAACAAGCATCGGGAGGAGGACACGCTTCCCTCGGGCCATCCAAGGGAAACTGACGTGCGCAATTTCAGCGCGTCCCCGGCACGGGGGGCCGTCCGCACCGGCCAGCTCATGCGGATGCTCAACGCCGGCATCGTGGACCACCAGCTGCACTACCACGGGAACCACGTGTGGACGGTGCGGGCTAACGGCTTGGACTTTCCGCGAGCCAACGGCAGGGTCAGCCCCGCAGGTGACGTCATCCTTCAGCAGTGGGAGGACACCGTTCAGCTGCAGCCTGGTGAACGCAAGGAGGCCATGCTGCCGGTCCGGCGGCCGCCGGAAGTGGTGGACGAGGTGTGGAACGCGAGGGACGCTGACTGGAAATATCCCATGCACTGCCACGCCGAACCATCCCAGACGGCGGCGGGCGGCCTCTACCCCGGCGGGTTGATGTCCGACTGGGTACTCGCTGCCGGCCCGGTGCCCGAGCATGGCCTTCCCGGCACGGTGGAGGACGAAGCCCACCACACGTTCCAAAGCCAGGTGGACTTCGCCTCCGACCAGCCGCACGAAGGCAGCCCCGAAACCGAGTTTCCGCTGCGGCCTGATGTCTCCGTGGAGATGGATTTCTTCAACAGGAAACTCGAGTTCCCCGACGGCTCCGAGCACGAGGTGTGGAGTTTCGAGAACGAAAAGTCAGGCCGCCAGCTCCCCGGGCCGCTCGTGCGCATTACGGAAGGGGATATCTTCCACGCGACCATCAAGCCTAGTAAGAGCGTCCACACCCTCCACTGGCACGGCCTCGAACCGGACCCCCGCAATGACGGCGTGGGCCACACCTCCTTCGAGGTGACAGGGCACTACACCTACCAGTGGCGGCCTGAAGTGGCCGAACGGGGCAACCCAAACCGCGGCTCAGCGGGCACTTACTTCTACCACTGCCACGTCAACACTCCCCTCCACGTCCAGATGGGCATGTTCGGGGCGGTGATCGTCGATCCCCCTGCGGATCCGGCAAACCCGCCGGGAACACGCCGCCACTCATCGGAAGGCCCGCTGTACGACGTTGCCACCGAAGCCATGATCGCGCCGTTCTCAATCGATCCGCGCTGGCATGAACTGAACCACGCCGCGGGACTGTCCGGTGAGGACGTGGGCCTTAACCGCTTCGAGCCTAAGCATTTCTTCCTGCTCGGAGGCGTCATTCCGGCCAGACCGGGGGGAGACCGGGTGTGGGCCATCTCGGCCATGAAAGCCAATGTCGTCAGGCCAGGTACTTTCCCCACGCTGGTGCGGCACGTGAACGTCGATTATTTCCCCACGCTTACCAGGTTCATGGACGCAGCCGGCAAGCCCGCACGGATCGCTGAACTGATTGCGCATGACGGCCGGCCCTTCTGGAACACGCCCAGCCCCACGGGCCCGGCCGTTCAGCCATCGCTGGTAGGACAGCCATTGCTGACCAGCATCATCAAGTCCGGTGCAGCCGAGAAGTTCGACCTGCTGCTGCGGCCCCCGGCGCCCGGAAAGTACACGATCGCCGTCGACTTCCTGCACTGGATCACCGGCAGGGTCCTCGCGACGCGGACTGTCACCGTAACTGCCGCCTGATCGTCTCCGCTTTCTGGGACGGTCCCCCTAAGCTCGACGGCGGGAGGGCTGCCAGCGTCGCCGGCCGCCCGCCGTCGGGGTTCTTCCGATGCTGTCCCAGCTGGTCCTGGCGCATGCTGGGACAGGGGCCCCATCTGTCCGTTCGCGCTTGTCTTGTAGGCCGGGGAATCTGTTGCAACGGGCCGCTGACGGCGCCGCCACTGGCTGCTAGTCTGGCGGCATGGACGCAATCATGGTTCGGCCCAGGCAGGGAAAGATGATCGCCGGAGTCTGCGCAGCACTGGCCGCGCGCTTCGGAATTTCCAAAGCTCTTGTCCGCATCGGCTTCGTGCTTTTCGGCCTGTTCGGTGTGGGCGAGCTCGCCTACATAGCGTTGTGGATCATCATTCCCAAGGAGAAGTAGCGGCCGCCTACTCCGATGACTGCTTACGACGGCGGCCCTGCGGCTTTCGCCCGACAGTGACCGCCGGCTCCTTCCAGATCTCTTCAAACCTGCCCATTTTCCGCATCCGGGCGATGGCCAGCACAATCTTGGAACAGGCCACAGCGTTGGCACCCGGCTCCGTCTGCGCGACCGGCGGCAGCTTCAGGGCCGCAAGGGTGTGCGTGAGGCTCCGCCTCGGCAGGTGGAGCTCGTTCTGCGCCAACTCAAGCGCGCAGTAAAAGTTTTTGGCCGGCAGGTCCAGGTTCAGGCGGCCGCTCGCCTTCAGCAGCACCTCGGCGTTGTAGGCGGCGTTATAGGCCACCAGCGGATCTTCACAGGTGAAGTGCAGGATCCCCTCGATGGACATCTCCCAGTCGGCGGCACTGGCGACGTCCTCGGCGCGAATCCCGTGGACCTCCGTGTTGACAGGATCAAAGTGCCCTAGGCCCGGCGGTGGTTTGATCAGCCACGAGGTCTTGTCGACGAGGCGGCCGTCCTGCACCTTCGCCAAGCCCACGCCGCACACGGATGCCCTGTCACTGTTCGCCGTCGCTAAGTCGATGGCGGTAAAACTGATTCCCGGCACTGCTTGCCTCCCCCTGGCATTGAATGGAAAGTCAGGCCATTACTTGATCTTTCCACTACAAGAACATCTTCGCAGGTCCGGTTCAGGATTTCTTTCCGGGCGCAATTATGAACGGGACGGATGGGCGGCGCGGGTCGCCGGCCACCCGCCGGTTGAGCCAGTCTCAGCTCCAGACCCCGCGTCAGGCTTCCGGGTGCAGGGCTTTGCTCCAAAGCACGGCGCCGTTGGCGTTGCGGAGGCTGACTGTGAAGACGTCGTCCTCGTCGAGGGCCACATGGCCGAAGAACTGGCTGTCACCCGTGCGCGGGGACTGATTGGCGTAGGCGCCGGCCTTGTAGAAGGCGACCTCAGGGCCGAATGTGCCGTCCATCTGGCTGGGCCCGAACGTGCCGGCGTTGATGGGACCGGCCACAAACTCCCAGAAGGGGTCGAAGTCTGTGAAGGCGGCACGCTCGGGCGAGTAGTGGTGAGCCGCGCAGTAGTGGACGTCCGCGGTCAGCCAGACCACGTTCTTCACCTTGCTGCGCTTGAACGCCGAGAGCACGCCGGCAATCTCAAGCTCTTTGCCCAAGGGTGCACCGGCGTTGCGGTTGGCGAGGGATTCCTGGTTGACCGGGCCATCCGGCACGATGATGCCGAGCGGGAGGTCTGCGGAGATCACCTTCCAGGTCGCCTTGGACCTCGTGACCTCGTTGATCAGCCAGCGTGCCTGCTCCTCGCCGAGGATGTGGGTGAGGCTGGTTTCCCTGCCGTCTGTGTTCGGGTCCTTGAACGTCCGCATGTCCAGGCAGAAGATCTCCAGCTGCGGGCCGCGGGAGATCTTGCGGTAGATGCGGGCGGGTTCGAAGCCGGTGCTGCCGTCGCTGAGGCCCCTGCTCGGCCCCGCTATGGGCTGGTACTCCTGCCAGGCCTGACGGCCGCGGGCTGCCAGGACGTCCACCCGGCGCTCGGTGTAGCGGGGGTCGGTGAGGATTTCGCCGGGGTACCAGTTGTTGGTCGTTTCGTGGTCGTCCCACTGGGCGATGACCGGAACCTGGGCGTACATGGCGCGGACGTTGCGGTCCATCAGGTTGTAGCGGTGCCGGCCGCGGAAGTCGTTGAGGGTTTCGGCCACCTTGGAGACTTCCTCGGTGACGAGATTCCGCCAGATCTGCCCGTCCGGTTCGGTGACCTGCGCGGCGATGGGACCATCGGCGTAGATGGTGTCGCCGGAGTGGATGAAGAAGTCCGGGCGGGTGGCGTGCATGGCCGCATAGCCGCGCATGCCGCCGATGTCCTCATTGATGCCCCAGCCCTGGCCGGCCGTGTCGCCGGACCAGACGAAGCTCTGGCGGCGGGAGGACCGGGCGCTGCGGAGAGTCCCGGTTCCGGGTGCCGTGGCGAAGGAGCCTTGGGCGGTTTCGCCCGCGTTGCCCTCGGCGTCCTCGAAGTGCATGGTCAGGGCAAACCGTGTGCCGGCCGGGAG
>JAPSJV010000057.1 GCA_031178005.1 Pseudarthrobacter sp.
CATTACCCCCGAAAACCCCCGCAACCGCCAATGAAGGGAGCGAGCTGCTGTGATTGCACTGCTGATCGGCGCTGGCCTGGCCCTGCTGATGGCATTGGTGGGCACACCGCTGTTCATCCGTCTGCTGGTCCGCAAGAGCTACGGCCAGTTCATCCGTGATGACGGGCCGACGTCCCACCACACAAAGCGCGGGACCCCGACCATGGGCGGAACGGTGGTGGTCACTGCCGTACTCCTGAGCTACGGCCTGACCCACCTCATCATGTGGATGATGAACCCGCTGTCCGCCGGCCCGTCAGTGTCCGCGCTGCTCCTGCTCTTCCTGATGGTGGGCATGGGGTTGGTGGGTTTCCTGGATGACTTCATCAAGATCTCCCGGCAGCGCAGCCTCGGCCTGAACGCCAAGGCCAAGCTGATCCTGCAGGGCGCCGTGGGCATCATTTTCGCCGTCCTGGCCCTCTACTTCCCGGACTCCGACGGCCTGACGCCCGCGTCCACCAAGATCTCCCTGGTGCGCGACATTCCCTGGCTGGATCTTGCCTTCGGCGGCACCCTGCTCGGAGCGATCCTGTTCGTCCTTTGGTCAAACCTGATCGTGACTGCAGCCACCAACGGCGTCAACCTGACTGACGGGCTCGACGGGCTGGCGGCTGGTGCCTCCGTGATGGTCTTCGGCGCATATACCCTGATGGGCATATGGCAGAGCAACCAGGCCTGCGGATCACCCCGCCAGGCCGGCGGGGGCTGTTATTCCGTGCGGGACCCGCTTGACCTTGCGCTCCTGGCTGCCATCATGAGCGCGGCGCTGGTGGGCTTCCTCTGGTGGAACACTTCACCGGCCAAAATCTTCATGGGCGACACCGGATCCCTTGCCATCGGCGGCGCCATCGCCGGATTTGCAATCCTCTCCCGCACCGAACTGCTGCTCGCCTTCATTGGCGGCCTGTTCGTGCTCATCACGCTGTCCGTGATCATCCAAGTGGGCTACTTCAAGGTCACCAAGGGCAAACGCTTCTTCAAAATGGCTCCGCTCCAGCACCATTTCGAGCTCAAGGGGTGGGCCGAAGTCACTGTCGTCGTCCGGTTCTGGATCCTGGGCGGCCTGTTTGTCGCCGCGGGCCTGGGCATTTTCTACGCGGAATGGGTGGTCCTGCTGTGAGCGGCATCGTCACCGGGGCAGCCCGGCTCAAAGACCTGGTCACCTGGGACTCCAACTGGTCGGGACTCCGTGTGGTGGTCACCGGTATCGGTGTTTCGGGTTTCGCCGCCGCCGACACCCTCATCGAACTGGGTGCCCGGGTGGTGGTGGTGGACGCAGCCACGACGGAGACAGCCCGCGCCAAGGCGGACACCCTGAAGATTGTCGGGGCTGCCGACGTCCTGCTGGGTGAGGACGCTGTGAAGTCCTTGCCCAAGATTGATGGCCTGAAACCGGAACTGATCGTGACCTCACCCGGCTGGCGGCCGGACCAAGCTTTGCTTGCCGCCGCCGCACGGGCCCACATCCCGGTCTGGGGCGACGTCGAGCTGGCCTGGCGTGTCCGCATCCGGGAAGGGCGCAAGACGGCGGACTGGCTGACCATCACCGGCACCAATGGAAAGACCACGACGGTGGGCCTGACCGAGTCGATGCTGAAGGCAGCGGGCCTGAAGGCGATCGCCGTGGGGAACGTGGGAACCCCGATCCTCGACGCCCTCCGGGACCCCGTCGATTACGACGTGTTCGCGGTGGAGCTCTCCAGCTTCCAGCTGCATTGGTCCGAGTCCGTCTCCGCCGTCGCAAGCGTGGTCCTCAACGTCGCTGAGGACCACGTTGACTGGCACGGTTCCTACGACTCCTATTTGGCGGACAAAGCCAGGATCTACGAAAACACGCAGAAGGCCTGCCTCTACAACGCCGAGCAGATCGAAATTGAGCGGATGGTGGAGGATGCCGACGTCGTGGAAGGTTGCCGGGCCATCGGGTTCACCACCGTCACGCCCGCGATCAGCATGCTCGGCGTCGTCGAGGGCCTTCTGGTTGACAGGGCCTTCATTGCCGAGCGCAAGGACAGTGCGGCGGAGCTTGCCTCGATCTCCGACCTGGGTCCGGTGGCTCCCCGGCATATGGTGGCCAACGCGCTGGCCGCGGCCGGGCTGGTACGGGCCTATGGGATCAGCCCCGAGCACGTTCGCAAGGGGCTGCGGGACTACATCCCCGGAAGCCACCGCATCCAGCCGGTTGCCAAGCAGAACGGCGTGCTGTGGATCAACGACTCCAAGGCCACCAACCCGCATGCCGCGGCGGCCTCGCTGTCCGCGTTCGATCCTGTTGTCTGGATCGCCGGCGGCCTGTCCAAGGGGGTCAGCTACGACGAGATCGTCAGCCAGCACGCCAGCCGCCTCAAGGCTGTAGTGCTCATTGGCAAGGACCCGTCATCCCTCGAAGAGGCACTGAGGCGACACGCTCCGGATGTACCGGTCATCCGGACCGGCACGGGCGACACTGAAAACGTGCAGTCCGCCGGAACCGGCCAGGACGGCGCGCTGTCCTCCCCGGAGTCCGGTGAAGCCGTCATGGCACGGGCCGTCGCGTCAGCGGCGCAGCTTGCCACCTCGGGTGACACAGTGCTCATGGCGCCGGCGGCTGCCTCCATGGATCAGTTCTCTTCCTACGCTCACCGTGGCGACGCCTTCATCGAAGCAGTCCGCGAGCTCGTGGAAGGGCAGGCTCAGACCGGCAAGGAGTAGGAATGGTCAGCACGCCCACACGGCCTGTGAAGCGGCCGACGGGAAGCACCGCGGTGCAGCGGCCACTTCCTGGGAAGCTGTTGCGCGGATACCGCCGCTTTTGGTCGGCTCTTGAAGGGGACGGGAAGTCCCGTAACGGTTCCACGTACTACCTGATTCTGGGCACGACACTTGCGCTGACGGCCATCGGGATCATGATGGTATTGTCCGCCTCGAGCGTGGAGGCCATCGCCGCCGGGGAGTCCCCCTACTCGGCTGCCCTCAAGCAGGGGCTGTTCGCGGGGATCGGCATCTTCTTGATGTTCATGCTGTCGCGGATCAATGTGGTGTGGCTTAAGCGCCTGGCTTGGCTGGGCATTTTAGTTTCCTACGGCCTGCTCGGCCTGGTGCTGCTGATAGGCACCAGTGTGAACGGCAACAAGAACTGGATCGAAGTCGGAGGGTTCTTCACCCTGCAGCCATCCGAAGCCGCCAAGCTCGCGCTGGCACTGTGGATGGCCACGGTCCTTGCCAAGAAGGCCAGGCTGATCCACCGCTGGCAGCATGCTGTGGTTCCTGTGGTACCGGTGGCCATGGGCGTCATCGTGCTCGTCCTCGCCGGCAACGACCTCGGTACCGGCATGATCATCATGATGATCATGGCTGCTGCGCTGTTCTTCGCCGGCGTCCGCCTCTACCTCTTTGGCTTTGCTGCCATCGCAGCGGTCATCGGCACCGCATTCATGGCCTTGACCAGCTCCAACCGCATGTGCCGCATCACCTCGTGGTGGACGGGCCAAAGCTGCGGCGACGGTACGGATGCCAACTACCAGTCCACCAACGGCCTGTACGGGCTCGCTTCGGGCGGCTGGTTCGGCGTCGGGCTCGGCCAGAGCCGGCAAAAGTACAGCTGGATTCCGGAAGCCCACAACGACTTTATTTTCGCCATCATCGGTGAGGAGTTCGGACTGCTGGGGACCGTCGTCGTCCTCATACTGTTCGCCATCCTCGGCGCCGCGATCTACCGCGTGGTTGTAGCGCAGGAGGATCTCTTCCACCGCGTCCTCGCCGGCACCATCATGGTGTGGCTGCTGGGCCAGGCAACGGTGAACATGGCGGTGGTTACCGGGCTCGTCCCGGTAATCGGCGTTCCGCTGCCCTTCATCTCCTATGGCGGATCGGCCCTGCTCATGTCGCTTTGCGCAATCGGCGTAGTGTTGTCTCTGGCCCGGGAACAGATGGCTCCCAGTCTCCGGCCCCGGAAACTGCTGCCGCCGCTGCGAAAGCGCGGCCGCAAGACACCCAGTACGAAAGCGTAAACGTCACCTGATGAAATACGACACCTTGTCCGTGGTCCTTGCCGGCGGCGGAACGGCGGGCCATATCAACCCCCTCCTCGCCATCGCCTCGGCAATCCGCGAAGCCCGTCCCGACGCCCGGCTGCTGGCAGTCGGAACGCTCTCAGGCATGGAAACGAGGCTGGTTCCCGCGGCTGGACTTGAACTTGCCACGATTGACCGTGTCCCCTTCCCGCGCCGGCCCTCCGCCGACCTGCTGCGGCTTCCAGCCCGTTTGGCAGGCGCCGTCAAGCAGGCCGGACGGATCCTGGATGAGGCCCAAGCCGATGTCGTGGTCGGCGTGGGCGGCTACGTCTGCACGCCGATGTATCTGGCGGCCTGGCGCCGCAAAATTCCGATCGTCATCCACGAGGCAAACGCCCGCCCGGGGCTCGCCAACAGGGTAGGCGCACTCTTCAGCAAACACGTCGCCGTCGCCTTCGCCGGGACGCCATTGCGCCACGCACGCCATGTGGGCATGCCCATGCGGCGCGAGATCTCGGCCATGGTCCGGGAAACCGCCCGGAACGAAGCCCTGAATGCGCTCGGGCTGCAGCCCGACAAACCGGTGCTTATCGTCACCGGCGGCTCGTCCGGGGCGCAGAGCATTAACCGGACGGTGGCGGCTTCCCTTGAGGCGCTGGAAGAAGCCGGGGTTCAGACGCTCCATATCACCGGCCGGGGCAAGGCGCTGGAGGACAGCGACGGCAACGTCCTGCAGGCGGAGGGCTACCGCCAGCTCGAGTACGTCGACGGCATGGAATCGGTATACGCCGCGGCTGACCTGTTGCTCGCACGGGCCGGAGCGGCCACGGTGAGCGAGGTAGCCGCCGTCGGCGTTCCCGCGGTGTTCGTGCCGCTGCCCATCGGCAACGGGGAGCAGGCGCTCAACGCCGAAGGGCTGGTGCAGGCGGGCGGTGCCCTGCTTGTGGCTGACCGGGAGTTCACTCCCGAGTGGGTACGCCGGCAGCTCATTCCGTTACTGACGGACCGGCCCCGGCTTGAGACCATGGCAGCAAACTCCGAAAACCTTGGCATCAGGGATGCCGACCGGCTGATGGCCGGTCTCGTACTGGAAGCGGTATCCGCATGACCGGCAACGGCGTACG
>JAPSJV010000013.1 GCA_031178005.1 Pseudarthrobacter sp.
AGCTCTTCAACTCCGTGGCGTCCCTCACCCATGTCCCCGGCGGCATTGACCAACGCGTCGATCTGCTCGGCGCTCAAAACGCCTTCAAGAGGATTAACGCTCGTGCTTTTATCGGCCAAAAAGCCCGTCCTTCCAAGGGTGAAACCGCAGGTCACACCCTAGTTAGAGACCGGACCCTTACACACTCAATGAAACACCCTCCGGTTCCGCTGCCGGCTTCGAGGACTTTGTCCCGTGGTCTCGATAGCTAGTCACTTCCGAGGAACCGTACCAGCGAAGCAACATCACCGATAGCGAAACCTCTCTCGCACCCGCCCATTCAAACCGTCCCGGGAACTGATGGCTTACCGCACTCTCAGCGCCCCGCTTGAGAAACGTCATTTGACCTGGACCCTGGTTCAACTACAAGACTTACGATCATGAAGATGCCCGCGATAACAAACAACGGTGCTATCACTACCGCCGGAACCGTACCCGTAGCGATGGGGACCATGTATTTTGGCACCCTCGTGCCTATTGACCAGTCGATGAGTTTGTTTGACTCACGCCTATGACCTGGGTATGCGCTTTTGGGACACAGCCAATAACTATGCTTTCTGGGCTGGAGGGGTGGGAGACGAGTCGGAATCGGTGCTCGGGGACTGGTTTGCTACTCGCGGACCAGCCGCCCGTGACAATGTCGTGCTGGCAACGAAGATAGGCGCGCGCCACCGATCTAACTCACGCGCTTGGATTGTCGGCTCCAATGGTCCGCGCCCAAACCCTGGACTCGCTACGCCGGCTGCGCACCGACCGTATCGACCTTCTCTACGCCCACATCGACGACAGCACAGTGCCGCTAACGGAGACTCTTGGCGCGCTGGGTGATCTAGTTAAGGAAGGGCTGGTGCGCCAGATCGCCGCCAGCAACCTCACCGCCCCACGATTGAAGGAAGCGGTAGAAGAAGGCAAATCCACCGGACACGCTTACACAGCACTACAACAACGCTTCAGCTACCTCATACCCAGCCCCACGACAGACTTGTCCCCGCATGTTCTGCTAGATGACCAGATTGAACTCACCTGCACTGAGAATGACCTGACAATGCTGGGATATTCCCCCTTACTCTCGGGCGCTTACACCCGCCCGGACCGTGCACTTCCCGACGGATACAACACATCAACTACCCGACATGCCCTGAACGTGCTGGCTGAGGTTGCCGAACAAGCAAGCCTGGACCCCGGGCAGGCTGTACTGGCCTGGATGGCGCAACGATCATCCCCGGTCCTTCCCGTCGTAGGTGTCTCCTCGGCTGGCCAGGTAGAGTCCGCCCGGGAAGCGGTAACCTCGGGCCTCACCCATGACGCGCTCAACCGGCTAGAGAAGGCGCGGACCGGTGCCTAAAGACGTAAGGGTCAGTAAAGTTGCAGCCCACTTCGGCCTCGACCCGGTCACGCTCAGATACTACGAACGCACCGGAGTGCTACCAGCACCCACACGAAACTCCTCCGGGCACCGTACCTATACCAGCCAGGACGTTCACCTGATCGAGGTGCTGCTGCACTTACGCGATACGGGCATGCCACTCACGCGAATCGCCGAATTCACACAACTCGTCGCCTCAGATCCGGACGGCGTGCCTGAGCGGCTTGCCCTGCTAGAAGAACACCAAGCCGAGGTCCACCAGCGACTGCGCGCATGGCAGACCTCGCTAACGCTCATCGAGCAAAAAATCGCCGACTACCGAACCCGAACTTCAACGTAGAACTGCCTTCTTTGATCGAAACCACGCCCGTAGCAACCCATGTCAGGATGAGCAAGGACGAAAGACCTTCGAATGATGCCGCGGCACCAACCTCGAGGCGTTTGCCGGGAAATGCGCAGATCTGACTGTCGAGAACCTCTACGCGGATATTCAAAAAATAATCGATGACGTGGCAGCTCTGTCCAAGGAACCGTATAAGAAACGATTTCGTGCCACCTTTCGGGCAGACAGCGGGGTCCCCGTTCAAAACGATACGGGATGCGCAATTCGTTGCTGAGAAACCGCAGCACGTTCAGAAACTCGCGTCGGGTGTCACCGCGACCGGCGAGCGACTTCGAAGATCAACAGCTGCCCGTCCCAGTTCCTTGTGCTTCAACATCGCAGCGACCTGTCCCACTTCCTTAGAAGTGGAAAACTCCCCCGCAGATACCGAGTGTCGTTTTCCTGCACGAAATGCTAAGCGCGAAGGACCTTGGTGCACGATGATCGGGATCGCTGGCCGAAGGTCACGCTGTGGGCGCTGCACGTTGAAGGGCTCGATAGACGGTGGAACGGGCGACGCCGAAGAGTTCCGCGATCTCTGTGGTGGCGTGTACCCCGTGCCGGTGCAGGCTGACGAGCTGAGTTTCCTGTGCCTTGGAGAGTTTCGGTTGCTTCCCCCGGAGCCGGCCCTTCGCCTTCGCTACGGCCATCTTCCGGTGTTCTGGCGCGGATGAGGACAGCTTCAAACTCGGCGACCATCCCCAGCACATTGAACAGGAAGCTGTCCCACCGGATCGTGTGGATCGTAGATGCTGCCGCCGAGATTCAAGGCGACACCTTTGCGTGTGAGCTCATCAGCGATGTCCCTGGCGTCCGGCAGCGAACGAGCTAGACGATCAAGCTTGGTCACCACCAGAGTGTCACCCTTCCGACATGCGGCCAAGGCTTTGCCCAGCCGGGGGCGTTAGCGCTGGGCTGCCGGTGAATCCGTGGTCGACGTAGATCGCATCGGGGTCCACGCCGGCGGCCGCGAGTGCGTCCCGCTGCGCGGTCAGGTCCTGGGTGTTGGCCGAGACGCGGGCATATCCGATGAGCATGCCCCCGAGTGTAGCGTTTAGGGCACCTTCACCGGACAGTTTTGCGGGCGGGTCATACGGGAATGTGGAAATCCCGGAATACCGGGGATTTCGACAGGTGCAAACTTTCGCGATGCAGCTGCCGGTGGGTGACCCGCTTATGGGCGGGTGAGACACGAACAACGTTCCCGCCCGTAGTCCAGTACAGCCGTTTTGACTGGTGATGGCTGAAACACGCCAGACACACCCTCCCAGCATTGATGGACTGCTGGGGTGAATACTTCAGCGTCCGTACAAACGCCCATCCCCACGGGCACTCCTTTCCGAGAGCTGTGCGATACTCGCCTGCTCGTATTACCCAACGCCTGGGACGCCGCTTCGGCGATATGCGCTGCACGAGTTGGGGCCCAGGCGATAGCAACAACCAGTGCGGGCATTGCCTGGGCATGCGGTCTGCGCGACGGCGGCGGGCTCACACCGGATGAGGCGTTGGCAGCTTTGGGGGCGATCACCCGTGTAACGGGCCTTCCTGTTAGCGCCGACCTCGAGGACGGTTATGAGCAGGATGCCCTAAAGCTTGCTGACTTCATCAAGAAGGTGCTCGATTTAGGAGTCGTCGGCATCAATGTCGAGGACTCACACAACGGCGCCCTGGTGGATGCTTCATCTCAAGCTCGCCGCATCGAGATCATCCGCTCGGCCGCCGAGTCGGTCGGCGTTGATCTGTTCATCAATGCCCGCATTGACACAGCGTTTTACGGTTCACCGGACACGGTCCAGCGAGACGCTGAGTGTCTGCAGCGAACGGCATTATACATCCATGCCGGCGCCGATGGAGTCTTCGTTCCGGGAATAGTGGACTTGGCAACAGTGTCGGCTCTGGCAGCAGCCGTGTCTGTTCCGCTCAACATTATGGTGGGCCCCGGAAGCCCAACGGTGCTGGAGCTCCTGGACGCAGGAGCCGGCCGCATCACCACTGGAATGGCCGGTGCCCTGGCGGCCTATGCCTACATCGAATCAGCGGCCCAAGAGCTTCTCAGCCACGGAACCTACGACGGGCTGAGCCCGGCCCAGGACTTTACCCAGTTCAATGCCTTGATGCGCGGCTGATAGCACCCTCGTTGGCACACGCCGCTCCCTGTGTAGGAGCAGGGCTTTCTACCATCGAGCTGGGTCCCTGCCTCTACAAGAGTTTGATTGCCTCGACTGGGACGGTCCTCGGTTTGTCATGGTGAAATCGCTCGCAAAATAGTCAACGCGATCAGGGCTACGCCTACGGCACAAATCGTCGTGCAGACGACTTCTGACACTCAGTGCAATCAGCTTCTGAGAATGACAACAAACCCCGGAAATACGCGTAATGACTGTCCCGAATGTCGTCCCAAACTCCGCAACGGGCGACCGTCCCAGAGCCGACTTTCGGTACTGTTCGGGAATGGGATGCGGATTTATGCGCGGGTGGGAATCCCTCAGCCGCCCGACCCCTCTGATACTCCGTCAGGCCCCAACCGGGTCGTAGTCGTAGGCCACAAGCCCGTCAATGCTGGTGCGGTTTTTTGTGATCCGGTATTGGGCCTGGCCGTCTATCCCCTTGCGGCTGAAGTACGGGCCGATCAGGTCGCGGTGGCCTTCGAAAGTCATCAAGGGAACGCCCCAGCCGCAGGAGTCCGAAACACGGGCCACGTCAACGACGATGACGGCCCTGGCCTCGTCCTGATCCGGGAAGTGCCGGGTGAGTGAACCGTATTCATCGTCATACCGGCTGACGACGCGGCCGGTGCCGTGGAGGCGCACGATGTTCGGCGGGCCCTCAAAGGCGCAGAACATCACGGTGATGCGTCCGTTCTCCCTGAGGTGTGCGATGGTTTCGCTGCCGCTGCCGGTGAGGTCCAGCCAGGCAAAGGTCTGTTCGTCCAGGACCGCAAAGGTGCCAGGCATTCCGCGGGGCGAGAGGTTGATGTGCCCGCCGGCGGAGAGTGGTGCGGTGGCAACGAAAAAGACCGGCTGCCGTGCAATAAATCCAGTCAACCGCTCATTGATTGCCCCATGTACTTTGCCCATAAGGAACACGCTCCCACGGGCATAAGCCCTGATCAAACCCGTCTCAGAACCCGGTTAAACCAAAGCGCTCCCCCACCACCAGCACTATGCGGGCGAGGAGGGAGCGTTTGCTGAAGGACCAGCGTCAGGCGACGCGTTCCTCCACAAGCCGGCAGACGGCGTCGAACAACGGATGCTCCGGGGTGAGCCCGGTGATCTTCTCCGTAGCATCGGCCGGGGTGGAGGAACCCAGGACCCCGGCAAGCTCGGTGGCCTCGGCGTCGGAGGGATCGTTGAAGCGCAGCGCTGCCGAGATGGCGCCCAGCAGCGCCTCCGGCACAATTCCGCGTTCGGCGAGTTGCGCAGCCGGCCCGATGAAGCGTTCGTTCCGGCTGAGCTTGCGCAGCGGCGCCCGACCCACGCGGGTTACGGTGTCCGGCAGGTGCGGGTTGGAGAAGCGGCGCAGGATCTTCTGCACGTAGGCTTCCTGCTCCTCTTCGCTGAATCCGTGCTTGGCCACCAGGAGCTGCTTGGTTTCCTCCAATACGGCCCGCACGTCCTCGGCAACGTCCTGGTCCGCCATGGCTTCGGAAATCTTCTCCACTCCGGCGGCGAAGCCGAAGTAGGCCGCCGAGGCATGCCCGGTGTTCACCGTGAAGAGCTTCCGCTCGATGTACGGAGACAGATCATCCACAAAAGTGGCCCCGGGGATTACCGGCGCCGCCGAACCAAACGGCGTCCGGTCAATGACCCATTCGTAGAATGTCTCCACGGTAACGTCCAGGCCCTGTCCGGGTTCCTGGTTGGGGACAATCCTGTCCACTGCGGTGTTGGCGAAAACAGCCTTGGAAGCCAGCGGCCCGGCGGCCTCATCCCACAACTCCGCAATGGCGTCGCGCAGGATGTCCGTGGCGTTGATCGCGTTCTCGCACGCCATCACCTGGAGCGGCGCGGCGTCGGTGGCCCGGGAAGCGATCCCCTTGGCGATCAGCGGTGCCACGAACTTCAGGATGTGCGGGCCCACGGCGGTGGTGACGACGTCGGCACTTGCGATTTCTGCCACCACCTCCGCTTCCTGGGTGCTGGAGTTCAAGGCCCGGAAATTACTGACCGTCTTGACCGCGGGATCCTCGCCCACCTCATGCACCTGGTAGCTTTCCGCGGCGGCGAGCTGGGAGATGAGGGTGTCCGCGACGTCCGCGAACACCACCTCGTATCCGGCGTTGTGGAGGAGCAGTCCCACAAACCCGCGGCCAATGTTTCCGGCACCGAAATGAACAGCCTTCACTAGGAATTGACCTTTCCGAAGAGATCCAGGACTTCGTCTACCGTTGTGGCGGCTTCAAGCTGGGCCACCTGGGCCTTGTCGGTGAAGACCTTGGCGATGGAGGACAGGATGTGCAGGTGCTCGTTGTTGACGCCTGCGACGCCCACCACGAACTTGACCTCTTTGCCGTTCCAGTCGATCCCTTCCGGGTAGCGCACCACGGACACGGCGGACTTCATGATGTGGTCCTTGGCGGCGTTGGTGCCGTGCGGGATCGCCAGGAAGCTGCCCATGTAGGTGGACACGGATTCCTCGCGCTCGTGCATGGCCTCGACGTAGGCGGTGTCCACGGCGCCGCGTGCCAGCAGCAGCCGGCCGGCTTCGTCGATCGCCTCGTCGCGGGTGGTGGCGGTGCCGGTCAGCACTACGCTCTCACCGACCAGGATGTCCGACGCCGGAGCCGTCTCGGTAGCGACGGCGGAGGATTGTGCATCCACCGGAGCGTCGGCCGCGTGGGCGCCATGCCCACCAACCGCAGCGGCACCCGCTCCGGCAGCAGCGGCACCTGCGGAAGTACCGCCGTCGTCCGCGCCTTCAGCAGATTCGGTGTTGCTCTCCTTGACCAGCTCCACGATCTCGTCGTAGCGCGGGCTGTTCATGAAGTTGTCCACGGAGTAGTGGCGTGCACTTTCGGTGGCGGGGCGGGCACGTTCGGTGAGGTCCTGGTGCGTGATTACCACGTCGTACGTGTCGCTCAGGCTGGCAATGGCGGAATTGGTCACCTTGACGTCCGGGAACCCTGCTGCCTTGATCTTGTTCCGCAGCACGGATGCGCCCATGGCACTCGAGCCCATTCCGGCGTCGCAGGCGAACACGATGTTCTTGATGGGACCGGCCTTGGCTGCCGCACCCCCACCGGTCAGGACGGAGGAAACGGAGCTCTTCTTGCCCTTCATGTCCTCCATACGGGAGGTGGCTGCGGAGAGGTCGCCGTCGTCTCGGTTCTTGGAGGTCCGCAGGATCACGGCGGCCACCAGGAAGGAGACCGCCGTGGCCAGCACAACGGCAAGGATCACTCCGAAGTAACTGTCACGGGACGTCTGTGCCAGGACCGCGATGATGGATCCCGGGGCAGCCGGAGCAACCAGGCCCGCATTGGTGATGGCCAGCGTGGCGATGCCGGTCATGCCGCCGGCGATGGCTGCGACGATCAGGAGCGGCTTCATCAGGACGTACGGGAAGTAGATCTCGTGGATGCCGCCGAGGAAGTGGATGATGACTGCACCCGGAGCGGAAGCCTTGGCAGCACCCCGGCCGAAGATCATGTAGGCCAGCAGGATGCCCAGGCCGGGGCCGGGGTTTGCCTCGAGCAGGAACAGCATGGACTTGCCCTGCTCCAGGGACTGCTGGACGCCCAGCGGAGTCAGCACGCCGTGGTTGATGGCATTGTTCAGGAACAGCACCTTGGCGGGCTCAATGAAAATGCTGGTCAGCGGCAGCAGCCCGTTGTTCACCAGGAACTGGACCACATTGCCGGCGGCCGTGCTGAACGCTGATACCAGTGGCGCGATTCCGTAGAAGCCGAGCATGGCCAGCAGCGCTCCCCAGATGCCAGCGGAGAAGTTGTTCACCAGCATCTCGAAGCCGGGGCGGATCTTGCCGTCCCACAGCATGTCAATCTTCTTCATGGTCCAGCCGCCCAGCGGGCCCATGATCATGGCACCGATGAACATCGGAATGCCGGCGCCCACAATAACGCCCATGGTTGCGATGGCTCCCACCACGCCGCCGCGGACGTCGTAGACCATCCTGCCGCCGGTATACGCAATAAGGAGTGGCAGCAGGTACGTGATCATGGGGCCAACGAGGCCGGTCCACGGCTCACCGTCCGCATTGGTGCCGAACCCGCCCAGCTGCGGGACGGGGATCCAGCCCTTCTCAATAAAGAGGGCTGTGATGAGGCCCCAGGCGATGAACGCCCCGATGTTGGGCATGATCATGCCGGACAGGAACGTCCCGAATTTTTGGACGCCTACCCGCATGCTGGTGCGGGGTTTCGCAGGTGTCTGCGTTGCCATGTTCTTTCCTAACCGTGAATCCTGCTGCTCCGCAGGATGGTTCGATGGGTTCAGGTATTCGAGCTGGAAATCCGGTGCAGCCACTCCAGGAACAGCTTCAGCTCGGAGCTGGACAGCTGGTCCGGATTGGAGGCCTGGAGGGCCGCGTTCAGGGCAATGGCCGCCACCACTACTGAGGACCGCCCGGAGTCTGCTCCGGCTCCGGGCGCCTGGTCCGTGGACACCGCGAAGATCATGGCGTCCCGGGTCAGTGTGGACAGTTCAAGGTTCCGTTCGGTGGCGGGCTCTGCAATGAGCATGAGCGTCACCCCCACGTTGGCAGCCAGGATGGACCTGGCGGCTTCCCGCGGCGGCACATTGATCTGCCCGGCGGCAGCGGCTTTGTTCAGCATTTCTTCCATCAGGCCCTCTGCATCAGCCACGATGGCCGGGCGGCTTTCAGGCCGGATGTTGCCAAACATGACCAGGTACAGTTCCGGCTGGTTCAGGCCGAACTGCACATGGTTGTCCCACATCCGCCGGATGTCTTCCAGCGGCTGTCCGGAAGGGGCGAAGTCGCGTTCGCCCGCAACGTACTCTTCAAAACCGGCCGCGACGACGGCGTCGAACAGTCCTTCTTTGTCACCAAAGTGGTGGTACAGCGTGGGAGCGGTGACCTCTGCCAGCTTGGTGATCTGGCGGGTGGAAACGGGTGCTCCGCCGGACTTGGCCAGCAGTTCCGCGGCAGCGCGCAACAGCCGTGCCTTAGGCGGTAGCTGGCCATCGATACTCATAACCGCTACCCTAGCACCTATAGCGTTGCTATATGAACTGCATCACATAGACTATTTGCACGGATTGCGGACGGCATTGCAGCCGCCCTGACAGCGCTACAGCACGGCACCAGCGAACACGGCACAGAATGAGGACCTTCAATGCAGAACTTCCCAGGCGTGGGCGTGAGCCCCGGCCGCATCATCGGAATCATCCGCCAGATGCCCAAGCCGATCAGCGAACCTCCTGCCGGTGAACAGCTGGCCGCCGGCACCACTGCCGAGGACGCGATTGCAGCGCTCAAGGAAGCAGCGCAGGCCGTCCATGACGAGCTGAAGGCGCGCTCGGCATCTGCCATTGGCGACGGCAAGGCAGTCCTGGAAGCCACGGCGCTGATGGCCAAGGACACCATGCTGATCAAGGGCGCCTCCAAGCTCATTGCCCGCGGCACCTCCGGCGAGCGCGCCGTGTGGGAGTCCGGCGCTTCGGTGTCGGAGATGCTGCTGAACCTGGGCGGCTACATGGCCGAACGCGCTACCGACGTGCTGGACGTCCGCGCCCGAATTGTGGCGCAGCTCCGCGGTGTGCCCGCGCCGGGCATTCCGCAGTCCAACGAACCCTTTGTGCTGGTGGCCGAGGACCTGGCTCCTGCCGATACCGCCACCCTGGACCCCAACAAGGTCCAGGCCCTGGTCACGGCAGGCGGCGGACCGCAGTCACACACCGCCATCATTGCCCGCTCGCTGGGCCTGCCCGCCGTCGTGGCCGCTGCCGGCGTCGATGAACTTCCGGACGGCACCGAGGTGTATGTGGATGGTGCCGCCGGGACAATCACCGTGGACCCCGACGATTCCCTCCGCGCCGCCGCCGAAGCCTGGGCCACCACCGCATCGCTGCTGGCAGACTTCAGCGGAACGGGTTCGACGGCGGACGGGCACCTGGTGCCGTTGCTCGCCAATGTCGGAGGTGCCAAGGATGCGGAGGCCGCCGCTGCCCTGGGCGCGCAGGGCGTGGGACTTTTCCGCACCGAGTTCTGCTTCCTGGAACGCGACAGTGAACCCTCCGTGGAGGAGCAGGCCGCCGCGTACAAGGGTGTTTTTGATGCGTTCCCCGGCAAAAAGGTGGTGCTGCGGACCCTCGACGCCGGAGCGGACAAGCCGTTGCCGTTCCTCACCGACTCCACCGAGCCCAACCCGGCGCTGGGCGTCCGCGGCTACCGCACCGACTTCACCACACCCGGTGTGCTGGACCGGCAGCTGGAAGCCATCGCCTTGGCCGAAAAGGAATCCGAGGCGGACGTGTGGGTCATGGCCCCGATGATCTCCACCGCTGAAGAAGCCGCCCGGTTCGCTTCCATGTGCGCCGACGCCGGCATCCGCACCCCTGGCGTGATGGTGGAAGTTCCGTCCGCCGCACTGACCGCAGAGTCAATCCTGCGGGAGGTTGGCTTCGCCAGCCTGGGTACCAACGACCTCACCCAGTACGCCATGGCGGCGGACCGCCAGCTGGGCCCGCTGGCCAACCTCAACACCCCCTGGCAGCCCGCCGTCCTGCGGCTGGTGGGCCTCACGGTGGAAGGCTCCCGCGCAGAGGGCAGCAACAAACCCGTGGGCGTCTGCGGCGAGGCTGCCGCGGACCCGGCCCTGGCCGTCGTACTCACCGGCCTGGGCGTCAGCACATTGTCCATGACAGCACGGTCCCTGGCCGCCGTCGCCGCTGTATTGAAGACCGTCACCCTGGCCGAGGCGCAGGAGCTCGCCAAGCTTGCGCTGACCGCCCCGAGCGCCACAGAAGCCCGGGCCTGGGTCCGGGCCAAGCTGCCGGTACTGGAGGAGCTGGGGCTTTAGGGGCTGCTGCCGGCTAGCCGGCAGGAACGCCTGCCGGCTCCAGCCGGACCACGATTCCCTTGGCCGTGGGCTGGTTACTGCCCACGGCGACGCTGTCGAGGGGCAGCAGGACATTCGTTTCGGGATAGTAGGCCGCGGCACAGCCGGCCGGCGTCGGGTAGGCCACAACCTGGAAGTCTCCCGCACGGCGTTCCACGCCACCGTCCCACACGCTGACCAGGTCCACCCGCTGCCCCTCGGTCAAACCAAGCCCCTCGATGTCTCCGGGACTGACCAGGACGACCCTGCGGCTTCCGTGGATTCCCCGGTAACGGTCGTTATCGGTGTAGGGAATGGTGTTCCACTGGTCGTGGGAGCGCAGGGTCTGCAACACCAGGTGCCCTTCCGGGGCTTCCGACATCTCCCAGGCGTTGCAGGTGAACAACGCCTTGCCAACGCGGTTGGGGTACACGCCCTCGTTCACCGGATTTGGCAACCTGATGCCGCCCGGACGGACAACCCTGCGGTTGAAGTCGTGGAAGCCCGCGATCACCTTGGAGATGCGGTCGCGGATGATCCCGTAATCCGCCTCGAACTGGTCCCAGGGAATATCCGCCTTCCCGTCAAGGGTCCTGCGGGCGAGCCGGCACAGGATGGCGACTTCACTGAGCAGTGTCCGGGAGGCAGGTTCCAGCCGCCCCTGCGAAGTGTGCACCTCGCTCATGGAATTTTCCACTGTGATGAACTGCTCTCCGGTAGCCTGGATGTCCCGTTCCGTCCGGCCAAGGGCAGGGAGAATGAGCGCAGTCTGCCCGCAGACCGTATGGGATCTGTTGAGCTTGGTGGAGATCTGCACGGTGAGCCGGCACTGCCGGATGGCGTCTTCCGTGACGTCACTGTCCGGCGCCGCCCGGACGAAGTTACCCGCCGCGCCGAGGAACACCTTGATCCGGCCGTCCCGCATGGCCCTGATCGCGTTCACGGCATCCAGCCCATGGGTACGGGGAGGTTCAAACCCGAATTCGTGCTGCAGTGCGTCGAGGAACGTGTCCGGCATCCGTTCCCAGATTCCCATGGTGCGGTCACCCTGGACATTGCTGTGGCCGCGCACCGGGCAGGCGCCGGCCCCGGACTTACCCAGGTTGCCGCGCAGCATGAGGAAATTCACGATCTCGCGGACCGTGGCCACCCCGTGCCGCTGCTGGGTTACGCCCATGGCCCAGCAGACAATGACGCGCCGGCTGGCCAGCACCCGGTCCCGCACCCGTTCGATCTCCTCCATGGGCAGGCCGGTGGCGGTGAGGATGTCCTCCCAGGAAATGGTGCGCGCATGCCGGGCGAACTCGTCAAAGCCGCTGGTATTGGCGCCGATGAAGTCCTGGTCCAGCACCATGCCCGGCCTGGCGTCCTCGGCTTCAAGCAGGAACCGGTTCAGGCCCTGGAACAGGGCCAGGTCACCGCCGCTGCGGATCTGCAGGAACTGATCGGCAATCTGGACGCCGCGCCCAATGACACCCCGGACGTTCTGCGGATTCTTGAACCGGAGCAGCCCGGCTTCCGGCAGCGGATTCACGGCGATGATATGTGCCCCGTTGTCTTTGGCCTCTTCCAAGGCAGACAGTTGCCGCGGATGGTTGCTTCCGGGGTTCTGGCCGACCAGGAAAATGAGGTCGGCATGGTGAAGATCCTCCAGGCTCACGGTGCCCTTGCCCGTCCCGAGGGTCTCGGACAGCGCATAGCCGCTGGACTCGTGGCACATGTTGCTGCAGTCGGGCAGATTGTTGGTGCCAAACGCCCTGGCAAAGAGCTGGAGGAGGAACGCGCCCTCATTGCTGACCCGGCCCGACGTGTAGAACACAGCCTCATCCGGTGAATCGAGCCCCTTCAGCTCGTCGGCCAGCAACCCGAGGGCGTCGTCCCAGCTGATGGGCTCGTAGTAGTCCGAATCGGGCCGCTTGACCATCGGCGCGGTGAGCCGGCCCTGCTGGTTCAGCCCCAAGTCGGACTGCTTATCCAGGTCGGAGACTGAATGCCGGCGGAAGAAATCGGCGGTAACACGCCGCGACGTTGCCTCATCATTGATGTGCTTGGCGCCATTCTCGCAATACTCATTGAGCTGCCGGTGCCCTGGCGATGGGTCGGCCCAGGCACAACCAGGACAATCAATCCCGTTCACCTGGTTGATGTTGAGCAGCGTCACTCCTACCCGCAGCGGAGACGTCTCATCCAGCGAATACTCCAACGCATGCGTCACCGCGGGCACGCCCGCCGCCCACTGCTTCGGCGCAGTCGTCTTCAGCTGTTCGTTGCGCTCTTCTTTCGGGGCCTTCTTCATCGCGTCACTCGCTCTCTCCTGACGGTACCGGCGGGCCGGCTGCTTCAGTTGGGTCAGCCGACCGGCCAACGGGGCACACGGCTCCTGGGCGGCTCCGGTTCCGAGGGGTGGACGTGGCCGTTCCTGATGACGCCGCGCCAGGCCCCGCCCTCCTGGCCGACGCTCTCAATGAACTCCTTGAAGTGGCACAGTTCGCTGTGAACCACGCGCCGGGCCAGCCCCGGAACCTGGCTGACCAGGCCAACCAGTCCGCGTGGCTCGATCTGCAGACGTACCGACACGGTGGTGCTGTCCGAGCCCGAGTCCGAGGGACGGAATACCACTTCGCCCCGTTGGTTGAACCGACGGTCCAGGCTTCGCCACGCCACCAGGGAATCGGGCAACTGATCCACGATCTCCGCGTCGAATTCGTGCCGCCAGGGTCCAAAGCCGATGACCCAATGGGAAAGATTGGGACGGATCTGGTCGACGTCCTTCACCACGGTCGCGAAGCGCGGGAAGCTTTCAAACTGGGTCCACTGGTTGTAGGCGGTGCCAACCGGAACGTTGAGATCAATGGACTCGTCAACGGTGAGTATCTGCATAGCTGCCACCATGCCGTCCTGGGTCGTTTCCTGGAGATATCACCGGAGTCCGACGCCGTGCCGGTGCATCCGGTACTTTCAACCGATTCTGCCACGCCCCACAGCGCCATGAACAGGGCACGCAGTCCTTAGCGCCTGCGAATCCACTGGTCACGGTTCGAGTCCCGCCGCCAGGCCTGCCTGGGGCCTTCCCATTCACGGGCTACATCCGTGAGCCAGAGGGTGCTGTCCGGGTCCCAGCCTGCGATGACGGTTGCTGTGTCCGCATCAACCGCGAGCGCGCGGCCGGCAGCACTGAGGTATCCAAGGACGGTCAGGTGCACGGCGTCCCACTCTGCAGCAACCTTTTCCCAGTCCGGGATCACCCATCTTCCGTGGCGTCCGGTGGTGCGGAACCAGTCATGCCGGCGCGACGCCGTGACGTCAAGGGGGTAGTGACGGCAGAGGGCCAGCCAGCCTTCGGCCGTGCAGACTTCCAGCGTCCGGCCGATCCCGCGGACCGGGATGACTGTGGCGTGCTCCCAGCCGAGGCTGTCTTCAACCAGGCTCAGGCCTGTGGGCACTTTACCCACAGTCTGGATGACCCCGTGCGGGATGGACCACCACGTTCCACCCCAGTTTGCTGCGGGGTCTTTGGGGCGTTCACGCTCCGCCTGCACTTCCTCCGCGCGGGTCTTCTCCGCCCAGTCGGCCAACGTCTTCCCTGGATTTTTTGGCAGCGGTGCAGGGTCCTCGGCCACCCGCCAATCGACTGCCCACTGTTCTATGCTCCGCGGCTCCGGCCACCACTGTGCTGAGGGTGCCGCAACAACCTGTTCGGCGATCCGGAACAACGCGGCCGTAATCTCCGGGAGCGCTGCCAGCACATCCTCGCCGTCAGGTGGTTGCCAGTAGCGCGCGTTGTCCACGGAGCGTTGCAGGGCGGCCTGGAGCGAGGGATCGTCCAATCCGGAGAGCTTCAGGGCAGCCATCCTCTCCACGAACCCTTCCAACGACGGCGCCGGCGGTTCTGCAACACCAGACCCGGTTGAGGAAAAAGTCAGTTGGACCCTCGACGTTCCTTTGCCGGGATCCTGTTCATGGGCCAGCCAGAACACAGCGTTCCTGACCTCCTGATCCGCCTCCATCGCGAGCTCGAGGCACAGCCTCCGCCCGCGAGGCCCGGCCAGCAGCAGTTGCTGGGTGTTGCTGTGACCGCTCATAGCTTCACCGCCGCCACTGATACGGCGTGGTGGTTGAGACTTTAATGAGTCCACTGCGTTCAAGGATCGGCCGGGAAAACTCGCTCGACTCGCTGTAGATAAGCCTCTTTCCCCTCTCCAATGCTGACCGGGCCCGCCGCGCCGTCAGGGCCCGGTAGATTCCGCGGCCGCGCCACACCGGGCGCGTTGCACCGCCCCAGATGCCGGCGAAGATGGTGCCTCGGACCGGTTCCAGGCGGCCGGCGCTGACAATTTCTCCCTCGGCTTCAGCCGCCCAGAGCTCCATTCCGTCGTTCAGCGCCAGGCGCCGCAGCAGGGCGTCCGCCGTCTCGTCCGAGGCCGGCTCACCGAAGACCTCGTCCTGCATGGCATTCATCGCCCGCACGTCCGCTTCGGCGCTCATGCGGCGCAGGGTCACCCCGGCAGGCAGCGGAATGTCCACACTGAGTGCACTGGCCTCGCCGATCATGATCGATTCCGGTTCATCCTGCGCGAAGCCGTTCTGCAGCAATGCCTCATGCAGGCCGGGCGCATCGTCGTGCCCCCGGACCTTCCACTCGACCCGCGAGATTCCAGGATCAGCCCGGTAGTATGCGATCACCTCGCCGACCAGCCGCCTGATGGCCTCCCCGTCCGCACCCCCGAGGTCCCGGTAGGTGACAAAGCCCCGCCCATGCACAAAGGTCACCAGGCGCAAGGGACCGTGTTGAATGACGTTGACTGCACCGGGCGTCTCAGCATCCGTGCGCAGGTGTTCGTCATACGCGGCAAGGAAACGGGCGGCGCGGTCATCGGTTCCGGTCATGCCCTGAGCCTACTGCCGGGTAATGGAATCCGAGCCAGGTCACTGCGGCATCCTGGGATCTTCGGTGGGATCGACGTACATCCGCGGGCAGCCCCGCTCCGCCGCCTCGGGGCGCAGCTCGTAGTGCCAGGGCTCGTTCAGGTAGATCTGGCACAGCCCGTAACTGGAACCGTAGCGGGACAACCAGTCCGTGGCATCCGCTCCCCCAATGTCCACGGCACTCCCGGAGACGTGCGGAGAGGTCTCCGCCGTTGCCACCCACCGGGCCGCTTCGGCTGCTGACCCATAGTCGGAGACGGCCGCCCGAAGAAGTTCGTTCTGGTAGTCGGCGGAGCGCCAGCCGCTGTTGACGTGGACTGTGACGCCAGCCATCGCGGCATCGGCCGCGGCCTCCGTCAGCTGTTCACGCAAAGCCGGATCCAAGTTGGCGATGCCCGCATAATTGTCGTCCAGCACTGTCACACCGTCCGGAAGGACGCCGTCGGCCTTGGTGATGATGCCGTCAGGCCCAATATCGGCCCCGATGCGCAAATCCCGGGTATCAAGGGCCGGCCAGGCAGTTGACCCCGCCGATGACGAGGCCGACAGGTACGCCAACGATCCGATGACCCCGGCGATGACGACTGTTATGGCAAGGAGCAGGTATCTGGGTACCCGGCTCGCAGGTGCACGTTCTGATGCGTAGTGATTCATGCCTTTCAGTGAAGACCGCAGCTTGTTGCCTGCGCGTATGCGGTTTTTGATATGCCCGCGATATGCGCAGCGCCGTAGCATCTGAAGCATGCGTGTGCTGATCGTCGAGGACGAGCCCTTTATGGCAGAAGCCATCCGCGACGGTTTGCGCCTGGAAGCCATCGCCGCGGACATTGCCGGTGACGGCGGAACAGCACTGGAACTGTTGAGCCTCAATACCTACGACATCGCCATCCTGGACCGCGACATTCCCGGTCCTTCCGGCGACGAGGTTGCACAGAACATCGTCGTGTCCGGCAGCGGCGTCCAGATCCTGATGCTTACCGCGGCCCACCGGATTGATGACAAGGTGTCCGGGTTTGAGCTCGGCGCCGACGACTACCTCACCAAACCCTTCGAGCTGCGCGAGCTGGTGATGCGGCTGCGGGCCCTGCACCGCAGGCGGGCGCACACCAGGCCGCCCGTAAGGGAGATCGCCGGCCTGCGGGTAGACCCGTTCCGCCGGGAAGTTTACCGGGACGGCCGGTACGTCGCGCTGACCAGGAAGCAGTTCGCGGTGCTGGAAGTCCTGGTTGCCGCTGAGGGCGGGGTCATCAGTGCCGAGGAACTGCTGGAGCGGGCCTGGGACGAGAACGCCGATCCGTTCACCAACGCCGTCCGCATCACCGTTTCCACCCTGCGCAAACGCCTCGGCATCCCCTGGCTTATCGCCACCGTACCCGGGGTCGGCTACCGCATCGATACCGGGCAGGACGACGACGGCGGCACCAGTCCGAGTGCCGAAAGCGGCGGGGACGCGCGTGGTTAGGGAGCCGGGGCTGAGTGTCCGCCTCAAGCTCACCCTGAGTTACGCCGGGTTCCTGATGCTGGCCGGCGGTTTGCTGCTGGCTGTGGTGTGGGTGTTCCTGCTGCGCTATGTGCCGGAGGATGCGTTCTGGTCCCAGAGCGGGTTTGCCCCAGGCCGCCGCGACCTGGAGCGGGCTTTCATCCCGGCGGCATCCTGGGCGTTGGCATTCCTCTTGGGCTTTGGCCTGCTGGGCGGATGGATTCTTGCCGGACGCATGCTGGCTCCCCTTGACCGCATCACCAAGGCGACGCGGATTGCCGCGGAAGGCTCGCTCTCCCACCGCATCCAGCTGCCCGGCCGAAGGGACGAATTCCGTGAACTCGCGGACAGTTTCGATGCCATGCTGGTCCGGCTGGAGGCCCATGTTGCCGAACAGCAGCGGTTTGCAGCCAACGCGTCCCACGAGCTGCGCACCCCGCTGGCCATCACCCAGACCATGCTGGATGTTGCCCGCAACGATCCAGCGCACGATTCCGGCGAGCTGGCGGACCGGCTTTATGCTGTCAATGCCAGGGCCATCAGCCTCACCGAGGCATTGCTGCTGCTCAGCCGTGCCGACCAGCGCTCTTTCACACGGGAACACGTCGACCTGTCCCTGCTGGTGGAAGAGGCTGCCGAGACGCTGCTCCCTGTGGCCGAGAAACGCGGCATCACGATCGAAACCGTCGGCGACCCGGCCCTCACCGTCGGTTCGCACGCACTCCTGCAGCAGCTGGTGATGAACCTCTTGGAAAACGCGATAGTCCACAACGCCCCCAAACACGGCACGGTGCTCCTCGCAACGGCCACCCGCCGGGGATGGATAACGCTCACGGTCGAGAACACAGGAGAAACACTCAACCCGCACTTGGTCCCGACGCTCACCGAGCCATTCCAGCGCGGCGGGGAACGCATCCGCAGCGACCATGCAGGCGTCGGCCTCGGCCTGGCAATCGTCAAAAGCATCACCGAGGCACACGACGGAACCCTGACGCTGACCCCAGGGTCCACGGGCGGGCTCATGGTCACGGTGGAACTGCCGGCCGCGGCGCAGCAGGGCACGGCTACTCCGGATCCGGCCTGACCGCCGTTGCGCTGGCCCACTTGCTGATGGCCGCGCTCACCGCGGTGGTACCGGTGTGCTGCACCACGTGGCCCTTTCCGGGCACCTCCACCATGGTCCCGTGCCTGGCAGTCTCCGCCAGTTCCCGGCACCAGCGGCCGCGTGCCACCGGGTCGCGGCTGCCGCGCACCACCAGCATCGGCTGCTCCACCTGGCCAACCCGTTCCGCCAGCGGATACGCCATCATCACGGGCAGTTCGGTGAGGTACCAGCGGGGTCCAGCACGGAAATAGTCGGTGAAGACCGTGAAGTTCGACGACGGCGACTCACAGAAGAGCGCGTCCTTCGTCAGATCTGCCGCCTGGCGCAGCACCGTGCCGCGCCGTGGGTCCACCACCGGAGACATCAACACCACGCCGGAAACGAGGTCCGGCTGGCGGAGCGCGAGTTCCACGGCAAACTGCGTGCCCATGGAATGCCCCACCACTACGAATCCGCAGGACGGAGCTTCGCGGGCAGCCGGCGATCCGGCGAGCGCATCAGCCACAAAGTCCGCGTACTGTTCCACCTGCAGTTGTTCGTGCGGCGGAGGTGCGTCGCCGAAGCCCGGCAGATCAAAGGTGTAGACGTTGGCAGTGCGGGCCAGTTCGAGGTGCAGCCGCGCAAGGTACCGGTGCGAGACTCCGATTCCGTGCAGCAGGACGTACGACGGCGGCACCTGGCCGGGTGCCGCCGTCGAACTTTGCGGGTCCGCAGCAGCAGGCTTCAACGTCGAGGCATAGAGCCGCCCCATCAGCCCTGAATGGGCCAGGTCCATGCCGCCGGTCAGCTTCATCCGCCGATAATATCCCGTCGCCACGGCGTTAGGCTGGAGCGGTGAACAAGGTGCATATGCAGGACCGGGCCTGGGCCGACGAAGCCATCCGCCGGATCAACGCCGAGAACAACAGGTCTGCGGACACCCACCTCTATTCGGTTCCGCTGCCGGAGCACTGGGGCGTGCAGCTCTACCTCAAGGACGAATCCACCCACCGTTCCGGAAGCCTGAAGCACCGGCTGGCCAGGTCCTTGTTCCTGTTCGGCCTGGTGAACGGCTGGATTTCCGAGGGCACCACCATTGTTGAAGCGTCCAGTGGCAGCACCGCCGTTTCCGAGGCCTACTTTGCCCAGTTGCTGGGGCTCCCGTTTATTGCGGTGATGGCCCGGACCACCAGCCCGGAGAAGATTGCCCTGATCGAGCAGTTTGGCGGATCGTGCCTGCTGGTGGACCACCCCTCTGAGGTTTACGCCGTCGCCGCGGACGTCGCAGCCACGGCCAACGGGCACTACATGGACCAGTTCACCTACGCCGAGCGGGCCACTGACTGGCGGGGCAACAACAACATCGCCGAGTCCATTTTTGGGCAGCTGGCCCTGGAGGAACACCCCATCCCGCACTGGATCGTGGCCGGAGCGGGCACTGGCGGGACCAGCGCCACGATCGGCCGGTACATCCGCTACCACCGCTACGCCACCGGGATGGCCGTGGTGGACCCGGAGAACTCCGCGTTCTACCCGGCCTGGCGGGACGGCTCCAGCGACGCAACCGGCGGCCCCTCCCGGATCGAGGGAATCGGCCGGCCGCGCATGGAACCGAGCTTCGTCCCCGGCGTCATCGACCACATGATCCAGGTGCCGGATGCCGCGTCGGTTGCGGCCATGCGCCACCTGCACGAATGCGCCGGCCTGCACGCCGGCCCGTCCACCGGCACCAACCTCTGGGGTGTGTGGCAGCTGATCGCGCAGATGATTGCGGACGGCCAGCGCGGCAGCGTAGTTACCCTGATGTGCGACAGCGGCGACCGCTACGCGGGCAACTACTACAACCCGGAGTGGCTGGCTGAGCAGAACCTGGACCCGGCACCGCACGAGGCCACGCTGCGGAAATTCTTCGACACGGGCGTCTGGCCGGTCCGGGCCGGCAGCTAGTCTTGGCCCATGGCACTCGTAGCTCCCACGTTGACGGCGGCCCTGCCGCCTGAGGATGCAAGCAAACTCCAGCGCGCCCTTGAAGGCAGCCACGACATCACCGTCTTCGTTGACGGCACCGTGCACCGGCTGCCTGCCCAGGCGAGGGACGCCGTCGTGGATCTCCTCTCCAGACTCGGACGCGGCGAATCCGTCAGCGTCAGCAGCGTGGAAGAAATGCTCACCACCTCGCAGGCAGCCGAGCTGGCCGGCATCTCCCACACCTACCTGCGGAACATGACGGACCGCGGCGAAATCCCTGTGGAATACCGCGGCACGCACCGCCGAATCCGGTCCGCGGACATCATGGCCTGGCTGGACACGCAGAAATCAAAGGAAACCGTTGAGCCCATTCCTAAGCTTGTCCGCGGATCCTAAGCTTCAAGGTTCTGAGGTGCGAACAAGCTTAGGAGTCGTGGGGGCGCACAGCGCACATAGGCGTCGCCCCGGTCAGATCCGCGGCCGGGTATCCCAGCGCCGGGCCTTCATGGCAGCGTGCAGCTCCAGCCGCACAGCACCTTTGAGCGGGTCAACACCCAGCAGCTGCCGCACCCGGCTCATCCTGTTGTAGATGCTGCTCCGGTGCAGGTGGAGCTGGCCGGCAACATCCTGCACGGAGCCGTCGTTGTCATAAAGCAGCTCCAGGACGGGCAGCAGCTCGCCATTGCGGTCCTGGTCCTCCAGCATCTGGAAGTACACCGAGGCGGCGTCACTCCAGGCCGCGGCCCCTCCTCCGGCAGAGGCAAGAACCTGGTAGACACCTGTGGACTTGTAATCCACCAGCTCACCCAACCGCGGCTCGACGGCGGCCGCCTGGGCTGCGATTTTTGACTGCCGGTACGCGGTGGTCAAACCCCGAAGCCGGGAAAAGGGTTCGCTGATGCCCAGGATGATCCGGTGGACCGGGCGGCCGGAACGCTTGGCCAGTTCCAGCTGGTAATGCACCAGCACCTGGGCGTGGCTGGCGCGTCCCACTGATTCCCGGAACAGGATCACCGAATGGGTTTCCGCCCCGGCACTGAACAGCGCGGCGTCCACACCCACAGTTGATTGCAGGGCTGCGGAGCTGTGGATCAAGGTGGCCGCACCGGGATCCGAGCCGCCCGCCCAGCCATCTGCGTCAAGGGCGGTGACTGCCTGCCAGGGTCCCTTGTGCTGGATCTCGCGCCAGCCCGCCACTGCAGCGATGGAATTGATGTCTCCCGCGGAGGCTGCCAGGAACTCGCGCTCCCTGCCGCGCCGGAAACCCGATTCCACCGTGTTGGATTCGAGCAGGAGGCCGGACAGCAGCTCAATATCCCGCTGGACGTCCGGCAGCTGGGCCAGGATCGCCGTCGGGCTCTCCTCTTCGGCGTCCTGCTGCACCCACAGATAGCCCACCCGGAAACCACGCACCATCAGGGGAACACACACCCGGCCCAGCATGCCCAGTTCCGGGTTGGCCGGAATCGCCACCGGCCGGACCGCCGTGGCGATGCCGTGCGAGAGCTGCCAGGCACTGACGTCCGAGGGCACCTTCTTGCTCAACAGGAAGTTCACGCGCACCCGGTCCGCGTGTGACTGGTTGGAGCTGTAGGCCAGCAGCATGCCGTCCAGGTCCTCGAGGGACAGCCCGCGGCCAAGCTTCCCGGCCACCTGTTCCACCAGTTGCTCAACGTCCTGCTGCATGGAGCAACAGTACTGCCGCAGAGCCGCAAGGCCCTAACGGACAGCAGGCGACACCTGACGCTCCAGGACTCGACAAATGTCGAGGCGAAAACCGCAAAAACCTTGAATTTCCGCGGCTTGTACCTTGAGGGAGAACGGAAAGCAATGTCGGCTGCCTCACACCGGATTTATTCTGGAATCACAAGCCAGCGTCCCCAGCCGGCTGCCCAAAACAGCCGCGAACAACGGAGCCCCCCATGATCATCGGTGTCCCGAAAGAAATCAAGAACAACGAATTCCGCGTAGCCATCACGGCCGCCGGAGTCCACGAGTTCCGCACCCACGGCCACAGCGTCCTGGTGGAACGCGGCGCGGGCCTGGGCTCCGGAATCACCGACGAGGAATACTCCATTGCCGGCGCGGAGATCGTCAACGAAGCAGATGACGTCTGGTCCCGCGCGGACATGGTCATGAAGGTCAAGGAGCCGGTCAAGGCCGAATACCACCGCTTCCGCAAGGGCCTGATCCTCTTCACGTACCTGCACCTGGCCGCCGAGCCGGAACTGACCCGCGAGCTCATCAACTCCGGCGTCACCGCGATCGCGTACGAAACGGTCCAGGAAGGCCGCACCCTGCCGCTGCTGGCCCCGATGTCCGAGGTTGCCGGCCGCCTGTCCGTCCAGGTTGGCGCCACTTCGCTGATGGCTCCGGCCGGCGGCAAGGGCGTCCTGCTGGGCGGCGTCCCGGGCGTCCGTCCGGCCAAGGTTGTAGTCCTGGGTGCCGGTGTTGCCGGCACCAACGCCGCCGCCATGGCGCTGGGCCTGGGCGCGGACGTCACCATCCTGGACATCAACATCAACCGCCTGCGCGAGCTGGATGCCCAGTACCAGGGCCGGTTGAAGACCGTTGCTTCCAATAGCTACGAGATCGAAAAGTCCGTGGTGGACGCCGACCTGGTGATCGGTTCCGTGCTGATCCCCGGCGCCAAGGCCCCCAAGCTGGTCACCAACGAACTGGTGGCCCGCATGAAGCCGGGCTCCGTCCTGGTGGACATCGCCGTTGACCAGGGCGGCTGCTTCGAGGACACGCACGCCACCACGCACCAGGAGCCCACGTACAAGGTGCACAACAGCATCTTCTACTGCGTAGCCAACATGCCCGGCGCTGTTCCCAACACGTCCACCTACGCGCTGACCAACGTCACCCTGCGTTACGCCGTCTCCCTGGCCAACCTGGGCGTGAAGGCAGCGTTCGACCGCGATCCCGCGCTGGCGGCCGGCCTCAACATCGCCGCGGGCCAGGTGGCGCACCGCTCGGTCTCCGAGGCGCACCAGCTGCCCCTCGTCAACGACTGGCACCAGCTCGTGTCCGCATAGGGTCAGGCTCTAGACACACAAAAAGTACGACGGCGATCGGCGGCTTTTCGAAAGAAAAGCCAAGGACCGCCGTCGTACTTTTTGTTTAAGCAGCCCGGTGATTGAGCCTGGGCCCACGACCGCCGGGTTCCCTGGCCGAGCTTGCGAGGCAAGGGGGGCGGTTGGGGAGCGAAATCCCGGTCTCGACAAGCTCGACCACCGAAAGGGCTATCCGCCGATGGCCCGCAGTGCGTTGACCTGGCCGTGGCCGTTGAAGCTGTTGTACCCGGTACCGCCCTGGCAGACCTGGGGGGCGCCGTTGGAAACGGACGGGGACGTCTCGTAGAAGGACATGTCCGTGGGGCAGGCCATGCCGTCAGCCGTGTTGTTGATCCGCGAGGCCACCTTGCCCGGGTTGGTCACACCGGTGCTGGCGATCAGCGCGGCCACGCCGGCAACGTGCGGTGACGCCATGGACGTGCCCTGGATGTAGCAGTACTTCGCGCCGGCATCCATGACCGGGAGGCTGCAACCGGCGTTCAACGGCCAGGTGGAAAGCACCCGGCCGTTGGGAGCAGCAGCCGTCAGCTGGCGGCTGTCACCACCCGGTGCGATGACGGAGGCCGTCCCCACGCCGTAGCTGGAGTAGAAGGACTTAAAGCCTTTGTTGCCGTTGGCGGTGACGCCGATGACGCCGGGAACTTCAACCGGAACCACGGCGCAGGCGTTGGAGATGTCCCGCGTGACCGGAGTGCTGTCATTCGGGCTGGTGATGTCCTGGGTGGGGTGGGCCAGGTCGTCACGCTGGTTGCCTTCTGCGGCCACGATGGTGGTGCCGCTCTGCTGCGCGTAGCGGATGGCCCGGCGCTCGGCTTCCCAGATGGCCCGCTGGTCCGGATCATTTTTGCAGTTGAACAGATTGGGATCGGCGTAGTAGCTGTTGTTCGTCACCTGGATGCCCTTCTCGGCTGCCCACATGAACGAGCACACGATAGCCTCCGGGTAGAAGTAACCGTCAGCGTTGCCTGCCCTGATGCCGGCGATTTTCACGTTCGGGGCAACGCCCACCATGCCGATGCCGTTCTTGGCTGCGGCAATGGTGCCTGCCGTGTGCGTGCCGTGGCCATTCTCATCCATCCAGGCAGCGGGGTCCGGGTTGGCGACACCGCCCACGCAGGATGCGCTCTTACCGAAGTCCATGTTGGCAGCCAGGTCAGGGTGGGACCAGTCGACGCCGGTGTCGATCGCGCCCACCACTACGGAGCTGCTGCCGCCGTTAATGGCACGGGCCTCAGGGGCCTTGATCTGGTCCATGTCCCATTGCAGGGCGGCCAGGTTGTCATCACCGGGGGCGGGAGTACCAGGCTCGATGGCGGCCTCGGCCTCTCCTCCGGCCACGTCATTGACCACCGCCACGCCAAAGCCGGCTGTAGAGGCCGCGCCCTGGATGCCGGAATCGGCAGACTTCAGCGTCTTTCCGAATCCAACACGGTCGGATTTGACGACTGCCACACCGATCTCCGGGTAGCTGCCCACCACCGTGCCACCATTTGCCTCAATGGTGGAAAGGGACCCTTTGGACACTCCGTTGCCCTTGTACAGGACGATGTACGTCTGGGATTCGGCGGTTGCTGCAGGCGCGGACGCTGCCGGTACCGCCGAAACGGCCAACAATCCTGCTGCCATGGCTACTGCCGCTACCGGCGCCATCAATCGTGGAAATGCTCGCATGGGGACGTGCTCCATTCTGCAAGTCGGCCGGCACCCTGCGGATAGCGGGTGCCGTGCCGGGGCTTCTCTCGGACCGGCACCCGCTGGTTTGTTGCCAAGGCTGCCGCCGGGTGCCAACTGACACAGCTACTTCAGTTGACGCCCGCGGTTCCGACCCTAAGTGATATACGCCACATTGGGAAGCATTACTTTGCGAGCGTCCTGGCCTGCTCGATCAGCTGCAGAACGGCCACCGGTCCATGTGGATCCACGGGCAGCGGCAATCCGGAGGACGCGCCGCCGTCGAGCAGTTTCTGCCCCAGGATCCGGTAGAACTCCGGGTAGGCGCCGGGTTCGGTGGGAACGCGTTCGACGTCGTCAAGCACCCCCAGCAGGCCAGCCGGCCCGGATGCGTCCACTCCGTATCCGGGATCGGTGGGGGCCATTCCGGCGCCCAGCTGCCGTTCCTGTGGATCGGTGCCGTGCTTGACGTAACCGGCCTTCGTACCAAGGACGCGCAGGTCAGGACCCGGCGCTGCGGACAGCATGTTCATGATGAGGTGGCTGGTGACGGCCGCCTGGCCGTCCCTGGGCTGGTGCCGGAGCACCAGGAAGTTGTCATCGTCAGCCTGCTCCTGCGTCCGGCGGGCGTTGATTTCAGCGTGCACCACCTCGGCCGGACCGAAAAGCTGCACGGCCATGTCCACCAGGTGCGTGCCGAGGTCGAACAGGATCCCGCCGCCGTCTGCCGCTGTGGCAGCCGCCTTCCAGGTCTTGGTGATCTCCGGCGCCCACCGCTCCATGGATGCCTCGAAGCGCAGCACGTCACCCAGCGTCCCGGCGTCGAGCAGTTTCTTGACCGTCAGGAAGCCGCCATCCCAACGTCGGTTCTGGTAGACGGTCAGCACCCGCCCCAGGCTTTCCGCCAGGGCCACCAGCTCCGCGCCCTGGGCGCTGGTGACTGCGAATGGCTTGTCCACGACGACGTCCAGTCCCGCTTCAAGGGCCGCCTTGGCCAGGGGATAGTGCGTGGCCGGCGGGGTTCCCAGGACCACCAGGTCCAGGGAGTCTGCGAGCGCCAGCACGGCGTCACCGTCCGGCACCACCCTGGTTCGTTCATAGCGTTCCTGTGCCGCGCTGGCCCGGGCTCTGTCCGAGGTGGCAATCACGTCCAGCGAGAACTGCGGATCGGCGGCGATCAGTGGAGCATGGAAAACCCGGCCGGACAGGCCGTAGCCCACAACGGCGGTGCGGATGGTCTGCGTCATGCTGACACGGTACTCCGCGGCTACTCCTTCTCCCAGCCGATGGTGGTCCAGTCCGGAACCTGGAACTGGCTCTGGAAGAGGGCGGGCCCGTAGTTTGCCAGTCCGGTCCGGACGAAGGAGATCTGCGGGCCGTTGAACACCACGCCCATGGAGAAGTACTTGGCCATGTGCTCCTTCTCCACGTCCATGGCTGCCTTGTTCCGTTCGGCGTCGTCCTCAATGGAAGGCAGCGCCGCGATTTTCGCATCCAGTTCGGCATCGCCCAGGCCATTCTGGTCGATGCTGGAGTCGTAGTACTGCCTGACGGAGTTGGTGGCGTCCGGGCTCACCGTGTAGCCGGACATGCTGAGATCGAACTCGCGGGTGGACATTACCTTGCCGAACTCAGCAGCACCGTACTGGGCGATTTCCACGTCCATGCCGGCTGCCTGGAGCTGGGACTGCAACGTTTGGATGGTGGCGAGGTTGGTGGGGTCCTCGCCGAAGTTGGCCAGCTTGAAGGTGACGGCCTGCCCGTCCTTCTCCATCATTCCATCGGCGTTTTCCGTATAGCCGGCCTCGCTGAGGACGTTCTTCGCAGCATCGGCACCGCTCTCCGAAACGGGGTAGTTGTCCTGGTAGTACGGGGAGAACGGCATCAGCATCATGGAACCCGGATTGGGCTCCTCCCAGTTCAACCCGTTGAAGCGCACGTCGCGGATGGCTCCCCTGTCCACGGCCGTGAAGATCGCCTCACGGACTGCGACGTCGGTGATCCGCTTGGCGTTGATGTTCAGGCCACCGGCAAACAGCCTTTGCCCGCGGCGCACCTCGGAGTCAGAGGCACCGTCCAGCTGCTGGTACAGGCCGATGTTGTTGGCCTGCATGGCATCGATCTCGCCGTTCCTGAACGCGGCCACCTGGGCGCTGGTGTCCAGCTGCCGGAACGTCACCTGTTCCAGGACCGGTTTGGCGCCCCACCACTTGTCATTCCGCACCAGGGTGACGGTGCGGGCGGCCGCATCGAACTCATCAAGCGCGAAGGGGCCTGCCATCCATTCCGGGTGCAGCTCGCCGTTGAACGCGTTGTTGAAGATGTCCGGAGTATTCACGGCGGGGTGGATGAGGCCAAAGAACAGCGAATCCAGCGGGTAGACCGGCTGGCTGGTTTTGACCACCACTTCCTTGTTGCTGCTGCCGGCCTCTACGGATTCCACTGAACCGTAGCTGCCGGTGCTGATGCTGTCGTAGCCGTTGTCAGTGCTCTTGAGGACGTTCCAGGTGTTCTGGAAGGCCTTGACGTCAATGGGCGTGCCGTCGTTGTACGTGGCCTTCTCATTGACCTTGATGGTAATGGTCTGCTTGCCGTCCTCCACCATGCTCTCCACGGACTCACAGAAGTCCTTGTTGGGCGTGGCCTTACCGGCGTAGTCGCGTTTCCAGCAGCCGCCGATCCCGCCGTTCTGGACGCCAACAGGGTTCATGGGGATCTGCAGTGCCGCGTTGTCTGCACTGCTGCCGCTCTTGGAAAACCCATTGAAGTCCGGTCCGATGCTGAGCAGTGGGAGGGTAATGCTGCCGCCCTGCTCCAGCTCCGCGGCCGGATGCTCGTTAACATTGACCAGCTTGGAAACGTCACTGCCCGGAGCCTGCGCCGTTGCGGTCACTGGACCGCTCGGAGTCCCGCCGCAGCCGGTGAGGGCGAGCGCGGCGGCGATTGCCCCGGCACCGCCAAGCCTGGTCAGGTGCTTCATTGGTAGTCCCTTCATGGCGCGCAGCGTACAAAAAGTGGCGGTGACAAGATTCTAGGGCACAGGATCAGCCTTAACGCCGGAGGCCGGCTCCCCCTGGATTTCCAGGACGAACCGGCCTCAAAACGTTACTCAATTGCGGGTTATTACTTCTTTTCCCAACCCACGGTGGTCCAGTCCGGAACCTGGGAGAAGCTCTTGAACAAGGACGGGCCATAGTTGGCCAGGCCGGTGCGGACAAAGGAGATCTGCGGTCCGTTGAAGGCGATGCCCATGGAGAAGTACTTGGCCATGTGCTCCTTTTCCACCTCCATGGCGGCCTTGTTGCGTTCTGCATCGTCCTCGATCGAGGCGAGGTCCGCAATCTTCTTGTCCAACTCAGCGTCGCCCAGCTGGTTCTCGTTGGTGGTGGAGTCGTAGAACTGCTTGACCACGTCCGTGGCGTCGGCACCTACCGTGTAGCCGGAGAGGCTCATATCGAACTCGCGGCTTCCGAGGATCTTGCCGAACTCGGATGAGCCGTGCTGGGCAATACCCACATCCATGCCCGCGTCCTGAAGCTGCTTCTGCAGTGTCTGGGTGGTGGCCAGCGTGGTGGGGTCATCGCCAAAGTTGGCGATCTTGAAGGAAACGGGCTTTCCGTCCTTTTCCATCACGCCACTGGCGTTGGCCGTGTAACCGGCGTCGGTAAGCACCTTCTTTGCTGCATCCGCTCCCGACTCGGTTACGGGGTAATTGTCCTGGTAGTACTCGGAGAACGGCAGCAGCATCATGGAGCCGGAGCTTTCTTCCTGCCAGTTCAGGCCGTTGAAGCGCACGTTCCGGAGGGCATCCCGGTCCACCGCGGTGAAGATCGCTTCACGGACAGCGCCGTCGGTGATCCGCTGTGCGTTGAGGTTCATGCCGCCGGCAAACAGGCGCTGCCCACGGCGCACTTCGGCGTTGGCTGTGCCGTCCACCTGCTTGTAGAGCGCGATGGTGTTGGTTTCCACAGCATCGATCTCGCCGTTTTTGAACGCCGCGATCTCGGCACTGGTTTCCATCTGCCGGAATGTAATGTTCTCCAGGACCGGCTTGGCGCCCCACCATTTGTCGTTCTGGACCAGCGTGACCGTCTGCGCTGCGGAGTCATACTGGTCCACCTTGAACGGACCTGCCATCCACTCAGGGTGCATGTCGCCGGTGAATCCGGTGTTGAAGATCTCCGGGGAGTTTACGGCCGGGTGAATGACGCCAAAGAACAGCGACTCCAGCGGGTACACCGGCTGCGTGGTCTTGACAATGACTTCCTTGTCATTACTGCCGGCTTCAACTGATTCGACGAATCCGTAATTGCCTGGGCTCACGATGTCGTAGCCAGCCTCAGTGCTTTTAAGGATGTTCCAGGTGTTCTGGAAGGCCTTGACGTCAATGGGAGTGCCATCGTTGTACGTGGCCTTCTCATTGACCTTGATGGTGATGGTCTGTTTGCCGTCCTCCACCTTGCTCTCAACGGACTCACAGAAGTCTGTGTTGACGGAGGCTTCGCCGTCATAGTCGTACTTCCAGCAACCGCCCAAGCCGCCTCCGCTGGTGCCGATCGGGTTGATGGGTGCCATCAGGGCGGTGTTGTCCGCGCTGTTGCCGGTGTTGGAGAACCCGTTGAAGTCCGGGCCGATATTGCCCAGCGACAACGTCAGCTTTCCGCCCTGCTCCAGCTCCGCAGCTGGCTTCTCGTTGACGCTGATGAGCGAGGCGATGTCGCTCCCTGATGCCTGCCCCGACGCCGAGACCGGACCGGACGGGGTCCCGCCTCCGCAGCCGGTCAGGGCCAGCGCAGCAGCAACAGCCGCTACCCCGCCGATTTTGGTCACATTCTTCATGGATTTCCCTTCATTGTTGCGATACGTGGTGCAGGTGATGGAACGGGGAATTCAGGGGGCCCGGACAACCGGGTCTTCGTGGCTGACCACCATCTCCGAGTCCAGTTCGCCGTCCGGGAAGAAGCAGGCGAACTGCTGGTCTGCGATATTTCCCGGCGGGCTGGCCGGAACGGGCATCAGTGGAGGCTCAGTGGACAGGCACTTTTGCTGCTTGGCCTCCGGGAGGGCAGCAAACACTGGGCATCGGCTGGCAAAGTTGCAGCCCTTGGGGGCGTCCAACGGGCTGGGAAGATCGCCTTGCAGGATGATCCGCTCCCGGTTGCGCTCCACCTGGGGGTCCGGCACCGGGATCGCGGACAGCAGTGACCGGGTGTACGGGTGACGCGGCCTGTCAAAGACACTGTCGACGTCGCCGATTTCCACGATCTTGCCCAGATACATCACTGCCACCCGGTTGGAAATGTGCCGCACCACGGAAAGGTCATGCGCCACCATCAGATAGCTCAGGCCCAGTTCCGCGCGGAGCTTGTCCAGGAGGTTGATCACGCCGGCCTGCACGGAGACGTCCAGGGCGGAGACCGGCTCGTCCAGGACCACCAGCTTGGGGTTCACGGCCAGGGCCCGGGCAATGCCGATGCGCTGCCGCTGGCCGCCGGAGAACTGGTTGGGGAACCGGTTCACGTGGTCCGGCTGCAGGCCTACCAGGCGCATGAGCTCCATGATGCGCTTGCGGATCTCCGGCCTGGCCATCCCCAGGTTTTCCAACGGCTCGGCCAGCACCTCGTAGACGGTGAACCTGGGATCCAGCGCGCCCGTGGGGTCCTGGAACACCATCTGCAGTTCCTTGCGCATGGCGCTTTTGGTCTTGGCGTCGGCTGCCTGCTTGTTGCTGATCCCGCCGATCACCACCTCGCCGTCCTGGTCCTTGTGGAATTCCATGATTTCCAGCAGCGTGGTGGTCTTGCCGGATCCTGACTCCCCAACAATGGAGAAGCACTCGCCCTCGCGGATATCAAAACTCAAGCCGTCCACGGCCTTGACGGTTCCGACCTTGCGCTTGATCAGCGCCCCCTTCAGGAGCGGGAAGTGCTTGCGGACATCCGTGAGCTGCAGGACGGTCTTGCGCTCCTCCCGGGGAATCCGGTCGAACCGCGAGACAGGCACTGGCGGGGCATGGAAGATCTCGCGGGCATCCGCATCCCCGCCCAGCTCGCCTGAACGGATGCAGGCGGCGTGATGCGCTGCGCTCCCCGGCGACTTCAGCAGGGCAGGTTCGCCGTCCAGGCAGGCGTCAGTGACCAGCGGGCAACGCGGCGCGAAGGAGCACCCCGTGGGCTCAAACAAGAGGTTGGGCGGCACGCCGTCGATCGGCACCAGGGAGGACTTTTCGCCTACATCCACCCGGGGCACAGCGCCCAGGAGGCCCATGGTGTACGGCATCCGGGGGTTGTAGTAGATGTCCTCCACGGTGCCGGTCTCCACGGGTTTGCCGGCATACATCACCATGATGTCGTCAGCGATGCCCGCCACAACGCCGAGGTCGTGGGTAATCATCACGACGGCGGCACCCGTCTCCTGCTGTGCGGTTTGCAGTACCTCCAGCACCTGGGCCTGGATGGTGACGTCCAGCGCCGTCGTCGGCTCATCCGCGATCAGCACCCGCGGATTGTTGGCGATCGCGATGGCAATCATCACGCGCTGGCGCATGCCGCCGGAGAACTCGTGCGGGAAGGCTTTGAGCCGGTCCTTGGGGCTGGGAATTCCCACCATGGCCAGAAGTTCGACGGCGCGGGCTTCTTTGGCCAGTTTGCTCATGGTGGGGTTGTGGATGGTGAGCGCTTCAACGATCTGCGTGCCCACCGTGTAGACCGGCGTCAACGAGGACAGCGGGTCCTGGAACACCATGGCGATGTCCTTGCCGCGGTACCGGCACATGGCCTTGTCGCTAAGGCCCAGCAGCTCCGTGCCGTTGAGCCGCACGGAACCGGTGATCTCCGCCGTCGTGGGCAGCAGTCCCATCACGGCCATGGAGGTCACCGACTTCCCGGAGCCCGATTCACCCACAATGCCCAGTGTTTTGCCGGGCATCACATCGAAATTGACTCCCCTGACGGCGTTTACCACCCCGTTCTCGGAGTTGAAGCGGACGCCCAGGTCCCTGACGCTCAACACGGCACTGCCGGGAGTTTCGATGCTCATGGGTTCCTCCGCTTGGCGGGCAGTGTGCTGGTGCTGGTTTTACGGGCCTGTGTTTTCCCGGGCCCTGCTTTCCGGGCCTTGCCGAATGAGCTGGAGGTGGGGTCAAAGGCGTCCCGGAGGCCGTCGTTCATCATGGCCAGCGAGCCGGTCAGCAGGAACATGACCAGCAGCGGCACCCAGAACATCCAGGGGAACGTCTGGACCTGGGAGGTGGCTCCGCCAATCAGGACGCCCAGGCTCACATCCGGCACCTTGATGCCGATGCCGATGAAGGAGAAGGCAACCTCGGCCAGGATGGCCCCGGTGACCCCGCGGGTGATGTCCAGGACCAGCAGCGAGCCGATGTTCGGAACCAGGTGGCGCCACACAATCCTGCGGGCAGGAACGCCCATGTACTGTGCGGCCTTGATGAAGTCCCGCTGCATCAGGGACATGGACAGCGAGCGGATCAGGCGGGCCGCCCCCATCCAGCTGAAGACGAGCAAAACCAGGATCAGCAGCAGCCAGCTGGGGAGCTGGTCGCGCAGGTTGGCCCCGCCGCCGCTGGTCACCACGGCCACCACCAGGAGTGCCGGCATCATGATCAGGGCTTCCAGGATGAACAACATCACCTTGTCCACCTTGCCCCCGAAGTAGGCCATGGTGCAGCCGTAGACTGCAGCCACCAGGACGGACACCAGGCCCACGATCAAGCCGATCAGGATGGAAATCCGGGTTCCCTCAACCACCATCGCGTAGAGGTCGATTCCGGCCTGGGACGTGCCCAGCAGATGCTCTGCGGACGGCGGCATGCCGATGTTGAAGGGGTCGATTGTGGACTTATCCCAGGTGGTGAAGAAGCCGCCCACAAAGGAAAAGACCGTAAGGGCCAGGAAGATAACCAACCCGGCGACGGCGGTCTTGTTCCGCAGGAAGCGGCGCAGGATGATCGTAGTTTTGCCGATCACCACCTCGCCGTCCTGGAGGTGGGTTTCGGTGACAGCTGCCGGGTCAATGGCGTTGGAGGTAGTCATGACACCCTCACTCTCGGGTCAACCAACGAGGTTGCGAAGTCGGCCAGGATGGCGCCGAGCGCGAAGATCATGGAGCCGTAGGCCAGGGTGGCCGTGGCCGCGTTGACGTCCTGGTTGCCAATGGCATCGATGCTCCAGGACCCGATGCCGGGCCAGGCGAAGATCTTTTCGGCGAAGAAGCCGCCGGCAAAGATGGCCGGGATGGTGAAGGCGATGCTTTGCGCCACCGGGATGAAGGAGACGCGCAGGGCGTGCCTGCTGATGGCCTGGTTGCGGGTCAGCCCCTTGGCCCTTGCCGTGCGCACAAAATCGGCGTTGACGTTGTCCAGCAGGTACTGCCGCTGCGCAATCTGGTAGGAACCCCAGCCCACCAGCGTGATCGCAGTGGTGGGCACGGCGTAGTGGGCCATCATGTCCACAAATTGGCCCCACCCTGGCTCCATGCCCGGCGTCGAAATGCCCGTGACGAAGAAGATCCGCTGCCCCACGCTCTCATTGATGCGGATGGCGGCAAGCTGCACCAGGAAGTACGCGATGGGCGCCGGAACAATGTAGGCCAGGTAGCTGTAGGACGTGATCACCCGGTCCTGGAACTTGTACTGCCGGGCGGCGGAATACACCCCAAGCGCGACGCCGATTATCAGCGTGAGCACAATGGAAGCCAGGAACAGCCTGGTGGAAATCCAGACCCGGTCGCCGAACTCCGCATTGATGAAGGCACCGTTGGGGCTGCGGCCCCAGTCCCAGCGGGTCAGGATCGCGGTGAGCCAGTCAACGTACCGCTCCCACGGGCTGAGGTCCGGGTCCAGCCCCTTAAGGCGCATTGACGCTGCGACCTGCTCCGGAGTTGGCCGGGGAATCTTCTCCTGCTCCAGGAGGGCCGGCTTCAGCGAACTCACCGCCAGGAAATATCCGGCTGACGTGGTCAGGAAGATCATAAAAATGTAGGTGGCCGCGCGCTTGGCCAGATAGCGGAACATCGACGTTATTTCGTGGTCACCGGCGCCTGGGGCTGCGTTCGGGGTGAGCCTGCGCCCATTGCTGCCCTGCGGGCGCCCTCATCAACATTCACGACGTCATCCTTCCGTTATTCCGGCCGAAGCGTGGGTTTTCGCCACTGCCGGAGATGCCACCTGCCGGCAGGTGGGCCGACTCCCGCTGCCGGTCAGGCCAGTCCTTGCGGACTATGTTGCGGGTCACATTCCAGAGGAAGCTATCACATGCCGGATGAGTGATGTCGGTTACAGTCAATTAACCTGACTACCGTGTCAAGATCGTTATGCAGCGATGTCGAGCGCCCGGCAGCAAGGAAGAGGCCGCAAGGAAGCAGCGCAGCCGGATGGACGGACCGTCACTTCGGTGGAGAGTCGCCGGTCAGCGTCCTGAGAAGTTCGTGCATGTCAGCCGGAAGCGGACGCGTACCGCTTCCTTCCCGATAGAGCAGCGCGCAGCCATCGAGTTCGGCGGTGACTGCCATCCCGAGGTCGCGCCCGCCCTTGAGGGGCCAGAGCTCCAGGAACGACTTCGCCGAGGCCTCGCAGGAGCGCGGCACCGGGTCGGAGGCGGCAACGTTGGCCACCCACTGGGCGGTCGGAGTATCGAGCATGCCGCCAGCGACGAATCGGCCCGTACGAAGAGTGACGGACCCGGGGAACGCCGACTCCAGGCCCGGCACAGGCGCGCCCACCGGATCGGGTTCGACCGCATAGCGGCACCAACGCATTCCGTCGAGGTCGGCCGGCACTGTGACGGTCAACGGTTTGCTCGGGACCTGTGAGGTTCCGCCAGGACCGGTGAGCGGGCTGTCCGGCGGGATCTGCGAGATACCGTCAGGGCCGGCAACCGGGCTATCCGACGGGATAGACAGGCTCAAGCCCCCAGCCAATGGCGCTTTCCACTCTTCAGCGCATCCAGTGTCCAGCGCAGCACGCGACTCAACCAGCGTTCGCTTCTGAGTCTCGGTCTCTCGAATCTCCAGCCCGGCAAGGGCCTCGCGGACTCCGGGTTTCGTCTTGCCGCATCCATTCCTCGGGTAGTGCGCATTGATCGCACGCCCGGTTGCGTCGACGAGCCAGAGCGGAGGGACAAATTCGGCGTCCGCCGTACACGGACCGGGCCACGGCGCATCGTCCGGCTCGGACAATGCGCGGAGCAATCCTGTGAGATCGCCCTCCAGGGTCACCTGGGTAACGCCGGTCCAGCGTCCCTCGGCGTCCTCGATGCTGTTAGCCATCAGGTCACAGAGCACAGCCGAGGTTGGCGCGAATCCGGTCGGCACCCGACCGGCTTCCGGTGCATCGGGATGTTGCGGGTCCGGTGAACTGGACGGAACGGGATGGATAGCCCAGCCACCCAGATTGGGGGCAAGGCAGTCGTAGGCATCGACGATCTCGGCAGCGTCCACCACGCGCGCGTTGTCGCCCGGAGGAGCGGCGCATCCGCTCAGCAGTAGCACCACCGTTGCGATGCCGAGCAACACGCGACTGAAAACAGTGGATCTGGCGGCCGGTCCCAGGGCGTGCATGGCTCCATCATGGCGGGGCGCGGCCGGGCCGTCGATTGCCACGACCCAATCGTTATGCGAACGGAAGGGAATGGATGACCCAGGTTCGGTTCCGGCAACCCGTTCGGGGGACGAGCAGGACGGCGGGACCACGGGAGCCACGCCGCACCACATAGAGCAGTGGAGTTAGTTGCGGACCAGGCGCGCGACCAGCTGCCGCCACGATCCCTGCAGGCGCTCGGGAGCCACTTTGTGCACCCGGACGGCATGGAGCAAGCGCTCGGGATCCAGCGTGGCAGCCAAGGCGCCGGCCAGCAGCCAAGTCTCCTCCTGGATCCCCTCCGCTTCCAGCAGCATCTGGAGGTGCCGCTGCGCCAGAACTGCGGCCGGTACGTCCAGTCGATGGTGCGGCGACGCCTCGGCGGCCAGCAGGAGGTCGCCAAACTCCAGGACGTAGGAGATCCGCTCGGTGCCAAACGCAGTAAGTCGTTCCGCAGCAGGAGCGCCGGGCCCTAAAGGAGGTGGCCCGAACATAAACCGGGCCTGGAAATCAGCCTCGGACTCAGTGAGCAGGTTCAGCATCAGCCCGGCCCGGCTGCCAAACCGGCGGAACACCGTCCCCTTTCCCACGCCGGCGCGCTCGGCCAACTGGTTCATGGTCAGGCCTTCGGCACCGCACTCGTCGATCAGCTCGCGCGCGGCAGCCAGCAGGCGCTCCCGGTTGCGCGCGGCATCGCTGCGTTCGGTAGCCATCCCCAGGGAAGACCCCGGGGGCAGGGGAATGAAGCTCACACGCCTCAGTGTAGCCTCGGGAATAATAAACGGACCGGAGTCCGTTTACACACGTGAAGGTCCCAGAGGCCTGGCTTTGAACCGGCCGGTGGTTACCGCCGGCACAGACAACAAGGAGTCATCATGACCAAGAGCACCGTCCTTACCCTCGTAGGCAGCCTGCGGGCAGAATCCACCAACCAGAAGCTCGCCGAAGCCATCGCGCTCAACGCTCCGGAGAACGTGGACGTTGTTATCCACGAGAGCCTGGGCAACATCCCCTTCTACAACGAGGACATCGACGTCGAGGGCCAGGTGCCCGCCGCAGCCGCCGCACTCCGCGCAGCCGCTTCCGAGGCCGACACCCTGCTCCTGGTCACCCCCGAGCACAACGGCACCGTTCCGGCGTCACTCAAGAACGCCATCGATTGGCTGTCCCGCCCCTTCGGCGCCGGTGCCCTCTCAGGCAAGCGCACCGCCGTCGTTGGTACCGCTTTTGGCCAGTATGGCGGAGTGTGGGCGCAGGACGAGGCCCGCAAGGCAGTCGGCATCGCCGGCGCCGAAGTACTGGGCGATGTGAAGCTGGCAGTCCCCGGCTCCATGGTCCGCTTCGCCGAAACCCACCCCAAGGACGACGCCGAGGTAGTGGAGCAGATCAAGGGAATTTTCGACGCCCTTGCGGCCACCCAGCCCGCGGCCTCCTAGTCCGCCAGCCTCTTGGCCCGGTTGCCGGGCAACAGCAGACCCCGCACGCCTTCGGTGTGCGGGGTCTGCTGTTTCCGTCCGGGTTCCTAATGCGCCGGCTGGACCTGCCGCGCGGTACCTTCGCGGGCGGCCCGGCGGAATCCGTCGAAAATTTCCCAGGCTGCACCCAGGATCATGGCCACCGCAGCAATAGACGCGATTACCGGGCCCGCCGTGGAGCTCCACGGCCAGCCAATAACCTCCAGGAAGGCCGGATCCACCAAACGCTCGGCAAGGAAGAGCCACAGCGCCGGTATGACGAACGCCAGGTTCATCACCGCATTCGCAACCGCCAGCGGCCACGTCCAGCCGGTCCTGAAAACGGCCACCGCGAACGCTCCTTCAAGCACCAGCAGCAGGATGAAATACGGAATCCAGAAGGACCACAACTCCGGGTTCAGGAGCGGAATAGGCTCGCGGGCCCCATCACGGAAAACCACGCCGAAGTGCTGCCAGATGACAGCGCCGATGAACAGCGCCAGGAACGCCAGCGACGCGACCAGGTCGGTTCGCCGGGCTGCGCGGCCACTGTCCGGGATTTCAGGCAGTTGCTCCACAGACCATTTGCCCGCAGGCACTGCCCCACCGCTGCGTTCAATGATCACAAAAATCAGCGTGACCCAGAAGAAGACATGGACAGCAATGGAGAGCGCGCCGGAAATGGTGGCACCCACAATCTGGCCGAAAGGTGCACCGCTGATCAGTTGGCCCAACAGGATTCCGGCTGTTCCGAACGGCAGTGCCACAAGGCCAATGGTCTTCAAAAGGCGCAGCCAGCTGAGGAAATAGCGGGGCCCAATGAGGTGCAGTGGCCGGTCAATGTAGCTGGCAGCCGTCCGCGCGGGATCGCCCAATTCCGCCAGGGCGTCCTGCTCGGCTGCCAAGCGGTCCGTGCCGGACTCGACGCGCGCATCCATGGCGTCGCCAATGCGCTCACGCAGTTCCCGGCCGAATTCCTCGCGCTGCGCCTCCGGAACACTGCGTCCGGCCGCCCAGATATAGCGATCTGTCAGGCTGGTCATTTTCCTTCTCCCCTGGTTAGTCCGGTCAGCGCGCCGTCAATGCGACGCCAATCGTTTTTAAGGACGACGGCGAGTTCCCCGCCGGCCGGGCTGGTGCGGTAGAACTTCCGCGGCCTGGCTTCGTCCGTATTCCACTCGCTCTCCAGCAGCCCCTGTTTCTCCAAGCGGCGCAGCAGGGGGTACAGGGTGTTCGCGTCCACGATGACGCCGAGTGCGTTGAGCGATTCGAGCAGGGCATAGCCATAATCGGGCGTCTCGAGCCGGACCAGGCAAGCCAGCACTACAGTGCCGCGCCGCAGTTCCTGGATATGGCCTGCCGTGGTTTCTTCTGTACCCATGACAGAGACAATACTGTGTGTCACACACTAATGCAAGAGACACTTACATGGGCGGCCCACGTTCCGGTGAATTTGTTGTCAACAGGGGTTGCATATAAGGCAACCCGTGTTGGTATCCTTGCAATGTGACCCACGAAACACTTGATTCCGCAGCGGAGCTGCTGCCGGCAGAAGCAATTGACGCCATCGAACGTGCGGCCACGTCCGCCCACCGCCACGAGGAACTTTTCTCGGAGCGCGCCGCCAACATCAAACAGTCAGCCGTTCGCGACGTCTTTGACATCTCTCTGCGGCCCGGGCTTGTTTCACTGGCCGGCGGCAGCCCTTACCTGGAATCACTGCCGCTGCAGCAGCTGGCGCAGACGGCCGCCGGCATCATCGCCAACGAGGGCCTCACGGCACTCCAGTACGGAAACGGCCAGGGGACCCTGGAACTGCGGGAGCAGATCTGCCAGGTTATGGCTACGGAAGGCATCAGCGACGCCTCACCGGCGAACGTTGTCATCACCGCCGGTTCCCAGTCCGCCCAGGACATCGCCACCAAGCTGTTCTGCAACCCCGGCGACGTTGTCCTCGTGGAAACACCCACCTACGTCGGAGCCCTGAACACTTTCGAGGCCTACGAGGTCCAGGTGGAAACCGTGCCAATGGACGACGACGGCCTGGTGCCGGAGGCGTTGGAGGAACGGATCGCCGCACTCCAGGCTGACGGCAAGAACATCAAGTTCCTCTACACCATCCCCAACTTCAACAACCCTTCGGGGATCACCCTGGCGGCTGGCCGGCGCCAGGAGATCGTTGATATATGCCGCGCGGCGAATATTCTGGTGCTGGAGGACAACCCGTACGGACTGCTGAAGTTTGATGGCCAGCCCCTCACACCGCTGCGCGCCGCCAACCCGGACGACGTCATCTACATGGGCTCGTTCTCCAAGATCTTCGCCCCGGGCCTGCGTATTGGCTGGGCCCTGGTGCCAGCCCATCTGCAACGCCGCTACTACCTGGCCGCCGAGGCAGTGACGCTCTGCCCGCCGTCGCTTAACCAGATGCTCGTCTCGGCATATCTGCGTGACTACGACTGGCAGGGCCAGATCGAAACGTACCGTGGCCTCTACGCCGAACGCTGTGCGGCAATGCTGTCCGCCCTCGAAGAGCACATGCCCGCGGGTCTTAGCTGGACCCGGCCGGATGGCGGCTTCTTCGTCTGGGTCACCCTCCCCGACGGTGTGGACACCTACCCGCTGCTGGAAAAGGCGATCGACGCCGGAGTGGTGTTCATCCCGGGAGCCGCCTTCACGCCGTCGGACGAGCCGTCCAACAAGCTGCGCCTTGCGTTCAGCGCCGTACCCCCGGAAGCTATCACCGAGGGTGTACGCCGCCTCGCTCCGGTGCTCCGCGAGGCTATCGACGCGCTTTGAGCCGCAGCACTGTAATCTAACCCCACCGGACCGAACTGGGCGCCGGAGCGCCACGGAACAAAGGAGTACCGCATGAGTGGAATCATCGTTGTCGGAGTGGACGGCAGCCCTACTGCCAAAAAGGCGGCCGAGAAGGCGCACAGCCTGGCAAAGGCGCTGGGGGCAGGCCTCCACGTGATCTCCGCGTTCGACAAGGACCGCACCGAAGTATTCGGCAGCGGCAGCGACCAGATCATCATTTCCGACGCCGATGGCGCCGAATACGTGGCACGCAAGGTGGCCGAATCACTGGGCCGCGAAGTCAGCGTCACCTATTCAGCTGCACGCGGCAAGCCGGCCGACGCGCTGATCAATGAAGCCGCACGCCTGAACGCCCAGATGATCGTGGTGGGAAACCGGCGCATGCTGGGCATCGCGCGCGTCCTGGGCAGCGTGGCCAACAGCGTGGCGCACAACGCCTCTTGCGACGTGTACATCGCCAACACCTACGACGCCGAGTAAACCCGCCCGGAGATACTGCCTGCTGTGGCGTCCGACTACACCAGCCACTGCACGAAGAGCAACCACAACCCTGCCATCACAACGGCGCCGAAGAGTCCTCCCCCAACCACCTGACCTAAGGTGTGGGCGTGGAGGACCAGGCGCGACCAGCCAACGGCGAGGATGAGCAGGAGGAGCGGCAGCCAGACCGGGCCCAGGATGGCGATGATCACCACCACGGCGCAGGAAATTGCTGCGGCGTGGCCGCTGATCTTCCAGTAGGCGCTGACCACCGCCACAATGGCGACGCCTGCTACCACTGCAAGCATTGCCGCCAACACGCTCCGCGGGGCATTGATGGCAATAAGCACGCCGATGCCGGCCAGCACGGAAACTATCGCCATCAGCAGCACCAGGGGCCGCTGGCTCCTGGTGCTGACATGGTGGTCAGTGATTTTTCCGAGCCGCACCAGCACCAACACCACAATCAGCGGCAGGATGCAGACAAACAGTCCGGCCACAGCCCCGTAGCCTGTGGTTCCCGGGAAGCCGGGCTCGACGGCGGGACTCAACAGGAGCATGGCCAGCACCGTCACCGGCGGCTGGAAGACCTCCGAGAGAACATTCGCAGCGCGGATTTTCGCCGGGCTGGCAGTGGCGGCGGGTACGGCTGTTTTCACGGGGTCCAGTCAATCACGCGATCCTCCGCGGAGCTGAGGAGGATCAGTCGAGCAGCAGCGCCGGTTCTTCCAGGATGGCTGCCACGTCCGCCATAAAGCGTGCGGAGAGATCCCCGTCCACTACGCGGTGGTCGAACGATCCACCCAGCGTGGTGATCCACCGCGGGATCACCTCACCGTCCAGCACCCATGGCTTCTGCTTGATGGTCCCGAATGCCACAATCGCCACCTCACCCGGATTGATGATGGGTGTGCCGGTATCGATGCCCAGGGCGCCTATGTTGGTGACAGTCAATGTACCGCCCTGCATGTCCGCGGGCTTGGTCTTCCCGGCACGGGCCGTGGTGGCGAGGTCGTTCAGGGCCAGCGCCAGCTGCTTCAGCGACAGGTCCTGCGCGTCCTTGATGTTGGGAACCATCAGCCCCCGCGGGGTGGCAGCGGCAATGCCGAGGTTCAGGAAGTGCTTGACGTGGATCTCCGCAGTCCCGTCTTCGGCATTGTCCACCCAGGTGGCGTTCACGCTGGGGTTGCGGGCGGCCGCCCAGATCACGGCCTTGGCCAGGATCAGCAGCGGCGAGACCCTGATGCCCTCAAAATCGCGGGACGCCTTGAGGCGCTTCACGAACTCCATGGTCCGGCTGGCATCAACGTCCACAAAGATGCTGACGTGCGGAGCGGCAAACGCGGATTCCACCATGGCCTTGGCCGTGGCTTTACGGACGCCCTTGACCGGGATCCTTTCGACCCGCTGGTCCTGCGGCCTGCCGGCCTTGCCCCAGAATCCGTCAGCCTTGTCCAGCTCTGCGTCACGCTGGGCCTGGTAGCTGACCAGGTCCTCGCGGGTCACCTCGCCACGGGAACCGGTGGCCACAACATCGGCCAGGTCGATGCCGAGGTCCCGGGCGATCTTCCGCACCGGCGGCTTGGCCAGGACACGGTTCACCAATCCAGTGATGCCCGCGATGCCGGCCTGGGCTGCAGCTGCAGCGCCGGTGATTGAATTCTCGACGGCGGAACGGGAGGCGGGTGCCGCCCCGTCAACTTCTGCCGGAATGGAGGCCGACGCCGGACCGGCAGGCTGGATCACGTCCGCCGGGGTGTGGGGCTGGACGGGCTCCACTTCCGGGGCGTTGGCAGTCATTGCGTTGCTGACTCCGCCGGCGCTTGAGCCTGTCGAAATCCGCGGACGGCGCTTGACGGCGTCGGCCTTGGGACCGGAACCCACCAGCGGGCCGCTCATGCCGGCGGGAGCGGAGTCATCAGCCGGCAACGTGCCGTACATCAGCGATTCGGCGGCTGCCGGTGCGTCAGGGACCGCTGTCGTGACGGCCGCGGGAACCGGCGCGTCAGCAGGCGTTGGATCGCCCTCCACACCCTCGGCGACGCTGATGATGGCGGTGCCGACGTCGATGGTTACACCCTCCGGGACCAGCAGTTCACGCACGGTCCCGGCGTAGGGGGACGGCAGTTCCACCAGGGACTTGGCTGTTTCGATCTCGCAAAGGATGTCATTGACGGCCACCGAGTCGCCCGGCTTGACCTTCCAGGAGACGATTTCCGCTTCGGTGAGTCCTTCGCCGACGTCCGGGAGATTGAATTTCTTCAGGGTCATGATGTCCTCGGTCAGTAGGCGAGGGCGCGGTCCAGCGCCTCAAGCAAGCGGTCGATGTCCGGGAGGTAGTCTTCCTCCACCTTGGCCACCGGATATGGCATGTGGAAACCGCCCACCCTGATGACCGGAGCCTCAAGCGACAGGAAGGCCCGTTCGCTGACGCGTGCCGCGATCTCGCCGCCGATCCCGCCGAACGTGGGGGCTTCATGGGTAACGATCAGACGGCCGGTTTTCTCCACGGACGCGGTGACAGTGTCGAAGTCGATCGGCGAGATGGAGCGCAGGTCAATGACTTCCACGCTGTTGCCGTCCTCGGCGGCGGCGTTAGCCGCGGCAAGGGCCACTGGGACCAGCGGGCCGTAGGCAACGATGGTAGCGTCAGTCCCCTCCCGGAGCACCTGGGCCTTGAACGGATCTGCAGCGGGGCCGGGCGAATCCAGGTCAACCTCGCCCTTGAGCCAGTAGCGGCGCTTGGGTTCGAAGACGATGACCGGGTCCTGGCAATCGACGGCCTGCTGGATCATCCAGTAAGCATCGTGCGGGTTGGACGGGGTGATGATGCGCAGGCCGGCCGTGTGCGCGAAGAGAGCCTCGGGAGACTCGGAGTGGTGCTCGATCGAACCGATGCCGCCGCCGTAAGGAACCCGGATAACAACAGGCACGGTGAGCCGGCCGTGGCTGCGGGAGTGCATCTTGGCCAGCTGGGTGGTGATCTGGTTGAAGCCGGGGAAAACAAACCCGTCGAACTGGATCTCGCAGACGGGGCTGTAGCCGCGCAGCGCCATGCCGATGGCCGTCCCAATAATGCCGGACTCGGCCAGCGGAGTGTCCACCACGCGGCTGGGGCCAAACTCGGATATCAGCCCGTCCGTAACACGGTAGACGCCACCCAGCGCGCCGATGTCCTCGCCCATCAGGAGAGCCTTGGGGTTGCTCTTCAGGGAGGCGCGAAGGCCCTCGTTGATCGCCTTGGCAATGGTCATGGTAGTCATCAGCGGGCGTCCTCGCTTGCTTCGTCAGCTGCTTCTTCGGCAAACCCGGCGCTGTACTGCTCGAACCAGGCCAGTTCCTCGGCCACCAGCGGATGGGCTTCTGCATAGACATTGGCGAAGCTCTGGCGGATGTCCGGGGACTTGAGATCGTAGGCGGTGCGGCGGACGTAGGCAGCCAGTTCGGCGCCGTCGTCCTTGACCTTCTCGAAAAACGCGTCGTCCGCGTAGCCCTCGGTGCGCAGGTGCTTTTCCAGCCGGTCCAGCGGATCCTTGGCCCGCCACACGGCTTCCTCCGCCAGTTCGCGGTACTTGGTGGGGTCATCTGCCGTGGTGTGGGCACCCACCCGGTAGGTGAAAGCCTCGATCAGCACTGGGCCCTTTCCGCTGCGGGCGTGCTCCAGGGCCCATTCGGTGACCGCATGGACGGCGATGACGTCGTTGCCGTCCACCCGGATTCCCGGAAAGCCGTAGCCCTTGGCACGGTTGGCCAGCGGCACCCGCGTCTGCACGGTGCTGGGCACGGAAATGGCCCAGTGGTTGTTCTGGCAGAAGAACACCACGGGAGCGTTGTAGGACGCGGCGAAGACCATCGATTCGTGAACGTCGCCCTCGGAACTGGCCCCGTCACCGAAGTAGGCCATAACAGCGGCCCGCTCCCCTGCGTCCCCTGCTGCGTCGGCCCCGGATCCCACGGCGTCTGCCAGCTGCTGGTCACGCTGGATGCCCATGGCGTACCCGACGGCGTGCAGCGTCTGGGCAGCCAACACCAGGGTGTAGAGGTGGAAGTTGGTTTCCTTGGGGTCCCAGCCGCCGTTGGACACACCGCGGAACTGGCGAAGCAGCTCGGCGAGATCCACGTTGCGGGTCAGGGCCACACCGTGTTCGCGGTACGTCGGGAAAATGTAGTCCTGGGGCTGCGTGGCACGGCCTGACCCGATCTGTGCGGCTTCCTGGCCCGTCAGCGGCACCCACAGGGCAAGCTGGCCCTGGCGCTGCAGTGCGGTTGCTTCCTGGTCAAAGCGGCGGATGGCTGCCATATCGGCGTAGAAGCCGCGGAGCTTCTCCGGGTCGAGGCGCTTGGCATAGCTCGAATAGACCTCGTCCTCGCCGAGCTTGCCGTCGACGTCCAACAGCTGGACCATTTCCACTCCAGGCCCGCCAAGGACGGTCTCGGCACTGGCTTCACGCTGCTCATCGACTTCGGTTCCATCGAACTCGGTGGAGGGCAAATGTGTGGCGCCCATACCGTCTCCTTGCTTGCCGCATCCGGATGCGTTGCAATCGCTGGGATATATGCCTCAATCGGAATGCATTCCTGGTTGGGCATATATTTTGGCTTACTGGCTCTTACTTTATCTTCAGTAAGGTCCCTGGAGGCTTAATGTTAAGCGCTAGGAACGTCGTGGCGCTTTTGTATAGTCCTCACACAACTGCAGGAACCTGCTGTTCGCTTCGGGTTCTCCGATACTCACGCGAACGCCTTCGTCCGCGAAAGCACGCACGGACAGTGCCATTTGCCCGGCCCGGGCGGCGAAATCCGCTGCGTTGGCTCCGAGGTCCAGCCAGACGAAGTTCCCTTGGGCATCCGGAATCTGCCAGCCCAGTTCCCGAAGACCACCCACCACCCTTGCGCGCTCGTCCACCAGGGTTTGTACCCTTTCTACAATCCGGCCGTAGTTCTCCAGCGACACAACAGCGGCCTCTTCGGCGATCTGTGACACGGCGAACGGTGTTGCTGCCGCACGCAGATGGCGGGTGAGCCCGGGCTGGGCGATGCTGTACCCAACGCGCAGGCCGGCCAGCCCGAACGCCTTGGAGAATGTCCGCAGCACCACCACATTGGGGTACTTGCGGTAAAGATCAAGTCCGTTAAGGGCGTCGGCCAGCCTGACAAACTCCAGATAGGCCTCGTCAATAACCACAACTACATCTGCCGGGACCTTTTGGATGAACCCTTCTGCTTCCGCCGCCGTCAGGGCCGGGCCCGTGGGGTTGTTGGGCGTGCAGAGAAGGACCACCCGGGTGCGTGGCGTGATGGCGGCGGCCATCCCTTCCAGGTCATGCCTGCCATCTGCAAGGACCGGGACGCGGATCCCGGCCGCGCCGCTGAGGCCAACACTGATGGGATAGGCCTCAAAGGAGCGCCAGGCGAAGATCACCTCGTCCTGTTCGCCGTCGTCGTTCTGTCCCGCGAAAGCGGCCAGCACCTGGCCCAGCGCGCCCAGGCTGCCGGCGCCGGTGACAATGTCGTCCGCGGGGACTTCCAGGAAGTCCGCGAGCGCGGTCCGCAGCCTGGTGCACAACGGATCCGGGTACCGGTTGAAGTCCGTCCGCGCGGCAATGGCCGCCGTGACCTCGGGCAGGGGCGGCAGCGGGTTCTCGTTGGAGGACAGTTTGAAGCTGCTGAGCCCCGGTACGGCAACAGGTGGTTTACCTGCGGCGTAGTGGGGAAGGCCGCCCACTACGGGCCGCGGCCGCACCCCCTCCGCCGGAGTGGAAGATGGCGTCATGCCACCCAGCCTACTGTCGGGGGTGCCTGGAGGGTATGGCCCCCATTCCAAGGACGGTATGGGAGCATGGGCGCATGCGATCATTCTTCGTTCGGGTCCTGATCAACGGTCTTGCCCTTTGGGTGGCGAGTTGGCTGCTCCCAGGCATGGATATTTCCAGCGAGGCCACCAGCAGCGCCGTGGCCAACTCCGGTGTCTCGGAGGGCACCGAGGTCATCGGCATCATCCTGGCCTATCTCTTTATCGGCCTGATTTTCGGGGTGGTCAACGCCTTTGTAAAGCCGCTGGTCAGCCTGCTGTCCCTGCCCGTCACCATCCTGACACTCGGCTTGTTCACGGTGATCATCAATGCGGCCATGCTGTACCTCACAGCGTGGCTCAGCAGCTACACGCCGGTGCACTTCACCATCGATTCCTTTTTCTGGACCGCCATTCTGGGCGCCATCATCATCTCGCTGATCTCGCTGGTCTCCGGGATCCTTCCGGGCAGGCGCTAACGCCCCGCTGCAGATGCTGCCTTGCGTGAACGATGGATCTCCTCGACCAGCTGCTCGGCAGGGACATCGAAGGCGGTGATCGGCAGGGAGATGCCCTTCGCGCCCTTGCGCAGCACGATCTTCACGCCGGCGGGGTTCCGTTGTTGGATGACGGCGCTTCGTACCTCGCTGTAAGGGACCGTGATGCTGGTCCGGTAGCCCCGGTAGGTCAGGGACGCGGGGGCGAGTTCGAGGGTCCATCGATGCAGCCGGCCGGTAAACAGGCGGACGAGGTCGGGAAGCGACGCCAGGGCACCGCCGATCACCACGAGCGAGAAGCCGGGCGACTCAAGGGCATTCCAGTCCGTCAGCGCCAGGCAGCCCCACAACACCGCAACGGCCAGGAGCATTAGCCAGGCAACCAAGAGTCCGGCCACGGTAGGCATCGGGGCACGGAAGACACGGGTTCCTTCCGCAGTTACGTCCGGTTCACGGCGTCGCCGGGGGCGCACCAGCGTCGATACAGCCGCTCCCAGAAGAGAGGCGAAGGCAACAAGCAAGGCCCCGCCGGACCATGCCATGGCGCCGTCGGCGACGATGGCCATAACAAGGCCTGCCAGTGTACCGAGGACCAAAACTGCCAGAACGGTGGCTGCCCACCACCTGGGGATCAGCCGCTGCCGACTCACCACAGTGTCACCGGGCATTTACCGGCTCCACATCGCCGCGTCCCCGAATCAGCATTCACCTGGCTCCCGTTCCCTGCCTGAACTCGATATCCCTGGCTCGACTGTACATTTTCAGGACCCTTCAGTCGCCTTCCACGGCCAGCGCGGTCACCGGACTAACGCCCTTGCAAACCGGGTGACGGCCGCTTAGGCGTGGGTGGCGGTGGCTGCCGGGCGGGGTCAGGCTCCCTGGCAAGCCGCACTTTCGTTGCGGTGGCCAGTCCTCCCACCCCGACGACACCGCCCAGTATGCCCAGGGACTCAGCAACCGACGGATCGGGGCTGCCGGGCAGTTCCCCCGCTCCGTCCCGGTAGTTTTCCAGCGAATGTCCCGGGCCAAGGCCGGAGTCCTCGCCCTCTGGAGTCTCGACGGGGTCAGTGAGCGTCACCGTCACACGGTTCCTGGCATCGGCACCCGGCATGCCATCACTGCCCGGGACCCAGTCCTGGCGATGCTCCAGGTGCAGGCTGCTGATTGACGGTGGAGCCTCGACCGCTCCAACCGGCGATCCTGCCGTCAGGACGTATTTCAGCGAGAACTCATCCAGGAATGCGTTGTTCCGGGCCAGGTTCATGGCATGGATGCCGCCCTGGCTGTAGCCGACGGCAACAACGTCGCTGCCCTTGGCGGCGCCGGCCTCGCGGAGCCCGTCCCTAATGGCCCGGACGGTGTCCGCGGAGCCATAGCCCAAGCCGTCCACAATTCCTGCTGCATCGAATGGGTCAGCGCCACCGGCATCGCCGCTCCGGGTGCCGGGAATGATGACAATGTAGGCAGGTCCGCCCTTGCCCTCCACTTTGATCACCTCCACTACGGCCTGAGGCTCGCCCTCGAGTTGCCGGGCCCGCTCCAGCAGTCCGGCAGGCGTGGCGTCCAGGCTGATCTGTTCATACTCCCCGGCGCTGGCGGTTACGGGCCTGGGACGCAAAGTTGAACCGGGTGATTCCGCAATCAGCCGCACCAGCCCACGGACATCAGCCAGGCTGCGGCCTGCCGCAACGTGCGCAGCAAGCATCAGGCCGGCCTCCTTCCCGGGCAGCCCCAGGAGCAGGAGGCTTAGGGCCACCGGAACCCTTCCTGCCAGGGATTCCATGGCATCCCGGCTGGGCGGCCACGTGAGCGGAATCCAGTCGCCCGGGCCCTCCCACAAAGGGCTGGACGGCCCCACCACCGGCTGGATGGCAGCCACAGCCTCGTTGTAGACATAGTCGTCGTGGGCCGCCCGGATGCCGCCGCTGATATCTTCCAGGCCGCAACGGATGGCTTCGATGCAGGAGAGCGCCTGCCGGGCGGCGATTACCGCGTCCGATCCTGTTGCCGGAGTATCCAGCTGGTACGCAAACAGGCTTCCCATGGCCCCGTGCAGCCTGGTTTCCGTCTCCCGCAGCTCCGCAACGACGGCGTCCAGGCCCTGTACGCCGGCCAGCAGTTCCTCAAGCTGGAACCTGATTCCACCCACACCACCCCGGATCTGCAGCTGCCCGACCTTCTCCGGTTCGAGTTCAGCTAAATCCACCACGGGACACCACCCCGGGACTCCTGTTCCGCCACCGCAGCCGCATGCCGGTTCACCGCCGCCTGCGCTGCCAGGATCTGCGGTCCTGCAAGCCACAGCGCATGGCTTTGCCGGGCAAGGCTGTCCCGACAGGCCCGGCCGGCGGGAGACTCCCAAGCCATTAACTGCACTTGGCGAAGCCTGGCGAGGATCCGCTCGCTGTCGTCGGCGCATTGGCCGATCCGGGCTGCGATCAGGCGCAGATGATCGGCCCTGGGCTGCGCAGTGGTTGCCGCACCCCCTTGTGATCCTGCGCCAAATCGTGTTCCAAACCCATCAGCGCCTCCCGTACCACCTGCCGCCGGCCACCCATCCACGTTTCCTCCCCCGCATCTGCTCTCCAACTCCCTTGCCCCTGCCGTAAGGACGCTACGCAGCAGGCAGCGGGTACGGGACCCAGGAGCAGTGCTATGTGGAAAAGGACCAGCCGAAAGTGGCAGCGGAGGGACCGGCATGGTTGTGGCGGGAAGGTCACACGCCCGGCAGCGCTTAAGCGGTGGCCGCTCTTCATGAAAGAATCGCCTCATGCCTGAAACTGCCGCCACAGCTGATACCCGCACGCCTTCCGGACGCCTTGCCCTCGCGGCTTCCCCGGAACCGATCGCATTGGGACCCCTGGACGGCAGGTACCAGTCCGCCGTCGCACCGCTCGTAGATTACTTGTCTGAAGCCGCCCTCAACCGGGACCGCGTTGCCGTCGAGGTTGAGTGGCTCATCCACCTGACCAGCAACAACGTCCTCCCCGGCGCCGGTCCCCTGACTCCGGAACAGCAGGATCAGCTGCGCGCCGTCGTCACCGAATTTGATGCGGCGTCAGTCAGGGAACTGGCCGAGATCGAGGCCGTAACGGTGCACGACGTCAAGGCCGTCGAGTACTACATCGGGCGCCGCCTGCCAGCCATCGGCATTGAGAACCTGACCGCCATGGTGCACTTCGGCTGCACCTCCGAGGACATCAACAACCTCTCCTATGCGCTGGGCGTCAAGGGTGCTGTGGAGGACGTGTGGCTTCCCGCCGCCCGCGCCCTGGTGGCCCAGATCAGCAAGATGGCAGAGGACAACCGCGCCGTGCCCATGCTGTCCCGCACCCACGGACAACCCGCCACGCCCACCACCCTGGGCAAGGAACTGGCAGTCATCGCCCACCGCCTGACCCGCCAGCTGGACCGGATCGCCAAGACCGAATACCTGGGCAAGATCAACGGCGCCACCGGCACGTACGCCGCGCACGTTGCCTCCGTTCCGGGAGCCGACTGGCAGCAGGTTTCCAAGTCCTTCGTCGAGACCCTGGGCCTCACCTGGAACCCGCTCACCACCCAGATCGAAAGCCACGACTGGCAGGCAGAGCTTTACGCCGACGTCGCACGCTTCAACCGCATCCTGCACAACGTCTGCACGGACATCTGGAGCTACATCTCCATCGGCTACTTCGCGCAGATCCCCGTTGCAGGTGCCACCGGCTCGTCCACGATGCCGCACAAGGTCAACCCCATCCGCTTTGAGAACGCCGAGGCCAACCTGGAGATCTCCAACGGCCTGCTGGACACTCTTGGCGCCACATTGGTCACCTCGCGCTGGCAGCGGGACCTCACGGACTCGTCCAGCCAGCGCAATATCGGGGTGGCGTTCGGCCACTCCCTGCTGGCCATCTCCAACGTGGCCAAGGGCCTGGACCGCCTGGACGTTGCCGAAGACGTCCTGGCAGCCGATCTGGACACCAACTGGGAAGTCCTGGGCGAGGCGATCCAGATGGTCATGCGCGCCGAGGCGATTGCCGGCGTCGAAGGCATGGAAAACCCGTACGAGCGCCTCAAGGACCTCACCCGCGGACAGCGCGTGGACGCAGCCCGCATGCAGGAGTTCGTGCAGAGCCTTGGCCTTTCCTCGGGAGCTGAAGCCCGCCTGCTCGCGCTGACCCCGGGCAGGTACACGGGCATCGCGGACCAGTTGGTGGACCACCTCAAGTAGGGTTCAACGCAGCAGAAGAACTGGCACGACGGCGGCGCCGGGCTCCTCGCGGGCCCGGCGCCTTTTTGTTTCACTGGGCTCCTCCGGCAGGCATCCGGGTTGGCCCGGGACTGGAAGCTGATTGCAGCCGCGGCATGCGAAACTGGAGCCATGAGGCTGCTGCTGATCCGTCACGGACAAACTCCCGGCAATGTACTTGGCCAGCTGGACACTGCCCATCCGGGCCCGGGCTTGACGGAACTGGGGCAACGCCAGGCCGAGGCCCTTCCCCGCTCGCTGGCGGGCGAAAACATCGGGGCCTTGTATGCGTCCACGTTGGTCCGCACGCAGGTAACCGCCGCTCCGCTGAGCAGGTCACTGGGGCTGGAGACACAGGTCCTTGATGGGCTGCACGAGATCGAGGCCGGAGCCCTGGAGAAGCTGACCGACCACGAATCCCATGCCCGCTACCTGGGCACAGTCTTCTCCTGGACGGCCGGCGAGCTGGACAAACGGATGCCTGCCGGACCCAACGGCCACGAGTTTTTTGAGCGTTTCGACGCCGCCATCGCCGGGATTACCGGTAACGCCGCGGCCTCAGGGAGCAACGCCTCCGTCGCCGTCGTCAGCCATGGCGCCGCCATCCGCTGCTGGTCAGGCCTCCGGGCCCGCGACGTGGACCATGATTTTGCCGTCAAGCACGTCCTGCTGAACACGGGCGTGGTCATCCTGGAGGGCGATCCGGACGCCGGCTGGCAGCTGGTTCACTGGGACGGCAGCCCCATAGGCGGTTTGGCTTTTGCCGATCCCACTGCCAAGGATCCCACCGGCCGCGAGGGCTGAGCGTCGAGCTGAAAGCCGCAGGCGCAGCGCCATACGGGCGGCAACGCGACCGGGACCTCCGGCCGCTCGAAGGTATAGCCCACAACCAGTTCGCTGCGCTTCCCGAGGGTGGGATGGGCAAACTCCATGGGCATTCCGCAGTGGATCGGAGCACGGCGTGCGCGGTCCGCAATGACGAACCGGGAATCCGTGCTTGCTCGTTCAGTGACCGGGGTCAACGCACACACTCCTTACGCTTTGGTGGATTGCTTCGATAGTAAGCATACATACTATCTACTCCGATGCGGCAAATTCTCTGGCCTCTTACGCGCCGGAAACGCCGCCGTAACCGCCACTGCCTAGGCTCTGAAGGCATCCCCCTTCGGTGAACCGAGCGAATCGAGGCAAGCGTGCAGACCAATCACCGGCTCAATATCAGGGTGCTCCCCTGGTCCAACCCTGTTGGCGCTGACCTGCGGAAGGCCCAGCAGGCGGAACTGGACGCCCGCTTCGGTTCCGTCCGCCATGAAGCCGGGATCCCGCCGTCGGGCATTGATTGTGCGGTGTTCCCCAGGGAATCACTCGGATCAAGGCGGAGGCCGGCTCGGCCCAGCCCGACGGCCAGAATTTTTACGCCCACTCCGGTTTCGAGGAAATCCCCGGATTCGGCCCCTACGCGGACAACCCGCAGTCCCGTTGCTACGCCAAGACCATCAACTCGCACAGCGCGGCACACACCGCCATGGCCTAAGACCGGATCCCGCCCGGGGGACGGTTCCGGGACCTGAACCGGGCCAGAACAGCCGGCGCAAGCACCACTGCGATCCCCACTGTGGCGCCGATGACCGTCTCCACGATCCGGTCCCGCAGCAGGCCGCCGGGTGAGGCCGGACCCATCAGCAACGTGGCGCTCAGGGCCAGGGGCGTGACGAAAATCTGGGCCACCAGATACTGCCGGATGATGAACAGTTCGGCGCCAAACTGGCAGAGCGCCATCATCAGCACCATCTGCCACGGCTCCAGGTCCAGGAGCAGTACCCCGGCGAGTACCAACAGGCCCGCTACCGTGCCCAGGATTCGCTGGATTCCACGGCTGATCCGGTGCCGCGTGCTGTGCCCCACCAGGGGAACCACCGCGGCCACCATGGCCCAATAGTTGTGGCCGAAGCCCAGCCGCTGCCCGGCAAGGGTGGCCAGCGAGCCTGCCAGCCCGGCGGCCACCACATAACCGGCACCCTCCAGCCACGCGGCACGCCTTTCGCCCTCTGTATGGCGGATGGGCGGCGGCAGTTTCCATTGCGTCCGGCGACTGGGCAGCACCCTCGCGGAAATTCCGATCAGCAGGCAAAACAGCACGGTGAGGACGGAGACCAGCAGGCCCTGCCAGAGAGGCGGCTGGCTGGGAATGGAAGCGATGGCAGCAAACGCGAAGATGTGGAAAAGCGACCCGGCAGGCCGGATCCGCCACAGCGAGATGGCCACCGAACACGCGCCCGCCACCAGTGTGGTTGCCCCGACCACCAGCCACATGTGCTGTTCAGCGCTCATTCCCCACAGCGGGCCGATCCTCGCAGTCAGCGCGCCCAGCAGGATCACGGTCAGCATCAGGCCACCGGCCCGCAACTGTGTAACCAGCCGGGCGCCATGCGGCTCACCACGTCCGTAGATTCCGGTGAAGGCCCCGAAGGACGCGAAGATGGCCAAATCCACCCGTCCCAGCAGCACCAGCGTGGTGAGCGGGACGAACACGCCGACGGCACACCGGATGGCCGGATGATGGTCCTGGTTGCCCGGAGCCATGGTGAACAGATCGGCGAGGACTTTCACAGGAACCTTTCGCGCGGCTGGCCCGAGTAGGTAGCAGTTGTTGCCGTTTACAGGCCTGTGAAGGGCAACGAGTGCTACTTAGTTGGGGAGGGGGCAGCCATCCTCACGGCGAGCGCAGCAGGCTCCAGCGTCATGGTCACGTGCTTATGCTCCCCCTCGTGATCACCGTCCAGCTGGTAGTCCTCGGCGTGCTCCAGACGCACCTCAACGGTTTTGCCCTGGTAATACTCCACGGACGTGTCCTTGCCGCGGCCCTTCCCGATCACTCCGGCAATCACGGAGAACCAGCCCAACCGGCCCCGCGGCGCCAGGACCACAACGTCCAGCAGGCCGTCGTCCACCTTGGCGTCCGGGAAGATCTCCACGTTGCCCTGGACCTTGCCGCAGTTGCCCACCATCACGCTGCGGATCCGGCGGTGCGCCACGTCCTTGCCGTCGACGGTGATGGTTGCCTTGACGGGTTTGCCGGGCAGGTTCCGGATGCCGGCATCCACGTACGCCAGCCACCCCACTTTGTCCTTCAGGTCCTCGTTGGTGTCCGCCATGATGGTGGCGTCATAGCCGAGCCCTGCCATCACCAGGAATACCTTCTCGCCACTGTCATCGGGGGCGCCGTTCTGGACGGCGCGTACGACGTCGATGCGCCGCTCGGTGCCCATCAACGCTCCGGTGACGGCTGCCTCAATATCGGTAACGTCCAACCCCAGGTTCCTCGCCAGCAGGTTCCCGGTGCCCATCGGGACCAATCCCAGCGGGGTATCGGTTCCGGCCAGCGCCTCAGCCACGGCGCGGACGGTGCCGTCCCCACCGGCTGCAATAACGACGTCGGCCCCTTGCTCAAGTGCCTCACGCGCCTGCCCCAGCCCGGGATCTTCCTTGGTGGTTTCGATCCAGAGCGGCTCGCCCCAGCCGTTCTCTTCAGAGCGGCGGGCAATGAGCTCGCGGATGTCCACGTCGGTGGATTTGGAAGGGTTGATGATGACGGCGGCGCGCCGGGCTGCCGTTGATCCGTTGTCTGTCATGGCGTCCTTCGTTTCACAGGGCGGTGGCCACAGGCCGTAACCGTCCCAGCCTAACGCGGCGGGCCCGGTTCAGCGGGGCAACCGCACCAGTGCCTGGACCGGGGCGTGGTCGCTGGGGTAGCGGCCGTCCAGGGTGAAGGTGTTGATCGCGGCCAGCCGGACGCTGACGTCCGGGGTGGCCAGGATCCAGTCGATCCTGGTCCCGCCGGGGACCGGATCCTTGTAGTTGGGGAAGGTGCCGTAGTTCGGAGAGACTTTCTGAACCGCCGAGGTCCAAGCATCAGTGAAAATACCGGAACTTACCAGGGCCTCGTATTCTGCCGAGGCCGCCGGAGCATTGAAGTCACCGGTGAGGATGGTGGGCAGCTTAGGGCTGAACCCCGCCATCAGGTCCAGGATGGCTGCGGCACTGCGCAGGCGGGAGCTTTCCGATTCGTGGTCAAAGTGTGTGTTGACCAAGATCAGCTGGCGTCCCGTGGACAGGTCCAGGAACCGTCCCCACGTGACAATTCGGGAGGCAGAGTTTCCCCACGTTGCCGAGCCAGGCAGGTCTGGGGTGTCGCTGAGCCAAAACTGGTCCCATTCCAACACATCCAGCCTGCGGGCGTCGTACAGAATGGCCGAATACTCCCCGTCCACACCGCCGTCGCGTCCGTGGCCGATGTACCGGTAGCGGCCGGGGAAGGCCTCGGTGATGGCGGCCAGTTGGTGCGGTAACGCTTCTTGGACCCCGACGGCGGTAGGCGCCTCGCGTGCCAAAAGCGCCGCCAGCGCGGGAAGGCGTTCGGGCCAGTGGTCTGCCTGGCCGGGGAGGGTCCGGGCTGTGTCCAAGCGGATATTGAAGCTCATGACGTGCAGGTCCGGGCTGGCCGCGGGACCGATCAACACCGGGCTCGCCGCGTCAGGGATCTTGGCGGCGGCCCTCTTCAGTATCCGGTTCAAGACCGGCGAGATGGTCATCGCTTGGTTCCACTACTGTTGGACTCCACCCCTCCATCGTTGCCAGAAAAGATAACCAAATGCCACTATTCGGGTGAACTTAATGCATCGTGTCGGTGAAGTTGGCCAAAGACTGCCCTATTTTTAGCGGTTGCCTGGGCGTCGATCCAGTGGTTACCTCCTCATGCGTACGCTGGGTTCATGACCAGCACCTACCTTGTCACCGTTGAGCGCTTCATCGCTGCTTCGCCGGAAAAAATTTTCGACGTGCTTGCCACCCCGTCGCTGCACAGCGTCATCGATGGCTCGGGCACCGTGAAGGGAGACCAGCCCAACGGCCCCGCCCGTTTATCCCCCGGGGCGAAGTTCGGCATGGAAATGAACATCAAGGTGGACTATAAAATCCTCAACACCGTGTGTGAGTTCGAGGAAGGCCGCCACATCGCCTGGCGGCATTTCTATGGCCACATCTGGCGCTACATCTTGGAACCCAAGAACGACGCCGACGGGAAGCCGGGCACGTTGGTCACCGAGCAGTGGGATGCCAGGGCAGTCCGGGGCAAGTTCCTGCTGCGCCTAGCCGGTTACCTGCGGCGCCATCCTGCCAGCATGGAGCTGACGCTGCGCCGGCTGGACCAGTACGTGACAGGCTGACTGGAAGACGGCGCTTAGCGCGCGAGCTTCCGCAGATCCACCATCGGGTCGGCAAGCTGGGCCGGGTCAACGGGGATCCGCCGGTCAATGATCCGCCGGGCTGCCCGGACCGCAAAGCCGCCATCAACGGCGGCGGCACCGGCCAGGAAACCCTCCGGGTCCAGCCGGAAAACCACTGACGGTTCGCCGTCCTTTTCCCGAACAATCACCGTGCCTTCGCCCGCCATGCTTCCCACGCCTTCAACGTGGACGCCGTGCCGGTCTGACCAGAACCAGCTTGCGCCGTGCCGGGGAAGCTCCTGACCCAGCAGGGCAGCCGCGGCCGTGGCTCCGGTGTTCATGGCATGTTCCCAGTGCTCTGCACGGCGCAGCAGGGTACCGTCGGCGCGCCGGATGCGGGAACTGTCGCCGACTGCGTAGACCTTCGGGTGGGCGGTGCGCTGGGATTCGTCCACGATGGTGCCGTTGTCTGTCTCCAGCCCCGCGGATTCTGCCAGCCTGGTTTCCGGAATGATCCCGATGCCCACCAGCACCGCGTCAGCCGCGATGGTTTCACCGGAGACCATCTCGATGTGGTGCGTGCCGCCGTCGTCCGCCGTGATGGCTACGGGCGCGCCGGTCACCACATCGACTCCACGTTCGGGGTGCATCGCGTGCAGCCGGTTGGCGAGTTCGTGCCCCACGGCAGGTATCAGCGGCGGGTCCTGGGGATCGATGAGTACGACGTCGGCTCCGAACGGGAGTGCCGACGACGCCACCTCCGCGCCGATCAGGCCTGCGCCGATGATCGCCAGCCGGGCGCCGGGCTTCAGCATGGCACGCAGGCGGTCGGCGTCTTCCCTGGTACGCAGTTCCAGGACCGATTCCAGGTCCCCGCCCGGAATGGGCAGCCGGCGGGCCGTGCCGCCCGTGGCGAGCACAACCCGGTCTCCCGTGATTTCCCGCCCGTCCTCCAGCACTACCGTGCCGACGTCGGGCTCCAGGGCAACAGCCGTCCCGGTGATGATGGTGATGTCCTGGTCCTTGAACCAGTCCCCGGCGGCCAGCTGGATTCCGGCCTGGTCGCGCGTGCCCAGCAGGTAGTCCTTGCTGAGCGGCGGTCTGTCGTAGGGCACGCCGGCGGGGTCGATGATGGTCACGGCACCTGCAAAACCGCGGCCGCGCAATTCCTTGGCTACGGTGAATCCGGCCATGCCACCGCCGACGATGACAACCGAGTTGATACCCGTCCTACACCTCCGCGTTGACGTTCGGGAACAGCAGGACCTCGCCGTCCTTGACCTCCACCTTGTGCGTGCGTGCCGCGATAAAGGCGGGCATGCACAGGGCTTCGCCGGTCTTCAGGCTGAAACGCGCAGAGTGCATGGGGCATTCCACCTCAACGCCCTCGATCCAGCCCTCCGCCAGGGATGCCGTCTCGTGGGTGCACTCGTCGTTCAGGGCGTAGAAGTTTCCGTCCTCGGCATGGAAGACGGCAATGTCCTCGCCGGTGCCGGTCTCCTCGGAGGGAACAACCTTCGCCGTGCCCTCGTCGATCTCGTCGACAGTGCCGACCTTGATTGCTTCGCTCACGCTTGCTCCAGATGTGTCAGTGGGTTGTTCCGGCGGCAGATTCCTGCTCCCGGTTCAATGGTAGTAAAAAGCCGGGCTGCTACGTCCAGCTGGCCCGGCACTGCTCCCAAGCTTGTCCGCGGAACCTCAGCCACAACGTTGGGTTTCGCGGACTAACCCGGGAATGTTCGACGGCGGTTGGTCCCGACTGCCTACCCCGGCCCGTACCGAGACGACCCTGCGCAGTTCCACCCGCGCGCTCCTACTGCCGGGCGCCCAGATCTGCCGAGATGACGTTCGCCGTCGCCACGATCTCTTCCGCCACGGAGGCGAGGTAGGCGTCCGGATCCTGTCCGGCAGCCACAGACTGGGCCTGCAGCGAAACATCGACGGCGGCCACAACCTTGCCGGGACCGTTATACACGGGCGCCGCGACGGACATCAGGCCCAGTTCCAGCTCCTGGTCCAGCAGGCACCAGCCCTGCTTGCGGACCGCGTCCAGGACGGCCAGCAATTCCTTTTCGTCAGTCACGGTCCGCGGCGTCAACGCCTTCAGCTCCACCTGGTCCAGGTACTCCCTCAGCCCGGCCGGCGGCAGGGCAGCCAGCAGCACCCGTCCCATTGCCGTGGCGTAGGCCGGGAACCGGGTTCCTACCGTGATGCCCACCGTCATGATCCGGCGGGTGGTCACCCGGGCGATGTAGGCAATTTCCGTCCCGTCCAGGACAGCGGCCGACGTCGACTCCCGGAGTTTGAGGGACAGCTCTTCCAGGTGCGGCTGGGCGATCTGCGGCAGTGAGAGGCCTGAAAGGTAGGCGTAGCCCAGCTGCAGGACCTTGGCCGTCAACGCGAACGTCTTGCCGTCGGTGCGCACATAATCCAGCTCCACCAGGGTGTGCAGAAAACGCCGCGCCGTGGCCCGCGTCAGCCCGGTCCGGGCGGCAACCTCGGTGAGCGTCATTAGCGCGTGGTCCGCATCAAAGGCGCGGATCACCGCCAGCCCGCGGGCCAGGGACTGGACGTACTGGTCGCTGGCCTGCGGGGCTGGCTGGATATCCGTACCTGCGGCGTCGGTCATGGTTACCAATCTTAGGCGGGCAGGGTTTCGTCCCCAACCGCCGGCTAGCGGTCGAAGCGCGGCTCAACCGCCGACTGCAGCGGTGGCCGATGCGGCTTTCAGCGGAACCGGCACCAGCTCCTGCAGTTCTTCGAGGGTGCAGCCCAACGTCTCGCGTACGGAGACGCCGTCGGGCCCGGTCAGGAACACGGCCTTGTCCGTGTACACCCGGGTTACGCAGCCGACCCCGGTGAGTGGATAGCTGCAGGATTCGACGATTTTGGAGGCGCCTTCGCGGGTCAACAGCGTCATCATCACGAACACGTCCTTGGCTCCGGTGGCCAGGTCCATGGCGCCACCCACGGCAGGGATCGCGTCGGGTGCGCCGGTGTGCCAGTTGGCGAGGTCGCCGGTGGCGGAAACCTGGAAGGCGCCCAGAACGCAGATGTCCAAGTGCCCGCCGCGCATGATCGCGAAGGAATCGGCGTGGTGGAAGTAGGACGCGCCCGGCAGCTCGGTGACAGGGATCTTGCCCGCGTTGATGAGGTCGCCGTCGATCGCGTCCCCTTCGGCCACGGGTCCCATGCCCAGCATCCCGTTCTCGGTGTGCAGGGTGATGTTCTGCTCCGGCAGCAGGTAGTTGGAGACCAGGGTGGGCTGGCCGATTCCCAGGTTCACGAAGGAGCCGGTGGCAATGTCCCTGGCCACCAGCCGTGCCAGGTCGTCCCGGCCCAGCGGGGTATCAGAGGTTTGGAGGTCCATCTCAAGCCACCTTCACAATGCTGTTGACGTAAATGCCGGGAGTGACCACGTTTTCCGGGTCGATGCCGCCGACGGGGACGATTCCGGAGACCTGCGCGATGGTGTGCCTGGCGGCGGCAGCCATGATGGGCCCGAAGTTCCGGGCTGTCTTGCGGTACACCAGGTTGCCCGCGCCGTCAGCCGTGAGCGCCTTGATCAGCGCGACGTCGGCATGGACGGGCGTCTCAAACACCTGGCCGCGGCCGTCGATCATGCGGGTTTCCTTGCCCTCGGCCAGCATGGTGCCGTAGCCCGTGGGAGTGAAGAAACCGCCGATTCCGGCGCCCGCCGCCCTGATCCGTTCCGCCAGGTTGCCCTGTGGGACCAGTTCCAGCTCGATCTGGCCGGCCTTGTATTTGGCGTCGAAGTGCCAGGAATCGGACTGCCGCGGGAAGGAGCAGATCATCTTCTTCACCCGGCCTTCCTTGATCAGCAAGGCCAGGCCCTGGTCGCCCTGGCCGGCGTTGTTGTTCACCACCGTCAGCTCCCGCGCGCCGCAGTCCATCAGCGCGTCGATCAGCTCAAACGGCTGCCCGGCGTTGCCGAAGCCGCCGATCATCACGGTGGAACCGTCCTTGATGCCGGACACCGCCTCCTGGACGGTATCTACGAAGTTCAACATGCTCTTCTCCCTTAAGCCGCGGATCCGGCGGTGACGTTTTCCAGACTACGGCCAGGCCCACGCCGATGCAGATGGCAGCAACGCCCCTGCGCCCAGATTCGAAGCTCCCGGTCGCCGATTTCTTGAAGACCCACTGGCGCGATGTCCTCCGCGTAGCCTGCTGCGCCTTCATCGCCGCCGTCTCCACCGTGTTCGGCACGCTAGTCATCAGCTACGCCAAGACCGTAGCCGGCGTTGACGGCACCACCACCCTGTGGCTGGTAGTCGGAGCAAACCTGGTGGCACTGGGCACCCAGCCGCTGTTCGGCCGGCTGGCTGACCGGATTGGCCGCAAGCCCGTCTTTATCTACGGAGCCATCTCCAGCGCCATCCTGACACCGGTGTTCCTGCTGAGCCTGGAATCCGGCAGCATCCCGCTGATGTTCCTGGCCGCCATCGCTTTCTTCTCCTGCGGTTACGCTGCATCCAACACCGTCTGGCCGTCCTTCTACGCGGAAATGTTCAGCACCAAGGTCCGCTTCTCCGGTCTGGCCATCGACACCCAGCTTGGCTTCCTGATGGCAGGTTTCGCCCCGGCCATCGTGTCAGCCATGGGCGGCATCAAGCCCGGCGGCTGGGTCCAGATCAGCATCTTCACCGGCGTCATCTGCACCATCGCGGCCGTGTCCGCGCTGACTGCCAAAGAGACGTTCCGGGTACCCACCAAGGAACTTGGACTGAAGTAGCCGCTCCTGGCCCGGCGCAGCTGCCCGGTTCAGTCAGCCCGGCACGGCTCCCAAGCTTGTCCGCGGAACCTAAGCCACAACGTTGGGTTTCGCGGACTAACCTGGGAATTTCGACGGCGGCACTCCCCCACGGCGAGCATTACTACCTGGTAAATTGAATTTACTTAATTCGTCAATATTGTAAGACTAGATCCGAATTACGCCGGGAAGAGCGCATCTTGCTATTTGTCGACAGTTGGGGATAAAGCACGATGAAAACATACTCGAAAATTGCGGTGGGCTCTGCGCTATGCCTTGGACTCCTACTGGGAGGCACATCTGTGGCAAGTGCGGCTACGCCTGCCGCGGGCGTACCAGCAGCAGGCACTACAGCCCAAGCAGAAGTGCACTCCGCCAAACTCAGCTCGGTCCAGAAAGCGGATGTCCGCAGCATCAAGGCCTTGGACGTAGGACAGTCGCATACGATCGCAAACACAACGACAACAGTTACGCGGACTCCAGCAGGTCTGTCAGTTGATAGTGGAACTCCAGTGCTGCGGGCTTCATTCTGTGGCACCGCACTCGCCACAGCGATCATCGGGGTAGGGGCAGGTGCACTTGGTGTATTGGCAGCCGTAACGGGTGGTGGCACAGTTGTAATCGCCGGGTTCCTACTTACCGGCGCTCAGGTAGGCATTCTGGCAGGCATAGCTGGATCATATGCAGCCGTCTTGGGCTACGTCTCAACGTACATCTGCTAAAAGACAATCCAGCTTCATAGTCAGAAGGGAATAAACGTGGATGCATCAACGGGCGTCGTCATAGCCCTTGCCGGAGCAATTGTGGTGATAGTGCTGTTCGCCATCCTTGTTCCGCGATGGTCCAAAGCCAACAAGGCCAAGCCAGGGGCTCAGGCTTCAGACAAGTTCTTCGAAATCCGCAAGGAAAACCGGGAACCCTAAACCTTGAGCTTGAGGGGTGAGTCTGCATCAACGGGCTCACCCCTCAGACGCTTAACGGGCAGCCCCCGGCCTATCCCCGGCCTGTCGCCAGCACCGATGCGAGGTCAAAGCTGACCGGTTCTTCCAGCTGCGCGTACGTGCAGGATTCCGGCTCGCGGTCCGGCCGCCAGCGCACAAACTGCGCGGTATGCCGGAACCGTTCGCCTTCCATGTGGTCGTACTTGACCTCCACTACCCGCTCGGGCCGCAGCGGCACAAAGGACAGGTCCTTGCCTGCGCTCCAGCGGCTGCCCTCCGCGTTCCGCGGGGTGCGGTCCCCTTCTTCCTGGCGGGCCCAGGCCCAGGGATGGTTGTCGAAATCGGTCACCAGCGGCTGGAGTTCCGCAAACAATTCCCGACGGCGGGCCATCGGGAAGGCGCCGATCACCCCCACACTGGCCAGGCCGCCGTCGTCCTTGTACAGTCCCAGCAGCAACGATCCGATGGCGTCGGGCCCGCTCTTGTGGAGGCGGTAGCCTGCAACCACGCAGTCCGCGGTGCGTTCGTGCTTGATCTTGAACATCACCCGCTTGTCCGGCTGGTAGCCCCCGTCCAGGGGTTTGGCGATGATGCCGTCCAGCCCGGCGCCCTCAAACTGCTGGAACCATTGCTGCGCAAGATCCTTGTCCGGGGTTGCCGCGGTGAAGTAGACCGGGGCCGCCGCGTTTGCGAGCGCCTTCTCCAGGGCTTCCCGCCGCTCGGAGAAGGGCCGGCCCGAGTAGTCCTCGCCGCCCAAAGCGAGCAGGTCAAAGGCCACGAAACTGGCAGGAGTCTGCTCGGCCAAAAGCTTCACGCGGCTGGCCGCCGGGTGGATCCGCTGCTGCAGCGTGTCGAAGTCCAGCCTGTCTCCGGAGGCACCCACCATCACAATCTCGCCGTCCAGCACGCACTGCTGCGGCAGGTTTTCCTTAAGTGCCGCCACCAGCTCCGGGAAGTACCGGGTCATGGGCTTTTCGTTGCGGCTGCCGATCTCCAGCTCCTCTCCGTCACGGAAGATGATGGAGCGGAAGCCGTCCCATTTGGGTTCGTAGCTCAACCGCCCTTCCGGGATTTGGCTGACGGCTTTGGCGAGCATGGGCTTCACGGGTGGCATCACAGGCAGTTCCATAGGCCTATTGTTGCCGCGGGGACCCGACTTGGGAACAGTGGCGCGGGGACCCAAGGGAAAGTGCGGCGCCTGGGAACCCGCGCACTCTCGACACAGCACCATCCGGGGCGGTAGGCATGAAGGATGGTTACTGTCGGCTTTCACGCATCGCACGAACAGATTAGCCCGGCGCAGCTGCTGCAGGATGTCCAGCACGCGGAGCAGGCCGGATTCGACGCCGCCATGTGCTCGGACCACATTGAGCCTTGGTCCGCCAAACAGGGGCATTCCGGCTTCGCGTGGTCGTGGCTGGGTGCGGCTCTGGCCACCACCAGCCTGAGGTTTGGAGTGGTCACGGCCCCAGGCCAGCGCTACCACCCGGCCATCATCGCGCACGCCTCCGCCACCCTGGCGGGAATGTTCCCGGGCCGGTTCTGGATGGCGCCGGGCAGCGGCGAAAACATGAACGAGCACATCACCGGCGATCCCTGGCCGCCCAAGGAAATCCGGCAGCAACGGTTGGAAGAGTGCGTAAACATCATCCGGCGGCTCCATCAAGGCGAGGAAGTGACCCACCAGGGACTGGTCACCGTAGAGCAGGCCCGCATCTGGGAGGTTCCGGAACCTGCGCCGCCGCTGATCGCGCCGGCCATCAGTGTGGCCACGGCCCGTCGCGCGGCGGCCTGGGCCGACGGCCTGGTGACGGTCAACCAGCCGCCGGAAACCCTGAAGGAAATGCTGGCCGCGTACCGGGACAACGGCGGCAAGGGTCCGGCCATCATGCAGATCCACCTCTCCTGGGCGCCGCGGGAGGAAGAAGCGGAAGCCATCGCCATGGAGCAGTGGCGGACCAACACGTTCGCGCCGCCCGTTCCTTGGGACCTTCCCACCGCGGCCCATTTCGACGGCGTCAGCGGCGCCGTGGGAGTGGACCAGGTCCGCAAGTCGGTCAATGTCTCGGCCAGCCTGGATCGGCATGCGGAGTGGCTGGCGGGCTACCGGGACCTGGGCTTTGATGAGCTCTACCTGCACTTTGTGGGCCAGGAGCAGGCACCGTTCATCGACGCCTTCGCTGCCGGTGTCCTGCCGCAGCTGCGGATCAGGACAGAAACAACAAGGGCTCAAAGTCCAGGGGTGGCCGAAGAAGAGATCAAGGAGCCCACGGCATGAGAATCGCTGAGACCTCGGACCTGTGGTGGAAAAACGCCGTCGTCTACTGCCTGGACGTGGAGACGTTTTTTGACGACGACGGCGACGGCACCGGTGATTTCGCCGGCCTCACCCAGCGCGTGGACTACCTGGCCGCACTCGGAGTCACCTGTATCTGGCTGATGCCGTTCTACCCCACGCCGGACCGCGACGACGGCTACGACGTGACCGACTTCTTCAGCATCGATTCCCGGCTGGGCACCCTTGGCGATTTTGTGGAGTTCATCCGGGCCGCCAAGGACAGGGGAATGCGGGTGATCGCGGACTTCGTGGTCAACCACACCTCGGACAAGCACCCGTGGTTCATGGAAGCCCGGAAGTCAACGGACAATCCGTACCGGGATTACTACGTGTGGCGGAAGGACACTCCCCCGGACACGTCGTCGCAAGTGGTTTTTCCCGGGGAGGAAACGTCCCTCTGGACACAGGATGAGGCCACCGGCGAGTGGTACCTGCACATGTTCGCCAAGCATCAGCCGGACCTGAACGTCGCCAACCCCACGGTCCGCAACGAGATCGTCAAGGCCATGGGGCTGTGGCTGGAACTGGGCCTGGACGGGTTCCGGCTGGACGCAGTGCCGTTCTTCCTGGAAACCCGCGGCCAGCCCAAGGACGAAGCCGCCAACCTGGATCCGCACAATTACCTCGCTGCCCTGCGCAGCTTCCTGGGCCGCCGCAACGGGGCGGCGATCCTGCTGGGCGAGGTGAACCTGCCGTACAAGGAGCAGCTGGAGTACTTCGGGACCGAGGGCAACGAGCTGAACATGCAGTTCGACTTTATGTCCATGCAGCACTTGTACCTGTCGCTTGCCCGGCAGGATGCCCGCCCGCTGGCCGAAACGCTCAAGAGCCGCCCGGCCCTGCACCCGGACAATCAGTGGGCCATGTTTGTGCGCAACCATGACGAACTGACGCTGGACAAGATCAGTGATGGCGAGCGGCAGGAGGTTTTTGCCGCCTTTGGTCCGGAAAAGAACATGCAGATCTACGGCCGTGGACTGCGCCGCCGGCTGCCGCCCATGCTCGACGGTGACAGCGAGCGCATCCGGATGGTCTATTCGCTGATGTTCACGCTGCCCGGCACGCCGGTGCTCTTCTATGGCGAGGAGATCGGCATGGGCGAGGATCTGCGGCAAAAAGGCCGGAACTCGGTCCGCAGCCCCATGCAGTGGAGCGATGGCAAAAACGGCGGCTTCTCCAGCGCCAAGGTATCCGATCTGGTGGCGCCGCTGGTCCGGGGCGAGTTCGGTCCTGACAGCGTAAACGCGGCCGCGGCCAAGCGGGATCCGGATTCACTGTGGAACTTCATGGCCACGCTGATCCAGCGCTACCGGGAATCGCCGGAGCTGGGCTGGGGAGAGTTCTCCGTGCTGGACCAGCCCGAGCCAGCCGTTTTTGCACACACCACCACGGCCGACGGCGGCACGCTCGTTTTGCTCCACAACTTCAGTGCGGAGCCGGTAAAGGTCAGCGCGAACCTGGGTGCGGAGGGCGGGGCACCACGGGGCGGGTCATCACAGGGCGGGCGCCGCAAGTACAAAGGCTGCATCCTGCTGGACCTGCTGGACGGGGACAACGTTAAGCTGGAGCCCAACGGCGCATTCAAGGTGGAGCTGGGCCGCTACGGCTACAAGTGGTTGCGCGTGCATGAACCGGGTGACCGGCTGGCCCCTTGACGCTAGTCCAGGGCGCGCAGCCCGGCGGCGGCCTCGATGAGCCGTTCCGCCTCGTGCAGGATGCGGGCCGACGCCGCGGAGGCCGCGGTGACGCTGCGGCCCCGTGACGGAAGTTCAACGGCGGTCCCACCTCCGCCTTCTCCCGGACGGTGGCCCGGACGCACCCCGGCGCGGATGCCGCCGTCGTACTCCAGTTCCTGGTCCTGGATGCCGACCGCGAGATCGGCCATCAGCTCGGCGTCGGCAGAGGTGGCGAGGTCGCTGCCGATGAGCTCCACCATGACTTTCAGGCCGGCCAGCCTGCGTTGCGGATCGGCGTCATACAGGGCGGCGTCAATGGCCCACTGCGCGCGTTTCCACCACTGGTCCCGACGGTCCGCCCGGAGCTTCTGCCGGTAACTGAGGTAGGCCACGAGCACCACACCGAACGTCGCCACGGGCGCCACAGCGGCAATGGCGGACAGCACCATGTAGATCCCCTGCACTGCATCACTATCCATCCACCCACCCTAAGCCGCGGCCCGGACAGAACTCCGGAAACACCCGCGGCGTGAAGAACTAACCGGCCCATAACCGCGGGGAAACGCGGCGGCAATATTCACCGGCCACACTGGAGTTGCCGGCAAGGGCCGGCGCCAACTCCAATTCAGGAGGCCCTGCCATGTTGAAGGAACCCAGCACCCATGTGACCCGTATCCGCGCCCTGGACCAGCTCCACCGCGGCGACCAGATTGAAGCCCGGCTGTCCGTAGGGCCCAACTATGACGACGTGGTGATCCGCCGCGGCAGCGTCCAGGAGACAGCGCCGGGCATCGGCGTCGTCTGGATCACCGACCATGTCACGGGAACGCGCAAGGCCATCAACACGGACGAATGCAGCGTCTGGCGGGTTGCCTGATCCGCCGCCATGCACACGACTTGGCCACGCTACCGCGGGTGCAGCCAGCAAGGGCTGCCCGCTTGCCAGCCTCCTCAGCCTCCGGCCACCGACTGGATGATCAGGATTTCCTGGCCACCCCGCACCGGAGTTTCCAGCCCATCGAGCCGGCGCACCTCACTGCCGTCAACGTAGATATTCACGAAACGGCGCAGCGCCCCGGTTTCATCACGCAGCCGGCGGGCCAGGACGGGATAGTCGGCGGACAACGAATCCAGCACCGTCCCTACCGTTTCAGGGCCCTCGACGGCGGCGGCCAGGACAGCATTCCCGGCCGCCAGCGGCTGCAGGACGCTGGGCAGTACGATCTCGATGACCTCGCTGGCCATTCACACCACCGGCGCCGGCGCACCGCTGATCACAGCGGCCCGGACACACAGGACATCCGGAAGATGCGCCGCGACTTCGCTGAAATTTGCGCCCTCGTCGTCGCTCGCGTAAACGGTGCCACCACGCGTGCCGAAGTACACGCCAACCGGCTCGGCGGTATCCACGGACGCGGCGTCCCGCAGGATGCTGTTGTATTCGTGGTCCGGCAGGCCGGAATCCAGGCGGGTCCAACTGTTTCCGGCGTCGTCCGTGCGATGGACTGCCAGCTTCCCGTCCGGCGGGATCCGCTCGCCGTCGGCCTTCAACGGAACCACCCAGGCGGTCCCCTCGCGGCGGGGATGCGTCAGCATCACAAAGCCAAAGTCCGCCGGCAGTCCGCCGGCGATCGATTCCCAGGTATCGCCGTTGTCATCTGTCCTGTACACACCGTGGTGGTTCTGTGCGTACAAGCGGCCGTCGACGGCGGCATCCGCAGCAATCTTGTGGACGCACTGGCCGAATTCAGGGTTGGGGTCCGGCATGAAGTACGCCGAAATTCCCTTGTTGCGGGCCTCCCAGGAGGTTCCGCCGTCGAGCGAACGGTAGACGCCTCCGGTACTCATGGCAACGTGGACCTGCCCGCCGTCGGGATTCACCACAATCGAGTGTGCTGCCGCACCGCCGTACCCGGCACCCCACTCGCTGCGGTGCGGGTGGTCCCAGAGCCCGCGGTTCAACTCGAAGTGCTCGCCGCCGTCGGTGGATTTCCACACGGAGATAGGTTCCGCGCCCGCCCACACCACGCCCGGGCGTGACTCCTTGTCCGGGTAAATCTGCCAGACGCGTTCCAGCGCGGCGCCCGTGTCCTCGGGGAACGTGATGGCGCCGTTGTCCGGCTCGGTCCAGGTTTGTCCGAGGTCATCAGAATGCGCAACGGTGGGACCCCAGTGTTCGGAGCGTACGCCCACCATGATCCTGGTCCGGCCGTCCCTGGTGTCGATCCCGACGCTGGGAATTTCGCTCATCAGGAAGTGCGGCCCGGTGAAGGACCACTCTTTCCGATCAGGGCTGGTTGCCAGCCATAGTCCTTTTTTAGTGCCGATTGCCAGAAGGTACTTCTCGTCGCCAGCCATGAGTTCCATGGAACCATCAGCCCGCCGTACCTGCAATGGTTATGGGCGCCTTTCAGCTGGCCGGTTTCGCGTCAGTCGACAAACTCGGACTGCGTCTCGATGAAGTCCCAGTCCTTCTCATTGAGCACCTTGGACGGATCGTCAGGATGAGGTCCTCCCGCTTCAGCAATGGCTTGTGCCACGTCAAGGGGCAGTTCCTCTGCACGTAGGTTTTCCCGGAGCCATTCCTTGGCGTCGGTATTGAGGTCCAGCCACCACATGAAGATTTCCACCGGGATCACCCTTCCGTCGTTGTTGTCCTAAGCCAACGTTAGGCCCCGCTGCCCGGGCTGTTCAAGGGACACGGCCCCCTTGCCCTGACCTGTCGAGACGACTACCTGAGTACTCAATTACGCCACCAAGTAGTCGAATCCGGAAATTCGAGTAGTGACTACTCGGGACACTGCCGAGCATCCGGCCATAGCCTGCAAATAATTCACTTTTTGGCCGGCGGGGGCAAGGTCGTTGCTTGGCGTTCCCGGAACCAGTCAAAAACCGGACCAGTGGATGGAGACCCGCCTTGAAAAAGACTCTAGCTCTTGCAGGAATCAGTGCCTTGGCCCTCATGGGTCTCGCGGCACCGGCCCAAGCAACCGTCACCCCGACGCCCACAACCACGGTCACTCAGGGAAATGGTGGTGTTGGCCACGAGCCGGTAACCCTCTGCCACCGGACTGGCGCGGCGGACAACCCGTACGTCGTAATTACGATTGATGCCGATGCCGTGCTCCAGCAGGGGCACGACATCCACGATCAGATCGGCAACGGACCCGTTGGAGACATCATTCCGCCATTCGAATACAGTGATGGCTCGTATCCAGGCAAGAACTGGACGGCTGAAGGCCAGGCCATCCTGGAGAACGGCTGCGTCATTCCGGTAGTCACACCGACGCCCACACCGACTGAAACCACGACGACGCCAACACCAACGCCCACGGAAACGACCACCACGTCGACTCCGACACCAACGGAGACAACTACCACCACGTCGCCTCCGGCAACCACAACCACTACGCCGGCTCCTACGCAGACCACAACTGCGCCTGGAGTTGTGGCCATCACCAAGGCACCCGGCCCCGGGCAGCGTGGCTTCAACGCCCAGACGGCCGCCGGTGAATCCTCAGCCATGGGCAACGCGGCGATTGCTGCAGGAGTTGCACTCTTGGCAGGAGCAGCCGGACTTATGCTCTACCGCCGTCAAAGCAGCCGCTCACACTAGGCAGCTGCACCGGATTCCTCGGCGTAGCTGACCAGGAATCGAAACATCAATGAAGCATGGAGGCCCTGTCTCAACAATGAGACGGGGCCTCCCCAATTCAGCGGCCCGGACCACGGAATCGACAGGAGCGCACGGTTCAACTCATGCAACACAGCATCGGCAGGCACAGCAACGGCGGAGGCAGAAACGGGCGACGTATAGACCTCGCCATCGTGCTGTGCGCGGTGCTGGGAGTTCTGCTGCTTGCGGCACCGTCGCTCACCTCCTGCAACGCCCCTGGGCCCATGTCAGCGTCTCCCACCAATTTGCAGAGCACCCCGCCGGTCTCCACAACACCTACTGCGGCACCGGAACCCGCCAGTCCCACAGCCGAGGCACCTGCCGCAAACGCTGAAGTCCCCCCAGCCCCCGCGCCCGAGCCTCCACCACCGCCACCGCCGGCCGTCCTTCCTCCAGCGGCAGCGCCGGTGCGGATCAGCTATCCGGCCGCAGGTGTCGACGTCGTGGTTCATCCAATGGCGCCCGACGCGCAGGCATCGGCAAGCCGCACCCTCAATCCCCCGGCCACACTGGATGGTTACTGGCTGACTCCGTACGGCATGCCCGGGGCAGGCTCCGTTGACACCACGTACGTGATCGGCCACAGCTGGGTTGACCGGGACGCGCCGTTCAATCATCTGAGCAGCCAGGCCAGCGTGGGCGACGTATTTGGCGTGCTCACCCACACCGGCACCGTCCAGTACCGAGTAGACAGGATCGACACCTACAACAAGGACACCCTGAAGGACAGCCCCATCTGGAACGTGGTTCCCGGGCAATTGGTGCTCATCAGCTGCTACACCGAAGACCCCTGGGGAACCAACGTCACCGTTACGGCCACGCCCGTCCTGCAATAGCTGCCTTGTTCAAGGTCCGCGCAACGGAACACAATGAAGTATGGCTGCTCAACCCAATGACATGTCCGGTCCGCTGGTGGTAGGTGTCAGGCCCAACCAGCACGGCGAAGTACTCCAGGCCGCCGCGGCCCTGGCCCGCAAGCTGGGGGTGGCCTTGGTCTGCGCGTATGTGGACGAGGCAAGTTACCTCGTGGAGTGGGACCCGCATCGCGCAGCGCACAGGCTGTCGCTGCATCCGGAAAAGGATGACGACGACGTCCGGACCCTGACCGGTCAGCTCACCTCGGCCCTGACGCAGGCGCTGGAGGGGCAGGCTGTTGAGTGGTCGCTGCGCACCCTAGCCGGCGATCCGTCCCGCGCGCTGGGCCGGCTGGCAGCCGACTGCGCTGCATCGATGATCATCGTGGGAACGCCGGAGCGCGGCCTGGGCCACCGGTTCAGCGAAATGCTGAACGGCTCAATTGCCGCCTGGCTCAGCCACCATCAGCCGTGTCCGGTACTAGTGGTTCCCGACCCCTCCTAGCCCGGAATCCTCTTGTTTTAGCGGGTTAGCCGGACACTTGAAAAGTAAAGCGAAAGTAGTTATTCGCGGAGGTGGCGCGGGTCTCTACCTGCAAGTAAGCTAAATACTGCAGGAGGGAAAGAGCCGAACGGCACCGAACCTTCAGCCCAAAATCTGCTCCGGAGTGCGTATCCCCCAATAACGCACTCCGGAGCTTTTTGATGCCCAAAATTGCATGGTTGGCCAGGCCGCGCCCCAAGCAGAGCCTTGGACAATATACCCCTACGGGGTACTTGACGAATACCCTATGGGGGTATAATCTGGCGTTATGAACATACCCGAAGAAGCCGTCATTACAGCTGCTGAGGCTCCCGCATTCGAGGGGCATGGCTACACGTCCAACAAGGATGCGTACCTCCGCAGGCTCAAACGCATTGAGGGTCAGGTCCGCGGCATCGCCAGGATGGTGGACGATGACAAATACTGCATCGACATCCTCACACAGGTTGCTGCCGTGACGAAGGCGCTGCACGCCGTCAGCCTTGGCCTTGTGGAGGAACACATTGGCCATTGCGTGGTGGGCGCCGCCTCCGAACCGGACCCCACCCTGCGTGCCGAAAACCTCGACGCCAAGGTCAAGGAAGCAAGCACCGCCATCGGCCGCCTGCTCCGCTAGACGCCGGCTCGCACGCACGTTCCGGGCGCCCCATCCCAACCGAACCTCCAAGGAGTCACCATGAGCACCGTTTCCACTACCGTCAACGTTTCCGGCATGACCTGCGGGCACTGCGTTTCCTCAGTGAGCGAGGAAATCGAAGCCATCGACGGCGTCGAAAATGTTGACGTGGACCTCAACGCCGGCGGCGTGTCCACCGTAACCATCACCTCCACCAAGGAAATCCCCCACGACCAGATCGGCGAGGCCGTCGCAGAAGCCGGCTACCTGGTTGTGGACAACCACGCCTAAGCACCCCAATCACCAAGGGATCGAGCGAGTAAATGGGGAACGAGCAGCTCCTGCAGCAAGCAGGCAACCGGATCATCGAACTTGATATCGAGGGCATGACCTGCGCTTCCTGCGTGAACCGGGTGGAACGCAAGCTCGGCAAACTCGACGGCGTTGAGGCCTCCGTCAACCTGCCGCTGGAATCGGCCCGGGTGACAGTGCCCGACGGCGTCACGGACCAGCAGATCCTGGATACGGTACGTGCCACGGGCTATGGAGCAAAGCTGCACGGCGGCGGTGACCACCAAGCAACTCCCGCCGCGCACGGAAGAGGAAACGGGGATGAACGGCAGCATGCGTCTGAGCGAGACAACGGGCCGGCAGAGCATCTCCCCGAACCGTCCAGCCCGAGCGCAGCGGCAACCCTGAAACCACGCCTGATCATCGCCGCGATCCTGACCGTGCCAGGGTTCCTGATCTCCATGGTCCCGGCACTCCAGTTCGCCAACTGGGGCTGGGTGGCCGGCGCGCTGGCCTTTCCTGTTGTCACGTGGGCGGCGTGGCCGTTCCACCGCGCGGCGGCCATTAATGCTCGGCATTTCGCTTCCACCATGGACACCCTCGTATCCATCGGCGTCACGGCTGCCTACGTTTTCTCGGCCTGGCAGCTGTTCGCAGACCCACAACTGACGGCGCATGCAGGCACCGAAAGCATGGGCGGCATGGAAGAGGCCGGCCTGTACTTTGAGGTCGCCGCTGTGGTCACCACCTTCCTGCTGCTGGGCCGGTATCTGGAGGCGAATGCCAAGCACCGCGCCGGCAATGCCCTCCGTGCCCTCCTGGACCTTGGGGCCAAGGACGCCACCGTTCTGCAGGGCGGAGCCGAACAGCGGATTCCCGCCGATCAACTCCAGGTTGACGACGTTATTGTGGTCCGCCCGGGTGAGAAGATCGCCACGGACGGCGTGGTGATCGAGGGCAGTTCCGCCGTCGATGCCTCCCTGGTCACAGGCGAATCCCTCCCCGTGGAGGTGTCCCCCGGCAGCAGCGTCACCGGCGCAACCATCAACACTTCCGGCAGGCTGCTGGTCCGCGCCACCCGGGTGGGTTCGGCAACCACCCTGGCGCACATGGGCCGGCTGGTGTCCCAGGCGCAGTCTGGCAAGGCTCCTATCGCCCGCCTGGCGGACCGCATCAGTTCGGTGTTTGTCCCCATCGTGCTGGTCATCGCCGTGGTGACATTCGGCATCTGGCTGCTGGTTTCCGGCCCGGATATTACGTCGGTGGAGCTGCAGCAGGCCTTTACTGCCGCCGTCGCCGTCCTGGTGATCGCCTGCCCCTGCGCCCTGGGCCTGGCGACTCCCGTGGGCCTCCTTACCGGAACCGGCCGCGGTGCCCAGCTGGGCATCCTGATCAAGGGCCCGCAGGTTCTCGAGGACACCCGCACTGTGGACGCCATCCTGCTGGACAAGACCGGAACCGTCACCACAGGCCAGCTGTCCGTGGATTCCGTTGACCCGTTCGGTCAGTTCAGCGAGGCTGAAGTCCTGCGGTTGGGTGGCGCCGTCGAGGCCGCCTCCGAGCACCCGATTGCGCGGGCCATTGCCGCTGCGGCCATGTCCACGGCCGTCGCCACTGCCGCTGCTGCTGATGACGCGAACGACGGCAGCAGGTTGCCTGAGGTTGCAAACTTCCGTTCTGCTGCGGGCGGCGGTGTGATGGGCGAGGTTGAGGGCCGGGCGGTACTGGCAGGCCGGCATTCCTGGCTGGCCGAAAACGGCATCACCACCAGCCAGGCCGAGGAACAGGCACTCCGGGATGCCGAGGCAACCGGGTCCACGGCAATCTGGGTGGCGGTGGACGGTCAACCCGCCGGCATCATCGCCCTGCGGGACACCATCAAGCCGGGTTCGGCGGCCGCAATCTCACGGCTCCGCGAGCTGGGACTCCGCCCGCTTCTGCTGACCGGAGACAACGCCGAGGTTGCCGCGCAGGTGGCTGCCGCCGTCGGGATTGATCCGGAAGATGTGTTCGCCGGAGTCCTGCCGGAAGGCAAGGTGGACGCCGTCAAGAAGCTGCAGGCCTCAGGCTTCACGGTGGCGATGGCCGGCGATGGCGTAAACGACGCCGCCGCACTGGCCCAGGCCGACCTTGGCATCGCAATGGGGTCCGGAACGGATGTGGCAATCGAGGCGGCCGACCTGACCGTGATGGGCAGCGATCTGGGGCAACTCGCCCAGGCAATCGAGCTCTCGCGGAAGACCCTGTCCACCATCAAGACCAACCTGTTCTGGGCGTTCTTCTACAACGCTGTGGGCATCCCTGTGGCGGCGCTGGGCCTGCTCAACCCCATGATCGCAGGCGCGGCAATGGCCGCCAGCTCCGTGCTGGTGGTGGCTAACTCGCTCAGGCTGCGGCGCTTCGGAAAGTAGCGCCCGGCCGGGGCCGGAGCCGTCAGGCTGTTCCGTAACGAACAGCCGCCCGCGCTTTGGCCTTGGCCGCTTCCTCATCGCGGTTCTTGGCCGGAGCATGGGTGACCAGCGAGTCCAGCAGATGTTGGGTGATGTGCGCGATCTCGTGCACAGCGTGGTCGAACGCCTCCTGGTTGGCCTGCGAAGGCTTGGTGCTGCCGCTGACTTTGCGGACGTATTGCAGCGCTGCAGCCTCCACCTCCGCAGTGGTAGCGGACGGTTCGAAGTTATGAAGGGTACGGATATTCCTGCACATAACCTCATGCTAGGCCCTGCATGGTTTGTGTTCGAGGGTTGATGGGGAGTTGTGTATGGGGACTTGTCTCCATCGACAGTGGTGTGTGGGCCGGGATAGCTTAGGCGTAATGGATCTTCCGGATGAACCGGGGAGCCAAGGGGGAGCCGAACTGGTTCTGATCCGATTACTTGTTAGACCTACTGAAGGAGATACGTCATGGCTATTTGGGGTGCAGACATTGCTCAGCTGAAGAACCTGGGT